>NC_011566.1:0-686666 GCF_000014885.1 Shewanella piezotolerans WP3
CTTAATAGATCTTAAGATCTTTAAATAGATCTCTTATTATGTTTACTATTAGGATCGCCCTTTTCGGTGGATAACCTTATTTTTCCATTAAAATCATAAGTTAACGCGTGATCAAACCTGTGATCTGATCGCGATCTAACTGGCATAAGCTTGGGGATAGATCGCCTAGTTATCCACAAGGTGGATCATTGAGCAGATCGGGTGTGAATTAATACAGGCTTTGATCAGATCAAAATAATAGCTTATCCACATATTTATACTTTTAAACGCTAATATGTGGATAAGTTAGATCTAAACTGTGAGTGTTTTGAAAGTTAATAGATGAAAGCGATCAATTAAAAGGATCTTAAAGTTGATCTTGCCAGCCGCTTAACCAAGCTAATGCAGGTTCCTCTGGAATTGGATCATATTGCACATCGATCTGGATCTTATCCACAAAAGCTTGTGCACCGCATAAACTCAGTGCATCCACCAGCTTTTCTGGCCCCTGACAAAAAGTGTCGTAACTTGAGTCACCAATTGCGCACAATGTAAATTTGGTTGCTGTTAGATCGGGTTTTTTAGCTAAGATCTCGTCCAAAAAAGGCACGATATTGTCAGGAAGATCCCCTGCACCATGAGTAGAAGAGGTGATCAGCCACAGCGAATTAGGGTCTAGATCATCAAGGTTTGGGGTTAAATGTATGCGAGTTTCATGGCCTAGATCGTTCAATTGATCTGACATTTCATCGGCAACATACTCTGCACTACCCAAAGTTGTACCTACTAATAGTTCTATTTTTGCCATGTTACTTCCTAAATTAAGCTGACTTTAATGACGATTATGCACTGCATAATAGGTGAAAACAGCTGTGCAAGCTAAGTGATATTACCCATTTAATGTGTAAATTTGAGCTGGATTACAACTGCTGTTCGGTAATGATATCGGTAGTTCAGCTATCGAACTTCAACTCAACGACAGCTTGCGTTCTAGCACATTACTGATAACTTATGCTGTTATAACAAAAATATAACAATTGAAGGCTTTGTAGTTAAGTCTATCAATAATAAAGAGTATTAATATGACGTTAGCCTCTGTAACAGGTCAGTTTGCCGACATGGCTTGGGGACCACACATGTTGGTTCTATTGGTTGGTGGTGGTTTTTTCTTTCTTATCTATTCACGTTTTGTTCCCTTCAGATATATAGGGCATGCCATTGCAATTTTGCGTGGCAAGCACCCAGATAAAGGAGCTCAAGGGCAGATTAGCCACGCAGGCGCGCTCTCTAGCGCTATGGCGGGCACTGTCGGAATGGGCAATATTGGCAGTGTGGCAGTGGCTATTATGGTGGGTGGTCCAGGTGCTATTTTTTGGATGTGGATCAGTGCGATAGTGGGGATGGCAACTAAGTTTTTCACCTGCACCTTAGCCATTATGTACCGTGGAAAAGATGAAAATGGCCAACTGCAAGGTGGACCCATGTATATCATTACCGAGGGGTTAGGCCCTAAGTGGCGTTTTCTTGCGGTATTCTTCTGTTTAGTTGGCTTAGTTGGTAACTTTCCGCTGTTTAACACTAATCAACTCGTACAGATTTTAAGAGAATGGTTAGTGATCAAACCTGGCTTTTATAGTACTGCGCAAGATACATTTTGGCTCGATCTTAGTATGGGCGTAGTGGTAATGTTGCTGGTTGGCAGTGTGATCTTAGGTGGCATTAAGCGCATAGCTACTGTGGCACAAAGTGTCGTTCCAACGATGATCTTCATCTATATGGGTTGCGCTATTTATGTTATTGGCAGCCATATTAGCGAGATCCCAGCCTATTTTAGCTTGATTGTCACTGAGGCTTTTTCGCTTGATTCCGTTGGTGGTGGGATCTTAGGCACCATGTTAATTGGTATTCGCCGCGCTGCATTCTCTAATGAAGCGGGCATTGGTACTGAAGTGATGGCACACGGCAGCGCCAGAACCAATGAGCCAGTTAAAGAGGGCTTGGTCGCCATGTTAGGCCCAGCAATCGACACCTTGCTAGTTTGTACTGCGACGGCAATGATTATTTTAATCTCAGGAGTGTGGCAAGGCAGTGAAGCTGCTGGAGTTAATCTGTCGGCTCAAGCTTTTGAGTTAACCATGCCAGGCGTGGGTCCATACTTATTAATACTTTGTGTTTTCTTCTTTAGTATCAGTACTATATTTACTCAAGCGTTTTATGGAGGCCAATGCTTTAGCTTTCTTTTCGGAGTTAAAAGACTGCGCAAATATCAATATGTTTACCTACTGACAATTTTATTTGCAGCAACGGCAACGTTGGACGAGATTATTAACCTTATTGATGGCGCTTATGCATTGATGGCCATTCCAACTATGGTCTCTGCCTTGTTATTGGCACCGAAAGTCAAGGATGCAGCTGATGATTACTTTGCAAGATTAAAGCAAAAGCAGAGTGGAGATAGTGTAACGGTACCTGGCGAGGAACCTGAGAAAGAGGGCGGTTAGATAGATTGTCGCTTTAAGATTCAAGCAAAAAGGCTCCGCTTTAAGTGGAGCCTTTTTTGCATTTATTTGTTATCGATAAAAATGGTTTTGGCATATCTTTTATCTAAGATACTAAGCGGCAGTGGGTAGCTGTGAAGCCAGTAGCCAGATAGCCAGGGCAATAAAGATCAGCCCCATAAACTTATTCTGATTACTACGGAATTTTTCATTGTTGAGCAGTGGTTTGCCTAAGCTGCCGACCAAAGCCACCAATAACAGGTTAAAGGTCAAGCCCATGACGTTAAGCAGTAAACCCAGTGCTAGCATCTGTTCGCCTGAACTTGCACTTAGCTGAGTTGACACAAATTGCGGCAGAAACAATACAAAAAATATCAATGCTTTAGGGTTGAGTAGGTTACTCATCACTGCACGGCGATACAGTTGCTTGGCAAGGTTATTTTGCTGTTCTATTTCTGGTGCATCGGCAGCAGAACTGCGGATGCAATCCCAACCCATCTTAAGCAGGTAAGCGCCGCCTAAAATACGCAGTAGTTCTAGTGCTAACGGGTTAACCGCAACTAATGCTGATACGCCCATTGCTGCAAGTACCGTTAAAATGAGCCCTGAAGTCGCATTGCCAAAGCTGGCATAAACACCGACTTTTTTGCCGTAGCTTAGGCTCGAACTGGCGATAAGTAACATGTCAGGCCCAGGGATCAACAGTAGGGCAACCACGGTGGTTAGATATAGAGGAAGTAACGCCAGATCGATCATCATTAATGCACTATATAAAAGGAAAGAATCAAACAAGGCGCGGATTCTACAGTTATCCAACATGAATGAAAGTCATGTTGCGTTTAAATGAGAGGTCAAGTTGGCAGGGTTTGTTTACGGCGCAGACTTTAGTTGTTGAAGACGATAGCGCTATGTTTCTAATTAGCTTTGAAATCATGTTCAGCCTAAGTCATATTGGTATTGGCTTATTAATAAAAGTGGCATTGCTGTTATGCAGATAAAAAACAAACAAGCACTAATAGAGTTAATTGTATGACAAGTCCATATTCAGCCAAAGAATGGTTGCAATTAAACATACAGCAGCAAGGCTTACTTAAGCCTGCCAAGTCCGTAGCACATGCCATTGGGCAACTGAGTTATGTGCAAATAGACTCGATTAATGTGGTTGAACGAGCACACCACCATGTACTTTTTAACCGCTTAGCTGAATATCAACCGATGCAGCTACAGCAGGCTCTGGCAGATAAAGAGATTTTTGAATACTGGTCTCATGCCGCTGCTTATTTACCTATTAATGACTATCGTTTTAGCCTGTTTAATAAAACCCGCATTAAGCAGGGCGGCAAGCACTGGTTTGAACCTGAACATAAGGTTATCCGTGAGGTAAAAGCAAAAATCACTGCTGAAGGCCCGTTAAAAGCCAGTGATTTTAGTCATGACTCTAAGGCGAATAACAGTGGATGGTGGGATTGGAAACCGGCTAAACGCGCTTTAGAGCAATTGTTTATGCAAGGTGAGTTAATGGTGTTACAGCGTGACAAGTTTCAAAAGGTGTACGATTTAACTGAACGTGTCTTGCCTGCCCATATCAATAGCCAAGCCCCAACGGATAATGAATTCGCCCGCTATCTTATTGAGCGCTACATCAATGCCCATGGCTTTGGCAGTCAACAGCAGATGCATTATCTGCGTAAGAATATTAAGCCAGTGTTAGTTAGAACACTCAGTGAAATGTACCTTGCTGGTGAGTTGGCGCAATTTACCCAAGCGGGAGTCAACTATTTTTATAAGCCTGATCAGCAGCTGTTTAGCCCCATTTTAAAACGAGTCTGGTTACTGAACCCTTTTGATAATCTAGTCATTCAAAGGCAGCGATTAAAACAGCTATTTGGTTTTGACTATCAGATTGAGGTCTACGTGCCAGCAGCTAAACGCCAATACGGTTATTACTCATTACCTATCTTATGGGGTGATAAGTTTGTTGGCAGAGTGGATGTTAAAGCTGAACGTAAGACGGGAATACTATTACTGCAAAACTTGGTGATAGAAGATGGGACGATTACTAGCAAGGGGAACTCAGAATTTGACGAATTTATCCATCAATTGAAGTTAGCGGTTAATCAATATGCCGCTTTTAATGGCTGTCAAAGATGGCAGCTGGTTAAGTCAAACCATAGCGCGGTAGAGGCTGAGTTGTCGTTTCAAGCTAATGGCATTGTTTAAAGTAGGGCGTTCTGTATTGAGTTTGCATCATTGTTTTACTGTTTATTTTAGGCCTATCTGTTACTAGCTGCATTTTACTTGGGGCTTTGTTGTCCTCTTTTGCTACTCTATGAGGCAATACCACCTTTTACCTTGAATGTAATATGAAATTAGACGACATAATTACCACTCTGAGTGGTGGCGACTTAACAGAACTCCCTATTGGTGCTTTGCAGGCGGCTAGACAGCAGTGGTCTGAGTTACTGCCGGTTATCGATGAATTGATGCAACGATTTATTGCTGAAGAAGCCTTGTCTGATACCGAGTCTAACCTGCTATTCTTCGGTATCTGCCTTATTATCGATCGGAAACAATACAGTAGTTTTGATTCTTTGATTAATCTCACCAATAAAGATGACTGTAATAGTCCGTTAGAGGTACTGCTTGGCGATTTTATCGCTGCAGATCTTTCCACTGCTTACTATATTTTGGCGCAAGGGCAACCTGAGCAGCTGTGCTTGTTGATTAACTCTGAACAAGCGGGCGAAATAGTTAAAATGGCAGCCTTAAGTGCACTGTTTACTCAACTGCATACAGACCAAATTGATAGAGAAACACTTAACCAAAGTGTGCCAAGCTTTATTGAAAATCTACTCAAAAACAATCATTCAATAGCACTTTTTGAACTGATTAATTTGTTAATTTCTAATGAGTTTAATCAATATCATAACCAGTTTGTTGGTTATGTAGAGAGCAAACAAATCGATGAAGGCCCTGCCGAGAATCAATGCATCATCGATTGGGATAATCAGTCTATCGGTTATTCTGAATGGGAAAGTGGCCTAATAAGCGGTGATTATGATGTTATTGACTCACTTAGTCAGTGGGCTGGCTTCAACTCAGAATCTGATATGAACGATGAAGAGCTCATGGCGGTTTTCGATGACTTGATGAGTTCGCCTAGGGAAATTGACGATAGCTACTTTGAAAGCCTTGAGTCTAAACAACCTTTTATCGCCGATATTCAAGCAGGCCGCAATGATCCTTGCCCCTGTGGCAGCGGCAAGAAATATAAGAAGTGCTGCTTGAATTAGGTTGCTATAAAAAAGCTAGCTGCAGATTTTATTTATCGGGAAAGCGTTTGATAGGCTAAAGGGGAGCTTGCCTTAACTTGATAGGTTATAATTTCTTGAAGTCGTCTAAAATGTAACTACTGCAGTTAATGACACAAGTACATAGACTTCCAAGGATGGGAGTTATGTTGAATTTTGTATGTAACAAAATGGGTCTTATTTGGCTTGCAGTGGAATCCTTATCATCAAACCTCGTCGTATATGTATACATTCAAAATAAATGGTAGAAAATAACGCATTGACTTAAGTAGTATATTCCCTATAATACGACCTTCACAGCGAGGTCGATTAGCTCAGCTGGGAGAGCACCTCCCTTACAAGGAGGGGGTCACTGGTTCGAGCCCAGTATCGACCACCATTCTTTTCATAAAGAATTAAAACATTATGAAATCCCAGGTCGATTAGCTCAGCTGGGAGAGCACCTCCCTTACAAGGAGGGGGTCACTGGTTCGAGCCCAGTATCGACCACCATATCTTAATAACTTCCACCAATTCTTTACAAATGTGACTAAATATCAATAAAGTTATTAGCCTTTGTGTGCTAGAAAATATATTTAACTTTCTATTTGATTTAAAAATTTAGCTAAAGACCGCCCTAATGCTGCCGCCATATTAACAGGTACAGCGTTGCCAATTTGCTTGTATTGTGCAGTTAAGGAACCTTGAAACTCCCAGTTATCAGGAAAAGTTTGAATACGGGCATACTCTCGAATCTGTAATGGTCTTGTTTCTACTGGATGGCATCGTTCAGTTTGCTTTTGGGCTGGCGACGTAGTTAGGGTTAAACTAGGTTCATTCATTGATAAGCGCCTTGCCATACCTGTTTTACCACCACCTAGAAAGTAGCTACCCTTCATATATTCTTTTTGTAGTTCAGGTTTCAAGTCTCGCCAGTAACCTCCTGGAGGAACCTGAGCCATTATTTCTTTTTTGCGCTGAGGGTATTCTTGACCAGGTGATTCTTCTACTTTGCTATCAAAAAGCTCTCCTTTTTCAAAGGCATCTTTAAGAGTCATAATCCTTTTATATGGGGATGGCCAACTAAATTTTGCTGATGTAGCTAGATCTTTGCGAACTCCGACTAAAATTAGTCGTTCACGTTTTTGAGGTACTTTATAAAAGATTGCTTTTAATACGCGAGGCTCTTCTAGTACGTAACCTAACTCTTCAAAAACATTTTTTATGATGGCGAGTGTTTCTCCATTTTCATGAGTTAAGAGCGCCCGAACATTTTCAGCTAAAAATACTTTAGGTTGAAGCTCTTTGATAGCTTTGGCCATTTCATAGAAAAGTGTTCCTCGTGTATCATCTAATCCTAGGCTTTTCCCTGCATAAGAGAATGCTTGGCAAGGAAATCCTCCAGTTAGAACATCAACATCTTGTTTAATAACAGAAAAGTCTATCTTTGATATATCACCTTCAACAACATTCCAATCAGGTCTGTTATGTCGAAGAGTCTTGCAGGCATGTTTATCCATTTCATTTAAGAAAATGCTTTCTAAACCAGCTTGCTCCATCCCTAGAGCTAACCCACCACCACCGGCGAATAGTTCAACAAGAGTGTAGTCACGTTTGCATTTTACTTGTAAATCAGTATCCCAAGTTGACTGCTCCATACTAATAACTTCTTCTAAGTGCTTTACTTGGCACTTACTTATAAGTCCAGTTTCTGGATCAGGTTTCAGTTCTCCCTTCTTTATCCGTGCTTCTATAGTCCTCTTTGGTACGGATAGTAAGTCCGCAAGAACTTCAGGGGAAAAGCTATTTATTTTGGGAGGCTGATCATCAAGCATTTGCTGGTTCCAGGTTAGTACGTATTACTAGTACTGTTAAAGTATACAGTAGTTTTTGGTTTTAGGCACAGTATTATGTAGCCGAAAAGAACTACAATCAAGATCAAGGGGTTTGAAGAGGAAACTATATAGGATATTTCCCCTCAGAGCATAAAGTCGGCTAACAAAAAACTAATTATTCTCGATATTAAAGTTTTCAAAACCTTCATATTTTTCAAATGCTAGTAGGTACAAGCTTTTTACCATATTGCTAGATAATGACTTTAAATCATTGAATACAGTATCTTCTATGCCTTTCATATCTAATTCTGAAATCACATCATCTATGACAAGTGGGAGTTTCTGGCAAATTAATTTAAATGCATCTTTGTTATTCGTTACTAACTGATAAAATTTGTCAATCGACATTCTTCTTATGTTCTTATTCGATACAGACTCCCCATCAAGGCTTATTTTCCAGGGAAAATCTTGGCTATCTTTAGCTATAACTTCAACTAAATAACATGTGGATTCATCATCTCGAAGAATTTTACTTTGCATCTTTATATAGGTTTTTTGAGAAGATGCAGAATTCATTGTGTTGTGCTTATTTTTCATCTCAACGAATACTTTCTTTTCAGTATTTATAACATCAAAACCCTTGCTTGGTACTTCCCAACCCTCAAAGTACTCAAATATATTTTGATGAAAATAACCAATATGGTTTGTATTAGATTTGTCAATCTGTCGTAATGCTTCAGCTTCAATAACCTCTTCGATTGACTTTCTATAAACTTTTGAGTCAAAAGTCAGCTTTATGGGATCAATTAGGTTTTTGTTGAACTCTTTTAAGTTAATAGAAAATCGGTATTTGTCGACAGTTTTCTTTACATGTGCAAACAAGTCTTCATCAGAAATAAATTCTAAGCCATATTTTTTAGCCATTTTAACCTCGTTGTTTTAAAATAAATCCATGATGCTCTAATTTCCTGTCCTTTTAGAACAATAAATTTTAACCTATCACACCAGGTGAAACTTACCCTGAAAATTGGTAAAATACTGATTGTAAACATATAGAACTTGTTAAGGCACATCAATATATTCAGTAATGTAGACATTAAATAGGTAGTGACTCATGAGCAATATAGCAACTCATTTTAAGCTATTAAATACCTCACTCTGTGTCCATTAGAGTCTAATTAATAGAGTTACTTTCTACTTGAGCCAACGCTAAGCGTGTTATTCTGCCATTTCCATTATAAAGTGAGAAAGGTGTTATAAATAATGCGGTTTCGCAATCGTTGGAGAGTATCATACTTATTAAGAAATAAATTCTTCTATTTCATTGAGTAAATAAGCCTAAATAATGCCTTCATACACCATATCGGAAGCGACCGACAAGCTAACGCTCCCCATTGACGCCCTCTATCAAGAGTTTAAATCTTCTATTAAAGACAATCACTTAGTGGTTGAGTCTGATACAGGCTCAGGTAAGTCAACGCGTTTGCCGCTTTGGTGTACTGAAGCTGATGACTGCGCGAGCAAGAAAAAGGTGTTGGTGGTTGAGCCGCGGCGAGTGGCGTGTTTGGCGCTGGCAGACTTCGTAGGTAAAACTGCAAAGCAAGGTACTGATTATCATCATTTAAATGTTGGTTACGCGATTCGCTTTGATTCTACGGTTGATGAAAACACTGATATTGCCTTTGTGACGCCAGGTATTGCGCTGCGCTGGTTGTCTATGGCGCAAGATGGAAAAGATGAAAAGGCCGGTTTAGCTTGCTTTGATACGGTGGTTATCGATGAGTTCCATGAGCGCCGTTGGGATACCGATCTGCTGTTAGCACTGCTAAAACAGCGCGCTCAACATCGTTTAGTGTTGACCTCTGCCACCATAGACGGCGCAAGGCTAAATGACTATTTGTCTGATTCTATTGGGGTTAATTCAAAAAGATTGTTAGCTAAAGGTAACATGTTTCACGTGGAACTAACGTACCAGTCAACCGATAGCCAACAGTTGCCGGATATCAGTGGAATTGAGCAAAAAGTAAAGCGCGCGGTAGGCTCATTACTGGGTAAAACTAGCGGTGATATTTTAGTTTTTCTGCCGGGCAAACGTGAAATTCAGCAATGTTTACAGGCTTGTCAGTCGTTATCGCCTTTATTATCAGCTTCCTTAAATAGCCAAGCCGCTGAGGTTGATTTAGTGGCGCTACATGGCGGCATTTCCGCAACGGAGCAACAAGCGCTATTGGCCAGTGCCAATAAGCAGCGAGTTATTTTTGCCACCAATATTGCCGAAACTTCGTTGACTATTCCTGGAGTGACAGCGGTGGTTGATTCTGGATTGGAGCGCAGAACTCATCAACGCAATGGGCGAACGGTATTGTCGCTGGCACGAATATCCAGAGCCAGTAGTGAGCAGCGTAAAGGTCGAGCAGGTCGAACGCAGGCGGGTTTGTGTGTGCGTTTGTGGGGCGAGCATGCGCCATTGGAATCTATGACGCCGCCAGAGCTACAGCGTGAAGAGTTGGTCGAGCCAATGCTGGCCGCAGCTTGCAGTGGGGAGCGGCTGGCGGAGCTAACTTTTGTTGATGCTATAAGTAACAAATCGTTAGTGATTGCTCATGAACGTTTGCTAGCTATGGGGGCGATTGATCAGCAAGGGAATGTCACAACTCATGGTAGAAAGCTGTTTCCATTACCGATAGATACTCAATTTGCCCATTTGATTAGTGCAATGCCCGATATTGAGTGTACTGAGTTAATGGTCGATCTGGCGGCCGCTATTAGTGTGCCGCAGCGGCTATACCAACAACCAAGTGCTGAATATGACATTAAGTCGCTACATGATTGGGAGCCATTGGGCTGCGATGCTTTTACCTTAGTAAAATTGCTGCGTGAACCAGCGGTCGATTTTATCAATATTGAACAGCATGCGGTAAAAGAGGCGCGTCGCTTAGCCAACCAGATTCGGCAAGGGTTGGGGCTAGAGAGTATAAATAAAGCGACGGCGTTGGATAGTCAATCTATTGCACTAAGAAACCGCTGGTTACTGGCTGTGGTGAAAGCGCTACCAGAGCTTGCCTTTATTCGACGTATTAAGCGAGTACAGGCGCTTGGCAATGGTTTTAGCGAAGTGCAAATTGGTCGAGATAGCCGCTTTTGCCCTGAGCTTAAAGACTTTGCAGGTAAAGAGGCTGCGATTGCTGCGGTGGTATTTGACCAACACTCTCTGGCTGGAAAAGGGGTAAAGCAGACTCTCAATCTAGCATCAGTCATGGCGCCTATTTCAACAAAATTACTTTACCAAGCGGGTTTAGGTGAAGATAGATTGGCTGAAAACAAAGAGCAGGCCGCAACCCATAAAGTACTGATTGAGCGAGTCTATGCCGGAAGAGTGATTGATTCACGGTTTGAGCGCGCTTCGGGCGAGCAGGCGATAGATGCGATTAGTCGTAGTATTATTCAGGGGCGTGAGCTTGTAGGAGTCGCTAAGCGCTTAGCTGCAGATATAGCGGCTTGGAATATATGGTTCGCATTGGGTAAAACCGCAGAGTTTGCCAGTGACATTAACCAGCCTCTGGTGCTTGATACCTACCTTAAAGATAAACTCATTCAACTTGGAGTGGAAAGTTTTGAAGATTTAGCGCTGCTTGAACCTGATGACATATTGTTTGAAGGTATTCCTGATTGGCAACGTGAAGAGTTTGATAGTCTTTATCCAGCAGGATTACAGCTGCCCGAGCTGAAACTCACCGTTAGCTATGAACCTAAACGCAAGCTGGTGATTTTAGATTACGTTAACGGTGGTCGTAAACAGGGCCCTAAACGCTGGGAGTTACCGCGCTGGGTCGGCTGGAAAATCCAATATCGTAAAGCCAGCCGTGTGGTTGATGTTAAGTAACTAGGCACACCAAGGTTTGCGATCTCACCCAAAAGATCGTTAGCACTTAATGTTGATTTTAACCACAGGAAATCCACTTTTGCACAGGTTTATTTTTTTGCCGCTTTCTTTCTGAGTATAACTTATCGAGAAAGATCCATTTTATCGCTGTTTTTTTTGGATCTTAGTCTAAGTAAATAAAATATTAATTTTTATAAAACAGGTGCTTACGGTGTTTGATGAGAAAGAGTTTAGATCTATCCACAGATCGCATTAGCTTGTTGATATCTCTGTTGATACTTGTGATTAACGATCTTACTTTAGAAGTGGATATGCTGAGGTTTACAGTTGACGATCTATTTGCGATCGCCCTGTAAATTATGGCTTACAGCTTGATGAAGTAGAGTCTGGATTTTACTGTTTGATCTAGACTCATCTTAGATTAAAGCTTCTGTAGCGAGATAGACTATTTACCGATACAGAAAGAGCTGAAGATTTTTCCGAGTAGGTCATCTGAGGTGAATTTTCCGGTAATTTCCGACAACGCCAGTTGCGCCATTCTTAGCTCTTCTGCGAGTAATTCACCCGCTTGGTAAACTTCTAGTTGCTCTCTGCCTAAATCTAAATGGCTGCTTGCCAGATCGAGCGCTTCTAAATGACGTCGACGGGCAATAAAACCACCTTCTAGATTACTTTGGTAACCCATTAATGATTTTAGGTGCTGTTGTAGCGCTGGTACACCTAAACCTGTTTTGGCTGATATACGGTGAACTGGATGGCCCGCCTCTTCGGTGATCTCCAATGTTTCACCGGTAAGATCGGCTTTGTTACGCACCACGGTAACGCCTAGATTTTTAGGTAAGCGATCAATAAAGTCAGGCCAAATTTCGTGTGGATCAACTGCATTAGTCGTGGTGCCATCAACCATAAACAGTACCTGATCAGCCGTTTTGATCTCGTCCCAGGCACGCTCTATACCTATCTTCTCAACAGTATCAGCGGTATCTCGTAGCCCAGCGGTATCGATAATATGCAGTGGCATACCATCTAAGTGAATATGCTCACGCAGAACATCGCGGGTGGTACCGGCTATTTCAGTCACAATAGCAGACTCTTTACCGGCGAGGGCGTTTAGTAAGCTGGATTTCCCTGCATTTGGACGGCCAGCAATCACCACTTTCATCCCTTCACGAATGATAGAGCCTTGTTTAGCACTGGCTTGCACAGTATCGAGTTTAGTGATGATACGGTTGAGTGAGCCTGATATTTTACCGTCAGAAAGGAAGTCGACCTCTTCATCAGGGAAATCAATGGCTGCTTCGACGTATAAGCGCAGGTTAGTGACCTGTTCGACAAGTTCATGTACTTGGGTCGAGAATTCCCCCTGAAGCGAGTTTAACGCGCTTTTAGCGGCTTGTTCACTGGTTGCATCAATAAGGTCGGCAATCGCCTCTGCTTGCGTTAGGTCGAGCTTATCGTTCATAAAAGCCTGTTCGCTGAACTCTCCTGGTTTAGCGATACGCAGGCCTTCAGTTTCCATCACGCGCTTAATAAGCATATCAAGTACGATTTGTCCGCCATGACCTTGCAGTTCAAGTACATCTTCACCGGTAAATGAGTTAGGGCCTTTAAAGTACAGTGCGATACCTTGGTCGATAACGCCGCCTTGTTCATCTTTAAAGTCACAGTAATCGGCATAACGGGTTTTAGGGATGTGGCCAAGTACCGCCATAGCTACATTGCTCGCTAAGTCGCCAGATACGCGAATAATACCTACACCGCCACGCCCTGGAGCGGTCGCTTGTGCCACGATAGTATCTGTTGTCATTACTGTGTTTCCTAATCTGTTTTCAGAGTGAAGTAAAAAATGTTGTCTCTACATAGATAGCAAAAAAGCGGTCAATACTGAGTATTAGACCGCTTTTTGTTAGTCGGAGCTAAGGGGCTATTTTAACCCTTTTTTCTCCAGTCCAGCATAGATAATCTTCTGCTGGGTAATCGCGACTAAGTTACCTACCAACCAGTATAGAACCAGACCTGCTGGGAACCATAGGAAGAATACGGTAAAGATAACTGGCATCCACTGCATCATCTTAACTTGCATTGGGTCCATAGTCGGTGCCATTGGTTGCATCTTCTGCATAATAAACATAGATACACCCATCAAGATAGGCATTACATAGTATGGATCTTGAACTGACAGATCGGTGATCCATAACATGAATGGTGCGTGACGTAGCTCGTAGCTTTCAAGCAACACCCAGTATAGTGCGATGAAGATTGGCATCTGTAGCAAGATTGGAAGACAGCCACCCATAGGGTTTACTTTCTCTTTCTTGTACAGTTCCATCATAGCTTGCCCCATCTTCTGACGGTCATCACCAAAACGCTCTTTCATATCAGCGAGTTTTGGTTGCAAGTTACGCATCTTAGCCATTGAAGTGTATTGCGCTTTAGTTAGTGGGTATAACATGCCACGAACGGTAAGCGTAATAAGGATAATAGCCACACCCCAGTTACCCACAAATGACTGATAGAACATCAATAACCAGTGAATTGGGATGGCTAACCACCATAGGAAGCCGTAATCAACTACTAGGTTCAATGACTCAGAAAGTGCTGATAGCGCTTCTTGATCTTTAGGACCTACATAGAATTGAGCTTTAATCGATTGTTCAGTACCTGGTGCAATGTCGTATAGTGCGCCGCGGAAACCGATATTAGCTAGACCACCTGCGCTGACACTTGAAAAGATAATGTTCTTATCATTTTCTGGTGGCACCCAAGCTGATACAAAGTAGTGCTGTAGCATTGCTACCCAGCCACCTAGTGTCGACTTGTTTAGGTTCTTATCAGCCATGTCATCGAAGCTGTACTTCTCATAGCGAGTATCAGCTGTAGAGAAAGCTGCACCACGATAAGTCGGCATCATCATGCTACTTTCGCTTTTCTTGATGCTGTGCTTGATCTGTCCATACATCTGGACTTGTAGCTGCGCGTCAGAGGTGTTGTTGATTTGGTAATCAACATCAACATTGTGCTTGCCGCGGTAGAAGGTAAATAGCTTGGTATAAGTAACGCCGTTAGCAGCTAAATAAGTTAAAGGAACCTCTAACGTATCTTGACCCGCTAGGTCATACTCACGAGACGCGCTATCGAAATGTGCGCGACCAGTAGTACTACTATCAATACCATCACGACCGATTAGACCACTTTGAGCGATATAATAAATATCGTTTGTTTGCTCAAGTAGCACAAATGGGTCATCACCATCTTGCTCAAGCTTATGAGAAAGTAGTGCTGAATGAACGATGTCACCACCTACAGGATCAATTTTAAGAACAAATTGGTCTGTAGTGACAGTGATTAATTCTTTAGATGCTGTAACAGTTTCAGGTAATGCAGAGTCTGCATCAGGTACATCTGAACTGTGAGCATCAGCAACAGTAGACGGGGCTACTGAAGATTGCGTTTGAGCAACCGGTTGAGGAGCTTTATCTGCTTGCCATTGTTGCCATAGTAAAAAGCTGACAAAAAGCAGACCGATAAGCAATATATTGCGTTGAGATTCCATAGCCTATTTATCGCACCTATGTTTTTTGTGAGGGACGGGATCTTCTCCGCCCGGATGTAAAGGGTGACATTTTAATATGCGTTTCGCTGCAAACCAACACCCTTTCACAACTCCATGCAAACGAATTGCTTCTATTGCGTAATGTGAACACGTCGGATTGAACCTACAACGAGGTCCCAGCATGGGACTTATTAGTACTTGGTAGCCACGAATAATCGCAGTTGCTAGCCATTGTAACGGCGAGAGAGTTTTCGCCATAGCTTTTCTACCAATTTTTTGAGTTCTGCGTTTTCCATATCAAGCACGCCATTTCTGACAAGCACAACAATATCTACAGCGGGAAGATCATGCTGATGCAAACGAAAATTATCTCTAATGATACGTTTGATTTTATTTCGTTGGTGAGCTTTTTTTACGTAACGCTTAGCAACAGTTAACCCTAAACGAGGATGTTGCTCAGAATTAGGAATTGCAAGTAGAGTTATTTCAGCGGAAGACGCTTTGATAGGTTTGGTAAAAACAGATTTAAATTGCGCGGGAGTTAACAGACGTAACTCCCGCGTAAAGGTATAGCTAGTCACTTGCATCTCTACTATTAAGCAGAAAGACGAGCGCGACCTTTAGCACGGCGACGTGCGATGACCTTACGGCCACCTACAGTAGCCATACGAGCGCGGAAGCCGTGAGAACGCTTGCGCTTCAGGTTGCTAGGTTGAAAAGTACGTTTACTCATTATGGCAATCCGTCTTTGTTAGGTTAATAAACCTTATTCTCTACAAAATAGAGGTAAGGGCAAAAAAGAGGCCGAATTGTAATCACTTTAACTATGCACGTCAATAAGGAATCGACTCAAGTGATTAAATAATGCCTTCTTGGTTATTTCTTCGAAAGTAAAAAGCTACTAGGATTTGTGGATAACTCTGTGAGTTACCACTACATCTTGTGGTTTAGTAGATCAGAAATTAGATCGAAGCGTGTCTATTATAGATCGATCCGGATCGCTTTATAAAGCTGGTTTTGAGGGTTTCTGCTATTTTTTTGATCGTCAGCGATCGCTTAAGATCGTGATCTTATCGTTTCATTGATCTATCTGGGGATAAATATACGTAAAGGATAGCGATCAGCGTGATCTCACTATAGAATACACCTCTTTTGTATGATCTTTTGGGGATAAGTACGTGGCGGTTTCACTTTGGCAACAATGTATCGCAAGGCTGCAAGATGAGCTTTCTGCTCAGCAATTCAGTATGTGGATAAGACCGCTACAGGCAGAAATGGAAGGCGATACGCTTGTCATTTATGCTCCTAACCGTTTTGTTTTAGATTGGGTTAGAGACAAATACCTTAATATCATCAACCAGTTTTTTACTGAGCAGATGGGAGCTGATGCGCCAAAATTACGTTTTGACATCGGTAGTCGTCCGTCTGCTAAGCCAGTTGTTCAGGCTACAGCGGCTATTAGACCAAAGCCTGCAGCAAGCAAGGCGGTAGAAAAACCTACCTTTAATGCGCCTCAAGCTGAGCCAGCTATTACTGCTAACCATCGCAGCAATATTAACCCAACCTATCAGTTTGATAACTTCGTAGAAGGTAAGTCGAACCAGTTAGGTAAGGCTGCAGCGCTGCAAGTATCAGAAAATCCTGGTGGCGCTTACAATCCATTGTTCCTTTATGGTGGTACAGGTTTGGGTAAAACCCATCTATTGCACGCCGTAGGTAATGGCATTATCAAGAACAAGCCTGATGCTAAAGTGGTTTATATGCATTCTGAGCGCTTTGTACAGGACATGGTTAAGGCCCTGCAAAACAATGCGATTGAAGAGTTTAAGCGTTACTACCGTAGCGTAGATGCACTGTTTATTGATGACATTCAATTCTTTGCTAACAAAGACCGATCTCAAGAAGAATTTTTCCATACCTTTAATGCATTGTTAGAGGGTAACCATCAGATCATTTTGACCTCTGACAAATATCCAAAAGAGATCGACGGAGTTGAAGATCGTCTTAAATCTCGATTTGGTTGGGGGCTAACGGTTGCTATTGAGCCACCAGAGCTAGAAACCCGTGTGGCGATCTTGATGCGTAAAGCACAAGAGAGTGGCATTAACCTGCCTGATGAAGTGGCATTTTTTATTGCTAAGCGTTTACGTTCGAATGTTCGTGAGCTTGAAGGTGCGTTAAACCGTGTTATTGCCAACGCTAACTTTACTGGTCGTCCGATTACTATCGATTTTGTCCGTGAAGCACTGCGGGACTTACTTGCGCTGCAAGAGAAACTAGTCACTATCGATAATATCCAAAAGACAGTTGCTGAATACTACAAGATTAAGATGGCCGATATGCTGTCCAAGCGTCGTTCACGTAGCGTGGCACGTCCAAGACAGATGGCGATGGCATTATCAAAAGAACTTACTAACCAGAGCTTGCCAGAAATTGGCGATGCATTTGGTGGTCGTGACCACACAACTGTTTTACATGCATGTCGTAAAATTGCACAGTTGCGTGAAGAAAGTCATGACATTAAAGAAGATTATGCTAACTTGATAAGAACCTTATCTTCTTAATATCAGGGATTTGAAACCAATGAAATTTTCTATTGATAGGGACGCCCTATTAAAGCCACTACAGTTAGTCAGTGGCGCAGTGGAAAGACGACACAACTTGCCTATTCTGGCAAACCTCTTGGTGGAAGTAAGTGCCCACTCACTTAAGTTGACTGGTACTGATTTAGAGGTTGAATTGGTCGGTGAAGTGCTACTTGAAGGTGAAGTCTTTGAAGGTCGTACAACCGTACCTGCTAAGAAATTCCTAGATATTGTTAAGTCTTTACCCGATCAGGTTGAGCTTAAAATAGAGCAACAAGAAAATCGCCTTTTGTTACGTTCTGGTCGTAGCCGCTTTACCTTGGCAACTTTGCCTGCGGAAGAGTACCCGAATGTAGAAGCGTTTGAAGCTGAATTAGAGTTTACCCTCAAGCAGGGCACGATGAAGTCCTTGATTGATGCGACTCAATTCTCAATGGCTAACCAAGATGTGCGTTATTACCTCAATGGTTTGCTGTTAGAAACGGAAGGTAATGTGCTGCGCGCAATTGCGACTGATGGTCATCGTTTGGCATTAAGTCATCGAATGATCGAAGCATCACTGCCTGAAAAGCAGGTGATTGTCCCGCGTAAAGGCGTGCTGGAACTTATGCGCTCATTTGAAGGTGATGAGTTAGATGTCACCATTGCTATTGGTGATAACGCCATCAGAGCGACAACAGCTACAGCAGTGTTTACCAGTAAGTTGGTTGATGGTCGTTTCCCTGATTATCGCCGCGTGCTACCAAAAGGCGGCGACAAGATTGTTATCGCCAGTCGCCAGCAACTTAAGCAGGCTTTATTGCGGGCTTCTATTCTGTCGAATGAGAAGTTCCGCGGTGTGCGCGTGCAGTTAGAGAATAACCTGATTAAGATCACTGCCAACAATCCTGAACAGGAAGAAGCGGAAGAGATCTTAGATGTTGAATATGAAAACACGCCGTTAGAGATTGGTTTTAACGTCAGCTATTTGCTCGATGTACTAAACAACCTACCGTCTGATGACGTGCGTATTACGTTAATTGATGGTAACTCTAGCGCGCTTATCGACAACCATGTAGAGCAAGACTCTATGTATGTTGTGATGCCTATGCGTTTATAGCTGACTGTATTACTCTGCTTTAGATACCAGATAAAGTTTCTAAGACACTCTGTCGGCTTTATCTGGTATAAATACCACTTCTTAAATTTTTTCCCCGCAGTGTTAAAAGGTATTAATGAGTCTTAACCGTCTTCATATTGAAGCTTTCCGCAATATTACTTCTGCACAGTTGCAGCCGGGTGATGGGCTAAATGTTATTTATGGCCAGAACGGTAGTGGCAAGACGAGTATTTTAGAGGCTATCTACTTTTTAGGAATGGGGCGCTCCTTTCGCAGCCATCTATCGCAACGAGTCATTAACAATGATGCTGATGCTTTGACTCTGTTTGCAAATATGCAGAGTGCCGAGGATGAGAGTAAAATTGGCCTCAGACGTTTTAGAAGCGGTGAGATTGAAGTAAAAATTAATGGTGATAAAGTAAAGCGTCTGTCGACGTTAGCTGAAACGTTACCGATCCAAGTGATAACTCCAGAAAGCTTTTCATTGCTTTTTGAAGGCCCAAAATCCAGACGTCAGTTTATAGACTGGGGAGCGTTTCATTCAGACCCTCGTTTTTATGCTGCATGGGTAAATGTACGACGTATTTTGAAGCAAAGAAATCAGTTACTCAGAGACGAATCACCCTATAGTTCGATTCAATTTTGGGATAAAGAATTTATTCGTTATGCTGAACTGGTTACTGAGATACGAAAGCAATATGTAGACTCGTTAAATGAGCTACTTAAGGGTATAATCGAAGAGTTTTTACCTCAGGTAGATGTTAAGGTTTCTTTTACCCGAGGATGGGATAGTAAAACAGAGTATGCACAGCTGCTCGAGACGCAGTATCCCAGAGATTTAGCCACAGGCTTTACTGTCAGCGGACCTCATAAAGCGGACTTAAGATTGCGGGTAGGAACACTGCCTGCACAAGACGCTTTGTCTCGTGGACAGTTGAAATTGTTAGTCTGTGCATTGCGTATTGCACAAGGAAAGTTGCTCAAACAACAAATAGATAAAAAAAGTATTTATCTGGTGGATGACCTTCCATCGGAGTTGGATGCACAGCATAGGAAACTATTGCTGCAGCAGTTAGCAGATACCGGCGCACAAGTTTTTGTCACGGCAATTGAACCTGCAGCCATAGTTGATTCGTTAATCACGCCACCAAGTAAGATGTTCCATGTGGAACATGGGCGTGTAACGGTAATTGAATAACCGACGAGAGAATAATATGTCAGAGAATAGTTATGATTCTTCGAGTATTAAGGTTTTAAAAGGCCTTGATGCGGTACGTAAGAGACCAGGAATGTACATCGGTGATACCGATGATGGCACCGGTCTACATCACATGGTATTCGAAGTGGTCGATAACTCTATCGATGAAGCGCTAGCGGGCCACTGTAGCGACATTACTATTACCATTCACGCTGACGGTTCTGTATCGGTCACCGATGATGGTCGTGGTATTCCTGTTGAGATCCATCCGGAAGAGGGTGTTTCTGCTGCCGAAGTTATTATGACGGTACTGCATGCTGGTGGTAAGTTCGATGATAACTCTTATAAAGTATCTGGCGGCCTTCACGGTGTAGGTGTGTCAGTGGTAAACGCACTGTCTCATAAGTTGCAATTGACTATTCGTCGCGACGGCAAAGTTTATGAGCAGTTTTACACCATGGGTGAGCCTAACGAGCCGATTAAACCAGTTGGTGAAGCGACATCTACGGGTACTGTAATCCGTTTTTGGCCTAGTGAAGAAACGTTTTCAGATGTTTTGTTCCATTTCGACATCTTAGCTAAACGTGTTCGTGAACTATCATTCCTAAACTCAGGAGTGGGTATTCGTCTTGTTGATGAGCGTGATAATCGCGATGAATTCTTCAAGTACGAAGGTGGTATCAGTGCATTTGTTGACTACTTAAACGTTAACAAAACACCAGTAAACAAAGAAGTATTCCACTTTATTCAAGAGCGTGAAGACGGAATTACCGTTGAAGTGGCGATGCAGTGGAATGATGGCTTCCAAGAGAACATCTTCTGTTTCACTAACAACATCCCACAGCGCGATGGTGGTACTCACTTAGCGGGCTTCCGTGGTGCGTTAACACGTAACTTGAACAACTACATGGAACGTGAAGGTTTCAACAAGAAGGGCAAGACTGGCGCAACCGGCGATGATGCTCGTGAAGGTTTGACTGCGGTTATTTCGGTTAAAGTGCCGGATCCTAAGTTCAGCTCACAGACTAAAGACAAGCTAGTATCAAGCGAAGTTAAGTCAGCCGTTGAGCAAACAATGGGTGAACAGTTAGGTGATTACCTAATGGAGCATCCAAACGAAGCTAAGCTGATTGTTGGTAAGATTATCGACGCGGCTCGTGCTCGTGAAGCGGCGCGTAAAGCCCGTGAAATGACTCGCCGTAAAGGCGCACTCGATTTAGGTGGTTTGCCAGGTAAGCTGGCCGATTGCCAAGAAAAGGACCCTGGTCTTTCTGAAATCTACATAGTGGAAGGGGACTCTGCTGGCGGATCAGCCAAGCAGGGACGTAACCGTAAGAACCAAGCGATTCTGCCACTTAAAGGTAAGATCTTAAACGTTGAAAAAGCACGTTTTGACAAGATGTTATCTTCGCAAGAAGTCGCCACACTAATTACCGCTTTAGGTTGTGGTATTGGTCGTGACGAATATGATCCAGATAAGACGCGTTACCATAACATCGTCATCATGACCGATGCGGACGTCGATGGCTCGCACATTCGTACCTTGCTATTGACCTTCTTTTTCCGTCAAATGCCTGAGCTTATCGAACGTGGTTATATCTATATCGCCCAACCACCTCTGTATAAAGTTAAGAAGGGTAAGCAAGAGCAGTATCTGAAAGATGATCCTGCATTGACTGAGTATCTAACCACTCAAGCATTGGATAATGCCAACGTTTACCCTGCGCAAGGTGCACCAGGCATGTCTGGTCTGCCACTCGAGCGTTTGGTTAACCAGTATCGCGAAGTTGAAGCTATTATTGAGCGTTTAGAGCAACGTTACCCAACTAACATTACTGATTTGATGTTGTATCACCCTGCATTGACTAATGAAATGCTAAGTGACGAAGCACAAGTTAAAGTCTGGTCTGACACGTTTGTTGCTGCTTTAGCAGAGAAAGAGACTGGCGGTATTCTATATAGTGCTGAACCAGTACTCGATCCTGAGCGTCAAGTTTACCTGCCAAAAATTACTATCCGTAAGCATGGTATTGATACTCACTTCTTATTCACGTATGACTTCTTCCAGTCTAACGACTACGCGACAATCGTTAATTTAGGCGCAGAAATTAATGGTTTGATCGAAGATACTGGCTATGTTCAGCGTGGTGAGCGTACTAAAGACGTTAGTAGTTTTGTTGAAGCACTAGATTGGTTAATGAGCGAGTCTAAGCGCGGTCAATATATCCAACGTTATAAGGGATTGGGTGAGATGAACCCTGAGCAATTGTGGGAAACTACAATGGATCCTGAGTCACGCCGTATGTTGCAAGTGACCATTGAAGATGCGATTGGCGCCGATCAACTATTCACTTGTTTGATGGGTGATCAAGTTGAGCCGCGTCGTGACTTTATTGAGTCAAACGCACTTAACGTGGCTAACCTAGACGTTTAGTTTTATTGCGAAAGTTATTACTTTGCAAATAGTGAAATCGGTGCTTCTAGCGCCGATTTTTTTTGTCGTATTGCATATCAATGTTTACCTGCGTTTAGAAGGGTAAATGTTATTACTCCCGGTCATAGAAAGTGTTCAAGAAAGCGTTTAAAAAGCTGTTTAATATCAGAAGCAAAGTCGTTATTGAAAAGCCAAAAAGCTTTTCAACTACGGCTGAGCTTTATCAGCCCCCCCAGCTAAAACAACAGCCAAGTAATATTCAACCTGAAGTCCCTCAAGTAACCGCTGTGGATGTTACTTCTCTTTTCTACAGCTTGTTGTTTCCTAGTATTCAGCAAGGTGGTGTAGCCAATGAGCTAGAGAAAAATGTGTTTAGGCGAGTAGAAGCTGCGTTGTCTGCCCCGAAAGCCATTGCTGATAGGGTATTAAAACTACCTACGCAAGTGGCGGCATTGGACAAACAGTTGGCAGATGAGACTAGTGATACTAAAGCATTGCTGGTCTTGATCGAAAAGGACCCTCTGCTAAGTATTGAGGTACTAAAACTTTGTAATAGCCCGTTGTTTAGACGCAGCGAAAAAGAGATCACCAGTTTGCAGCAAGCATTAGTGCAGTTGGGGCGGGAGCAGATAAGACGATTTGTGACGACTAGTTTAATGCGAGACTGCATCGAAATTAAGCCTATCTATTTCCGCCGCTTTGGCTCGCAAATTTGGCGGCATTCAATGCAAGTCGCTTATTTGGCAAGTGAGCTGGTTGAAGAGGATAGCGAAAGCGCCTTTATGTTGGGATTAATTCATGATGTGGGTAAAATCGCGATCTTTAAATTGTTGTTAGAAGCGTTTAAGCAAGCTGAACCGGGCGAGCAACCTTGTTCTAGTCTCTTTAAGCAAGTGATGACGGCTAAATCATTAAGCCTAAGCGCCTTATTAGTACAGTACTGGGAGTTACCCACAATATTCAAGGCAGAACTTGGTCGGTTAGCTATTGTTGATTCTAAGCCTGCTGGTGGCCTTGCTGAAGCTGTATGGCGGGCTAATTTAATCAGTGAGTGTTCGATGTTGTTGGAGGCTGGGAAGTTACAGGAACAGCAACTTAATCGTTTATTAATGGATACAGGTATCGATAGGTCAGGCTTTGATGAGTTGCACCAGAAGCTGATTCAGTTCTGACTAACATTGTAGTCAGCATTAAGATACAAAAAAGCCCCTAACGAGGGGCTTTTTAATAGCAGATATTAGCTGGATTTACTGTAGCAATGAAATATCAGCAGCATGTAAGAACTGATCGCGTAGACTAGAAAGTAACGCTAAGCGATTGTTCTTAAGAGCTTCATCATCAGCCATTACCATGACATCTTCAAAGAAGGTGTCTACGCTTTCACGCAAACTAGCGAGTAGTGCGAGTGCTTCTTGGTAGTTAGCAGCTGCAAATAACGGTGCTAATTGTGGCTGTAGCTCTGCAAGTTTAGCTGCAAGTGCTTTTTCTGCTGCTTCCACCAGTAAGGCTTCATCGATAGTTGCTGGCAGCTCGCCCTCAACTTTCGCTAAGATGTTTGATACCCGCTTGTTTGCCGCTGCGAGTGCTAAGGCTTGTTCTAGTGTTCTGAAATGCGCCACTGCTTTAATGCGACTTTCAAAGTCAGCTGGAGCGGTAGGGCGGCGAGCCAATACCGCAAGGATAACATCAACACTAATACCTTGGTCTTGATACCATGCACGGAAGCGACCCATAAAGAACTCAAGCACTTGCTCAGGCGCTTTATCATTGGTGAGGTTTTCACCATGTAACTCTTGGGCTTTAGCAATCAAATCCACAAGATCAAGAGGTAGATTGTTCTCTAAACAGATACGCAATACACCAATCGCTGCACGACGTAGTGCGAATGGGTCTGCAGCCCCCTTAGGCGCTTGGCCAATACCAAAAATACCCACCAATGTGTCGAGCTTTTCAGCCAGTGCTACACAGATAGATACTGGTGCTGTTGGCACTGTATCACCGGAGAATTTAGGTTTGTACTGCTCAGATAGTGCAACCGCGACGGCTTCTGTTTCACCATTTAGACGCGCGTAATGCATGCCCATGGTGCCTTGAAGATCGGTAAACTCCATCACCATGTTGGTCATCAAGTCTGACTTAGACAGTAGACCTGCACGAGCCGCTTCTTCGCTATTAGCACCGATGCTGGTGGCAATATAAGCCGCCATTGCAGAGATGCGTTCAACACGTTGCTTGATGGTGCCAAGCTGTTTTTGGAACACAACGGTTTCTAAACTGCTAAGGCGTGACTCAAGGCTGTTCTTTTTATCTGTCTCGAAGAAGAATTCTGCATCTGCTAGGCGAGGGCGAACCACTTTTTCGTTACCTGAAATAATCTGTTGTGGATCTTTCGATTCGATATTGGTAACAAAGATGAAGTTAGGCAATAGTTGACCGGCATCATCAAATACTGGGAAGTATTTTTGATCGCCTTTCATGGTATAAACCAAGGCTTCAGCAGGGACGTCGAGGAACTTTTCTTCAAAACTCGCCGTTAATACAACAGGCCATTCGACGAGCGAAGTCACTTCTTCAAGCAAGTCATCCTCTAAATCTGCTACGCCACCTAATTTAGCGGCTGCAGCCTCTGCATCAGCTTTTATCTGTGCTTTACGAGCTTCATAATTTGCGTCGACTTTACCTTGCTCTTTGAGTACTGAGAGGTAATTGTCTGCATGATCAAGCTCGATGCTTGGCTTACCCATAAAGCGGTGACCGCGGATGATACGATCAGACTTAATGCCTAATAGTTCACCTTCAACCACTTCACTACCTAATAGCATAGTGACAGTGTGCACTGGGCGAATAAACTGAGTGGTATTGCTACCCCAACGCATAGGTTTAGGAATAGGTAATTTGTCTAATGAGCGCTGCGCCATTGCAGCAATCAAGCTCTTAGTTTCAACACCAACCACTTTTGCTTGATGCAGTAACCATTCACCTTTATCTGTCTTAAGGCGGTCTGCTTGTTCTACAGTAATACCATTACCACGAGCCCAACCCATGGCTGCTTTTGTTGGGTTACCGTCAGCATCAAAAGCTTGTGCGACCGCAGGGCCACGTTTTTCAACGACTTTATCTGCTTGAGCAAGTGCAAGTTGATTGACGTTTATCGCTAGGCGGCGAGGTGCGGCATGCCAAACCGCAGACTCAAAAGTCAGCTCAGCTTTTTTCAGCTCGTCGGTAAAGTTATTAAGAAAAGACTCTGCCAATTTACGCAGTGACTTTGGTGGCAGTTCTTCAGTACCGACTTCAATCAGTAAGTTTTCAAAATTCATCAGTTAATCCTCTACTTACCGATAGGGAAGCCAAGTGCTTCACGAGATTGATAGTAAGCTTCAGCAACGCCTTTAGCCATGGTTCGAACGCGTAAAATGTAACGCTGGCGCTCAGTAACAGAAATTGCATGGCGGGCATCTAGCAGGTTGAATGCGTGAGAGGCTTTCATTACCTGCTCATAAGCAGGTAGGGCAAGCGGCTTCTCTAATGAAAGCAGGTGTTGGCATGCAACTTCGCAGTCATCGAATGCTCTAAATAAGACTTCAACATTGGCGTGTTCAAAGTTATAAGCTGATTGCTCAACTTCATTTTGATGGAAGATATCGCCATACATGACTTTGCCCATTGGGCCGTCAGTCCAGACTAAGTCATAAACGTTATCCACTTCTTGGATATACATAGCAAGACGCTCTAGACCGTATGTTATTTCACCTGTAACGGGCTTACACTCTAGCCCGCCAACTTGCTGGAAGTAGGTAAATTGAGATACTTCCATACCGTTCAGCCACACTTCCCAACCAAGACCCCATGCACCTAAGGTGGGTGATTCCCAGTTGTCTTCAACAAAGCGAACATCATGGATGTTCATGTCGATGCCAGCCGCTTCTAACGATCCAAGGTATAGCTCTTGGATATTATCTGGTGAAGGTTTTAGCACGACTTGGTACTGATAAAAGTGCTGTAGACGGTTTGGGTTGTCACCGTAGCGGCCATCAGTAGGACGACGACTTGGTTGTACATAAGCACAACTCATCGGCTCTGGGCCTAGCGCTCTTAGGAAAGTCATAGGGTGGAATGTGCCAGCACCTACTTCCATATCTAATGGTTGAACAATTGCGCAACCTTGCTGCGCCCAGTATTCCTGTAGGGTCATAATAAAACCCTGGAAAGTTTTTACGTCGTGTTTGGTCGTCATATCCGCTTGTCTACTGCCTGGAAGCCTAAATAGAAAATGGTTTCGATTATACCTTGTAGAATAGCGCTTATGTAGGTTATTTTTTATCTGGTTGGTTCAAATTATAGGATTTGTACTATGGAAGTAATACGTTGTGCTTGGGTGGGGAATGATCCTATCTACGAGGAGTACCATGACCAAGTATGGGGTAGGCCGGTATTTGATAGTCGAGAGCTATTTGAAAAGCTCTGTCTCGATGGTCAGCAAGCCGGTTTGTCTTGGATTACTATCCTGAAAAAACAGCAAAATTATGAGGCTGCATTTGCCAATTTTGACCCGGAAATTATCGCTACGTTCGACGCCGATAAAGTTGAGGAGTTACTGCTTAATCCCGGCATTGTTCGTAACCGCTTAAAGGTAAATTCAATTATTAAAAATGCTAAAGCGTATTTAGCATATGTAGAGCAGGGTAATGATTTTTCTGAGTTTTTATGGGGTTTTGTTGGCGGTAAGCCTAAAGTGAATAACCCAAAATCGATGAAAGAAGTGCCTGCCCAAACACCAGAATCTGAAGCGATGTCAAAAGCACTTAAAAAGCTAGGCTTTAATTTTGTCGGGCCGACTATTTGCTACGCTTTTATGCAAGCTGTTGGCATGATCAATGACCACACCACGGATTGCTTTTGTCATCGCTGGTAAAGCTATGAACAGCCGATTTGCGTTTGCAGCTGTAGTAGATAATGGTGATCGATTTTAGGAAGCACAATGACAGTGAAGTCAGAACAGTATCATTTTTGTAGTTTGGGCTTAGCCCATCATTGACGATTTATACTAAAAGCTAGAGCTTCCAATACTCGCCCTAGAATGTGAAGGCAATAATATTAGAATCAAAAAAGGATGTTCCACGTGGAACATCCTTTTTATTTTTTATTAGCGATTAGCTTTTCATTCGTTTTTAGAACAAAAATTAATTTTCCTAAAATATTTTAACCAGAGTTAAGTTACTCAGAATTTAAATTTGGAAATTAAATTTATTTTTCAAAAAAGAATGGTTTTCTCTCTTTACCGCGATTTTTGTTGCCACCATTTAACTGATCCATTGTTTCGGCATTATAAAGTTTACCGTTTACCATGGTGTAGGTGACCTGATCTGTTACTCGAATATCTTCAAGTGGATTCCCGTCAATCACAATTAAATCTGCCAGCTTACCTTGTTTGATAGAACCAATTTGATGATCCATCGCAAAGTGTTTCGCTGGGTTAATGGTTGCTGTTTTTAGTACTTCAAGGTTACTCATGCCACCTTGAGCAAACATCCACATCTCCCAATGAGCTGCTAGACCTTCACGCTGACCATGAGCTCCGATATTCGGCTTGATGCCAATTTCGTTAAGCTCATTGGCAACACGAGCTACATTGAAATGGTTGTAATGTTCATCGGGTGCAGTAGGGCGACGCATTGAACGAGCATCAAGAATATCTGATGGGACATACATAGAAAGACGGGGATGAGCCCAAACATCAGTTTTGTCGTACCAGTAATGCTCACCTGAGATACCGCCATAAGCGACAACAAGTGTTGGGGTATAGCCTACTTCAGTCTGTCCCCAGAACTGTTTTATATCACTGTAAATGCTCGCTGCTGGCAAGGAGTGCTCAATACCAGTATGACCATCGGCAATCATGGTTAAGTTATGTTGCAGTAAGCTGCCACCCTCAGGAACAACCATCATCTCAAGTTCTCGTGCTGCTGCAATCACTTGTTGACGTTGATTACGTCGTGGTTGGTTATAGCTCTTAACGCTAAATGCTCCCACTTTTTTCAGACGCTCCAAGTGGAATTTTGCATCATCTAGTGAGTCGATATGCGAGGTGTAACCCGGAGCATTTGCACCGTATAAAATTGTTCCGGTAGAGAAGATGCGCGGGCCAGCAATGTTACCTGCTTTTTGCTGCTCAGAAGCGGCAAAGATTTCAGTGGTATCATTTGATGGATCATGAATCGCTGTTACACCCAAAGATAGATTAGAGTATAGCTCCCAGTTTTGCTGAGGGATAATCTCATTCTCACCTTGAGCGCCATGGGCATGAGCATCGAATAAGCCAGGCATCAAAGTCTTGCCCTTTATGTCGATAACTTTTGCATCACTGGGGATATCAATGACAGATGAGGAACCAACACTCACAATATGATTATCCTTTACGATAACCGTACCGTTGTCGATGACCTGATCATTCTCCATAGTAATAATTTTTCCGCCAACAAAAGCAATTGTTCCACGTGGAACATCGGCCTTTTTAGTAAAGCCTAGATCAGTAATTGTTGGTTCTACTTTTGCGTCTTCAGCTTGTTCACCATATTGAGTGTCTACTTTCACTTGATATAGCTCTGGGCCGAGCGTCCAATAAAGCTGGTTGTTGTCATTGTTCCAACTGATGCTTTCACCTGCGCGAACACTCAGTTGGGTAACCGGTAAGTTACTCGCCTTTGGACCAATCTGGACTGTTTCACCATGTTTAGCAAAAGGTGTCACGAAGACTTTAAACCGCTCAGCGAAGGCTAACTGCTTGCCGTCAGGTGATACTCTAAATTCTGTTGCATGTTTACTGGTGTAGTGCACACGCTTTTCAAAGCCATTTAAACCTATAGAAGATAGCTGCGGTGTTTCGCCACTTTCCATAAAGTAAACACGTTCATTGTCGGCACCAAACTGCGGTTGATAACCAGAGGCGGTGATTTTAACATTGTTATCACCGTCGATATCTACTTGGTATAAGCCCGTTTCTTGTGACCAAGTACGTGGGGTAATGTAGCCACCTTTAGCTTTACGGTAGACAATGGTTTCGCCATCAGGAGAGAAGGTGGGTTCGACATATTTACCTGGCTCTTTAGTCAGAACCTTTACTCGTTTATTGCGTACCGTTGCAAGACTCACTGTGCCTTGCTGTTGGTCATCCCAAGTGGTGAATACAATCTTTTTTCCGTCGCGTGACCATTGTGGAAATAGCTCTCTAAGTTCACTATCGAGCTTAGTTAGGCGAGACATTTTTCCGTCTGGCAAGCTCTTAACCCAGATTTTACCTAGTGCTTCAAATACCACTTTTTTACCATCAGGTGAAACCTGAGCCATACGCAGCATCTTGACATCAAATACATCTTTATCGAGATCTTGTTGGAAACGTACAGCAGGCTGTACCGCACGTTCTGTTTTAACACTAAAAGGGATCTGTGCAACCGATTTAGATTCTACATTTAACTTATTAATTTTACCCTTGGCCCAGAATACGATTTCATCGTTATCTGCTGTCCAGCTCATGGTTGGGTAGACACCATGAATTGCCCACGTTTCCTGCATGTCACGGTCAAGCTCACCGTACAGTTTCTCTGTTTTGCCTGACTTAAGATCCAATAGGTACAACGACGACTGGAAGCCATCACGCTTGATATAGGCGAGCTTTTTACCATCAGGACTTGGCGTCGGTCTAATTGCGCCCCCCGTACCTTGAATAAGCACTTCGATATCACCTGTCTCGGTATCGTAACGCTTGATCTTGTAAATACCTTTTACTGAATCCTTTGAGTAGTGAAAGGTTTTACCTGGCGTTGCATCTTGGCTGAAGTAGATGTAACGACCATCAGGTGAGTAGGCTGGTTCACCTAAGTCTTTCTGTTCATTTGGTCGCTCGGTTAGCTTTACCCCTTCACCACCGGCAACGTGGTACATCCAAACCTCACCAGCACCTAAGCTACGGCTACCGGTATAATGCTTGCGAGCCACAAGGTATTGTCCGTCTGGACTCCATGCCGGGCTGTTAAGTAAGCGAAAAGTTTCTGTGGTTACTGGTCGTGGATTGCTGCCATCAGCCTCCATTATCCAAATGTTATCGCCGCCATCTTCATCTGAGGTAAAAGCGATATACTTTCCATCTGGACTATATACTGGCTGCATCTGCCAAGCGATGCCTTTTGCAAGTGGTTTTGCTTCGCCGCCGTCTGTTGAGATCTGATAGATATCTCCAAGCAAGTCGAACACTATGTGTTTGCCGTTAGGGCTAACACTGACATTCATCCATGTGCCTTCTGTGACATCTATTTTAACTTGTTGGAGTGGCGCATTTGCGGGGGCATTCACCTGCCAAGATTTCTTGTCTTCTTCGGCTAAGGTGGGAATGCTGAAGCTTAGCGCTATAGCTGCATATAATGGGGTGAGCTTATTTTTGAACATGCTATTCCTATCGTTTTTTTTGTAGTTGTTCAGGAGTGACAGTATTGTTGTAGTACAGGTGTCAATTTCGATAACAGTTATCGCATAAATCAGTTAACAGTAAAACATAAATTCTGTTTCAATTAGTTAAAGGCGAGAGTCGAGCGTTTAATGGGATGGGTGTTGCTGAAGTGGTGTAAATTGACTTGCTGTTGTATTTATCTATCTATTGGAGAGTATATGGCGGCAGCTGTTATACGGCCTTAGTTTTACTCGGCTGATGCTTTTAGGGAAACAGGTCGTCTATCGCAATGTTAGCATCATTTAAAACGCGGCAGGTAACTCCGCCTCGCCAGTCTGGCAGCAGCGCTTTTTCCAGGCCGGGGTAAGCGATTTCCATTTTCTTACAAGGATCCGTTTCACCTGTAATCTGTAAAACAAGTTCGCCGATGACGATCTGTTTGCCTTGGTCCTGTGCAGAAAAGCTTAAGCCATCAACTAACAGGTTTGCTCTACGAGTAAACCAAGGTAGGTTTTTGTCTACCTCGTTGCAGGCTAGTTGCCATTGCTGTGCCGACATCACGGTAACTTGGCGTTTACCTGGGCGGCCGAAGATATCATTTTCGACACCATATTTTTGAGTAACCGCAGCGTGTTCTGTAGTGATCATCGCACCGCGTTTTTCAGTTTTATATGCAATACCAACAAGCTTTGTCATCGGATAAATCCTTATGTCCGGAGAGTGAGTGTTAAAGACCTTTTCTTATCAAATACTGATAAGGCGTAGCGTCTGTTTGGCTGGCAATAAGAGTATGATCCATAAACTCACAAAAGCTTGGAATATCTCGTGTGGTTGCCGGGTCATCGGCAATAATCAATAAAGTTTCGCCATCGTCCATACGCCTTACTGACTTACGCACCATCATTACTGGTTCTGGACACCTAAGTCCTAATGCATCGAGTTGATGTTGTGCGTTACTAAATTGGTCGCTCATAATGCCTCGGTAGAACGATTAAACAGAGGAGGCTAATATTACTCCAGAGCCGTTATTTATCCAAGTTGATTACTGGGTTTTGTGAGATTGGCTCTGTTTACTATAAGCGCTATGTTCCACGTGGAACATATCTTTTATGGATAGCTATCAAACGGTGAGGGCTGCGTAATTAGCATTGAGTAACTGCTGCAAATCGGTTGGTGACAGTGCGATATCTAAGCCTCTGCGACCTCCGCTAATATAAATGGTTTCTAGCGTGCGGCATGAGTCGTTGATGAAGGTTGGTAGTTGTCGCTTTTGAGCTATAGGGCTGACGCCACCCAATACATAACCAGAGCTTCTCTGCACCTCTATCGCTTCAGCCATTACAGCCTTTTTTGCTTTGGCTGCCTTGGCTATTGATTTCATACTCAGCTTTGTAGCAACGGGAATAATAGCAACGGCCAGTTGCTTAGCATCGAGTTTTACTACTAGTGTTTTAAATACTTGTTCTACTGGTACACCTATTTTCTCGGCCGCTTCCAAACCATACGCTTGGCAGGCAGGATCATGCTGATACTCATGAATCTGATGAGAAATTTTTTGGTTAATCAATAGGTCGATAGCAGGTGTCATGTCTCAATCTCATACTAAAGGTTTAAATAGGCTTAGAGCGGTTTATTCATTACAAGAACATCAATACCTCGGTAATTGACTCGCTCTACTGCTTTCCAGCCTAGTTTACTATAGAGGCCGCCAGACATGTCCTCTGTCTGAAGATTTATGCTTGTCACATCTAATTCTTTAGCCTTATCGATAATCGCTTCAATTAGGGCCTTTGCGACACCTTGCCCTCTTGAAGAAGGAGCAACATATACACCCCCTAGCCAATGCTCTCTTTCTGGATAGATATCCATTTCATGAAAACGAAGTTGGGCTGCACCAATTAGCTTCTCTTTTTCCTGTGCGATAATTATCAATGGCAACATGTCGCTGTTGAGGTAATCAGTGAGCTTTTGTTCAAGCTCCACTGTACTGCGCCCCTCACCAATATAGCCCCATTCATCGCTATACCACTTTGCTATTTGCGATATAGCTTCGGGTATTTCAGATAGTAAAAGTAACTGCATTTTTTCGTGTTCTCCAAAGAGTTGTTGAATGCATTAATTTAACCACCGCTAATATTTCCCACAATAAAATGCAGTTCATTATAGTGGTTTTTTATATTGCCAACTAACCAATATACATAGTTGGTGACGGTATAAAAGCCACAGTATGAAAGTATTAGCTGTTTTTTTTGAAATTAGACTTTTTACTTAACTCATCTTAAGTTGTTGTGATATATTGCATTTGTTGTTAACGAGGTGTGTTCCCCCTTCATTGTTAATTCAAGGATGATAGAATCGACATGGATAGTGTTGAAGTACCAGCTAAGGTAAGTTTCTGGAGTAAATTGCAAAGTGTTGCGTTGACTGTTGTTGCCGTAATGTTGTCATTAGGGCAGTGGAATGACACTAAAGATGCAGTTAGTAGTGCCTATGAAGCGATTATCGCAAACTGGACAAACGATATAGAGTACAAGCAAATATCGACTCTACACGTAGGACAAACCCAAGCCTACGTCACCAGCATTTTTGGCAATCCCCACGTATCCAAGAAGTCCAAGTCTGACTCAGATATTGTCTACTTTTATTATGGTAATAAAAAATACCAGCTCACTTTAGCAATAAAGGATAAGCGTTTATCTGGCTATGCTGTGGTTGGCTTGATGCCAGATTTTCAGGTCTCGGTTCCTTACACCGCACAGGCATTGTTATCAACACCACTAGATGGCTACTTTTCGCAAACCGATAGTTACTTCTCTGATGCAAACAATATCGAGTATTACGCTGAATCCCACGATTTGGGCAAAAAAGTAATGTTCTATAACCTTATTTTGGGAGCTGTAAATTATGGTAATTTTAGCCCTAGTGATAGTCGCTCGATAAAACAGCTAAATGCAAACTTGGATCGTGGCATTGAAGATGTGAGCGCTGCATTGGCCACCAGTCGTAAACTTACTCCGAACTATTTTGCTGTCACAGAGCTTGCGCCTAAGGTAATGGTTGAAGGGCTGCTAACACATTTTGAATATAAGACACTTTTAAAAATAGATTAATATCAAGGATGAAGTATGAATCTAAAATTGAGCGCTATTTTCTTGGGGCTAACCTTAGTGGCTGCCTGCCAATCAACAAATAAGGCGCCTGATTGGTATTTAACCCCTGCTTTGACAAATAGCGCGTCATTAGTTGCTGTTGGTGAGGCCACATCACTTGATAAGGCCAAGCAGAAAGCAATGAGTGCGCTGAATCAGCAGCTATGGACTGAAGTAAAGTCAAAAGGCTTAAGCCGCAATATTGTAAACGACATCAATGGTCGTGAACATTATCAGCAGCTTAACGACTTTAGCGTGAATACTAAGACATCAGCAGTGGTGCTTAATGGTGTTGTATTTTCTAAGGCTCAGCAGGTTGGCAAAAACTTCTATGTTGAGGCTGTGGTAAATAAGTCAAATATAGCGGCGCAGCTCCTCGCAGATATCGAAAGTTACAATCAACAAGCTCAGTTCGAGCTAGACAGCTTGTCCCAGATGGACTCACTCGTTTGGTGGCTGAAGAATGCCGATGTGACGACACTTGAGCGAAACATGGCTAGTCGGTTATCTATGTTGGCCGCATTATCCCCTGAAAAACAGACTTCTAAAAATCTTATCCCGCAATTAAAAGCAAAAGTGGCGGAGGTGCATTCTGGTATAAAAGTGGCTATTGCAGCAATGCCAAATGACCTGCGAATGAAGAAACTCGTCACTGCACACTTTACTGAATTTAATATTCAAGTTGTAGACGGCTCAGTTAACAACTTCAGCCATAAGCTTATTTTAGATACAGATTGGCGCAAAAATTATATTTCCGACATGTATATTTCTACAGTCCAAGTTAATTTAATACTTAAAAATCAGAAGGGTAGTGTGGTTTCTAGTAACGAGATTATTGCCAATGCCAATTCTGTGACAAGTTACGAACGCGCCAATGAGGGCGCCTCCCGCCGTTTTTCTGCCGAGCTAAAAGAGCAGGATTTTTGGAAAGCTTTAGGGCTTTAGTTAATTTCTTATAATTGAATATGGATATCAATATGTATAAAAAAGCTTTTGTTGCATTAGCCGTGTTAACTGCGATAACAGGTTGCAAGTCAACAGGCCCTAATGTTTGTTCAGCATCAACTCGAGTCGAACTACCTGTGAGTGAACGTGTGGTTAAGGGAACTGCTAGTACTAAAGTTATTATTTTTGAGCCGGATCTAAAAGTTGATAGCGATAAAGGAAAGACGATCACCGCGGCATTTCATCAGTCTTTGTCAAAGCAGGTTGATATTACGGGATCAAATATTGTTGATCGTAGCTTAGCTAAAAAGTTGAAGTCAGAATTACAAATTGCTGAAGCGAGCGGTATATATAGCTCTGAAGGTGTACCAGTTGCGGATTTTGCCATATTCACCGATATCGGTGTCGCTAGCTTCTCTCGTGAGTTTAAGGCGGCTCATAAGGCGTATGATCCTACGCAAGATAAGCGAGTTTACGTTGCGGCAGCTTGCCACTTCGAAGCTAAGATAGAAGCAAGTACTAGAGCCGTTTCATTACCTGACATGCTGACATTGGATCAGATAGAGTTTACCGGGGATAGTTCTCACTCCTACGATACCACCAATTCTCATTGTCCTATTTCTAACGATCAGATTAATAGCATGATAGCAAAAGCGGCTAAATACTCAGTGACTCGCAGTGATGAGCTGAAAAACCTCTTAGCCCCAAGAGCAAGTATTGTAGAGATGCGACAGTGTGATGCCGGCACTATGGTTCGTATCGATATGGGCAGCCGTCATGGCGTTGAGCCAGAGTGGGACGTCGATTTCATTACCCACGAAAAAGTGACTAATTACGCTGGCGAGATAGAAATAGAAACCAGTGGCTATGGCGAGGGTGAGGTTATTAATAATGCTGAACACGGTATAAAACCAAACCACTCTTGGGTTATTATCGATAGAAGTATGGCTGGAAAGGTTAAGCGTGGTGACACGGTAAAAGTTAAGTTTGAGAGCGCGTGTAACTCTATGGGGTCATTCTTAGGCAGCTTTTGTCATGATGCGGATGAAACCATATCTGATACTAGCCTAAGTGATTTATTTAAATTTTAAGGGAATAAAATGAAAAAAGTACTCGTTTCAGCAGTTCTACTTGGGCTACTTGGTGGTTGTTCAAGTAACGATACTGTGCAGAATGTTCAGCAGGTAGATTGTTTTTACCCAGATGCTCCAACAGTGAGTGCACCTCGCTGGGTATGTGATGTGATGCCTGAAGGCGTAGAAATGGGAGCGGTAGGCTATGCTAAAAAGAGTGTCGCTGGTCTGAGCATTATGCGAGATATTGCCACCAATGATGCCCGCGCTAGATTGGCTCAGCAGTTTGAATCAAACGTTAATACTCTGTTCAAGCAAGCAACTCAAGCGAATATCACCTCTACCACAGAAAGTGTTTCTGAAGAGGTTAATGAATATTTTGAGTCGGTGACTAAAAACGTTACTAGCCGTACTTTGTCTAATAGCCGAGTGATTGTGACTCAGCGCAGCCCTGGTGGCGGACTATACACATTAGTCGGAATGGACAAGGTAACCTACGATGAGAATCTCTCAAAAGTAGTTGCCGCCGCAGGTAAGAAAGATCCAGAGTTATGGAACAAGTTTAATAATAAGAAAGCAGCCGAAGAGCTAGATGCGGTACTTTCTACGTTACAAAAACTTTAGTATTGACCTAGTTAAGAAGGAAGCATTTCGCTTCCTTCTTGCTTTTTTATCGGTTTTTTATGCTTCGGGTTGTGATGAAGGGATTCAAAAATGAAAACTCGTTTAACTGGTTTGGTGGCTTGTTTAATGCTAAGTGCGCCGTCTGTATTTGCAGCGGATCGCTTTGCAGAGATAAATGCTGAAATAGATAAAGCTAACTTTACTCAAGAGCAGAGGGATAAGGAGTATCAAGATTTTGTATTTGCCTATATGGCAGAATACGAAAATTGGCGAGTTGAATATCTGAAGGAGTTTGACCAGTACAGGGCGGAAATTATCGAAAAGTGGGGAGTAGGCGATGTGTCTGAACAGCACCGAAGCGTCGAGTACTCCCCGGATCAAACTGTAAAATCCATAATTGACTATGACAACGACGAGGTGTCAGTCTCAATCCTGGTAGAAAGTGATACCACCGAGGAAGAGGCGAAGGCGGAGCTGAAGAAGCAAGTGGCTGCATTAGCAGCAACCCCAAACTCTAATGTTTCTAAGGTTATTATCGGACTTGAACCACAAGCCATCGCTGCTGTTGAAGTTACCCCTGTAGTATTTTCGGCCGAAAATGAAAAACAGGCTAAACAAGTCATAATTGAACAAACAAAAGCCCAGTTAGTCGAGATAGATAAAGAGTCGGATAAGGTACAACTTACCAAAGCTGATAGTTTGTCTATTGATATGATTGAACAGGTCACTATTCAGAAAAAGAAAAAGTTATTGGCTGTCGCTAAGGAGCGATTAATTGCAGTTGCCGATGATTATGAAAAGAAACGGGCAGAAAAGGCGGCTAAATTAACGACCAAAAAGATTGTCGAATACAAGGTGAAATTGCCTAAGAATGGCTTGAGTTCCAGAGCTAACGCTGTGGTTGATTTTGCCCTGGATGAGGGAGAGAAGTGGCAGGTTTCACCGGCATTGATCATGGCGGTTATCCACTCTGAGTCTAGTTTTGATCCCAAGGCAACCTCGCCAATTCCAGCGTACGGCTTGATGCAAATCGTGCCAACGACGGCGGGCTATGATGTAAACCAAATAGTTAGAAAAATTAGTGAGCCGATGTCGTCTGGTGACCTGTACACACCAGATGTGAATGTCGAAACTGGTGCGGCTTACCTTAATATTTTAAATAAGCGCTACCTGAAATCTATCGAGAATGATGAAAGCCGCTTGTACTGTATGATTGCAGCGTACAACACGGGGGCTGGTAATGTAGCTAAGGCATTTAATGCTGATGGTGCGAGAAATATTAGAAAGGCGGCTAAGGTGATTAACAAAATGGCGCCTGATGAAGTCTATCAGCACCTATTGCACAATCTTCCTTACGATGAGACCAAGCATTACCTTAAAAAGGTAAGTAGTCGTATTGAACTTTATCAGAATAAGATTTGATATTTACGCAATAAAAAAGCCAGCATAAGCTGGCTTTTTTTATGAAAAATTACTGTTAAGGGCGCTCGAAAATAGTCGCGATACCTTGCCCTAAACCAATACACATGGTCGCCAAGCCATATTTAGCGTCTTTGGCTTCCATAAGATTAATCAAGGTCGTCGAGATACGTGTCCCCGAACAACCTAGTGGGTGGCCCAGTGCAATCGCGCCACCATTGAGGTTAATCTTTTCGTCAACCACATCCATTAAGCCTAAGTCTTTAACACAAGGTAGAGACTGAGCGGCAAAGGCTTCATTGAGCTCAATCACATCTAAGTCATCAACCGTTAGACCAGCGCGTTTAAGCGCTTTTTGTGTTGCTGGTACTGGACCGTAACCCATGATTGCTGCATCGCAACCGGCAATCGCCATTGAGCGAATGCGAGCACGAATAGTTAAGCCTAGCTCTTTAGCTTTTTCCTCTTCCATGACTAACATGGCAGACGCTCCGTCAGACAGGGCTGAAGAGGTTCCAGCTGTTACTGTACCATTGGCTGGGTCAAAAGCAGGGCGTAGGCCTGATAGTGATTCCATAGAGGTTTCTGGGCGAATGACTTCATCATGCTCAACTTTAATCAGTGCACCATCAGCATCATGACCTTCAATAGCCACGATTTCATTGGCGAAGCGACCTTCGACTGTCGCTGCGTGAGCACGCTGATGAGAACGCACGGCAAAAGCATCTTGTTGTTCACGAGTAATACCGTGCATTTTTCCAAGCATTTCAGCTGTAAGCCCCATCATGCCAGACGCTTTAGCAACATTGTTTGCCAGACCAGGGTGGAAGTCGACGCCATGGTTCATCGGGACGTGGCCCATATGCTCAACACCACCAACGATAAAGGTATCACCTTGGCCTGTCATAATCGCTCGTGCTGCTTGATGAAGTGCATCCATAGATGAACCACATAAGCGGTTAACAGTGACTGCACCAACTTGTTTTGGAATACCTGCAAGCAGTGCTGCGTTACGGGCAATGTTGAAGCCTTGCTCTAGGGTTTGCTGTACGCAACCCCACATCACATCTTCAATCGTGTTTGGGTCAAGCTTTGGGTTACGCTCAAGCAGTGACTTCATCAGTTCTGCAGAGAGAGTTTCTGCACGTACATTTCTAAATACACCAGCCTTAGAGCGGCCCATTGGAGTACGAATGCAATCTACGATAACGGCGTTTTTCATTGTTCTAATCCTTGCTGCTTAAGCCTGCTGGTAGTAGCTGCCATTGTTGGCGGCGAGTTCACGCATAGCGTCGGTGACTTGGTATAGTCCACCTAAGTGAGCATATTTATCTGCAAGAGCGACAAAGTTAGCGACACCCATAGTATCTAGGTAACGGAATACACCGCCTCTAAATGGTGGGAAACCAAGGCCGTAGACTAAGCCCATGTCCGCTTCAGCAGGCGAAGCGATAATTCCTTCTTCAAGACAGCGAACTGTCTCGATGATCATTGGGATCATCGTGCGAGCAATGATCTCATCTGACTCAAATGCTTTTCGCTCACCAAACTCGCCTTGTAGAAGCTCATAGCTTGTTGGGTCGAGATCCTTCTTTGGCTTGCCGCGACGGTCAACTGAGTATTGGTAGAAGCCTTTGTTGTTCTTCTGCCCGAAACGCTCGGCCTCGAACATCACATCAATGGCATCTTTACCTGTTTTTCCCATACGCTCTGGGAAGCCTTCGGCCATAACTGCTTGAGCATGGTGACCAGTATCAAGACCGACAACATCAAGTAGATAAGCTGGACCCATTGGCCAGCCAAATTGTTTCTCCATCACTTTATCAATGGCTGCAAAGTCAGCGCCATCGGCAAGCAGGCCACTAAAACCTGCAAAGTAAGGGAAAAGCACACGGTTAACGAAGAAGCCTGGGCAATCATTAACTACGATAGGTGTTTTACCCATCTTACTGGCATAAGCAACAACAGAAGCTACCGTTTCATCTGAGCTATGCTCGCCGCGAATGACTTCGACTAATGGCATTTTGTGCACAGGGTTGAAGAAGTGCATACCACAGAAGCGTTCAGGCTTTTTAAGGCTCTTGGCGAGTAAGTTGATTGAAATCGTTGAAGTGTTTGAGGTGATGATTGCATCTTCACTAACATGCTCTTCAACTTCGGCTAGCACCATTGACTTAACTTTTGGGTGCTCAACGACGGCTTCAACCACGACATCAGCGGCTTTCACAGGGGCATAATCGAGTGCTGGCGTAATATTGTTTAGTACAGCTGCCATTTTCGCTGGATTAGATCGGCCACGCTTAACTTGTGCCGCTAGCAGTTTCGATGCTTCGCCCAATCCTAAATCGAGTGCAGGTTGTGCGATATCCTTCATTACGATTGGAGTGCCTTTGCTAGCACTTTGATAAGCAATACCGCCACCCATAATACCAGCGCCTAATACTGCAGCAGAGTTCACTTTCTTAGCTAGTTTGCCGGCTTTCTTAGCTTTGCCTTTTACCAATTGGTCATTGAGGAAAATACCGATTAACGACTGAGCGACTTCGGTTTTAGCTAGCTTTAAGAATGCTTGATGCTCAACTTTTAATGCGCCTGCGCGATCAAGCTGTGCAGCTTTTTCTATCACACTGACAACGGCCATTGGTGCAGGGTAGTGCTTACCGGCAACCTTAAATACCATGCCTTTTGCTGTCGCAAACGACATCATAGCTTCGAGTTTTGGTAGTGTTAGTGGTGCTAGCTTTTTAGCTCGGCGAGTCTGCCAGTCTAGCTTCTCAGCGATAGCATCTTTGAGCATTTTTAGTGCGGCGCTTTGAAGCTGCTCAGGTGCAACAAGTGCATCGATTGCGCCAACATTTAGTGCGGCTTCTGGGCGTTGATCTTTGCCCGAAGTGATCCATTCTAATGCGTTATCTGTGCCGACTACACGAGGCAAGCGGACAGTACCGCCAAAACCAGGGATGATCCCTAGTTTAGTTTCTGGTAGGCCGATGCGTGCGGTGGTATCTGCCACTCGAAAGTCTGTTGCGAGTATCGTTTCACAACCTGCACCTAGGGCAAAGCCATTAATGGCTGAAATAGTCGGGAAGGGTAGATCTTCTAACTTATTGAAAACGACATTTGCCTCTTCCAACCATGACAATAATACAGCATCTTCTTCAGCAAAGAGTCCTAAAAACTCGGTGATGTCTGCACCAACAATGAATGCTGGTTTAGCTGATGTCAGCATTAAGCCTTTAATACTGTTATTTTGTTTTATGCTGTCGAGCGCAGCATTCAAAGAGTCGATGGTTTCTCTATCGAACTTATTGACCGAACCTTGTGCGTTGAAACACAAATGAGCGATGTTGTCTTCAAGTAGCTCAACCTCAATCGTAGGGCTTTGGTAGATCATTGCTTGCTTCCTTATAGCGTAAGTTGAATATTTACTCTTATATTGCGAGCAAATATAACTCTCTTTTTTACGGTAGCTTCGGCCATCATTTGACCAGTTGTTGCTCAGTGTGCGACTAATCACATAAAATTACAACACCCAATTTAAACGAGTGTTCGAATTTTTGGTGTCGTTATTTATATAGTTATTATAAAACAATCAATTACAGTAAGTTTTGTATTGTTTAAAGCTGTTTTTTGTTCAGGAAGTATAGTGACTACTTCAGTTTTTCGCGTTTAAAGAACTAAATTGAACGGCTAAATAAAACTGTGTGAAGTTTTCTAACTTGCAAACTACGCCTGTTGCGGTAGCTTGATTAATATTGTCAGTTCTGGCGCACAATATATTGACTTGGTAGTGGGCGTTTCATTAATAACTGGGGGGATTTTGAAGCCACAAGTATGGGTTAGACATGGAGTGTTGATCACTTACGGTGCTGCACTCGATACTGCATTACATCGCCATCATGCTATACAGTTAGTATGGGCTAAAGGTGTGTCTTCATGTCAGTGGCAGGCTGGAAGCGTGAGTGGCAATATTATCATTGACTCTCAAGTCGAGCATAAACTGCAGTTGAATGAGGGGTGGATATTGCTGGTGGAGCCTCAAAGCGAACTAGGACTCAGATTACGACAAATGATTGCGGGTAAAGAGGTGATACAGTTTAACCATCTACTTGAGCCATATAGCAAACCAAACCCTAAGAGGCGGCCAAATGAGTTACTCGCGCCGCTGTTAAATACTTTGAACCTCACTTTTACCGTAGACCCTCAATCAGCACCTACTCTCGATAGGCGAATTCAAACCTTACTCACTAAGTTAGATCGGTGCTTGCAGGGAGAGTGTCAGAAGCCTGCTAACTGGCGGGCGAGTGAAGTTGCCAGTGAACTTTCGATGTCTGAGAGCCGATTCAGGCACTTGTTTCGTACTGAAATGGGAATTGCTTGGCGTCCGTATTTGAGGTGGCGTCGTTTATCGTGTGCCATTACGGCGATGATGTCTGGCTGTAGTGCTACAGAGTCGGCACATTTAACCGGGTTTGCTGACAGTGCTCATTTGAGTCGGACATTTAGGGCTATGTTTGGCATCTCTATTCAGCAAGCTAAAGCGCTATTTGCTTCTCGTAGTTCGTGACGTATTAAAAATTCATTCCCTCATCAATTTTCTATGTGCTGCTATGTTATTTCTCCATATTAAATCTAGCTTGATAATCCGTCAAAGTTAGCCAGTTTGTTCAAGTTTCAAGTTTTCTACAGCCATATACTTCGTAGCAATAGTTTTACAATTGTTTATGTCGTTATTTCAGCTTTTACTGACCTAAAACGGCTTCAACAACTGTAGGTGTTGGAGTCATTCCTCCCTTGTTTGGCTGCAACACCCTTTTTATTAAGCTACGGCAAAAACTCTTACATATAAAAGGCGAAAAGCTTAGCAAAATCTTGATATGAATTTGCTGGGTTTTTCGTATTAAGTATTTACTAAATAAGGCGATTGCAACTAAATGGAATTATATAAAACACTCGAGCAAGCAGGGCTTGATCCTGTAAAGGTAGCGCTATCTTCAGTTGGGCAGCTGTATGCAATGAGTGAAGATAATTTGTTGTCGTTCAAGCATTCACTGGTCGTAGAATCATTTAAATTTCATTACCAAGCTAACGAGTTCTTTCGCCATGCTTGCGACTCTCGAGGCATCTTACCGTCGAAGATTTTAACTGCCGACGACTTAATCAAAATTCCTTTAATCCCTATTCATCTTTTTAAGGCTAATGATAACCATAAGCTGCTATCAAAAGGGTTAAACAGCATTGAATTGGAGATGCGCAGCACAGGAACATCGGGGATCCCTAGTGTGTCTCGTCGTTGCAGCGATACGGTGGATAACGCAATTCTAGGTATCTACGCCATGTACCGTGAGTTTTTAAAGTTATCAAAAGGTGCCGGATTGTATCTTTGTCCTTCGACAGAAGAGATCCCTGAGATGGGGATGATTAAAGCACTTAATTTGCTAGCAGGTTTGTTAGATACCCATAAATTTATGGTAAAGAATGAAACCTTCGCCCCTGAAGATGCTATTGAACAGTTAAAAAGTTGGGGTGGAACATTTGATCGCCATATCATTGGACCTCCATTCCTGATTAATCGCTTCATCCGATACTTAAAGGCAACTAACACTCGACTCAAATTAGATAAAAATACCTTTGTCATTACTTTAGGCGGCTGGAAGCGCTTTAGCGGCGACATGCTATCAAGGGCTGAATTTAACCAAGAGTGTATTGAGTATCTCGGTGTAAGAGAAGAGCAGATCCGCGATGTTTATGCGCTTGTTGAGTCCAATGTCATTGCAATTGATGATGAGAATGGCGTGAAACATGTATCTCCTTTTGTGCACTTTTCTGTGCGTGATCCTAAAAACTTAGAGAGTGAAGTTGAGCCAGGTGAAATTGGTCAGCTAGCTATTTTGGATCCGCTATCGAGATCAACTCCTGGATTTATTTTAACGGAAGATCTTATTCGATTATTACCTAAAAAAGATGGCGCTGGCCGCAGCGGGCAGCGGATGCAATATGTAATGCGATTACCTGAATCTAAAGAGTTTGGATGTTGTGCGGTAAACCTTGATAAACGTTTAGATGACCTTGAACTGCAGCAACAAACAGCTTGCCCAATAGTGTCTTAACTGCCTGAATAAACCTAGAGAGATTGAGTTATGTATAACGATATTATCATTGATAATTTTAGCAACCCTAAGTTTGTTGGTGATTTAGAGTCGGCGGATTACAAGTTCGAAATTGGTAACCCTGTATGCGGTGACCGTATACACATGCAGGTTAGTTTTGATGGAGATAACATTCGCGAGAGCAGTTTTAGGGCGTGGGGGTGTGCAACATCTGTTGCGACTGCCAATATCTTTTGCGATTCAATCATCGGTAAATCGATAGATGAAATCTCGATGCGCCAAGCGGATGAAATTTCAGACATGCTGGGTGAACTAGAGCCCTCGCAGCAGCATTGCATCAATATACTGAGTGAGTTACATCGAGAGTTAGCGCTTGCAGTATCACTAGAAGAGGGCTAATCAGTGAACCAACAGCACCTTCAAGGCTATTTTGACTACAACGCCACGACGCCGATTTCTGAAGGGGTGGCATTATCAATGCAGCCTGCAATTAATCTCTTTGCTAACCCTTCGAGCCCTAATCGGTACTCAGTAAATAGTCGTGCAGCGATCTCTCAGGCTAGAGATAACCTTGCTGATTTATTAAGTACAGACGCGAAAAAGATCTTTTTTACTTCTGGTGGCTCAGAGGCAAATAATTGGGCGATTAAAGGGGTGCTGTTTAAACACCTAAACAACCCTGGGCATATTATTACCTCTTCAATGGAACATGCTTCGGTGCTTGATACTGTGCGCTATTGCGTTGAAGAGCTTGGTTTTAGTGCTACATATCTACAGCCTGATGCAGCAGGGCATATCAAGATAAGCGATTTTGAGTCTGCGCTAACCATAGATACACAGCTCGTTAGTGTCATGTACGCAAACAATGAAACTGGTGCCATTCAGCCAATAGAACAACTTTGTAGTATTGCTGCAGAACACAAGATCCCTGTACATGTAGATGCGGTGCAGTTTGTTGGTAAGCGCTTGATTGATGTAGAGCTGTTAGGTGTTGATTACCTGTCTTTATCTGCGCACAAGTTTTATGGCCCAAAGGGCGTAGGCTGCCTCTATATTAAAGATAAAGATGCAATCGGGCCTTTGATCCATGGCGGTGGACAAGAATTTTCGATGCGTTCAGGTACAGAAAATCTCGTTGCTATGTCAGGGATTTCGGTTGCAGCAGAAGAAGCAAATCGAGAACTAGTATATTGGGACAGTCACTGCTTTAGGCTTAAAAAACAGATGATGGATCTGCTTGAAGCAGCCCCTATAGCTCTCGCCTTTAATGGCGCGACAGATTACGACTCTGCACTGTCTAATACATTAAATATATCAATCGACGGTATACGTGGAGAAGCTCTGGCTTTGAGGCTAGAGATGTTGCATGGCTTTATTATTTCTGTGGGATCAGCGTGCAGTAATAACAAAACTAAGCAGTTATCCCATGTTTTGATGGCGATGGGGCTGACAGAAGAGAGGGTGTTAGGGGCTATTAGGGTAAGCTTTGGCTGCTTCACTAACGCACAGCAAGTGAGTAAATTTGTCGACGCCTTGGTTACTGAGGTGCGACAGTTGCTACATATTAGTGGCGGTGAAGCGTTATGAGACAGTGCCAACTGTTGATGAGTGTCATTCGTGAACATGCGCAGCGAGAGCCTGAAACGATTGCTTGTTCCTTTCAACCAAGAGGTCCTGAAACGGCCATTCACCTGACTTACCAAGAGCTAGTGGATAGGGTTGAGTCGAGAGCGAAGTTGCTAGTCCGACTCAGCTATCGACAGAAATATATCGCACTACTATTTCCTACTGGGCTCGAATTTATTGTTGATTTTTTGGCTTGCTTACGCGCTGGGGTTATCGCGGTTCCACTTAATGTAACCCGTAATACTAAACAGTTTGAGCGGACTCTGACTATTTTAGCTGATGCCAAAGTGCAGGCGATCCTTACTACTGCGGATACTCAAAAAACGCTATCTAAACAGTTGAGTGAGGTCAATGGTTACCATGAATCTGATTTCATTTGGATTGATGAGCATTATCGCACACTAGAAGATATTGATATTCCGGTTGTTTCTCCTGAGCAGGTGGCTTTTATTCAATATACCTCATCTACGAGTAGTCCTAAAGGGGTTATGGTTACCCAAGCCAATGTGTTGCATAACATGCAGGTAATGCAGACGTCTTGTCAGCACCCTAAGGGTGCCGTTGTCGGAGGTTGGCTACCACAATTCCATGATATGGGCTTAGTTGGACATATGTTGTTACCGCTCTACTTAGCTGGCAGGTATGTTTTTATGCCACCAATGAGTTTTATTCAGCGACCAAGTCGATGGCTAAAGCTCATATCGCAATATCGAATTTTTTGTTCTGCAGCGCCTAATTTTGGCTATGAGCACTGCGTCAATTTAATCCGTGAGTCAGAAGATCTGTCTGATCTAGATTTAAGTTGTTGGAAGATTGCTTTGAATGGTTCAGAACCCGTTAGTGCTGCCACTATGCAGCAGTTCTCACATCGATTTTACCATCTCGGTTTTGATCATAATGCTTTTTTTCCAAGTTATGGGATGGCAGAGACAACACTGTTTGTCTCTGGTGGTCCTCAAGGTACTGGAGTGCAATCGCTCTCACTAGATAAAGCATCATTTGAGTTAGGTAAAGTTGAGGTTAAGCCAGATGGTGTGAAAGTGGTGTGTTGTGGCGCGATTAATAAAGACTTTACCGTCCGTGTTGTTAATCCTCAGACATTTGAAATCTGTCGTTCTAATGAGACGGGGGAAATTTGGATTGCAGGAGAGTCTGTAGCGCAAGGCTATTTAAATCAAACTGCAAAAACCGTAACGGACTTCCAAGCTAAACTTGCTAATGGCGATACGACGCCTTACATGCGAACGGGCGATATGGGCTTCATTCTAGATGGCCAGTTGTATATTACTGGGCGTATCAAAGAACTGCTTATAGTACGAGGACGTAATCTTTACCCCTATGATATTGAGCGCACATGCCGTTCATATCGCTATGCGGCTAAAGGGAACGGTGCTGCGGTATTTACTTTTACCCGAGATTCTAAAACAAAGCTTGCCGCCGTTGTTGAGGTGAGTAGGCAGGCATTATCAGAAAAGCCGCCGCGTCAATTGATAGACGATCTTAAAGCTTTAGTGACGGAGGAGCATGAAATTGCTCTAGACCGTATTTTAGTTGTCCCACCTGGAACTATCCCTAAGACCACAAGCGGCAAAGTGAAGCGAACTGCTTGTAGTGCACTTTTGTAAGCTCAGAATTTGTTAAAGGAAATAACAGTGAAATTTTGTAGACAGACCTTAACCGAAGATATCAGCCAATACCTCTCCGAAGCCATCGAGGAGTTTAGTTCTGAGCAGCACCTAGACACTTCGTTCTCTCGTTTGGGGCTAGACTCTACTGGGCATGTGCAGTTATCGACCATTGTTGAAGATCATACTCAAACTGAAATTGAGCCAACTATCGCATTTGACTATCCGACGATTAATTCCTTATTGCAATTTTTGGAAGGTAAATATCAACAAGTAAAAGAGATTGCTTAGAATGTTGCTTATTGATGTTGTGGTTATTGGTGCTGGCCAGAATGGATTATTCATGGCTAAAAGGTTACAAGAACAAGGGGTTAACTACCTTGTTTTGGAGCGCAGCACTGTTGGTCAAGTGTGGGATAATCGCCTTGAAGGAATGAAATTATTTACCTCACGTCAGTTTTGTCAATTGCCAGGCTTGGCTTTTCCTGGGGATCAATGGGGCTACCCTTCGATTATCGAAATGGCTGATTACTTACGTCGTTACGCTGCAACATTTGAGCTTAATATTCGATCACAAACCAGCGTTGTTTCAATGAAAAAAGTGGACGAAATTTTTCATATAAGAACCGGTGATGGATTGTTGTTATCGACTAAAGCCGTGATCAATGCGACTGGAGCCAATCAATCCCCCTTTATTCCGAAACTTGCTGACGGGCTATCAAACAGCGTAACCCAGTATTCTTCGAGCTTAAAATCATTAGCTGAAATTAAGAGTAACACCAAAGTTTTAGTGGTTGGTGATGGTGCTACTGGGCGGCAAATTGCTGGTGGGCTTGCGAGTCGCTGCAAGGTCACTTTATCTCAAGGCCGTAAGCGTACCTTCCCACCTAATAAAGTACTTGGTAGGGATATTTTTTGGTGGTTAAAGTTACTGGGTGTTTTATTTGCAAGTCGCAGCAGTAAGGTTGCTCGTATTATCCAAAAGCGTAATCCAGTGCCTTGTGGTGAATTTAATAATGCGGGTTTGCGTATTTTAGGCGTAACACTTAAAGGGCGCTTGATTCGAGCCACTGATCGCCGAGTGTACTTTAACGATGGTCGGTTAGATGGCGTTGATGTCGTTATCTGGACAGTGGGTTATCGAGATAAAACTGACTGGCTAATGATTCCTGGTTGTGTTGACGAGCAAGGCTTTGTGCAAGAGCAAGGCTGTACTCCTGAACCAGGACTATTTGTTATAGGTCGTAAGTGGCTAAGTTGCCGTGCATCTGAGTTGATTCTTGGGGTAGAAAAAGACGTCAACTCAGTTGTGAGTTTAGTTGAAGCTTTTATTAAGCAAAGGAACTCGCTATGAGTACGGATACTCAGTGGCAGAAAATGCTGACCTCTAAATTTGCTTCAGGGGTGTTACTTATTTGCTTGTTGCTGACAGGGATTTGCATTGTTGGTCTTAAGGATATGGGGCTTTCGAGCGACTACAAAATATTTTTTGATGACAATGATACCGATCTACAAACATTGGAACAGATGGATGCCACCTATACGGCGACCGATAATGTTTTTATCATGATTAAGCCCAAGCAGGGGCAGATCTATAACGTTGAAACCCTGTCGCTGGTTTATCAGCTAACCGACAGGCTGTGGCAGATCCCATTCTCTTCACGAGTTGACTCGCTAACTAACTATCCCTTCAGCTGGGCTGAGGGCGATAATATTGAAATTGAAGAACTGCTATATGAAGAGGATCAGCTGGACTTAGCTCGAATTAACTTTATTAAGCGAGCAGCTGAAGGCGAGGTAGACCTCATTGACAGCTTAGTGACTAGTGATGGGGTGTATACAGCGATTAATGTGACGACTTTACTGCCAGGCGAAAACCACAAAGCAGAAATACTCGCGATTATGCAAGCGGTAGAGGCGGATATCCAAGAGTTTAAACTGCGTTATCCAGAGCACTCTTTTTATGTCACAGGGTTAGTGACTATGAACGGCGCTTTTTTTAAAGCGGCTAAAGCAGATTTTACTTCCCTAATTCCATTGATGATCGTATTTGTTCTCGTTGCTGCTGGTGTCATTCTCGGTTCGGCGCAGGCGGCATTGAGTATATTGGTGGTATTGGTGTTGTCGTTACTTGGAGCGTTAGGTCTTGCTGGATGGCTGGGGATCAATCTTTCTGCTCCTTCTGTATCAGCACCAATCATTATGTTTACCGTGATCGTGGCTTCGAGCATACATATTATCAGTTATGTTAAACGGCAGTTGATATTGGGCCACTCACAATTTGATGCCGTGCTGAGTTCGTACCAACACAATGCCAAGCCGATTATTGTTAGCCATATAACGACCATCATTGGTTTTCTCGCGATGAACGCCAGTGACTCTCCACCGTTTCGAGACCTGGGCAATATTGTCGCTTTTGGCGTGATGTTCTCTCTTATATTGTCGTTTACCTTGTTGCCTCGACTGCTGCTATGGATCCGAATTTCCACGAAGCAAACGATAGTCACGAATATTTTTGAACGTATGAATGGCTTAGCTAGTATCGTCATATGCTATCGAAATCTTATACTTTTTACCTTTTTGCCAGTCAGTGTTGTGTTTGCTTCATTGAGTTTTCTCAATGAAACCGATGATGATTTGATTAAATACTTTAATAAAAGTGTGCCCTTTAGAGCACAAGCAGAGGAGATCGATCAGCATTTTTCTGGGTTATATAACATAGGCTATTCGCTGTCGAGCAATCAAGATAATGGTATTTTTTCACCGACGTACTTAGGTTTTGTCGACAAGTTTGACACTTGGTTATTGACTCAACAAGAGGTGGTGACTACAGATAGTCCTTTGCACCGTATTAAACAGCTTAACCAGCTTATTAACGGGGATCAAAGCCAGTTTTATCAAATACCCAAAACCGCAAAATTAGCCGCACAACACTTTTTGCTTTATGAGATGTCTTTGCCTTTTGGCAAAGATGTGGGCAACCAAGTGAGTTTTGACAAATCTTCATTCAAGCTCACTGCTCGACTAAAGAATATGACATCGGTTGAGATGTTAGCATTCGAGGCTAGAGTGACTAAATGGTTACAGCAAAATACTGTGCAAGGGATAACGTTTGAGTACTCCAGCCCTTCGCTTATCTTCTCTCATGTAGGGCAGAACAATATCTTTAGCTTGCTACAGGGAGCATTCATTGCCTTTTTGGTTATTTCTCTGGCGTTAACAGCTGTGTTTCGTTCTTTCTACATTGGCATATTGACCTTAATTCCTAACTTGATACCTGTCGGTGCAGCTTTTGGTTTTTGGTATTGCATACAGGGGCATATTTCTATGGGGTTGGCCGGAGTGTCAGCGATGGCTATTGGGATCATCGTCGACGATACCGTGCACTTTCTTTACCAATATATTCAAGGCTTGAAGCGAGGTTTAACCCCTGAACAAAGTGTCATCAGCACTTTTGAGCACACCATGAGTGCGATTGTTATTAGCTCTATTTTGTTAGTTGTGGGCTTTATGTTGCTATCGAGCTCATCTTTCGAAAAGAATGCCCAGATGGGGTTGCTCACCAGTGGCACCATAGTTTTGGCGCTACTGTTTGATCTTATTGTGCTACCCGCCATCGTTTTAAAATTTATGCGCCGTTTGCCGCAATATGCTGGGCAACCACATCTGACACTTGATCAAGCTAAGTGAGAATCAAATGAGAGTATGTAATATCGTGATAACTGGCTTTATCTGTAGCTACAGCTTAAGTTTTTCGGCAAACACTGTTGCTAATAGCGATAGTGAGCAGCAAGGCTACGCTATTGCCAGTGCTGTCGAGCTTCGAGATGAAGGCTTTACTGATAGCCGAGCGATGCTAACGATGGAGCTACAAAGTAAGGCTGGAGCTAAAACGAGCAGAAAACTAGATATCAGCGTATTAGAAAATGCAGCTGAAGGTGATAAATCACTTATTAGGTTTACTTTTCCAGCTGATATTAATGGCACGGCTCTACTGACTCATCCCGATAAAAGTAAATCAGATGAGCAGTGGTTGTATCTTCCTGAGGTACGGCGAGTTAAACGCATAGGTTCTAGAAATAAAGCGGGCGCTTTTGTTGGCAGTGAATTTTCCTTTGAGGACATGACCAACAAAGAGCTGGATGATTACAGTTATAACTATCTTTATAGTTTGCCTTGTAATGAAATCCAAGCTCATGCCGCTGAATTTTCCGATAAGCAGTGTGATGTGATTGAGCGCTTTCCCGTAGATAAACATTCTGGTTATAGCAAACAGCAGTTATGGATCGAAAATACCGAACAAAAAATCATTAAAATAGAGTATTTCGATAGAAAAAAATCACTGCTTAAGGTGTTTACAGCGTCTGGCTTTAAGTTATATCAAGATAAGTATTGGCGACCGAGTTTAGTCGAGATGAAAAATGTACAGACCGGCAAAGTAACCCGATTAAGCTACCAAAGTATAGTGTTTGCGTCGGGCTTATCTGAGCAAGACTTTCACCGCAGCGGGTTAAGGGACTAGCCATTGTTAATGAGGTTGTTGCCAAGATTTATCTTGGGCTTACTACTTGCGATTGGCTGCACTAGTGTTGTGGCGCAATCATTGCTGGATAGCTTAAACATCGATATAGCTGCGACATCACGTTATTATTTTGAGTCGACCCATACTCCAGAAACTATTATTGATGACTTGGCTTATGGGGCTCGCGGTGAACTACAGGCATCTCACCGATTTGGCATGGTGAAGTTGGACGCTAAGCTTTTTGCTAATTGGGATAGTGCTGATGACCATCGTCGTTATACCGATATCCGTCAAGCAAAGCTCTCTGGGCGCTGGGGCAATTTTAGTGTTGCAGCCGGGGTAGATACTTTTTTTTGGGGAGTATCTGAATCAATAAATCTTGTTAATGTGATTAACCAATCAGACATAAGAGAAAGTCTAGACAACAAAGTGAAGCAGGGACAGACCTTTGCCTCATTGAGCTACCGATTAGATGCTGGAGAGGTCGGGCTTTATTTTTTGCCTGTTTTTAGCGCTCGTGAGTTTCCACTTCGCCCAGCTTATGGCTTACCTATTTCTGATGTTGATCGTTATGAAGATAATGATAAAAACGGAGGCATTGCCGCTAGAGGCCTGTTTTACGTTGATGAGTTTGAGTTTGCTCTTGGTTATTTTAGCGGTACTCGACGAGATCCACTCTTGGTGCGATATCCTCAAGCGAGTGAGTTGACACCCTTCTATATTCAAACTGAAAACCTACTTTTTGACGCGGTCTATCTGTCCGATTCGTTAACTTATAAGTGGGAGTTTAAAACTGGCCGTGAACTCGGTAGTGGTTTTGTCGCTAGCAATATCGGGCTTGAGTATCCAATCTATGCTCTTGAGGGATCATTACAGGATTTGGTGGTTATTGCTGAATATGTGTTTGATGACCGCGGGGAGCGCGCCGAGTCTCATGGGGATAATGACCTTTTTCTAGGGGCCAAATTTGAGTTTGCTGAGAACGCAGCCCAGGTAAGGTTACTCTATAGTTATGATTGGGGTAATTCGAGCCAGTATGCTGAGCTGAGCTATCAGTATCGATTAAATGATTATCTGCGTATTAAAGCCAAAGTAATGGGGGTGTTGTCAGCCACTGAAGAAGCAAAACGTTTATATGCTTTGAAAAGTGAGGAGTTTGCTAAATTTAGTATTCATTACGCTTTTTAAATTGAGCTTTATACTGGGCATTTCTTTACAGAAATGCTGGCTCCCCACGCAGCGAGAAATCTAGAGTTTTACCTACCTTATGATAGACTGAGCCAACGTTGATATTTGGCTATAAAATAATAAGGTAAATCACCATGGAACAGCTAGCGCATCTTTATCACGAACACATTAGCGAGTTAAACCGTCGTGTCGCTGATATCACTTCTCGTGAAAATCTGTCCGGCCTAGTAATCCATTCAGGCCAACCCCATAGACAGTTTTTAGATGACATGGACTATCCATTCAAGGTTAACCCTCACTTTAAAGCTTGGTTACCGGTGATCGATAACCCTAACTCTTGGTTAGTTGTTAATGGCCACGATAAACCGACGCTTATTTTTTATCGTCCAGTTGATTTTTGGCATAAAGTGGCTGATGAACCAACAGATTTTTGGGCCGAATATGTCGATATCAAATACCTAACTAAAGCTGATAAAGTTGCGGAGTTTTTACCCGCTGATATTGATAATTGGGCCTATATTGGTGAACATTTAGATGTTGCAGATGTATTAGGTTTTAACAGACGCAACCCCGATTCAGTATTGAGTTACCTTAATTATCACAGAGCGGATAAAACCGCTTATGAACTCGCATGTATGCGCAAGTCGAATAGTATCGCGGTGACCGGTCATCAAGCGGCGAAAACGGCTTTTTATAATGGCGCCAGTGAATTCGAGATCCTTCAAGTTTATCTAAGTGCTATCTCGCAGGGTGAAAACCAAGTGCCATATAGTAGTATTGTGGCGTTAAATGAAAATGCTGCGATATTGCACTACACCGCGCTAGAACAAACATCACCACCACAAAGACTTTCATTTTTGATTGATGCCGGCGCCAATTTTCATGGTTATGCTTCCGACATTACTCGTAGCTACGCATTCGAAAAGAACATTTTTGATGATTTGATCACTGCCATGGATAGCATGCAATTGCAGATAATTGCGATGATGAAACCAGGCGTTAGTTACGTTGACCTGCACGTCGCGACACATCATAAATTGGCACAAATATTGATTGATTTTGACATTGCAACAGGTGATGCTGCGGGATTAGTCGAGCAGGGGATCACCAGTGCTTTCTTCCCCCATGGTCTTGGACATATGTTAGGGCTACAGGTGCATGACATGGGCGGCTTCCTTGCTGATGAAAAGGGGACTCATATTGCTTCTCCTGCGGAACATCCTTTCTTGCGGTGCACGCGTACATTAGCTGAAAATCAAGTATTGACGATCGAACCAGGTGTTTACATTATCGATTCATTATTGGCGCAGCTAAAGCAAGACAATCGCCAGCAGCAAGTCAATTGGAATACCGTTGATATCTTGCGTCCATTTGGTGGTATTCGAATTGAAGACAATGTGATTGTTCACTGTGATAGAACTGAAAATATGACTCGTAACTTTGGCCTAAATCGCTAAGGATGTGTCAGTTTTAATCCACTTCTTAAAAATGAGAAATTTAATGAGTCATTCATTTTGAGTGAGAGCTACCTGATCCCCGCAAGTGACTTATTGGTCGAGGAGGAGATCAAACATAGCCGATTTATCTCCTACATATTTCACTGCCAGTCTGAAGCAAAGCTTAAGTGTGTACTTACTAACTTGAGGGCGGAATACCCAGGAGCAAGCCACTACTGCTACGCATTTGTCGCGAGTGCACCATCAGACAGTATTAATATTGGTTCAAGTGATGATGGTGAACCATCGGGTAGTGCCGGCCGGCCGATGCTGGCCGCTCTGCAAGGCAGTGACATCGGTGAAGTTGGTGCGGTGGTTATCCGTTATTTCGGTGGCACTAAGTTAGGTGTTGGTGGGCTGGTACGTGCGTATAGCGCAGGCCTAAAAAAAGGATTGCCTCAGCTTGAGACTAAGCTTAAGCAGATCCGCTATCCGGGGACATTAGTTTGTGGTTACCATCAACTTAAAGATGTTGAGCATCTTTTTTCACGCTGTGATGTGGTTATTGCTGATAAGGTCTTTACCGATAATATCAGTATTGAATTTGCCATTCCTAAGCGCTTTAAAGATGAGCTTAACCTAGAGTTGGCCACCATGAGCCAAGGGCAGTTGAAAGCGCTGTTCGACTGAAGAGGCTAAACTCTCGCTGAGCGATCAAATCTTTATGTTGGTTGGTATAAGTAAAACGATTGTGAACATTACAACGAAGTGTGCGAAAATGCATTTGAGCAAAAATGCGCTAGCAATGGAATCCAATGCAATATAGAACAATAATAAGAATTACAGGCCTACTTATGGGGCTGTTCTCCTTGTCTTTACTTCCGCCAGCTTTGGTGGCCGTTATCTATAAAGATGGCGGCGGTATGGCATTTATTCAGGCATTTGTTTTGTGTCTCATCCTCGGTTTTACACTTTGGTACCCCAATCGTCGCCACCGTAAAGATCTCCGAACTCGTGAGGGCTTTCTACTGGTGGTCTTGTTTTGGGTCGTACTTGGCTCTATTGGTGCCGTGCCATTTATTTTCTCAGGCCAACCTTCGCTTAGTCTTACTGATAGTTTTTTCGAATCCTTCTCAGCGCTAACCACCACAGGGGCGACTGTTATTGTTGGTTTGGACACTCTACCAAAAGCAATTTTGTTTTATCGACACCTGCTGCAGTGGCTTGGTGGAATGGGAATTATTGTGTTGGCTGTGGCTATTTTACCGGTATTGGGTGTAGGGGGGATGCAGTTGTATCGCGCTGAAACGCCAGGGCCGGTAAAAGACAGCAAAATGACTCCGAGAATTGCCGAGACAGCTAAAGCCCTTTGGTATATTTATTTGGCTTTAACCGTAGCTTGCGCAGTCGCATATTGGGCGGCTGGGATGGATGTTTTTGATGCTATTTGTCACTCTTTTTCAACCATTGCTATTGGTGGTTTCTCTACTCACGATGCCAGTATAGGCTACTTCGATAGCCCTGCAATTAATATGATTTGTGTGGTGTTCTTATTAATTGCGGCACTTAACTTTAGCCTGCATTTCGCCGCATTTTCACGCCGCGGCATTAACCTCAAAGTCTATTTTAAAGATGCTGAGTTTAAAGTGCTTATCGCTATTCAGCTTGGTCTTACTGCAATTTGTTTTGCCACTCTTTACCATAGTGGTATTTATGATTCGCCAGAAGAAACCTTCGACTACGCGTTGTTTCAAGCCGTTTCAGTATCAACAACAGCTGGTTTTGGTACTGAAAGTTTCCATGCTTGGCCACTCTTTTTACCTATCTTACTAATATTTTCGAGCTTCATTGGCGGTAGTGGTGGTTCAACAGCCGGTGGTATTAAGGTGATGCGAGTTATCTTGCTATTGCTGCAGGGATCGAGAGAGCTTAAGCGTTTAGTGCATCCTCGCGGTATGTTTTCAATTCGCATCAGCGGTAAGGCACTGCCTGATCGTGTTATTGATGCTGTATGGGGGTTCTTCTCTGCTTACGCCTTAGTATTTGTATTATGCATGTTGATCTTAATGGCGATGGGGATGGATGCTATTACAGCATTTAGTGCCACTGCAGCTTGCTTAAATAACTTGGGCCCAGGCCTGGGTGAAGTAGCCAGTAACTATGCCAGTATTGGTGACGGTGAAAAATGGGTATTGTTATTTGCGATGTTATTTGGTCGTTTAGAGGTGTTTACACTATTAGTGCTATTTACGCCGACATTCTGGAAGAACTAAATATTGCTGTAAAATCGCGATGGCTAAGCTAATTTTAATCGTTTAGCTATACTCTTAAACCTTAAGAGCTAAGCGTCATAATTTTTATCTACTAAGAGCAGGAACTGAATGAGCAATACACTGGTTATCTATTCAACCGTTGATGGTCTAACCAAAGCAATTTGTGAGCAGATTAGCAAGATCAATCGGCTGCTAGGAGCTACAGTCACCTTGGCCTCACTTGAGGAAGCAGAAGCACTAGGTTTAGCCCAGTTCGATAAAATTTTGGTCGCTGCGAGTATTCGATACGGCAAACATAGACCTGAGCTATATCAGTTTATCAATCGTCATCATGCAGTATTAAATGCAAAGAAAAATGCTTTCTTCACTGTTAATGTGGTTGCAAGAAAGCCTGAAAAAAACAGTCCTGAAACCAACCCGTATATGAAAAAGTTTTTAGCGCTTTCACTGTGGCAACCTCAACAGCTTGGAGTGTTTGCGGGTAAGATTGATTACCCTAAGTATCGCTTGTTCGATAAAGTGATGATCCGCTTTATCATGTGGATGACCAAAGGCCCTACAGATACCAGCGGTACCTTTGAATTTACTAACTGGGAGCAAGTCGATGAATTTGCCCGCAGTTTTGCAGAGCGCTAGTCACGAGTTTAACTTTATAATAAAAAAGCCTGCTAATAAGCAGGCTTTTTTATTATAAATGCTGTAAACAATCGCTAGCAACTAAGCGCAGTATTTCTTGTGCAGGATTGAGATAACTTCGGTCACTTGTTCATTTTTTAGGGTATAGAATACCACCTGTGAGCTCTTACGAGTCGCCACTAAGTCTTCAGAACGTAACACCGCTAAATGCTGTGATAATGCAGATTGGCTCAGTGGTACCGTTTCATTTAACTCTGTTACGCTTAACTCTTTATCAAGTAATAAGCATAAGATCATTAATCTGTATGGGTTTGCAATTGCTTTAAGCCATTTTGCAGCACTCTCTGCATTAGTTACCATTGCACTGACATCGATTTCTTTTTGCATACGGTTACTCACTTCATAGCCTTTAATTAGTTAATTCTAATTGAGTTGGTGTGATAAAACAATATACTCCTGCGCTGCAGGGATCTCAATTTTTGATGTTGATAATATGAGCTATGCCTAATTTGTGATCTATTATCCTGTTAAATCCGCTATTTGCTGCAACAATGAATTTAATGTGGAATTTTCCGAGTTGGAATAATGAATAAATCAGTTTTAGTTTTGTATTACTCTCGAGGCGGTCATACTGCCAGAATTAGTCGAGCGATTGCCGACCGTATTGTTAGTGAAGGGCATCAATGCGATATGATGCATATCAACGAAGCTAAGGCTGAAGGGCTAGATTGGTCAAAATATGATGCAGTAGCACTAGGAGCATGCGTGCTTTACGGCTCGTACCATAAGTCGGTATTTGAATTTGTAACCGAGCATCAAGCCGAGTTTGCCGCTAAGCCTGCGAGCTTTTTCAGCGTTAACGTTGTGGCACGTAATCCTGAAAAACGGGTACCTGAAAACAATAAGTATCTACAGAAATTTATCGAGCTATCGCCATGGAAGCCACAAGACGTAAAAGTGATAGCGGGTAAAGTTGATTATCCATCATGGCGCTGGTACGACCGCTGGATGATCCAGTTCATCATGAAGATGACTAATGGCCCGACGGATCCTACATCGGTTATCGATTACACCGATTGGCAAGATGTTGATGCATACGCTGACCACTTGGTTACCTTGTCAAAATAGCGCGTTTTAGACAGATAAAGCCATAGCTATTTGCTGTGGTTTTTTAATGCCTGTTTATACATATCAGGATGATTAAAATTTAATTCGTAACTGCTTAAAGCGCCACTCTATATTCTGCATGGCTATCCCCTACTTAGTCGTGCAGGTATTAATACCTCCAAAAACTCGGGTGGAATAATACCGCTACAGTTAAAATCTCAAGTCTGCCTAACAGCATGCCAACCGATAATGCCCATTTAGCAACATCGGGTAGTGGAGCAAAATTACCTGCAGGACCGATGGTATCACCTAGTCCTGGTCCAACATTAGTCACCGCAGTAATCGCTCCGGTAAAGCTAGTGATAGGATCTAAGCCTGTAAGTACCAAGATGATAGATAAGCCAACAATGACCAACATAAATAGCAGGATAAAGGTGACCAGTGAGCGGACGATATCATCCCTGATAATGCGGTTGTTATAGCGTTCTTTAAACACGCCATTCGGGTGAAACTGCTGCTTAAGTTGCTCCCGCATTATCACCCCTGCAATCTGAAAGCGGAAAATCTTTATTCCACCCGACGTCGAGCCTGAGCAGCTGCCGACGAACATTAAAAATAGGAAAACGATATTGGCGACAGCACCCCAAGCGGAATAATCCGTGAGGCCATAACCTGTGGTAGTAACAACAGACACCACATTAAAACTAGCAAGGCGTAGCGCATCGATAGGGGCTATCTCTCTGCTGCTCCATAACCACAGCGCCAGCAAGATGGAAACCAGAATGACAAACTTTAAGAAGCCTTTGACTTGAGCATCATTCCATACTTTTAATGATTTTTGTTGCACCATGTAGACAAACATTAATAGCGGCAGACCACCGGTGAGCATAAAAGTGGTGCCGACCCAGTGCGCCTCTTTTGAAAAGGCGGCCATAGAGCTATCTGACGTTGAATAACCGCCAGTTGAAAGGGTGGTCATTGCATGGTTAATCGCTTGAAACCAATTCATACCACTGCTGTGATAAGCCAAAAAACACAGAAAAGTTAGTAGGATATAAACTATGAATAGGCTTTTTGCCATATGTTGAGTTCGAGGAGTTGCTTTATCGCCCCAATCAGAAGACTCGGTTCTAAATAGTCGCATACCACCGACGTTTAGAAATGGTAGTACAGCAACCGCCATTACAATAAACCCTATGCCCCCGAGCCATTGAAGTAGGGAGCGCCAGATCAGAATGCTGTGATCCATAGTGTCCAGCCCTGAAAGTACTGTCGAGCCTGTGGTGGTGATCCCTGACATTGTTTCAAAAAACGCATCGGTATAATTAATACCGTGATAAAGAGTAAAAGGTAGCGCGGCAAATAAGCTAACAATAAACCAGGTGAGGCTGGTTAGTAGGAACATGTCACGGATGTTAAGGTGGAGCTTTTGAGATTGTCCTTGGTGCATGCAAAAACTGGCCGCGGTACCCGCAACCAGAGAGGAGATCATAAATGCACCTACTGTTTCTTCGCCGTAGTAAAGTGCGAAAGCACCAGGGATCAACATAAACGCGGTGAGCGTTGATAGAAAAATCCCCAATATAAACAGCAGAGGCCGAAAGTTCAGCATGGTGTTAGGTTAGGCTCCGGAACACATTTAAAAGAAGAAGGCGCTCGGCTGGAATAACTTTTCAACTTCACCGATAAACTTCTTGTTAACTAAGAATAGGATGACATGGTCACCTTGTTCAATGACCGTTTTATCGTGTGCCATCAATACTTCGTCATCTCTGACAATAGCACCAATTGTTGTACCAGGAGGCAGTTTGATGTCGCCAATCTGCTTGCCGACAACCTTGGAGGTATTTTTATCGCCGTGGGCAATCGCTTCGATAGCTTCTGCTGCGCCACGTCTTAATGAGTAAACATTACAGATATCGCCTTGACGAATGTGGGTCAAAAGCGCCGAGATAGTGGCTTGTTGTGGCGAGATCGCGATGTCGATATTGGCCTCTTGCACAATATCAACATAAGCTTCTCGCTGTATCAGCACCATGACTTTTTTAGCCCCCATGCGTTTTGCTAATAACGCAGCCATAATATTGGCTTCATCGTCATTAGTCACCGCAATAAAGACATCAGTTTGATCGATGTGCTCTTCTAGTAATAACTCTTGATCGGAAGCATCACCACAAAATACCGTTGTATTCTCAAGTTTTTCCGATAACTCTTCAGCGCGCTCTTGCTTGTGTTCAATCAGTTTTACCGAATGATTACGTTGCAGCTGCTTAGCGAGTCCAAGGCCGATATTACCACCACCGGCAATCATAATATTGCGGTAAGAGTTATCCAGTTTCTGCATTTCACTCATAACGGCGCGCACATGACGGCTATCAGCAACAAAGAACACTTCATCGTCGGCTTCAATGATAGTTGTTCCGCGGGGCATAATCGGTCGACCTTGCCTAAAGATAGCGGCAACCCGGGTATCAATATTGGGCATGTGCTCGCGTAATGCCGCTAAGGCATTACCGACCAGTGGTCCACCGTAATAAGCACGAACGGCAACGAGGCTTAGTTTACCTTCGGCGAACTCCAGTACTTGCAGCGCGCCTGGGTATTCAACTAGGCGACCTATATAGGCCGTCACTAGCTGCTCTGGTGCGATAAGTTCATCAATGATAAAACCACCGCGAGGACGATTTTCTGAATGTTTGGTCTCGCTATCAATAAACAGTTTATCGCGTAGGTTTAAGTACTGCTCAGATCGAATTCGGGCAATTTTGGTAGGCGTACCAAACAGTGAATAGGCTATTTGGCAGGCGGCCATATTACATTCATCGCTGTTAGTAACAGCAATCAGCATGTCGGCATCCTCTGCGCCGGCAGCCTTTAATACATCTGGGTGAGCACCGTGACCAACAATAACCCGCAAGTCGTACTTATCTTGTAAGGTACGTAAGCGAGTTTTATCGTTGTCGACGATAGTGATATCGTTATTTTCACCAACTAAGTTTTCGGCTAATGTGCCACCAACCTGTCCCGCACCCAAAATGATTATTTTCATTGCCGTACTAATCCTTCACTAGGCGAGCGTAATAAAAGCCGTCCATATTGTCTTGCCCTGGAACAATTTGCCAACCTGTATCTTGTGGATTGGTTTGCTCTTCGATAGGCATTAAGGTTGCATCTGCTGTTCTTGCTAAAAAGGCGCTTACTTGATCTCTGTTCTCTTGCGGCAAGATAGAGCATGTTGCATATAAGAGTGTGCCACCAGGCTTTAACCACTTCCAGCAGTGATCAAATATTTTGGATTGTAGTGCTGCTAACTCTTCAATATCATTATTCTTTCTTAGCCATTTTATATCTGGATGACGACGAATAACACCTGTTGCGGAACAAGGTGCATCGAGCAAGATACGGTCAAACTTATCACCTTGCCACCAAGAATCAATATCTGCGGCATCACCATGAATTAATTCAGCCTCAAGAGACAAGCGGTCCAAATTCTGTTGTACACGTTCAAGTCGTTTGGCATCAAAATCTACTGCAACTAGCTTAATATCGGGTGCCAGTTCTAATAAGTGACAAGTTTTACCACCTGGTGCCGCGCATGCATCAAGTACCAGCTCATCACCTTGCGGCGCGAGCAGTGTGGCTGCCCATTGCGCTGCGCCATCCTGTACTGATGCGGCGCCAGTTTCAAAACCGGGTAGCTGCATAACGTCGCGAGGACTGCTTAATAAAATTGAATCAGGACTGTTACCCGCTTCAGCTTCTATGTCTAAGCCTGCTAATGCTTGTAAGTAAGTTTCTCTGCTCTGGGATTGCTGATTGTTACGCAACCACATCGGCGGACGCTGATGACTTTGCTCAATGACCTGTTGCCAATTTTCTGGGTAAGCCTCTTTTAAGCGTTTGATGATCCAAGCTGGGGTATTGTAGGCAAGTGTATCGTTGTCGGTTGATAAGGGTTTTTCTTGGCGTTGAATGGTGCGCAAGACACCGTTTACGACCTTGACTAAGCCTTCAAATTTTAATTGGCGACAAGCCTCTGCTGTTTCTGAAATTGCAGCATGGCTTGGGATCCGTGTGAAGTAAATCTGATAACAACCAATCAATAGCAATTGGTGTACGATGCGCTGCTTACCTTTGAGCGGTTTGCTCATGCAGTCGCTAACTTGTTTATCAAGCTGTGGCAGATGACGCATGACACCATAGCAAAGCTCTGCTAACAGGGCTTTATCTTTACCACTGTCGAGGTGTTTTTGCTGATCGGGCAGGGCGACAGATAATGATATGCCTTTTTCAAGGACCTGAAATACTACTTTCGCGGCTAGCGCTCTTAAGTTCATTGCCATTAGCCTTGGTCACCCATTGCGTTGTTGAGTTGAGTGCCTGCTGTGAACCAGTCTGCACGAGAGTTGAGAATATCAGCGACACTAAGAGGTTTTTTACCTGGCAATTGCATGCTAGTGATTGTTAACACACCATTTCCAGTCGCAACATCAATACCGTTTTTGTCGGCAGATATAACGGTACCTGCTGCGGCAGTTGAAGTCTTTTCACTCACATGGCTTTGCCAAACTTTTATGGTATTGCCTGCGTGTTGATAGTGGCTTACTGGCCATGGGTTAAAGGCTCTTATTTCACGCCAAAGGGCCTCTGCTGATTTAGACCAATCAATTTGCGCTTCCTCTTTTGACAATTTCTCTGCGTAGTTAGCGAGGCTTTCATCTTGCTTTTCTGCTGGTAAAGTATCAGCCGCGATTCCCGCTAATGCTTCAACGAGTGCACTTGGACCTTGATCGGCAAGCTTTTCATAAAGCGTCGCAGAGGTATCAGTATCTTCAATTTTTAACTGAGTCTTTAATAGCATGTCACCGGTATCTAGACCAATATCCATCTGCATGATGGTAACACCTGTCTCAGCATCTCCAGCCCATAAAGCACGCTGAATTGGCGCGGCTCCGCGCCAGCGAGGCAAAATAGAACCGTGCACGTTGATACAACCTAAGCGTGGGGTATCAAGTACGACTTTCGGTAAGATTAAACCGTAAGCTACTACAACCATAATGTCGGCATTAAGCGCGGTTAATTCTTGCTGGGCGGTTTCATCGCGTAATGACTTAGGCTGTAACACTGGAATATCATTTTCGAGTGCCAATGCCTTTACCGGGCTAGATTGTAGTTTTTTGCCACGACCTGCAGGTCGGTCAGGCTGGGTATAAACGGCAATCACCTTGTGTTGTGATTCGATCAGCGCTTGAAGGTGGCGAGCGGCAAAATCAGGCGTACCGGCAAAAATGACATTAAGTGGTTTCAAAAATTTATCCTTGTTTTGCTTCTAAACGAGCGGCTTTTTCTAGCTTTTGCTTGATACGTTGGCGTTTTAGTGGCGATAGATAATCGACAAACAATTTGCCCGCTAAATGGTCGAGTTCATGTTGCAAGCAAATGGCAAACAGTCCTTCAGCCTCTAAGGTAAACTCATTACCGTCTCGATCAAGCGCTTTAATCGTGACAAACTCAGCCCGATCCACCTTGGCATAGATGCCTGGAACAGATAAGCAGCCCTCTTCATTACAGAAATCACCGCTTTTGGCAATTATCTCTAAATTTATGAACACTTTTGGGCGATCGATCTCATCTTGAAGATCCATTACGATAAGTTGCTGATGAAAATCAACTTGAGTGGCCGCTAGACCGATCCCCTTCTCTTCATACATTGTTTCGAACATATCGTCGATTTGTGTTTGTAGAGCAGCGTTAAACTCTGTGATTGGCTTGGCTACTGTACGTAATCTTTCATCTGGAAAGCGTAAAACTTTTAATAAACTCATACCTAAACTCTTAACAAGTCTGTCAAATCTAAGCCAGTTAGTTATACTGGCTTTGGCTAATGGCTCAATTTTAGTCCTTAGCGGCATTCAATAACAGCAAAAGCTCTACTTATAATCTAATAAAGAGCAAATAGCATGGATACCCTGATGAAACGGTTACTATTACTTGCTTCACTTATGCTTGGTTGCACCTTCGTTTTCGCTGATACATTGACACTGAAACCTGGACACCCTGAGTCCTATGTTGTTAAGAAAGGCGATACTCTTTGGGATATATCAGCTTTTTTCCTAAAAGATCCTTGGCGTTGGCCTAAATTGTGGGGCGCAAACCCGCAAGTGGCTAACCCACACCTTATCTATCCGGGTGATAGACTTACTCTAGTGTTTATTGATGGTGTGCCACGCCTAGTGGTCAAGCCGCATTTAAGCAAAAGCCCTGCTGGGCGTGTTTCACCTAAAAATGGTGCAATTCCAGCGATAGACCTGTCACTGATCCAACCTTATTTACTGCACAATCGAGTCGTTGAAGAAAATTGGTTTGAGCAGCAGCCGATGGTTATGGGCGGTGAAAGCGAATCTCGTCACCATGTGGTATCAGATATTGTTTATGTTCAAGGCGAGCTTACCGTTGGTGATAAATTTGGTGTTTATGCCAGCGGCCGAGAGTTTGCCAATACTGATGGCGAAGCACTTGGGCTTGAGGCGATTTTGACAGCCAGTGGTCGGGTTGTTGAATCTGGTCCTATATCGAAAGTAGAGCTGCTAAGTAGTTTGCGGGAAACTAAAGCCGGTTATCGCTTGCTGCCAATAGAAGATGACTCATTAATGTCAGCCTACTTTATGCCAAGCGCTGCACAACTGACTGCTCCAACGACAGTGTTGGCCTCTGGCATTGATGTGCGGGCAATGGGTAAGTTCGATGTCGTTTACATTGACCGTGGTGATATAGATGGCGTTGAGACTGGGCAAGTGTTCTCAATATTTAAAGAGGGTGATGTGGTGGTGATTGATGGTGACGGGGTGCCCGTTCCACCAAATGACCGAACACGCTATGAAAAAATGTTGGCAGGGATCTCAGCTGACAACGCGGTGCAAATGCCAGATCTGTATCGTGGCAAGCTGATGGTTTTTAAAGTTTTTGAAAAAGTCAGTATGGGGATTATCTTAGTTAATGAGCGCCCTGTAAGGGTCGCTGATAAACTGACTATTCCTGATTCGCTGATAGCGAGCGAGTAGTCTAAAGTTAAATCTGTGCAGTGATAATACTGCGCAGATAACTTGAGGATAGGCTATTAATGAAAAGCTGGTCGCACTGGCTAGTTGTTTCTGCTGTATCCGGGCTAGGACCCGCTCGGATTAAACAATTGATAAATTACATGGATGTGGAAGAGCTAAGACAAAGGTTAACGCATGAGCCAGATGCATTACCTTTACCTGAATCTTTGCTTCGCTCCAACCTTACCCCTAATTACACTTTAGTTGACGCGGCACTCGAGTGGCTGCAGCTGAGTGAACATCATCACTTACTATGTTTCGACGACCCGCTTTACCCGCCATTACTTAAACAAATTAGTGATCCTCCCAGTGTGTTGTTTGTAAAGGGTAACCCCAATGCTCTTCTTCGACCGAGTATTGCGATAGTGGGGAGCCGAAATGCCACACCCGGTGGATTGAAGATGGCGCATGCGTTGTCATCTCAGCTCGTTGAACAACATCTTTCCATTACCAGTGGCATGGCGCTAGGCATTGACGGCGCTGCGCACCAAGCAGCTATCGAAAATAAGGGCATCAGTATTGCTGTGCTTGGTACAGGTGTAGAGGTTATTTATCCTAAAAGACACCGAAGTATTTATCATGATATTCAACATGAAGGTTGCGTGTTAAGTGAGTTTTGGCCACAAGTTAAGCCATTTGCTGGTAATTTTCCGAAACGAAACCGCATTATTAGCGGTCTAACTATAGGAACCCTTGTTGTAGAAGCGGGGTTGAAAAGTGGCTCATTAATCAGTGCGAGATTGGCAAATGAGCAGGGGCGTGAGGTGTTTGCTTTACCTGGAAGTGTATTGGGGGGTCACAGTGAAGGATGTCATCAACTATTACGCGATGGCGCAAAGTTAGTGGAGTCTGCCAACGACATTTTAGAAGAAGTTGCGGTTTTATCTGGCTGCCACCTTGAAGAAGTCAAAGCCAGTCACCATATAGGGGGGGAGATAGTCTCTGATTTGCCATTTGCTTCGCTGTTAGCTAGTGTAGGTTATGAAACCACAACGATTGATAACGTGGTTGAGCATAGTGGAAAAACCATAGAGCTAGTATTGGAGCAGTTACTTGAACTTGAGTTACAAGGTTGGGTGACTGCTGTACCCGGTGGTTATGTAAGACTTAAGAGGAGCTAGCCATGTTTGATATCCTCATGTATCTATTTGAAAACTATGTGCATAGCGAAGTTGAGTTTCTTGTCGATGAAGATGAGCTCACCAAAGAACTAACGCGTGCTGGATTTCACCAAGCTGAGATCATTAAAGCGCTAACTTGGTTAGAAGGTTTAGCGGAACTGCAAGAAGCAGGAACGCCGTATCTGTGTAATCATGATCAGCAATCTTTTCGTATTTATACCAAAGACGAGTTAGAGAGAATTGATGTAGAGAGCCGTGGTTTTCTACTATTTCTTGAGCAGATAAAAGTGCTTAGCGTTGAAACCCGTGAAATGGTGATTGACCGTGTTATGCAACTCGATGAATCATCGCTCAACTTAGATGACCTAAAATGGGTTATCTTGATGGTGCTATTTAATGCTCCAGGTCATGAGTCAGCTTATGAACAGATGGAAGATCTGATCTTTGAGCAGCCGGATGGTCGGTTGCATTCATAATCTTGTTCTACTTGTTTCATAAAAAAGGAGGCTTTCGCCTCCTTTTTTAGTTCTGAAATTCATGCATATTTAGAAATGCAGATGAGAACTATCTTGAGAGAGGTGTAGAGGTTGCAAGTAGTCACGGTAAGCATAACGATTCTGTTTATGCAGGCGTGGCTTAGATTTCTGCTCGCTGTCATCAAATTGCGCTACTTGAGAGGTTAACCACTCAGAAAACTGCTGCTGATGCTGTGTTAAGTCGGCCAATAGCAGTTCATATCCTTCGAAGTAATCGGTTTTTAAGAACTGACTAAGTTTCACGTAATCGCTGGGGTAATGCTCAGCAAGAAAACGCACTGCCATATAACTCCATTTATAGGTCATATCTACACCATCTTTATATTCAGTGGCAAATATGTCTTCTAGCGTGGGTGCCTTATCAATATCGCGCTTGATAACTTTTAGCGCAGTTGGATTACTATCGCCTTGAGCAATGTATTCTGCCAACCCTTCTGACCACCACACCATCTTGCTAGGGAAGTGGCCAAAACCGCCATATTTTACAAAATGGCCGTCGAGGTAGTGTACGTATTCATGATTCAGGTTCCAGACCGCAAACTCAGGCTCTATCCACCATTGGCGATAAGCAAAGAAGGTTGCTTGGTTACCGGGTTTTGAGGGGGTACCTTCGATATACATGCCGCCGTTGTCGGTTTGAATATCGAATATTAGCTGTCCATAATAGTTGTATTGACTCCAGTTTGTGAACGCCACAACTCTCAGTGCTTCATTGTTATCATTTGCGGTTGCTTGCTGCTGTGTCTCAAGCACGTTATGAAAGTGAGATTCTTGCGAGGTGAGTTTAGTGCAACTCTCTACTAATTCTTGCTCGTTGAGATCTTGTGCCAAGATAAATAGCGACTCCGAGCATTGGTGTTCAATGGGTAAGCCTTCTTTTAGCTCTGGTATACGACAAATATCGCTATTTTCTTGGCAACGCTCTTGGGCTGAAAAAGTATTGACGTGGTAGCCTTTACTGTAGGCATCTTTTGCAATATCCCCGCGCTCTGCCACATCTTGTCTAGCAATGTCGGCCACGGCGTTATCGACTGCAAGCTCGAGTGGTGTTGCTTCACCATCTTCTGAACCTGGTAGCGCGAGTCTATAAAGGGCTAGTGCCCAGTAGGCATTCGTTCTCGGCCAGTCTTGATCAGCGCGGATACTGCTTTTGTTGGCTGCAAAAGCTAGTAATGGCTGATTAAGGTTTGCAGATAACAGGACGCTATTGAGTTCACCTTCAACATTTTTGCGGCTCACATTAAACAAAAAGCCATAAGCTTTTAGTGTCTCTAGTAGTGCGTAGTCGTTTGCTTGTTGGCTGGTGGTCGTTGCAAGTTGGGCTAGTTGCTTATTGAGTTGTGGTAGCAGAGGGGCAAGTTGTGCTGCGCGCTCATTATCTGCAAAGTAGCGATACATGGTTACAGCATATTGCTCTTGTAAGCGCGCTTTTCCGTCCAATACCCCTGAGTCAGCAAGGCTTTCGAGTGCGGCGGACAAGCTGACATAGTCTGACAATTCCAGCTCGTCAGTGGGGCCGTAATAGCTGAATGCGCGAAAATAGTAGAGTAGCTTATCAAGCGACTCGGTATCAGTTGTGCTAGCTAACGTAACGCTTGCTTGCTGGAAATGAGATACCGTCATAAGCGGGTTAGTTTCATCAAATAGCGCACTTTCAGAACTTGAGCTTATCTGTTGGAGTATTTCAGGAGTTGGTAACGTGTTATTCGTGCTAGAACAACCTGATATTGAGCCAGAAAGTGCAACTATAATAGTTAAAGCAATTTTAGTTTTTGTATTCATTTATCATGCCCTGTGGTTTTTGGATACAATATATCACCGTTTTTTGTCAAAACCTATTAGATGTATACAACAGTCAGGCTAATACTTGGTAGAATAGCGACATACTGATGAACTGAGACAATCATGGCCAAAATCGATCAGCAACTGTTTACAACACACGAGCATGCACTAGAAAAAGAGTACGAACTCTGCCCTAAATGTGGCTGCGAATTGTCTGTGAAACACAGTAAACATGGTGGTTTTATTGGCTGCAATAACTACCCAAGCTGTGATTATACTCGACCATTGGTACAGCATGAGTCGATAGAAACACAAGTTATTGAAGGGTCATCTTGCCCTGAATGCGCCAGTGAGCTCGCGGTAAAGTCGGGGCGTTTTGGTATTTTTATCGGTTGTACCAACTATCCAGAGTGCAGCCATATTGAAAAGCATGACCAAGCAGACGCGGAAGATGAGATAAGCTGTCCTAAGTGTAAAAAGGGCCATGTTGAGCATCGAACTAGTCGTTTTGGTAAGTCTTTTTATGCTTGTAGTGCTTATCCTAAGTGTAAGTTTCTGGTGAACTACCCACCTGTTGCCGAGACCTGTCCTGATTGCGGCTTTGGGATACTCGTTGAGCGTAAAGGAGCTGCTGGCATGCGCCTGGAGTGTCCTGAAAAATCATGTAAGTATAAGCGACCAATCTAACTAACCAGCCTAAATGACCATATTATCTTCCACTAATGTCGCTTTTAAGTAATCATAGCGCTATTAAGAGCGCACTAAGAAAGGGTTAAGGGAGACCGATGTTAGAAGTATTGCCTGCTGACGTGGCTGATATTATTAAAGGTGGTGGGGTAATAGCCTACCCAACCGAAGCCGTTTACGGATTAGGGTGTGACCCTGACAATGATGATGCTATTAACCACCTGCTGAGTATAAAGCAGCGCCCTTGGCAAAAAGGATTAATTTTAGTCGCTGGAGAGTACCAGCAACTATTACCTTATATCGATGAGTCTCAACTCAGTGCGGAGCAATTAGCATTTGCTCAAAGCAAATGGCCAGGACCTTTTACTTTCATTATGCCTGCAAAGCCGGGTCTATCAACGCTACTCACAGGTAGCTTCGACTCTATTGCCGTGCGGGTGACAGCCCATCCTGATGTGCAGGCGTTGTGTGCAGCAATTAATAAACCCATCGTTTCGACCAGTGCAAATTTGTCAGGGTTGGAGCCAGCTTTGTCTGTTGAAACAGTAAAGCAACAGTTTAACCGTGCCATATTTGCCGTAGTAATGGGCGAACTCGGTACGCAAACTGCACCGTCAACGATAATCGATGCCCGTAGCGGCAATATTATTCGACAAGGTTAATCAGTCATAATATTTAGGGAAAAGTATGAGCATACCGGATTCAAGCGTTGTAAAAGCATTTTTACTCGAGTTGCAAAATAACATCTGTAACGGGCTTGAGGCGCTAGATGGCGTAGCAAGTTTCAAAGAAGATTCTTGGAAGCGCGAAGAGGGTGGCGGTGGCCAAAGTAGGGTTTTAACTGGCGGTAAGGTTTTTGAGCAGGCCGGGGTTAACTTTTCTCATGTAATGGGTGCATCTATGCCAGCATCTGCGACGGCTCATCGACCTGAGTTAGCCGGTCGCAACTTCGAAGCGATGGGGGTCTCACTAGTTATTCACCCTAATAATCCACATATTCCAACAACCCATGCAAATGTGCGCTTTTTTATTGCCCATAAAGAGGGAACAGATCCTATTTGGTGGTTTGGTGGTGGCTTTGATTTAACACCTTATTACCCTTATCTCGAAGATGTTGTTAGCTGGCACCAAAGTGCCAAAGCATTATGTGAACCATTTGGTGATGAAACCTATCCTAAATACAAAAAATGGTGTGACGAATACTTCTGGCTACCACATCGTAATGAAACCCGTGGTGTTGGCGGATTGTTCTTCGACGACTTAAATAAACAGGGGTTCGATAAGAGCTTCGACTTTATGCAAGCGGTAGGCAATGGCTTCTTAACCGCGTATGCCCCAATTGTTGAGCGTCGTAAAGAAACTGAGTATGGAGAGCATGAGCGTCAATTCCAATTGTATCGTCGTGGGCGTTACGTGGAATTCAATTTGGTTTATGACCGTGGCACCCTGTTTGGGCTGCAAACGGGTGGCCGTACAGAGTCCATTTTAATGTCTATGCCACCACTGGTTCGTTGGGAGTATGCTTATATTCCAGAAGCGGGCAGTCCAGAAGCGGCTCTCTACAGTGATTACCTTAAGCCGCGAGACTGGTTGAGCTTATAAGCAGTAAATCATAAAGCGTAGCCAATAGCGGTTATTGATTACGCATATGATCTGCCAGAGTGGCTATCGCACTATAAATAGCTTGCTGATGCTGTGGATCTTTTACTTCTAACTCAATGGCTGCTTTCATGCAGGTTAACCATTGATCTCGCATCGTTTCATCAACCTTGAATGGCATATGCCAGGCGCGAAGCGCTGGGTGACCATGTTTTTGCTGGTACAGTTGCGGCCCGCCGAGCCAGCCGCTCAAAAACTCAAACAGTTTTTGTTCAGATTCACTAATTGGAGCGCGATGAATATCGAGCAAAGCTTTAGTCTCTGAGTTTGTTTGCATCTGTTGATAGAACTGCTTGGCGATGGCACGAATGGTTTTCTCGCCACCAATTCGATCATAGGCATTAGACTGTTGATGATGCCGTTCATCCTTTATCCCTTTTTTGCCTATAAGGCGCTTTAACCAATCCATCTACTATCATCACTAAATTTATAATGCTGCCATTGTAACAACAAGTGACTGAAAATAACTGCACTGGAATAGATTGCTCATGGCTAGATCCGCGGTAAACTAATCTCTAACTTTGATTACAGCACTAGAAAATTGAATATGACGGATAGATACGCAGTATTTGGCAACCCCATTGGCCATAGTAAGTCACCAAGCATTCATGCTGTCTTTGCCGCAGAAACAAATCAAGCTTTGCGCTATGAGGCCATACTGGCACCTATTGATGCCTTTGAAGCTAGTTTTAGTGAGTTTGCGGCCAATCATGGCTTAGGGGCTAATGTCACAGTTCCTTTTAAGGAGCAGGCTTTTTCCTTGTGCGATGAATTAAGCGAACAGGCGCGATTAGCGGGAGCAGTTAACACATTATCAGTCCTAAGTGATGGCAAAATTCGTGGTGATAATACCGATGGTTTAGGTTTGGTGGCTGATCTACAAAGGCATTTTGGCTGTCTTAAAGGTAAGCGTGTTTTGCTAGTTGGTGCTGGTGGCGCTGCAAGAGGCAGTGTTTTACCACTATTACAAGCCAATATTGCAGAGCTGACGATTGTGAATCGCACACAGTCAAAAGCAGAGGCTCTGGTTGATATATTTAATCATTACGGTCAGGTTCGTGCTCAAGCGATTGCTCATACAGGTCAAAACTACGATGTCATTATCAATTCAACATCATCGAGTTTAAGTGGTGAGGTGCCTAACCTTAGTGCAGAGGTCATTCGCGCAGATACCGTTTGCTACGATATGATGTATGGCAAAGAGCAGACAGCATTTAATCTTTGGGCTGCAGAGCAAGGGGCAAAACGAACAATAGACGGTTTAGGAATGTTGGTGGGTCAGGCTGCAGAAAGCTTTTTAATTTGGCGTGGGGTTAAGCCAAGTATGGAGACAGTTTTAAACCAGCTTAGAGCTGAGCTTTAAACGGAGTACTAAACAGGATAGACATGAATCAAAGTATTTTATTTCCTGATCTACAAGATTGGGAGCAATCATCGCAAGTGATCGTTTTTCATGCTCAACAGCAGGGTATGAATATAGAGTGTCGAATTGGTATCGCGAAGTTAGCAGCATTATCAGGGACAAACTTAACCGTTACCGATCAAGATATAGCAATCAAAGCACTAGCAGTGTTTGAAACTTATCGATTTGATATAGAGGAAGAGGTGGAGCAACTCATCGAACATGAGCAGTTCGATGAGTTAGGGCGTGTAATCGTTGGCTAATAAATGTTTAATTGCCTTCTGCTAAATACTCATTTTTAAGCCGGACATAGTTATCGGCAGATTGCGGCAAGAAAGCGAGTTCAGCTTCAGTAAGCGGTCGAGCCTGTTTTGCAGGGCTGCCGACATATAAGAAGCCACTCTTAAGGGTTTTATTTGGCGGCACTAATGAGCCTGCACCTAAGATGACATCATCTTCAAGTATTGCGCCATCCAAAATAATAGCCCCCATACCGACTAATATGCGGTTACCCACTTTGCAGCCGTGTAACATCGCCTTGTGACCAATAGTCACATCATCGCCGATAATTAACGGTTGTCCTTCAGGTAAAGAAGCAGACTTACGGGTAACGTGTAACACGCTGCCGTCTTGAATATTGGTTCTCTTACCTATATAGATATGGTTAACATCACCACGAGCTGCAACTAATGGCCAAACGCTTGAGTCATCATCTAGTGTGATATCTCCCACTAAAACACAAGCTTCATCGACATAAACATTACTCTTGAGCTGTGGCACTATCCTTTTATACGAGCGTAGTGACTTATTATTTTGCGAGTTAGTCATCCTAAAGTCCTTAAAGTGGCTATTTTGGCATTATAAAGCCTAAAAAGTAGCTAGTCAGGGTGTTTTATCAGCAAACAGTAATAAAACAACACTTTTATTACGTTTTTTAGTATTTACCCCCTTGCGCTTGTGCAGGAACTCCCTATAATGCGCATCCACTGACACGGCACAGCAGGCCAACTACTTAGGTAGTACGGGACTTGCAGCAGTGTTAGAGAGATTAACTTCTTCGGAAATTAGCCTCAGGTGACAATCGCTTTAAGGGCTTCGGGTGATGATGGATTTCACGAGAGTGATTAAGAAATCAACGCTTAGAAAACTTCTTAAAATAAGCGCTTGACGCCGACACTGGAGAGTGTAGAATACGCCTCCTCAAGCCAACGACCTAGCGTCTTCGGCGAAGTATGAAAGATGACTTCACGCTCTTTAACAATATGACAAGCAAATCTGTGTGGGCACTCACAGGTGTTGAGTTATTCGAAATTGCATCTTAGATGCAATCAAAAATATTTCTCAATGAACCACTGAGTGACCATAGCAATATGTAAACTTCGAATATCTTCGGGTATTTGAAAAACAGTATAATTCATTGAGCCGTTTCACTCTTAACCGAGTGGGGCAAAAAACTTTAATTGAAGAGTTTGATCATGGCTCAGATTGAACGCTGGCGGCAGGCCTAACACATGCAAGTCGAGCGGTAACACAAGGGAGCTTGCTCCTGAGGTGACGAGCGGCGGACGGGTGAGTAATGCCTAGGTATCTGCCCAGTCGAGGGGGATAACAGTTGGAAACGACTGCTAATACCGCATACGCCCTACGGGGGAAAGGAGGGGACCTTCGGGCCTTTCGCGATTGGATGAACCTAGGTGGGATTAGCTAGTAGGTGGGGTAATGGCTCACCTAGGCAACGATCCCTAGCTGGTCTGAGAGGATGATCAGCCACACTGGAACTGAGACACGGTCCAGACTCCTACGGGAGGCAGCAGTGGGGAATATTGCACAATGGGCGAAAGCCTGATGCAGCCATGCCGCGTGTATGAAGAAGGCCTTCGGGTTGTAAAGTACTTTCAGCGAGGAGGAAAGGTTGTTGGTTAATAACCAACAGCTGTGACGTTACTCGCAGAAGAAGCACCGGCTAACTTCGTGCCAGCAGCCGCGGTAATACGAGGGGTGCAAGCGTTAATCGGAATTACTGGGCGTAAAGCGTACGCAGGCGGTTTGTTAAGCGAGATGTGAAAGCCCCGGGCTCAACCTGGGAACTGCATTTCGAACTGGCAAACTAGAGTCTTGTAGAGGGGGGTAGAATTTCAGGTGTAGCGGTGAAATGCGTAGAGATCTGAAGGAATACCGGTGGCGAAGGCGGCCCCCTGGACAAAGACTGACGCTCAGGTACGAAAGCGTGGGGAGCAAACAGGATTAGATACCCTGGTAGTCCACGCCGTAAACGATGTCTACTCGGAATTTGGTGTCTTGAACACTGGGTTCTCAAGCTAACGCATTAAGTAGACCGCCTGGGGAGTACGGCCGCAAGGTTAAAACTCAAATGAATTGACGGGGGCCCGCACAAGCGGTGGAGCATGTGGTTTAATTCGATGCAACGCGAAGAACCTTACCTACTCTTGACATCCACAGAATTTACCAGAGATGGATTAGTGCCTTCGGGAACTGTGAGACAGGTGCTGCATGGCTGTCGTCAGCTCGTGTTGTGAAATGTTGGGTTAAGTCCCGCAACGAGCGCAACCCTTATCCTTATTTGCCAGCACGTAATGGTGGGAACTTTAGGGAGACTGCCGGTGATAAACCGGAGGAAGGTGGGGACGACGTCAAGTCATCATGGCCCTTACGAGTAGGGCTACACACGTGCTACAATGGTCGGTACAGAGGGTTGCAAAGCCGCGAGGTGGAGCTAATCTCACAAAGCCGGTCGTAGTCCGGATTGGAGTCTGCAACTCGACTCCATGAAGTCGGAATCGCTAGTAATCGTAGATCAGAATGCTACGGTGAATACGTTCCCGGGCCTTGTACACACCGCCCGTCACACCATGGGAGTGGGCTGCACCAGAAGTAGATAGCTTAACCTTCGGGAGGGCGTTTACCACGGTGTGGTTCATGACTGGGGTGAAGTCGTAACAAGGTAGCCCTAGGGGAACCTGGGGCTGGATCACCTCCTTACCTATACGACTAACTCACATCTGTTAGTAAGAAATTACGTTGAGTGTTCACACAGATTTGTTTGTTATAAACAAACATATCCTGCCTTGTTGCAGTGATATCGTTCTTTAAAAATTTGGAAAGCTGATAGTGTTAATCTGAAAGGGATAACAACTACGATTTATCGTATTGTTATTTATAGGATTAACGCGAAATTAAAAAATTGAGTTCTAAACACTTAAACATTAAGTGTCTTGGCTTGTGACTTAACGGTTACGAGTTAAAAATTCTAATTTTGGCGAAAGTAGAAACCATTAGTTACGATACGACTGTTTTGAGCTTACCCGCTTAAAACAACGGGATATCTCTCATAGAGACTTATTTGGGTTGTATGGTTAAGTGACTAAGCGTATATGGTGGATGCCTTGGCAGTCAGAGGCGATGAAGGACGTAGTAACTTGCGAAAAGCGTTGGCGAGCTAGTAACAAGCATTTGAGCTAACGATGTCCGAATGGGGAAACCCACATGCATAAGCATGTATCTTTAACTGAATTCATAGGTTAAAGAGGCAAACCCGGGGAACTGAAACATCTAAGTACCCGGAGGAAAAGAAATCAACCGAGATTCCCCTAGTAGCGGCGAGCGAACGGGGATTAGCCCTTAAGCGTAGAGGGTGTTAGTGGAATGTGTTGGAAAGCACAGCGGCACAGGGTGCATAGCCCCGTACATGAAAACTAACTTTACGTGAAAACGAGTAGGACGGGACACGTGACATCTTGTCTGAACATGGGGGGACCATCCTCCAAGGCTAAATACTCCTGACTGACCGATAGTGAACCAGTACCGTGAGGGAAAGGCGAAAAGAACCCCTGTGAGGGGAGTGAAATAGAACCTGAAACCGTATACGTACAAGCAGTGGGAGCGGTTCTTGAGACCGTGACTGCGTACCTTTTGTATAATGGGTCAGCGACTTACATTTTGTAGCGAGGTTAAGCGAATAGCGGAGCCGTAGGGAAACCGAGTGTTAACTGCGCGTTTAGTTGCAAGGTGTAGACCCGAAACCCGGTGATCTAGCCATGGGCAGGTTGAAGGTTGAGTAACATCAACTGGAGGACCGAACCGACTTATGTTGAAAAATGAGCGGATGACTTGTGGCTGGGGGTGAAAGGCCAATCAAACCGGGAGATATCTGGTTCTCCTCGAAAGCTATTTAGGTAGCGCCTCGTACGAATACCATTGGGGGTAGAGCACTGTTAAGGCTAGGGGGTCATCCCGACTTACCAACCCTTTGCAAACTCCGAATACCAATGAGTACTATACGGGAGACACACGGCGGGTGCTAACGTCCGTCGTGAAAAGGGAAACAACCCAGACCATCAGCTAAGGTCCCAAAGTTATTGCTAAGTGGGAAACGATGTGGGAAGGCTTAGACAGCTAGGATGTTGGCTTAGAAGCAGCCATCATTTAAAGAAAGCGTAATAGCTCACTAGTCGAGTCGGCCTGCGCGGAAGATTTAACGGGGCTAAGCAATACACCGAAGCTATGGGTACTAGTGTTTACACTAGTGCGGTAGAGGAGCGTTCTGTAAGCCGTTGAAGGTGAAGGGGTAACCCACACTGGAGGTATCAGAAGTGCGAATGCTGACATGAGTAACGATAAAGGGAGTGAAAAACTCCCTCGCCGAAAGACCAAGGGTTCCTGTCCAATGTTAATCAGGGCAGGGTGAGTCGACCCCTAAGGCGAGGCCGAAAGGCGTAGTCGATGGGAAACAGGTTAATATTCCTGTACTTCTGCTAACTGCGATGGAGAGACGGAGAAGGCTAGGCTAGCGCGGCGTTGGTTGTCCGCGTTTAAGGCTGTAGGCTGTGTACTTAGGCAAATCCGGGTACACACTAGGCTGAGAGTTGATGACGAGGTCCTAAGGGACTGAAGTAGTTGATGCCATGCTTCCAGGAAAATCTTCTAAGCTTCAGGTTAGTAGGAATCGTACCCCAAACCGACACAGGTGGTTGGGTAGAGAATACCAAGGCGCTTGAGAGAACTCGGCTGAAGGAACTAGGCAAAATGGTACCGTAACTTCGGGAGAAGGTACGCTGCCGGCGGTGATGGGACTTGCTCCTTAAGCTGCTGGCAGTCGCAGATACCAGGTGGCTGCAACTGTTTATCAAAAACACAGTACTGTGCAAACTCGCAAGAGGAAGTATACGGTATGACGCCTGCCCGGTGCCGGAAGGTTAATTGATTGGGTTATCTTCGGAGAAGCTCATGATCGAAGCCCCGGTAAACGGCGGCCGTAACTATAACGGTCCTAAGGTAGCGAAATTCCTTGTCGGGTAAGTTCCGACCTGCACGAATGGCGTAATGATGGCCACGCTGTCTCCAGCCGAGACTCAGTGAAGTTGAAATTGCGGTGAAGATGCCGTATACCCGCGGCTAGACGGAAAGACCCCGTGCACCTTTACTATAGCTTGGCACTGAACATTGAACCTACATGTGTAGGATAGGTGGGAGACTTTGAAGCTTCGTCGCTAGATGGAGTGGAGTTAACCTTGAAATACCACCCTTGTAGTTTTGATGTTCTAACCGCGGCCCCTGAATCGGGGTTCGGGACAGTGCCTGGTGGGTAGTTTGACTGGGGCGGTCTCCTCCCAAAGAGTAACGGAGGAGCACGAAGGTTGGCTAAGTACGGTCGGACATCGTACGGTTAGTGCAATGGCATAAGCCAGCTTAACTGCGAGACATACACGTCGAGCAGGTACGAAAGTAGGTCATAGTGATCCGGTGGTTCTGTATGGAAGGGCCATCGCTCAACGGATAAAAGGTACGCCGGGGATAACAGGCTGATACCGCCCAAGAGTTCATATCGACGGCGGTGTTTGGCACCTCGATGTCGGCTCATCACATCCTGGGGCTGAAGTCGGTCCCAAGGGTATGGCTGTTCGCCATTTAAAGTGGTACGCGAGCTGGGTTCAGAACGTCGTGAGACAGTTCGGTCCCTATCTGCCGTGGGCGTTGGATGATTGAAGGAAGCTGCTCCTAGTACGAGAGGACCGGAGTGGACGAACCGCTGGTGTTCGGGTTGTTATGCCAATAGCATTGCCCGGTAGCTACGTTCGGAATCGATAACCGCTGAAAGCATCTAAGCGGGAAGCGAGTCCTAAGATGAGTCATCCCTAGGAATTTAATTCCTCTAAAGAGCCGTTCGAGACTAGGACGTTGATAGGTCAGGTGTGTAAGCGTTGTGAGGCGTTGAGCTAACTGATACTAATGACTCGTGAGGCTTAACCATACAACCCTGATGGGTTTTGGCCAAAAATGCTCCATGCATTTTAAGGCACTTCCTCCATCCATGGAGGGTGTATGAGACTGATGTTTTTACCTCATCGAAGTTAGAACTACTCTGCAAAGAGTGACACTTAATGTGGTGTCGAACTCAATAATTTAATATGTACTTGCGACAGCGAGTAACAGCTTTCTAAATTTGCCAAATTTGTCTGGAAACCATAGAGCTGTGGTCCCACCTGATCCCATTCCGAACTCAGAAGTGAAACACAGTATCGCCGATGGTAGTGTGGGGTTTCCCCATGTGAGAGTAGGTCATTTCCAGGCGCCTAATTAGCTTAACTCATAAGAGTCGAGCAAGTCTCCTAGCCTTGACAAGCTAGTGACTTAAAAGAATTTAGTGAAATGCTTCGGCAATTTGCTAAAGGAGCGGTAGTTCAGTTGGTTAGAATACCGGCCTGTCACGCCGGGGGTCGCGAGTTCGAGTCTCGTCCGTTCCGCCAACATAAAGACGAAAGCCTCTGCAGAAATGCAGAGGCTTTTTTCGTTTACATACTGAAGATTTAAAGCGATTAATCGCAACTACAGCGCGGAAGTTCAGTTGGTTAGGCTCCCTATGAATAGACAGCGGCCTGTCACGCCGGGGGTCGCGAGTTCGAGTCTCGTCCGTTCCGCCAACACAAAGACGAAAGCCTCTGCAGAAATGCAGAGGCTTTTTTCGTTGTGGGAGAAGTAAAGTTATATGCACTGATCACGAATTTGGTAAGATATTAACTTATTGCTAAACAGTATGTGATGTCATACCAACCTATTTTCATTTGATGAATGTATAATGAACATTGCTAATTTAAGGTATATAAATGAACTGTCGTTTAGGTTGCGGTGCGTGTTGCATAGCGCCTTCTATCACTACACCTATTCCTGGAATGCCTGACGGCAAACCTGCTGGGGTAAGGTGCATTCAGTTGAATGATGGGAATTTGTGTAAACTTTTTGGCAACTCAGAAAGGCCTGCTGTATGTGGTCAGTTTGCAGCGACCGAAGATGTTTGTGGCAATGATAATGAAGAAGCCCTATGGCTGATAAACTCATTGGAACTTGCAACAAATAGCTGATTAAGCTTTTGTTATTTTTTAGTTTTTATGGATCGATAATCAATGCAATTAACTCGTTACACTGATTTTGGCTTAAGAACACTTATGTATCTGGCTTTACATCCTGAGCGTGAGTCACTTTTCCGGATCTCTGAAATTACCGATGTTTTTGATTTGTCGGCAAACCACATCTCTAAGGTTGTGCATCACCTCGGCAAGCTGGGATATTTAAAGACTGTTAGAGGTAAAAGTGGTGGCTTTAAACTAGCAATGCCTGCTAGTGAGATTAACGTTGGTGATGTGGTAAGAGCACTAGAGAACTCACTGTCTTCAATTGATTGCAGTAAGCCATATTGTTTGTTTACACCTGCCTGTAAGCTTAAAGGCGTATTAGCTGAAGCGGTAAACGCTTACTTGGCTGTTCTAGATGGTTATACGCTTGAGATGATCGTTACTAATAAAAAAGAGTTAAAGTCGCTATTACCAGATCTTTCCATCTCAATCCTGCAGTAAAGCGGTATTATTCTTACTCGTAATGCCAATAGGTAACAGCTTTGATGGTGGCACGAGTGCAATGTTAGCTTGTGCTAGCCGGTGTAGATTGTTATTTAAGAAAGTAAGCGTTTCAGGGTAGGGATGAGCGATTACGACTACATCAGTTTGAGTTTTAGTTAGCGCTATTGCTTTTTGAAACTGCAACTCTAAACCCGCATCTGTTTTGTCATTATCAAGAAAAATAGTCCGCTTTAATAAAGGTACGCCAACGCTTTCCGCCACAGCACCTGCTTGAGTGAATTTGGTTGTCACACTGTCTATAAAATAAATATCTCGCTGAAGAAGAGTATCCATTACCCAATGCATGGGTTTATCGAGCTGGGTAAGCAAACTTCCCATATGGTTATTCGCACCAGATGCAAAAGGTACGCTATCGATAGCCTGTTCCAATTGCAGTTTAAAATCCTGTTCAGACATGGCATTGGTTAAAGCGCCTGGACCAATTGTTTTGCCATTCAGTGCCTGCATAGGTAGGTGCACTAATATCTCGCTACCTTGTTGGTGCGCTTTAGTGGCGACAGCTTTACCCAAAGGCGTGAGTGGTAACACCGAAAGAGTCACGCTAGGCGGTAGTGCTAGCACTGCTTTGTCAGATTGACGATAACCTATATCGTCAATAATGATAGCAATCCTTGCTGCAAATGAACTTGAACTAAATAGTAGAAAACAAAGTAATAGATAGCGCACTGTATTGGTTATTTTTCTGTTTTAATCCAGGCAATTGCTGAGTTAACAAGTTTATCTTCAGCAATATCACCACGGAGTGAGTTTGCATCGATTATAGGCATACTTTCATCCGTTGTTATAGTCTCTAGTGCCACTTTTATATCTGGCTCGATCCCTCTTGAGTGTATATCTTTACCATTTGGAGTGGTGTATTTAGCGATGGTGAGCTTAATTGCATTACCTTCAGTTAGCGTTGGGATAAGGCTCTGTACAGTTCCTTTGCCGAAGCTGGTTTGACCGATGAGTTTTGCTCTGCCATTTTCTTGTAGTGCTGCCGCCAGTACTTCTGACGCCGAAGCCGAACCCTTATTAATTAACACTAGCATAGGTACGCTTTTGACCATTGTTTGTGGTGAAGCATAATAGTCAGAGTTTGCATCAAAGAAGCGTCCCTCTGTTGCAACTATTCTTCCTCTGTCCAAAAATATATCTGCTATCTGTATTGCTTGGTCCAGCAAACCACCTGGATTGTTTCTAAGATCGAGAATCAGCCCGTTTAGAGGCTTTGTTTGCCACAGTGCTAGCTGTTTCACGAGGTCTTGTGTTGAGTTCTCTTGGAAGCTAGACAGTCTTATATAGCCAATTTGATTGTCTAAGAGTTGCGCCTCTACCGAGTTAATAGAGATAAGGCTTGGGCTGATGGTGACTTTATAGCTCGTCTCTGAGTTTGCTCGTACAAGTTCTAAGTCAATCGCTTGTTTATCATAGCTGTGCTGTTTAATTTCGCTGAGCAAGCTCTCTAATTTATCTGCGGTGACTAATTGTTGGTTAAGCTTAATAATTCTATCGCCCGGCATGATACCTGCTAGTTCTGCGGGCGATTGAGGGAAGGGGGTTACAATGGTTATTTGGTCGTTGTCTGTCGCAATCTCAACCCCGAATCCATAGTACTCACCGTCGTTGCTCTCTTGGATATTTGAAAAAGCCTGTTTATCTAGAAAGCTAGAGTAAGGATCAAGCTTGGAAAATATGCCCTCAATAGCAGCTTCGATAAGCTCTTCTTCGGTGAATTTTTTTACGTAGTAGGTTTCAATTGTGTCGATGACATCGAGCAGAACAGGATAGTCAACTCGGGTCTTATATTGTTGAGTGTGTTCTTGCCCAAAGAGTGTGAGCGACAAGCCCAATGCTAACCCAGCGGCAGCGAAACTAAAATTACGAATAATACCTGACATATTAACCCCTTGTATCAAATGGGGTTATTGTGCCTACCGCTTACAATATCTAGCAGGATCGACCGCTTGCCCCTTATGTCTTACTTCAAAGTATAGGCCAGACTCGGTCTGTCCACCTGAACGACCGACTAATGCTATCGATTCTCCTTTAATAACAGAGTCACCTGCTGACTTTAAAAGAGTTTGTGCGTGACCATATAAGCTCATATAGCCTTTACCGTGATCGACGACTAGTACCATGCCGAAGCCACGTAGCCAATCGGCATAGATAACCTTTCCACCTGCAATTGCAGCAATGTTTTGTCCTTCAGAAGCTGAGATCGTGACGCCTTTCCACTTCACTTGGCCAGAGCGTTTACTACCAAAACCAGATTTAATACGCCCCTTTGTGGGCCATTTAAGTTTGCGTTTACTTGATAACCCATCGAGCGACGGGTTATTTTTCATTGCTAATAGCGCTTGTTCGACAACTCGCTTTAAGCTGGCTTCTTCAATTTGAAGTTGCTCTAGTTTGGCACCACTGCTAGTTAGAGTTCGCTGTAATTGAGTGAGTGTTTGTTGACGCTGGGACTGCTCTTGGTCTAAACGCTTTGCTTGCTGTTGCTGCTCAATGACTAATTTGTTGAGTCGAGTTTGGTTTTCTTGCTGTTTGAGTTTGACCTCATCAAGCTCAACAATGGTGGTCTGTAGTTGTTTAATTGAGGCTATACGGGCATTGTTCAAGTACTGATAATAGGCTAGCAAGCGCTCAATACTGGCTGGTGATTGTTGATTGAGCAACATTTTACTGTAGTCATGGTTACCGGCTAGATATGCACTAGCAAGTTGATTTGATAATGTTTTCTGCTGAATCGTTTTGAGTTTATCTAGCTGGGTGAACTTCACGCTGAGTTCTGCCAGTGCTTTATCTATACTGGTTAAATCTTGCTTAGTTTTATTAACTCTTTTAGCGACTGTTGCAATCGCTTGCTCATCTTTCTTTAGTAGCGAAATTAAGCGATCTCGTTGCTTATTGGTGTCTTTTACCGCAGATTGTTGTTTATTAATCTGGGTTTGAATTGACTTAAGTTCAGATTGACGACGATCAAGATCGGTCGCTTGGACAGATAAGGGCAGTGATATAAAGCCAGCAACAATGCTGGCTTTGATAAAAAGTCGAATGGTCATATTACTCTTTGAGTTTAATTATCGCTCGGCCTGTCATCTCTTCAGGCACTTCTCGTCCCATCAAGGTTAACATAGTCGGCGCTAAATCACTCAAACGACCGCCTTTTTCTATATCTGCGTCACGGCCAACATAGATAAGCGGTACCAATTCGCTGGTGTGTGCGGTATGTGCTTGGCCAGTTGCTTCATCAGTCATCTGCTCAGCATTACCGTGATCGGCTGTAATTAAGCACTCACCCCCCACTTTATCTAGTGCTTCAACAACCCGCCCCAAACAGCTGTCAACCGCTTCACAGGCTTTAACCGCAGCATCAAAGTTACCAGTATGACCAACCATATCGCCATTCGGGTAGTTACAAATAATCACGTCGTAGTCAGTCGATTCGATCGCAGCAACGAGTTTGTCGGTAAGCTCTGTAGAGCTCATCTCTGGCTGTAGATCATAAGTCGCTACTTTTGGAGATTGAACTAAGATACGGTCTTCGCCTTTGAAAGGTTCCTCTTTACCACCGTTGAAGAAGAAAGTGACATGAGCATACTTTTCCGTTTCCGAAATGCGTAGCTGGGTCATATTTTGATCTTGCAGGGTTTCACCTAAGGTGTTGACCAAGTCCGTCGATGGGTAAGCGATAGCAGCGTCAATATCTGCAGCGTATTCGGTTAGCATCACAAAATGCGCATTAGGAGTAACTGCGCGTTCAAAGCCATCAAAATCTGCATTCACAAAACTGCGGGTAATTTGTCGAGCACGGTCGGCACGGAAGTTCATGAAAATGAGTGCATCGTTGTCTGCTAACTTGGCTATGTTGCCATTAGCATCGGGGATCACTGTGCTACCAACAAACTCGTCATTCTCATCACGAGCGTAAGCGGCTTCAATACCTTCAACGGCAGTAGCTACAGTATGCAGTCCCTTCCCTTCGGTAATAAGCTCATAAGCTTGTGACACACGATCCCAGCGGTTATCTCGGTCCATTGCATAGTAGCGACCAATAAGCGATGCAACTTGGCCTGTGCCTAATGTTTTGAACATCTCTTCAAAGTGGACTAACCCTGATTTTGCACTGCGAGGAGGTGTATCGCGCCCATCTAAAAAGGCATGAAGATAAACCTTGGTTGCACCGCGTTTAACGGCGAGGCGGCACATAGCTTCAATATGGTCTTGATGGCTATGCACCCCCCCTGGCGACAACAACCCCATAATATGCACTGCACCATTTGCCTTGATAGCATCATCAATAGCTTTAGTTAGTGTTGGGTTCGTATCGAACTCACCATCATCGATAGCTTTACCTATACGAGTGAGCTCTTGGTAAACAATACGGCCAGAACCGATATTGATGTGGCCAACTTCAGAGTTACCCATTTGGCCATCTGGTAAGCCAACATCAATCCCAGAACCTGAGATTAAACTGTTTGGATATTGTGCATTTAGCTTATCGAGAACAGGAGTTTTTGCATGAAAAACAGCATTTTCTTGCGTATTTTCACGGTAACCCCAGCCATCGAGGATCAGCAATGCCAACGGGCGTTTGCGTGTCGTCATGGTAGTACCTTTAAGTTTGAAAGAATAAGATTAAAATTTGAATTGGTTAAATATTACTACCAATTGGGGGGCGGCATAAAGAAATTTACCTAGATTATGGTTATCGTTTTAGTTTTACCGTAGATTCAAAGCCTGTCGTCATGCACGTTACGTGACTAACATTCTGTATTCTGCCATAGCAATGGTATACTCTGTGCCTCATTATATTTGGGCCAATTAAAAGTAGGCAGTTAAAGCATGCAAGAATATATGGAATTTTTTAAAGCAAACCCGATGTTAAGTTTAGCCTGGGTTGGTTTATTCGTTGGACTCATCGTTATGGTGTTTAAATCTAGCGTATCAAAAGTTAAAAATGTGAATCATCAAGAAGCGACATTGCTGATGAACAAGCAAAGTGCGAAGGTTGTTGATGTACGCGGAAAAGAAGAGTTTAAGAAGGGTCATATTGTTGATGCCGTTAACCTTCCTTTAGCGGATATAAAAAATAATCAGCTCGGTACCCTTGAAAACGCAAAAGGCAGTCCCATTATAATGGTATGCAACGCTGGCATGACTTCGTCTCAAGCGGCTCAACTGATGGTTAAACATGGTTTTGAAAACGTGAATAACTTGAAAGGTGGTATGGGTGAATGGCAGTCAAATAACTTGCCTGTTTCAAAGAGCAAAAGATAGAAGTGTCGGTGTAGCCATTGCATTATTGTTAAGTAATTGATTAAAGTGTCACAGCTTAGCATTAATGGTTACCGGCATTGAATTGAGGGATTACCCTCCAAAAAAGCGTCTGTTGACTAAATAAATCAAAAACTGGGACAGCTATTTGGGTTGTTACCCAAATAAGCAAACCCTGAGACTGGCTCTTTTGAAGTAGCCTCACAAACTTTTTAAGGTAGGAAATTATGGCTGAAGTAGCTAACAACGAAGAACAAGCACCACAATTTAACATTCAACGTGTTTACACAAAAGATATCTCTTTTGAAACACCAAACAGCCCAGCTGTTTTCCAAAAAGAGTGGACTCCAGAAGTTAAGTTAGACCTTGATACTCGCAGCAACAAGCTTTCTGACGACGTATACGAAGTTGTTCTTTCTCTTACTGTTACCGCTAAAAACGGCGAAGAAACAGCATTCCTATGTGAAGTACAGCAAGCAGGTATTTTCGCAATTACAGGTCTTACTGAGCAGCAACTTGCTCACTCATTAGGTGCATACTGCCCTAACGTTCTTTTCCCATATGCTCGTGAAGCTGTTGGTAGCCTAGTTAGCCGTGGTACTTTCCCACAACTTAACCTTGCGCCAGTTAACTTTGATGCGCTATTCGCCCAGTACGTTCAACAGCGTCAAGCTGCTGCCGCTGAAGCGCCTGCAGAAGAAGCTAACGCTTAATAGCATGGAAAACACTGCCGATATTACGGTACTGGGGGCGGGCTCTTATGGCACCGCCCTTGCTATTTCTCTCGCGAGTAATGGCCACAGAACCTTGCTTTGGGGACATGAACCTGAGCACATCGAAAACCTAAAGAACGACAAGTGTAATCAAGAGTTCTTACCTGGTATTCCGCTTCCAGATTTACTTATACCTGAATCCGATCTAGCAACAGCACTTGCTGCTTCCAACAACGTATTAGTTGTTGTGCCTAGTCATGTATTTGGGTTGGTATTAGCGCAAGCTAAACCGCTGTTACGTAAAGATGCACGTATTGTATGGGCGACTAAAGGCTTAGAGCCTGAAACGGGTCGACTGATACAAGATGTGGCGCGAGAAGTATTAGGTGAGGCATTCCCACTTGCCGTTTTATCAGGGCCTACGTTTGCAAAAGAACTTGCTGCTGGCATGCCCACTGCAATATCTATTGCAGGTACTGATCCGCAATTCACTAGTGATCTAGTCGAATTATTGCATAGTCCTAAGCGCCTACGCGTTTATGCCAACGATGATTTTATCGGCCTCCAACTAGGTGGCGCGGTTAAAAATGTTATCGCTATTGGAGCGGGCTTATCTGACGGTATTGGTTTTGGTGCCAATGCACGAACAGCATTGATCACCCGTGGTTTAGTCGAACTGACTCGTCTCGGTGAAGCGATTGGTGCGCAAGCATCGACCTTTATGGGGATGGCTGGTTTAGGTGATTTAGTATTAACGTGCACCGATAATCAATCTCGTAACCGTCGTTTCGGTTTAGCGTTAGGTAAAGGCAGTGATGTTGAAGCCGCGCAAATAGAGATTGGTCAAGTTGTCGAAGGCTATCGCAATACTAAAGAGGTTTATACATTGGCAAAACGCTTAGGCGTTGAAATGCCAATCACTGAACAGGTTTACCAAGTGCTTTATCAAGGGAAATCACCAGTGGATGCTGCTAAAGAGCTGTTAAGTCGCGAGAAAAAGTCTGAAACATCGGCGGAGTAAGTCCTGCTAGCTATTACTATGAATGTGGTGATGGTATAAACATAAATAAGGGTGCTAAAATAGCGCCCTTTTTTGTGCCTTGTGAAAAGCTAGGTGCTGTACAACAAGCTGAAATGGTTTAGGAGTAAGCGAGTGGAACATCATGACGTTATTATAATCGGAGCAGGTGCCGCGGGACTTATGTGCGCTGCAACAGCAGGCTACCGTGGTCGTGATGTAATGGTACTCGACAATGCTAAGCAAGCTGGTAAGAAAATCCTAATCAGTGGTGGTGGTCGTTGTAACTTCACTAACCAAAAAGTAGAGCCGGTAAATTTCCTCTGTAGTAATAGCCATTTTGTAAAGTCAGCATTAGCACGTTACCGCTCAAGCGACTTTATTGAATTGGTTGAGCGTCATGGTATTGAATATCACGAGCGCGATCATGGTCAGTTATTTTGCAATGACTCTGCCAAAGAGATTGTTAGCATGTTACTAACCGAGTGTGAGTGGGCTGGTGTTCAAATAAGGCTGCGAACTGAAATTAAATCGGTGAGCAAAAACTGCGATGGCCTTTATGAGGTTGTTACCGATAAAAGCCATTACAGCTGCCAATCACTCGTCATCGCTACGGGGGGGCTATCTATGCCAAAGCTAGGTGCATCTCCCTTTGGCTACCATGTTGCTGAGCAGTTTGGCCTTAAAGTGTTACCTACTACTGCGGGACTGGTGCCTTTCACTTGGCATAGTGAGCAAAAGCAGCGTTTTGAGCCGCTTTCTGGCATTGCTGTTCCTAGTACGATTACCGCTAAAGATGGCACTCAATTTAGCGAAGCACTACTGTTTACTCATCGAGGTTTATCTGGCCCCGCAATCTTGCAGATCTCCAACTATTGGAACCCAGGTGAGGCCATTAGTATTAATTTGTTGCCTGGTAAAGATGCCCGTGCAGAGATCAAGCAACTGTTCGATAACAGCCCCAAGCAAAGTTTGCGTAATGCGCTGGCCTTATGGCTACCAAAGCGTTTAGTTGAAGCATTATTTGATGAAGCCCTACTCAATAGAGCCGTCAATCAATTAGTTCATGCTGAACTCGAACAGCTCGCTTTGGATCTTGAAGCTTGGTCTATCGTAATGAATGGCACCGAAGGTTACCGCACCGCAGAAGTCACCTTGGGCGGCGTTGATACTGATGAGCTATCGTCTAAAACCATGGAAGCTAAAAATGTCTCGGGTCTATTTTTTATCGGCGAGGTGATGGATGTTAGCGGTTGGTTGGGGGGCTTTAACTTCCAGTGGGCTTGGAGCTCGGGCGTGGCTGCAGGGCAGGCTGTTTAGTTTTAATTAAAAATAGGGCTTCGCATGACGAAGCCTTATTTTTGCTATTGTTTTAGAAAGCTAATTTAGAAAGTATAGCCAATATCTAAGCTAAATGAGCGACCTGGAGCTGGGACTTTTCCTGCAGGTGATACATCCAACCCTCTAAAAAAGTACTCATTATCAAACAAGTTATTAACTGATAAGCCTAGTTTTAAGCCTCGGTTGTTCTGTTTAAATAGCTCTGTTCCTATGTTGAAGTTAACCACAGTATATTCAGGTATTTCACCAGCAGTGCCAGATACGTTCTCTTCAATGGTATTGGCTAAGTCGGCAAAAGATTCGCTGTAGTAGAACGCCATGAATCCTAAATCGATATCTTTGATGCTATATAACGCACTTGCTGACAGCTGATGCTTTGAGGCGAAAGGTAATTGATTACCTGCATATTGCCCTTCGAGTTGCTCTGTATCTAGGTAGTTATAAGCAGCTGTTAAGGTCAAATCTGGCAACGACATTGGCGAGTAGGTTCCCTCTAGTTCAATACCTTGGTTTTGCGTTTTACCGATATTGATAAACATGCTGATATCTCGGCTGTACTCTGCCTTGTTTTCAAAGTCGATTCGGTAAGCTGCTAAGTTCAGGTTGCTGCGTTCTGTTGGCGTAAAGCGCACACCTGCTTCATAGTTCCATGATAGCTCTGATTCCAGTGTTTGCCCTTTAGGCCACAATTGTGAAATTTGTGGGGTACGCAGTGAGCGCTGTGCATTGGCATAACCAAACCAAGTGTCGGTAAACTCATAGCCGACAGTAATACCCGGTAGCCACTCTTGTACATGGTTGTCTTGGCTGTAGCCTTGTCCGACGTTGGTGAACGTCATGCGTACATCTTCATAGCGGATCCCCGGTGTAACTGACAACCTATCGTCAAGAAAACCAATCTTATCGCTGATGTAATAGGCCAATGCGTTAGTGTCCATCTGCCAGTCACGGGGGCGGATAGCGACTTGGGTCGTTTTGTCGATTTGGTTCAGTTGGTAGCTAATGTCTTCATTGACATAACGAACGCCTGCGATGATGTGCTGGGAAATATCGCCATCAAGCAGTAGGCTGGCTTTGGGCTCGATGCCGAAAACGGTAAACTCACGGGGAGAGTTGCGTAAATGTGTCGCGTCTTGAGTGGTGTCGGCCCAATGTGAGCCTAGGTTTCCGTCGGTGTCGCTGTTCTTGTTATAGAAATCCCATTGAAAGTTGCGCTTACTTTTATTGCCAAATACGGTTAGATCGAGTTCACCGTAGTCAATGGTTTTTGAGTCATCCAGTACGTGGTTGTAGTTAACTGAAACGCGTTTGGTATCTGCTTTAAACTCATCATTAGGACGTAATGACTGATTGCGGTCTTCATCGTATGCCGCTGAGTTCAAAGCGCCGGGAAGTTCGGAGAAAGCATCGTAATATTGCAGCGTAGCATCGAGACTATTTTGTTCGTCAATATTCCAAACTGTTTTTAGCATGACGTTAGTCACGTCAGTATCAGAGTGATCTCTAAAAGACTCACCCTTGATAAAGTTGCCATCTAAACGCATCGAAAAATCATCGTTAACGGCTCCGCCGGTACTGATGTTGGTATCGTACAGGTTGCGGCTATCGCCGAAAAAGGTGATGCGCTCGTTGAGATTGGTTTCCCAATCTTCGGAGATCGGCTTAGATACCAAGTTAATCACACCTCCAACGTTGTTGGGGCCATATTGAATTGAAGCGCCACCACGAGCGACATCAATTCTATCAATCATAAACAGCGTTGCCGGAAACAGCGACTGTCCTGTATGCCCGTACGGGGCGAGTGTCATTGGAATGCCATCGAGTAAGATCTGCGCATAGCCACTACGACTGCTATCTAAGCCACGCACAGAAATATTGGGTAGCACGCCAGTGCCACTTTCATCTTTAATTTTTATGCCTGGTACTTGCTGCAGAGCGGTATCAATTGAACGTACCGCGGTACGCTCTAATTGCTCTTGAGTGATGATAGAGCGGTTACCTGTGTAGGTCTTTAGATCGGCAACTTCTGAGTCGCCCAGTAAACTACTGGTGACGACAATGACTTCAGTTTCTTGCTTTTGTTCACTTGCCTCAGCAAAGACTGTTGAGCAACACAAGCTGCTTGAGACAGCCACTGCAATCGTGTTCAAGTTGAATAATTTTTTGCGGTTTAACATATGTTTCCCTACGTTTTACTTGGTATTTTTGAGTGCTTCGAGCTGTTGTTTAAAGTGTTTAAAAATCATTCCTCGATCTTCGCCGAGCAAAAATGCCGGAGTGCCTTTTTGATGCCAGCTAGCCTGCTGCTGAGGTGTTCTTGGAATGGCGCAGAAAGGCATATTATTTTGATGGCAAATTTGCGCCATATTGTGAATGTGTGCTTGCACGTCGGGGTGATTAACTTGAGTGCCATAGCCCAGCGATAGGCTCAGATCTAACGCGCCCTCTAGGATCATATCGACATGTTCTAAAGCAACAATTTCAGGCAGGGATGCCATACCAGCGGCGTCTTCGATCATAAGGCAAACAAAGGTTTGATCATTGGCTAGGTCAATATAGTTCTGCAGCGCCAGAGTGCCGAAACCCGTATTACGGCCACCGGTTATTCCACGAGTGCCTATTGGTGGGTACTTGCTAGCTTTAATCGCATTCTTAGCCATCGCTAAACTCGATACTCGCGACACAACAATGCCTGCTGCACCAGCATCTAATACTTTCGCGATTGTAAGTGGATTATCGTCAGCCACTCTTACTAGAAGAGGCAGGCCTGAGCAGTCTGCTGCACGAATACAATGTGCCAATGTCTCATCCGAAATGAGTACATGTTCGGTATCGAGCACAGCAAAATCAAAACCCGCATAGGCAAACATTTCACAAATAACAGGTGAGGGAACTGAGTTTAAGATCCCATAGATAACATCTTGTTTCGCAAGCTTTGATTTCAGCACACTGGAGAATGGCACTGTACTTTTCCTTAAATACAAATGAGGATGCCAATTGTTCTCATTTGCAGTAAAAGATCAAGTTATTTATCTACTGAAGTTGGATTTGTTGACCCTATGTTGAAAATGTTTACATTTTATACCTATGTAAATCAGTCGTTTGCATTAGAACTTTTAGTAATGAAACTTATTTTTGTAAATAAGTTAAATCGTAATAATTATCATTTACATTGTTTGTTTGACGTGTTTCTATGTCGCGGTCATTGCTTGAGCTTGATAATTATTGAGCTATTTATTACGGAGAAAGGATGCTAATGATGCCCAAACTAGTGCTAATTACACATGTTGAAAACCGGGCTGTGGTGGAGGGGTTTATACCTGCTGCCAATAAACTCGGTTACGAAATATGGCTGTTAACGGATCATAAATTGGCTCATAAACAGTATTTTTCAGAGCAAGAAACGTGCCCTGAGCATATTGTTGAATGTGATGTGTTTAATCCATTAGCCGTGATTGAACAGCTGCACAACCTTGATATTAGCCCGGATATCGTGTTTTCAAATAGCGACCATTTACAAGCCGCAACAGCGCTGGTTGCTGACTATTTTTCCTGTCCAGCTAAGGATTGGCGCCTGTGCTATCAAGCAAAAAATAAGGCTGCCATGCGCACCAAGCTGTTACTGGCTGAGCTACCGAATACTTGGTCTTTAAGTTGGGCAATGTGCGATGAATTGCCTGATAACATACCATTCCCTATCGTGGTTAAACCGCGTTCTGGGGTGGCAAGCATGGATGTCGCTTTGTGCAATAGTGCAGAGGAGCTGGATGATTATGCAGCCAGCTTAGGTCGACCAGATAATGTATTTTTACTCGAGTCTTATTTAGAGGGGCCACTATTTACCTTAGAAACCCTAGGTGATGGCAAGCAATTATGCGCTATTGGTGGTTTTGATGTTTCTTTGTCTCCACTCCCCTACTTTGTTGAAACGCAGGCTTGTTGGAATGGCCCTGTCAGCCTACAGCAACGTGAGCTCGCGTTGGCACAGGTTGCTGCATTTGGCGTGAATTTCGGCGTATGCCATAGCGAGTTTATCTTAACCAAAAATGGCCCGGTGCTGGTGGAAATTAACTATCGCAGTATTGGGGATGGTCGCGAATTCTTGCTGAATGAGTTGCTCAGTTTTGACTGGTTTGAAGCTATCCTGTTACTGCATTCCGGAAAACGCTTACCGATACTTGATACGCAAACATCAGCGGCATTAATCCGCTATTTCCCTGCTAGCGAAGAGGGGCGTATTAATGCTTGTCCTGCCCCTTTTTCGATAGAGAATCAAGGTCATCAAATTAGATTCTTAACGCTTAAATCCCTTGGCGACAACATACAGATCAATCATTCAAATAAGGACTATCTAGGCGAACTGACCCTGATAGGCTCAGATGCTGCAAAGCTCGACACTAAAGCCGATATTATCTCGCAAGAGCTACTGTGGGAGTTGAGCTAATGTCTACTGCCAAACAGTACATAAGTCAGCGTATTATTGATGCATGCCTCAGAGAGAACGTCTGTGAACTGATCTCAAAAGGCGAAGTCATTAGCTCGTTACCACAGGAGTTAAAACAACATTGGCGTGGTGAAAAATCAGAATCATGGTTGAAGGTGAGCCATCTGAGCGCGCAAATTCTGTATGTGCCAATTGCTGCAAGTCATTACATGCAGGCATGGCGAGCCGTATCTGACGCGTGGATAAGTCATGATATAAGCAATAAAAAAGCTATCTATTATCAACAGGGCTATAAGGCTTGGCTGACGGCACTGTCAGTCCAATTGCCGCCGGGATCTAAGACGCTGTTTCTCCGTTATATCAAGGAAGCGGATTGCGCCGCGACGCATCACGTCAGCTGTAAACAGGTATATAACGCCAAGCGGCATGAGTTAGCGGCTCCGTTTGCCGAGCTTGAAAGTTGGCATCAAAGCCTGATGTTTAGCGACCAAGTTGCCTCTTATTTGGATCACCCTTATTACCCTACGGCACGAGCAAAAGTTGGCTTTGATACAGAGACGTTAGCATTGTATGCCCCTGAGTTTGCGGCTAAGTTTGAGCTTAATTGGTGTGCTGTGCCAACCCATTTGGCGACATTAACCTCAGTGGTACCAACATGCTGGCCAAGTATGACTGATGTAGGGCTTGAGAAGTCATTGGCTGCCACCCATAAGTTATTTCCAATACACCCTTTAACGGCGAAGAGTTTAGAGTGTCTGCCCGAAGGCGTTGTTATTGCTCCCCAAACGGCATTAACCGTACAAGCGAGTCTCTCTGTTCGCACGTTAGCGTTAACTGAGTGCCCAAGTATCCACATTAAAGTTCCACTATTGATGGCCACGCTGGGAGCCAAAAATATTCGCTCAATTAAGCCCAGCACCTTGTACGACGGTCACTGGTTTGAGCGGATGCTGTCGATGCTTGCCTCGCGGGATGAGGTCTTATTGAGTCGGATAGAGCATGTTGACGAGCAACATGGTGGCCACCTTGGTGAGAGTAAGCTGTTTGCTTATATCGTTCGCGGCTACTCTGCGAATATGCAATCTAAGCAGCTGGTTCCAGTGGCGGCATTGGCCAGTCCGATGCCTGATGGGCGGCTGTATTTGCAACATTTAGTCGATCAATATTATCAGGGACAGTGGCAGCGCTGGTTCGGTGAGTATCTGAACCTTATGTTAAAGGTGCATCTGCGCCTTTGGCTCAAGTACGGTGTGGCGCTAGAGTCTAATCAACAAAATGCCATTCTTGCTTACAAAGATGGTGAACGCTTGTCTTTAGTCATGAAAGACAACGATTCAGCGAGGCTGCTGGTGAACCGTTATGAGGCGAGTTTATCTGCTGCCGAGTTGGCGCTACATAGAGTGGATAAGCTTATCGATCAAAGGATTTTTGTCGCTGACGATGAAGCGTTGGCGCAGATGTTCACCACCATCACCTTGCAGCTTGATATCGCGGCCATCATCGAAGCAATGGCAGCAAACGGGATGGCTCCAGTACAGGAGTTGTATTATCAACTGAGGAGCCATTTAGTCGGTGAATTGGATGCATTGCAGCAGGACGGCGTTGAGACAGACTATGCGCGTCACTACTTATTAGGCCAGCCCTATTTACCGGTTAAATACCTACTCAGCTCCGGCAGCTTGCTCAGTAAAGCGGATTCAGGAGCCACTGACGTGAATAAGTTTTACGGCCAAAGCGCGCCTAATTTTTTGTTGGCGGCATTTTGCGAACCAGCAACGGAAACACAGCTTGTCAAAGAGAACGCGGTCAAAGATATGCCAGATAAAGAGATAGCCGATAGCGAGGTAATGGCATGAGAGTGATTGCAGTGGTGCTATTTTGTCATTTTTTAGCGGCATTTACCGCGTTAGGCATGCCACTATTTTTACCTAGAATGATGGTAAGTTTAGGCGGCAGTGAATCCGACTACCTCATCGGGTTAATGTTCATTGTACCAACGCTATGTACTGCTTTTTCTGCGCCGTGGTGGGGGCGTTTTGCCGATAAATATGGCAAGAAGACCTCATTGCTGAGAGCGCAACTGGGTTTAGGGTTAGGATTTCTTCTGTCTGGTTTTGCAGATTCAGTGCCCATGTTCGCTTTAGGTTTGATGGTACAAGGAGTTTGCGGTGGCACCATGGCCGCATCCAACGCCTATCTGAGTCGTTTTTACCAAGGGAAGGCACTGGCTAGCAACTTAAATCTAACGCAAAGTTCGGCGCGATTAGCACTGGTGAGCGCGCCTATTATCTTAGGGATTTTCTCGCAAGTAGACGATCCTTTAACACTGTATCGCGTATTGGCCTTATTACCCTTGATCGCATTTGGCATATGCCTGTTTTTGCCTAGCGATATTGCTGAACCTTGCGCGCAAAGCGGTGCTGTTGCACCTAAATCAGCATCGGTGAGCCAGATTGCAACCACGGGGTTTTCGCAGGTGCTCTGGCTACAATTCTTCTTCTGCTTTTCTATGGTGGTTACCTTTCCTTACTTCCTGCCCTATAGCGAACATCTCGGTGTCAATTCGGATGCATTAAGTGGTTTTTACTATAGCCTGCCACACCTAATATATTTGCTACTTTCATTTAATATCAAATCGTTATCTATGCCTGCAAAGTTGCAATCACAAATCGGGTTTTCATTGCTATGCCTAGCTTGTTTGGGGCAGTTTTTACTGGTTAATAGTTTAGGGTTATTGATTTTTAGAGTGTTGTTTGGTTTTGGCATGTTACTGGTCTTCAATGGCCTACACCTCATTGTCAGTCATCAAATTCAGCAGTGTGATGCGGGATTAACTTTCGGAAGGTTCGATGCTTGGGGGAAGTGGGCCGGCGTGGCTGCGGGTATTGGTGCTAGCAGTGCAACTCAAGTCTCAGGATTAAATTTCCCCTTCTTACTGGCTGCATTAAGTTGCGGCTGTGCGTTAGTCGGGTTAGTGCTTTTTTACAAGGAGGTAGAACAAAATGTTGATCCAATCAAAGAGTAAGGCTCGACCCGCTAGCAACCAATATGGGGTACAGGTTTATCGAGATCAAGCCGAGTCCAATGCGATAGGTTGTTTGCTTAATTGTTATTTGCGAGAGTTTGCCATCGTGCGGCAGCAGGTCAACTTTGACGACAATCAGCCTGATTGTCCGCTATCGTTGTCGCAACGCTTAACGCAAGGCCAGCAAAAAATACGCGTTAAGTTACCGGAATCTGCTGCAGTATTGTTATTGGTGGCTGATAGAGTCAGTTTGTTAGGACGGGTGCGTTTTTCAAGTCAACTTTACGTTAAAAAGTCTGCTTCAGTTTGGCAGTTATATAGTGCAGAACAGCTGATTAAGTTGTTGCTGCAACATCTGTCTAAGCTAACGAATACAGCGTTTAATGATGAGTTACTGGCTCAAATAGACAATAGTATTGCTGTGACTCAGGCGTTCTTGCAGCGGTTGGATAGCAAAGTATTTTCAGGCTCAAGCATGGGGAGCGACAGTGCGGCGATGAGTTTAATTAACTCAGAGCAGAGCCTAATTTGGGGCCATGCTATGCACCCTAGCCCTAAGAGTCGCCACGGGGTGTCGTTTGACGATATGTTGGCATGTTCCCCTGAAATTAAAGCGAATTTTCCGCTCTACTGGTTTAAAGTCGACCCTAGCCTGATTAGGCAGATGCACTGTACTGCTGTGCAACCCATGGATTGGATCAATAAGCTTAAACCCGATAACGCTAACCTCTATCCCTGTCACCCTTGGGAGGTGAAAACAATTCTAGCGCAACCTCTGGTGCAGCAAGCAATAGCATTAGGATTAATTGAACCCATGGGGCAAATGGGCAGCGATATATACCCAACGTCTTCGGTAAGAACCACCTATTCAGCCGATATCAATCAGTTCATTAAGTTCTCTATTCATGTTCGTTTGACTAACTGTGTGCGTAAAAATGCCTGGTATGAGCTTGAAAGCGCAGTGGCCTTGAGTCGAGTGTTAATGGCGGTTGCCAGTGATGTTCAGCAGCATTACCCACACTTCTCTTTGATGGCGGAACCCGCTGCGAGTACACTCGATCTTAGTCGCTTAGAGGGGGATCAATCTTCCGCTTCCTCTCAAAGTCAGATGGTGTCTGAGTGTTTCGGCATTCTATACCGTGAGGGGATACCGTTGGCGCAACTTGAACAGTATCAACCTGAAGTTGCTGGAGCGTTATTTGGCTGGGATCACCAAGGCAATAGTGTGTGTGAGGCTAGACTTCGCGCAATAGCAAAGCGTCGCCAACAAAGTTACCAGCAGACAGCCAGCCAATGGTTTGCGGCTTATGTGCAACTTCTGTTGCCTGCGATATTTCACTACTTTTTCAAACGTGGGGTTGCGTTTGAGCCACACCTTCAAAATACCGTTATTGGCTTTGAAAATGATCTGCCGGCCTATATCTGGTTGAGGGATCTAGAAGGGACGAAGTTACTGCCAGAATTCTGGCCGCAACAGCTATTAAGTGAGTTATCAGAGGAGGCGATAAACTCGGTTTACTATAGCCGACAACAGGGATGGAATAGAGTGGCTTATTGCAGCCTGATTAATAATGTCAGCGAGGCGATGTTCCATTTAGCCGCTGGCGATCAGGTGTTAGAAACAGAGCTTTGGCTAATCGCAGCCCGTGTTGTCGAGCAGTGGCAACAGGTAGAGGGGCAGCAACCAGAGCTTGCAGGCTTCCTTCTGGGAGAGAGTATTCCATCGAAGAATAATTTGAGCACCCGCTTGTTTAAAAAATCTGATCGGTTGTCGAGTTATACCCAACTGGCGAATCCTCTTAGTGATTTGCAAGATCTGCGTGGGTTTAAAAGCAATCAACCATTAGCCACTGATGCTTCCTTTGCGGGTGTGAATGCAGTCGATGCACTTGGGAGTCTATGATGCAAAAAATTGTTAATGCCATTGCCAATTTAGCCGCGGAGCAAGATCCACAAGCGCCACTGTGTGCCTATATTTATGATCTTGAGCAACTAAAAAATCATGCAAGTGCAATGATGGCCGCGCTGCCGAGTAACTGTCAGCTGTATTATGCCGCCAAGGCTAACCCTGAAGCCGAAGTGCTACAGGTACTGGCGCCGATAGTTGATGGCGTTGAAGCCGCTTCAGGAGGTGAACTTAACTGGATCCACCAATGCCAACCACAAGTCCCATTGATCTTTGGTGGGCCCGGAAAGTTAGTCTCTGAGTTATCCCAAGCGATTGATCTCGATGTTGATGCTATTCATGTTGAAAGCTTAACTGAGCTACAGCGGATCACCGCGTTATGCAGACAAAAGCAGCGTCATTGCCGCATTCTATTGCGGATGAATATCTCTTTAGAAGGGATAGCTGAAACGCGGCTGACGATGGGAGGCAAGCCAACTCCTTTTGGTATTGATGCTGCTGAACTTGATACCGCAATGGCCATTGTGAGAGATATCCCCACATTAGCAGGTAAGCCGCTGGTGGAACTGCTGGGTTTTCACTTTCATCTTATGTCACATCAGCTCGATGTTGGGCGACATCTGGCGTTAATGAAGTTGTATTTTTCGACCTACAAAAAATGGTGTCAGAAATACAGTTTGAATCTGCCCATGTTGAATGTCGGTGGTGGGATTGGTGTTAACTATAGCGATCCGCAGCAGATATTCGACTGGAAGCACTTTTGTATGGAGCTGGAGACTTTAATTAAGCAAAATCAGATGGAAGCGGTGAATATTCGCTTTGAGTGTGGTCGATTTGTGACGGCTGCCATGGGCTACTATGTTATGCAGGTACTGGATATCAAAAAAAATCATGGTCAATGGTTTGCCATCGGCCACGGCGGCACCCACCACTTTAGAACGCCTGCGGCGCAAGCTCACGACCATCCCTTTTTTGTGTTAGCAGCAAAAGACATTGGCATCGAGTTGGAACAAGCTGAAACTAAGATTACCACGACTAACCTCAAGTCGGAATTAGTCACCATAGTTGGGCAGTTATGCACTCCAAAAGATGTGTTGGCGACGCAGCAATATGTGGAGCGGCTTGCTGTGGATGATTACTTGGTATTCTCCCATGCGGGGGCATATGCATGGAATATTTCGCATCAGAATTTCTTAATGCACGCTCCACCACAGCGGTTTTTTATCAGAGAATAACTAGCTTTTGGTTTATTCATTTTGATAAGTAAAGCAGCTTTGAGATTAAAGCCTAGTCTACTTTTTTGTAGACCAGGCTTTAATCTCTGTTATCTCTTCAGCGGTGCAGCCTAAAGATTCTAAAAAGTCAGAATGTACCTCTGGCAGATCCCTCTCAAATTCGATATGCCACTTATGCATGGCCTGCTCATCCATACCTGATGCTTTGAGAATATTGACCCATTGTTCCTTGTTCATGGTTTTGGCGGTTCTGATCAGAGAATTATGACCTAGCATCTCTACAACTCGTTGCTGTTGCTGGCGCAGCTGACTAATCTCTTGGTTTAGGTTTATGAGCCTTTCTTCAAGTACTGTGGCCGATTTTGATTCGTTTGAGTCAAGGATATCGGCAATGGACTCAAGAGATAGTCCAGCGTCTCTATAGGTGGCAATTTTTTCCATTCTCTGCACGTCTTTACTCGAGTAAAGTCGATAGTTAGAGTCGGAGCGTGCAGAAGGTTTTAATAGGCCTATTTTGTCGTAATACAGCAAAGTACTGCGGGATAACTGGTACTTCTTTCCCAACTGGTTGACGGTAAACATCTTCACTTCCTTTAACTGCGATTGATGGCATGGCCTAGCTATACAGCTTAAAGCATGCCGTTTTCTATCATTGGTTTTAGCTTCCCTCTCTAGCTCTATGGCTAATGAGCTGCATTAATCTTATTGATTATATGCTCTCGCCACTCAATCATCATGTAGGCGTAGTTGGCTTCATCAAAATGATTAGTTAACATCTCATTACCAAAGGGCGTTACAGATGTGAGCTTGTAAGTCACTTTAACTATTGAGCCCAGTTTGCCATTTGAGCTGAGCTGTACACCAACGGTGCCAATATCAGCGCTTGGAGTCACCCGAGTATAGCGTGCATGTTTGCTGTTTTTGTCATATCCCCTTCCCACTTGAAAATGCTCGTTTCAGAGGTGTTGTGCTAGTTCTGTTCTAGGCGCGTTAACGTGGAAAGGGTTATTCCATTTTAAGTTGTCACAACAACCAAGTGGGTTTGCACAACCCCTTCTTCGATGGGCGTTTCTTATATAAAAAGCATGGGCTTTACTCTAGTGTTATTGATTTTACCAAGGGATCGACCATTAGCTGCAATCAATGCCTCGCCTACATGGATGTAGGTGTTTAGGCTCAGCATGGAGCAATGAACCTGTGACTAAAGCCCATTAAACTCCCACAGAATTCTGCATTTTCAGGTCGGATGGGGATATGCAGTGATATGCCAAAAGGTGACTTGCTCACCATGAGAGGCAGTAAATACGCTATCAGCCTCAAAACCATCACTACTTAAAATAGTAGGGTTCCAGCCAGGGGCCTAGAGCTCCTCACCGGGATCGGTAAAAGTGGCAAGGCTTTTTTGGGTGTTATATCAAGCTCAAATGAACCTGTGCGCGATATGTTGATGACATCTTTTTGAGTCATGCTGGCTGCTAAATGATGTACAGCATGATCTTAACAGTCTCACCGTGCTGGTTAGCAAATAAAAAACCGCTAAAGAGTATGCTTGCAGTGCAAAGCGAGGTTAAAAGTGGGGTCTTGTTCATGCTTGTTTTCCTAGCCGTAATGAGATTCGTCCCAAGGCTAAGCTGTGAAGCTATAGTCAGGTCAAAATAAATCTTTATTTAGTATTGCTTATCGAACGTAGCGATGTAGGCATGCTTGACCTGACTAGAGGTTAATAGTTGAAGATGGCATCTTTTCAATTGGGGATAGAAAGATGTCGAGAGAGTTAAGCCTGCAAGGCAAGTGTCTAATGCGAAACCTGGCGGCTAAAGTACCTGCAGATTATCGAGGAGTTATTCTCGCGCTGGTTGCAAGCTCACTATTTGTATTGGTTGGTGTATTGGTGAGAGTGCTAACCGAAACAATTGATGCTTTTCAGGTTTTGTTATTCAGACAGCTTTTTTTTATCTGTTTACTGCTACCGGCGATTCGGACAAATTGGCAGCTATTGCTCAAGCCCCAGAAGGTGGGTTTACATATTCTCCGGATTATTGGTGCTTTCTGTGCATTGTATTTGGGCTTTATTACTATTAGCAATATTCCGCTAGCGGATGCGACAGCGATAGGATTCTCCAGCGTTTTGTTTGTCGCATTACTGTCGCGACTCTTTTTAACTGAAACCATCACTTTTATGCGCGCAATAACATTGCTTGTGGGCTTTCTTGGGGTGTTGTTGGTTGTGCAGCCAGACTTTGGCGCGGCTCAGTTTAGCTATATTCTATTAGGGCTAGGAGGTGCTTTAGGCGCTTCGGTGACCACTATTTGTATTAAAAAAATCATCAAGGTTGAGCCAAAGATCACGTTACTGGTTTATCAAGCGCTGTTCGTGGGCTTGCTGGCATTAGTGCCGAGTATATTGGCATGGCAATGGCCAACGTTGACCGAGCTGTATCTGTTGCTGCTGGTGGGGGGGATCTCTTCGTTAGCGCAGTGGATTGGAGTGACCGCTTACAAATATGGCGAAGCTAATGTGATTGCCAATGTTGAGTACAGCAAAATTATCTACTCACTCATTTTTGGCTATTTTCTGTTTAATGAAATGCCTAATAGCATCGCATTAATTGGTGTTGTTTTGGTCATGTTAAGTGCCTTTTTACCACAGCTGAACAAGCGGTTAAAGACGCATGATGGCTGTCGTTGAGAAAACGCTATTAGGATTAGTTTGCGTGGCTCAGCCAATACTTAAATTGGCTGGGGAGTTGTCCGGTCCAGCGCTTAAACGAGCGCCTAAAGTTATTGCTGTCAGCAAAGTGCAATTGCTTGGCGATGGTTAGGTTACTTTCGCCTGATACGGCTAACAGGAAGATAGCGTGCTGCATATTCGCTTCATCTTGTAACTGCTGAAAGCTGATGTCATATGCTTTCAGGCGACGTTTTAAGGTTGCTGAGCTTAGCCCTAAGCGCTCCGCGACTTGGGGGAGTGTATAGCAACGTGTCTTAGGCCGAGTGAGTAATAAACGGATATATGCGGGAAGCCCTATTTGATGCTTGGCGGCTTGCCTTTGTTGACTTACCTGTTGCCTCGCGAGCTTTAACCCCTGTGAGTTTGCTAGTTCGAGCGGCTCATGTCTTGTGCTCGCATTGTAACTAATGACGCAGATAGGCTGATTAAATGACAAATCATGACCTAAGTATTTGTAGTATTGATCTAACAATTTAGGCTCGGCGTAAGGTAGGGCAAAATGGCCTTGCCATACTCGATGAGTCAGCCTCTTATAGGTTGATACTAGGCTGGAAAGCGCTAATTCAGTAAAGAATCGCTGTTGGCGCTGGGCGCCGATATCTAGTTGCAGTAATAAGTGTTGCATCTGTTTTGTACGCCAATGCCAGCCTTGAAGCCAAGGTTGACTGGACCAGTGATACTTATGCCAAAAGCGCTGCATTTGTGTAAGGCTATTACAGCAAAATAGGCCATTAGTGAGTGCGCCACTTTGAAGCGGTAACCATTGCTGGCCAAGTAAAAACGCTAAATCATTTCCGGGCCAAAGCGCCATAGCATTGTCGATTAAACTCATGAGTTGAAGAGGGCTGATCATGTGTTCTATGAGTTGTAAATCTTGTTTGAAAATGCCAGTTCCTTTTAGTAAACGGTCTACATTGAGCCCTCTATGTTCGAACATCACCACAATACTGGCTGCAAGCAGTTGGCTATCAATACACTTGTCTTGAGCATAAGCTATGGATTGCATTTAAATGGCCTGAGGCCAAGCTCTTGCTTGTTTGACGCGCTCCATCTCTTTATTTATATGACTGATTAAGCTATCGACATCCTGTGACTGTTTTTCTGTTTGTGGGTCGTAATGAATATGAGCACTGCTAGCATGGCAGCCCAAGTGTGCGATAGCTCGTTGCAGTTCTGCTGCCATAGCTTGCGAGAATGTAGCTGAGCAGTTAGGCAGCAATATAATGAAACGGTCGCCAGCAAAACGGCATACTAAGTCTTGGGAGCGTAGTTGGCAGGTGAGCATCTGTGCAATATCAGTAAGCAGCCTATCGCCTCGATTAAAGCCGTTACGCTGATTTATCTCAGAAAAATTGTCGATGTCTAACATGATTAAACTTAATGGCTTACTGCTGTTGAGGGCGATTTGGTGGCGTATCGCCCGGGCATCATAAATCTTGGTCACTCGATCGACGAGCTTGTGCTGGCGGAAAAACTGCTCTCGAGTGCGTAACTGTTCATTAATGGTGATCTGTTCTTCACGCCACAGCCATAAGCCGCAAGTTAGTGTCAGCAAGCCAATTGGTGTGGGTAGCTTTTCAATAAGTGCGAACCAAGCGGGTAGGCTGTGGTTAATAAAAAACTCATCGAGCAGATCCATATAGCAGCCCAAGCTATAGCCCAGTAGACCGAAGATAAGCAGTTGAGTGACTTTACCTGCTGGTCGAGCCTGCAGTATCAATGCTAGCCAGCTTAATCCAAGCAGCAATAAAGCGCCCTCGGTAGCCACATCGAACCAATCGATGCTAGCGCTAAGTTTGGTCTCGGCCTGCAACAGACAAAGACTGAGTATTATGCTGCTAAGCAAGATGATAGCTAGGGTAAATTTTGAGGTCACAAATTTGAGCATGCAGTGTTTGTTCGTTAGACGAGAATTGCGTCTAACCTACTGCTATTTGATGACGATTTTATGAACCTTTAAGCAGTCAAATTAGCTCAATGGATATTCCATAAGGGTGAGTTTTTTTGAATGTTTAGGTCATTTTTAGGCAAGGTTAAGTGTGTGTTTTTTTAAAATATTTCTTTTTATACAGTAACTTAACCGTTATTGACTCGGTTTTTTATTTGTTTCAGGGTAAAAGCTAACAGCGGTAACGGGTAGTCAAAATAGCTCATTCACGGTCAAAGTTGTTGAAAAACAGCCTTTTTCTGCCAATTCAAATCTCGACGTCACCTTACTGTCATCTATCTATTTTAGGTTTGCCTGCAAATCAGCCATATAACGCAAACTAAAATAGGAAATAAACAACATGAAGCAGCTCGGTTTGCTTTCACCGCTTTACCTCGCACTATTTGCTACCAGCATGGCTTTTCCATCCACATCATGGGCTGGGAAAGTTGAAGGTGCAATTACTGATGAAGCCACACAAATGCCTTTAGAGGGCGCACTCATCAGCATTAAGGAGCTAAATCTTAAGCAAGAGTCAGGTCGAGATGGTCGCTTTTTCTTTCAGGATGTCCCAAAAGGAAAATACACTTTGATAGCCCAATATCTTGGAGGCTCGACATACACTCAGTCTCTGGTCGTTGGAGAAGTGAGTCTTATCAATGCTCAAATCGAATTGAAAGGGCAAGGTCTTGAGCATATTCAAGTTGTGGGTCAGCGAGGTTCATTGAGTAAATCTTTAAACCGTCAGCGAGCAGCAGACAATTTGGTGAGTGTATTGTCTGCCGATGCCTTGGGTAACTTTCCAGATACTAATATCAGTGAGGCTCTGCAAAGAGTGCCTGGGATCTCCATTGAGCGAGATCAGGGGGAAGGTCGCTTTGTGCGTATTAGAGGCATGGCGCCAGATTACAATGCGGTATCGATGAACGGTACCCGGCTGCCGTCACCTGATAGTGATCGCCGTGCAGTCGCACTCGATGTTGTGCCTGCTGACTTACTACAATCTGTTGAGGTGACTAAAACACTAACGCCAGATATGGACGCTGATTCATTGGGCGGGGCAATTGAAGTTAAGAGCTTATCGGCTTTTGATCGTGATGATACTTACGTCAATGTCAGCACCGAGGGCAGCTATGACGAAATGACAGGCAGTATCAATCCTAAACTTGCGGGTAGCTATAGTGATATTTTTCAAGACAATATCGGCGTAGCCATTGCCGCCAGTTGGTATAACCGTGATTTTGGCTCCGATAATGTTGAGACGGGAGGCAAATGGAGCTTCGATGAGCCTACTAAATTAGAAGAGGTAGAGCAGCGTGACTACCAGATTAACCGTGAACGTGTCGGGCTAGGAGCAAACCTAGATTTTAGACCTAACGATGACAATGATCTGTTTATTCGAACCCTCTATAGCAGCTTTGTCGATACTGAAACTCGCAACGGCAATGAAATCAAATGGGAAGAAGGTGCACTTGCTGATACACCTACAGCCGCAGAAGCGACCCGTTCACTAAAATCTCGTGAGGAAGATCAAGCTATCTACTCTATCGTATTAGGTGGTGAATCTCGATTTGATACTTGGACTGTTAATTACCAGACGAGTTGGAGTCGTGCAGAAGCTGATAAACCCCGTTATATCGGCGGTGCAGACTTTGAGGGTGAGTTTGATGATGTTGCCTATCAAAATAGTGCAGTGCCAATAATCACAGCAGAAGAAGGCTTTTATAGTGCAGACAACTATCTGCTAGATAAAGTTGAAATAGCGGAATCCAATACTGTCGATACGATGGCATCAGCCAAGTTTGATTTAAGCAAGACTTGGTTGTTAGCAGATAGGCCTGTAGCGGTTAAATTTGGCGCAAAATACAGTGCTCGGACTAAAGAGAACCAAGAAGATATTTGGATCTTCGAGGATTTTGATGAGCAAGGTATTACTGAGCAGCAACTATCCATGAGTCAATTTGCAGGTGCGCAGCCTGATTACAACCTAGGGCGATTCGGTCCCTCTATTGAAGCCGACCCGGTGTGGAGTTTGGTCAATGGCATGGATAGCGCGGCTGCAAAAGATGAGATTGAATCGCGGATCAATGACTTTGATATTGATGAAGATATTAGTGCCGCTTATGTGATGGGGCATATCGATATTGATAACCTGCGCCTGCTGGCAGGGGTGCGTTATGAGCATACCGCGATGCAGTCGCAAGGCTCTGGCTTTGATGAAAGTCAGGATGACTTTGTTTCCAATAACACTGACCGCAGCTATCAGCACTGGTTACCAGGTATTCACCTTAACTATAAGTGGAGCGATAAAACCGTGGCGCGAGCATCTTGGACCAACACCATTGTGCGGCCGACTTTTGGCCAGTTAGCGCCAGGTTTCTTGATTGAGCAAGATGATGAAGAGCTTGAAGCAAGCTTTGGCAATCCCGATTTAGAAGCGTTAGAGGCGATGAATTGGGATATCAGTATTGAGCATTATATGGGCGGGCTTGGCGTTATCTCTGCCAGTGGTTTCTATAAAGATATTACCAATTTCATTTATGAGGCTGATCTGGGGGGCTATGGTAAATATCAAGATTTTGATAAAGCCGAGACATTTGTAAATGGTGATGATGCCAACATTCTTGGGCTTGAGTTAGCCTACGTACAGGAGTTTGGTTTTATGCCCGAGGGCTGGAAGGGATTGATTTTTACCAGCAATCTGACTTTGAGTGATTCCACTGCGCATATCAGTTGGCAAGATGATGGTGTACAAGGTCGTGATATTCCACTGCCTAGCCAGTCAGAGCTAACAGCTAATGCCTCTTTTGGTTATGAAAACCCTTACGTTAGTGTCCGCCTTTCTGCGGCCTATAAGTCTGAATATCTGGTTGAGGTTACAGAGCTTGATGATGCCGCTTTTGATGTCTATCAAGATGCGCATACCCAATGGGATTTTGTTGCTAAAAGCTTTATCACTGAGGACATTACCATCTACTTCAAAGCAATAAACATGACTGATGAGCCTTTCTACGCCTATACCGGACAGAACCGTTATAACGCCCAATACGAAGAGTATGGTCGCACTTTCCAACTCGGCATTCAGTTCATCAATTATTAAGTCTAGGAACCCACATGATTAACCTTAAAAATATAGTGGCCTTAGCCATAGCTACTCTTGTTAGTAGCCCGTTAGCTGCCCAAATTAACAATGATGCCCAACAAAACAGAACAATTTGGCAAGGGCCGGCCGCAGCCAGTGAAATGGCAATTTGGCAGCAAAGAGCACTGTTTTCCAGTGAGCGGCATGGGTTAGTGTTGGCAGATAAACAGCAGTTAAATGTCATGGTTCCTGGGCAGTTTGAGTATTTAGCTGTGCATGGCGATACCGCGTTAACTTACGACACGCAAATTGATCAAGTTCAAGGGATCAGTTTAAGTTTCAGCAATACTCAGCGTTTATCACTGCTACCAAAACGTGCCTTCCAAGTAGAGTGGCTCTGTTTACAGCCTAGGCTAGCAGATGACAATCTTTATGCTTGGATTGGGGACGATGCCGGTCATTCTGAGCAATGGTTATTATCGTCAGGCGGAGAGTGGCAACCACAACTGGTACGTAGCTTAGCGGTATCTATGGGGGCGTTAAAATGCGCTGTCGATGATAATGAACAGTTGTTTGTACTCGACAATCGTCAAGGTGTTTGGCGTTATCCTGCAGCGCCGCATATGGCTGATGAGTCAGAATTGGTGAGTTATCTACCTGATAATCAGTACTCGGGGTTGGCTTTCGATAATGGCAACATTGTGCTGATGGATGAAAGTGGGCAGATTTTTGATATTGACGGCAGTCAAATGGCAGCGCCTTTCAAAGGCCGCGAAGCGCTCGAAAGCTTATATATAGCGGAGAAACAGCTTTGGGCTTATTCAGATGATGACGATCAATTCTATCAAGCAAATTGGCAGCTAAAAACCACACCAACATCGACCATGAGTGAGCGCATCAAGGAGATCCCCACCGCAGTCGAAAGTGATATCTCCGATAGAGCGGGCGATACCATGGATGATCCTGCAATATGGATTCATCCAACGGTGCCAGAAAAAAGCCGTGTACTAGGCACCAATAAACGCTGGGGGCTATTAAGCTATTCAATGCAAGGCGAGCAGCTGCAAGCCATTGCTGCTGGACGAGTGAATAATGTCGATATTAGGCAGCAAGTATTGCTAGGCGGTGAATATCGAGACATTGCTGTGGCCAGTAATCGCGACCGCAATAGCTTAAGCATATTCAATATCAATGAGCATGGAAAGCTAACGCAATTGGCAGAACAAGCAACAACCTTGACTGATATTTATGGCCTTTGTATGTATCAACCTAGTGAGGACGAGTTGTATGTTTTCGCGAATGAAAAATCAGGCCTCGTCAAGCAGATAGCATTAAAGTGGCAAGATAACCACCTTAAAGCGACAGAGGTACGAGAGTTTAGTGTACCAAGTCAGCCAGAAGGCTGCGTTGCTGATGACCTCAACAAGCAGCTATTTCTTGGCGAAGAGAACGTTGGTATCTGGGCGTTTAATCTCGATAGCCGAACAACCAAATTAAACGGCGAGATGATTATACAAGCAGGCGGGCCGCTGGTGGCTGATATAGAGGGGATATCACTGTATCAAGCCAACAGTGAAACGGGTTACTTAGTCGTATCGAGTCAAGGAAATGATAGTTATTTGCTTTATAAGAGTGCTGCACCATATAGCTATATTGGCCGTTTCCGAATAGGGGTTAACGGCAAGCAAGGGATGGACGGTAGTGCAGAAACTGACGGGCTAGATGTAACTGCACATTCGGTGGGTCGTGGAGTTTGGTCTCAAGGTATGATGGTGGTCCAAGATGGTCGCAATCGGATGCCGGATCAAAACCAAAACTTTAAATGGGTGCCTTGGAGCGAGATAAGCCAAACGTTGCAGCTAGAACGGAAAGATTAGTATTCATGTACTTAGCCACTAACAAGCTCATTGCTTGTTAGTGGCATTTTCTGAGTCGATTTTATGGCCTTTTGAAGTTTAAGTTTTCTTCTATTTCACCGTCACCGTTTTCGTCAACACTTAGGGTTAATACTTTGTCAACGACGGTTAAGTAGAGCCCCAAATTACTGTCGCTGCTAAAGTCATTGAGTCCTGCTTCGGCATTTCCATCAAAGGTTTGGCTTACGGTAACACGATTGGTATCTGTGTTTATGCTGTAGGTTCCCCACTCCATGCCTGACTCTTCAATAACCTCATTGGCATCAACTCCGGCTTGAACATAAGTGCCGTCAGCATAAAAGATAAACATCAATAAGCCGTTTTCATAAGCTTCTCCATCGATGTCATGGATTATCCATGCACCCAATTCGTTGCTGTTATCAAGTGCTTCAAAATTAAGGGTTTCATCAATAGTACCGTCGGCGTCTTCATCGACTGTTACATTTAGCTCTCCATTTGTGACGGCGATAAATAGTTCCGGTGCGCCTGGATCTGTGGTTAAGTCATTGAGACCTACGTTTTCGTTGTCATCAAACTCTTGGCTTGCTGTGACTCGGTGAGTCTCACTGTCTCGTTGGTAAGTGCCCCACTCCATGCCAGAATCTTCATAGTTGTCATTTGAATCGACTTCAAAAATAACGTAGGTACTGTTATCAATGAATATGATGCTGAGCAAGTCATTATCGTCATCTGTCGCATTCCAGCTTCCGATGATCCCGACCTGAATATCTTGTTTCTCTAGCTCTTCAGATAAATGTTCCAGTGCCGCTTCAGTATCGATTAGCTCTGACACCGCGGTATCTTGCCCCCCATTCTCAATGGTTGCTTGCACCGCTGCAGAGGTTGCAAAGTCAGCCGTCGACATGCTGAAGTCTACAGGCTCTGCGCTATCAATCGCTGTTTGGGTGATGCTAATGCCGTTACTTGGGTCACCATCTTGATCTAGGGTTTGTAGTAGTCTGGCCATATTGATTACAGCGGTATTTGTGACATCATCGGTTGCGGCAATATTGAGGGGGGTGACGATACCAGTTGCAGCTGTTGCAGGAAACTCTAAGCCTCCAATGAAGAAAGTCACCGTTTCACCAGGCAGATACTGATATTGACCTTCTGCATCGGTGGTGCCGCTAAGTGTTTCGGTTCGGTAGCCAATGCCGATAACAGCGCTGTCTAGAAACACACCCGTGTCGGGGGTCACAGTTACGGGAGTTGGTTGCGGCAACACTTCTGGTTCGGGGTCATCATCACTGTTGCCACAGGCAACGAGAGTCAATGAAACCAATAAAGCGGTGGTGACTGAGTATTTGGAATAGGAATTACAGGCAAGACTAGGCTTAAACATAGCAAGCTCCTTTACAGATCTAGTTAGTTGATTTGCTGCTGTGCTTCATGTTCAGAACATCCATCTCCGAAGCGACAACATCGTTGAGTTGACTCTAGGTTTAACACAAAAACTTATCGACAAAATAATGTAATAACCAAATTCAAGACATTTCAGTAATTTTCATATTTACGGCTGTTGCTGCAGTTGTGAATCAATCACTTAGGATATGTTTTGTCTATTCAGGCAAGTCTTACTTTGGTTGTGGTGATTTCAATTATCACTAAAATCGAACGTCAATCGGTGTAGATGACTACTTTTCTATTACTCTCAATATCACTGTCAGGCTTTATGGTCCCCCATAAAAGTGGCGTTGGTTTTTGTGCCGTGTATGGCCGAAGTCGACTGCAAAAAACACTGCTTATTAGGCGAGTTTTAACGATTTTGATACTGCGTTAATGAGCTTGAAGCAAGCTCAACTATATCCTTTACTCATTAACTTACCTCAAAACCGCTAAACTCTCGTAGAGCGATCAAATTTTCATACTGATTGGGATTACAATAAATTTTGTTCGCCTGAGCAGTGGGGAGATCTTAAGCGGTATGGATACTTTGACGAGATTGGCGATGCTCGCAGATTCGTAATATTTATTGCAATAAGAGTTCATTGTTGTATCTATGAGATTTAAAAAGCACGTAGATATAATTCACTTTTAGTGAATATATATTTACTTTAGAGTGAGAGTAAAGCGTAGCGTTTTCTGAGGCTGCATCGATAATATTTTAATGGTGGTTTAATCTATAAAGAGTATGCTGGAAATCAGGAGTTAAACATGAACGCTTGTTTTTAAACCGCTCCAATTATTAATGCTTGAAGCGGCCTTTTCTCAATTATAACCAAGAATATAACTCGGTGTTTCATCCTCCTGCTCGTAGGTGTACAGCAGGCTTTCATGCAGTGTCGAGTCCTCTTCTGTGGTTTTTGAATGTTCAATTTCGCCCTGTTTATAGTTATTAATGATATATTTTTCCATTACAACGTCCTTTAATTTAACTAGCGCTCTCTTTATATATAGTTTAAATAATTTACTTTGCTTGTTTCCTTAGTAATTAATTTCGTATTTACTAATTTAAAATATAGGCGAGCGCCGAATTCATCCAGCTATTGACGATATCTTAACTACGGATTTATATGAAATTCATTGTGGTTTTAAGCTTATTACTTTTATTAAATGCTTGTTCAACTGCACCAAGTCGTGATGAAAAACGGCAAACTTCACTGAGCAATAAAATTGCGTTAGACAATAGTCGTGCAGTAAAAAGTCAATTAATGCAATTACATAAAGATTGGAAAGGTACACCTTATCGACTGGGTGGTGTGAGTAAGCGAGGTGTAGACTGCTCTGGTTTTGTGCAAGTAGGTTTCCAGAAAAAATTTGGTTTAACATTGCCTCGTACCACTGATGAACAAAGAGCTGTAGGCAGAAGTGTTAGTAAAAATAACTTGAGGCCTGGAGATCTAGTTTTTTTCAAAACAGGTTGGAGTACACGACACGTTGGGATCTACATAGGTAACCATCAGTTCTTACATGCTTCAACGAGCCAAGGGGTGATGATCTCCAGTTTGGACAATAGCTACTGGAAGCAAAAATACTGGCTGTCGAGAAGGTTGTAGCAGAGGGATTTCTGTTGCTCTTAGATTTTTGGCTATTATTTCTGTAATGAGTATCTTTAACGTGGATAGGGATATATTAGATATCTATCAAATTCCATCAGTTAACTTTATGCTACTTTAAAAGCCATTCTTGCAAGCATCTATTTAGTCAGAGTTTATGCACGCTTAGTAAGAACTGATATTATAGTCTCAACAGATTTTTTTACATTCGAAGCTGGTTAGCGGCGGATGTACTCGCAACAGATTAAAGTGAAAGGATTAAGCAATGAGCAAAGCAAAAATAGGTATTGTTACTGTCAGTGATCGCGCTAGTGCTGGTGTGTACGAAGATCTATCAGGTAAGGCGATTATTGACGTACTCAATGAGTACCTTACGTCTGAGTGGGAGCCTGTTTATAAGGTTATCCCAGATGAAACCGATGCGATTGAAGCAACGCTAATTGATATGGCGGATGTGCAAAACTGTAGCCTAATTGTCACCACTGGCGGCACAGGCCCAGCTAAGCGTGATGTTACTCCAGAAGCGACTGAAGCAGTTTGTGATCGTATGATGCCAGGCTTTGGTGAGTTGATGCGTGCTGAATCATTGAAGTTTGTACCAACGGCGATTTTGTCTCGTCAAACCGCGGGCCTTCGCGGTGACTCTTTAATTGTTAACCTACCAGGAAAGCCAAAATCTATTCGGGAATGTTTAGACGCAGTGTTTCCTGCCATCCCTTACTGTATCGATCTCATGGATGGTCCATTCCTTGAGTGTGATGAAGCGGTTATCAAGCCTTTTAGACCCAAAGCAAAGTAGTTCGTTTAAGCTCGCTCACTTAAAATGTTCAAAAGCCCGAATCAATTCGGGCTTTTTTGTGTCTGGCCATAAATGTTCCATACATTTATTGGCATTCCCTCCGTCCTTGGAGGTCTGAACACTTATGCCAAAACCCATGGATGGTTTAGTTTTGGTATTTGTGTCAGAACACTTATGCCAACACCCATGGATGGGTTAGTTTTGGTATTTGTGTCAGAACACTTATGCCAAAACCCATGGATGGGTTAGTTTTGGTAGCAGCACTCAGCTTTGATCAAGCAAATGCACTCACAATGCGGCTAGCACTTCTTGTTGCATAAGCTGGCGGCATTTAGCCCGGTGATAAGCAGTAGTGCTGGGATCATTACAAAGTGCACCATCGCATTGGGCTCAATACTAAAATTGAGCCAGACCAGTAAGGCCCAGCTCAATAACCAATAACTGATACTGAATAGGTGTTTAGTAGAGAATGACTTCATAACGAACTCCTGGTTTTCTAGCTTGTGCCTGTTTGGCTGGACTAATAACAACTTGGATATAGTTTAAATTCTGGACAATCTGCCGATAAGTGTCATTATTGACAAAATAAGGGTGACTAGTGACAGGTGACTGCAGTGAAAAGAATTGTGATTTTGGCGGCTGATAATGCTGTTGCGGGGGGCATCATCAGTTTTATGGATGTGTTTAGCTTCTGCAATACCTATTGGAAGGTCACGCAAGCCAACGCAGAAGATGATCTGTTTGAGTGTAAGATCATCTCCCCAAATGGTGAGCCGATTAAAAGCAGTTATGGTTTATCCTTGCCTGTTATTGCTCATGCTGATGCCGAGCACTATTTATCCCATGCCGATGCCGTAGTGGTAGCCGCTTCAACGATTACTAATCGCAAAGAGCTCGACAGTTACCTTAGAGCTTTTAGTCCGCATATGCCGACTTTGCATCAGTTTGCTGAAACAGGAAAACCAATCGCTGCGTATTGTGCTGGCACGCTGGTTCTGGCTGCTAGCGGTTTGCTAGACGGACGTACTGCTACCTGCGTTTGGTGGCTGGCGGAACTGTTTAAGCGTAGGTTTCCAAAGGTGAACCTGTGTATGGAACACTTAGTCATGAGTGATGGTCCCATGTACACCGCTGGGGCGACAACCGCTAACTTAAGCTTAGCGCTACAGCTCGTTAAGGTGCTGATGGGGGAGCAGATAGCGACACAAATGGCTAAAGTTTTGCTAATCGATCCTAATCGTATCTCGCAACAACCATTTATGACATTGGATAGTGAACCACGGCATAAAGATGAGCTGGTGAGGCGAATTCAAGATTGGATGCAGCTACATTTAACTCAGAGTTTCATATTGGATGATATCGCCGATAAATTCGCGGTGGGTAAGAGGACTTTGATCCGCCGTTTCAAGAAAGCACTTAATGAAACACCTGCAAGCTACATGCAGCGGCTTAGAGTGGATGAAGCCAAACGCTTACTGGAAACCACTGAGTTAGCGTTAGAGCAGATTGTCGAACAGGTGGGTTATGAGGATGTCAGCTCATTTCGGAAGCTGTTTATTCAGTTAACTAGCGTCTCGCCCAGAGCCTATCGGCAGAAGTTTAATACTCACAGTTGCTGCGAGTATTAAATCCACTTCAGATGATTGCTATTAAGCTTGCTTCTGTCTCCGATTGGCATACTTGTCGACGGCTTTACCTGTCGTCGCCCAAATCAGCACGCCTCCCCAAGCAATCATCGAAAGGCCTGCAGGGATACAAGCAATTAAGATTAACTTGAAATGTTTGCGGTTAAACACCAGTGCCAGTAGCGCTGGCAGAAACCATAGAAACACCACCGCTATTGCAAGCAATGCTAAGAATATATACCCGTTCTACCTGAAGATGCAGGATTCAGTGGGAATTTAATGGACTTTAATCACGGCATTGATTGCCACTAATGGTCATTCCCTTGGTAAAATCAATAACACTGAGTAAAGTCCATTAAAGCCCATCGCAGAAGGCTTTGTGCCAGCCCACTTCGTTGTTGCACTAATTTAAAAGGGAATAACCATTTCTACATTAATGCGCCTAGAATTGAACTGCCACAATGCCTCTGAAACGAGCACCTTCAGGTAGAATGGGTATAGTTATCACTAGCCAAAATATTGTCGATAAATTCCATTTTACTTATCTCCTAAAATAAGCCTCTTAAATAGTTAAGAGGCTTATTGTTTTACTTATAAACCAAAGACAATTTTTTCGCTTTTAAGTGACTTTTGCATACCCATTGCTAAGCCTGCAGAAATAACCAATGTGGTAATGGATGACACTGCGAGCTGTACAACAGGTAGCTCACGACCCTTGATAAACTCCATCAAGGCTTGTAGTTGACCTGATACTGGTAGCCACTGCAAAGTATCGGGTGCAATATCATAGCTGGCTGCCATTGCTAGCATCATAGGCAAAATGAGTACGATGGTGAGATACGACTGGGCTTCCTTAAAGCTCTTAGCCATAAACGATACAAACAACTGTAGGCAAGCAGCCATTATGGCAACGGGTAGGCCGACTAGCATCATCATGCCGATGAAATTGCCATTAACGCTGACGCTAAAGCCTAATTCCTGCCAAGGGACGAAGCTGTAAGCAAATTTCGACACTATTAAGGTCAGTAGCAGACCGATCATGGCAAAGATGGTCACGGCAAGAATTTTAGATAGTACAATCTGCCCTGTTGATACTGGATGACTGAGCAATAATGCTAACGAGTTACGCTCGCGCTCACCCGCACTGGTATCAATAGCGAGGTTCATGCCTGAAATAAATACCGCATAGATCATTGTCATCGTCGCAATGCCCAAAATCATGCCTGCTTTTGAATCTGGTGTCGCTTGGTCCTCTACATTTAGCTTAATAGGCTGCATGACTCTCGGGTCAATACCGCGAGCAATTAAGCGTAAACTGCCCATTTCAGAACTGTACTCTTGCAAACGTTTTTCAAGACGGCGAATTGATTTTTGTAGTTTCTCATTAGAAGCATCGGCGATAAGGGTGACCTCTGCGCTGATCCCTTTAGCCATATTACTGGCGTAATCATCACTGATGACTAACAAAATGTCCTTGGTATTCTCGCCGTCGGTTTGGTTAATGCCTTTGCTAGATAAGTACTTCACTAGATCAGGAGCGCCTTGCGGATTGTCGATGTTAATATTCAAATCTTCTGGGCTAGTCAGCTGACCGATCAACATAAAGAACATGCCACACATCAGCAGCGGTGCACCCATCGCATAGTAAAGTCCAGCCATTACCGAGCGTTTGTCTCGTGCGGCATCAATAAGCTCTTTGCGGAGCATGGTGATTATTTTATTACTCATTTCAATATCCTTTTGTTGCCGTTGTGCTGTGCTGCATTGCGTGTTTCTATTATTGAATGCATCATGCGGCAATCCCTTCATCGGTGCCGATTAGTTGAATAAAGGCATCTTCTAGTGAGGCTTTACCCGTTTGTTGACATAAGGCGTCAGGGCTACCCACGGCAACCACTTTACCTTCTGCCATCACAATAACTTGGTCGCACAGTGCGGCAACTTCCTGCATCACGTGGCTGGAAAATAGTACACAGTGACCTTGGTTTTTAAGGTCTCGCAATATGTCACGCAGTACCCGAGTGCTCATTACATCTAGCCCGCGTGTCGGCTCGTCGAGAATAATATTGGTTGGCTGGTGGACAATGGCTTGTGCCAGTGCAGTTTTCATTCGTTGGCCTTGAGAAAAGCCCTTGCACTGCCTGTCTGCAATATCTGCTAAGTGCAGTTTTTCAATCACATTGCTGGTGGCTTGTTTGGCATCTTTACGTGATAAACCATTGAGCTCGGCAAAGTAACTGATGTATTCCCGCGGGGTTAAACGTTCATATAATCCAAATGGATCGGGAAATAATCCCAGTTGCTGTTTGGCTGAAACGGGTGACTTGGCAATATTAATCCCGTCGATTTCAGCGATACCATTGTCGGGCTTGAGTAGGCCAAAAACAGTACGTAAACAGGTTGTTTTACCCGCGCCATTTGGGCCAAGTAGTCCGGTAATTTGACCGTCGAGTGCCGAGAAGCTTAAATCGTTCAGCGCCTGCACATCTCCGATGCGTTTTGACAAGTTTGATACTTTAATCATCAGTGTTTCCTTACTTATTCAGGGCTTGTTGTGGGCGCAAAGCTTTGTCAGCATCGGCACTTAATGTCGTTTCTTGTTGGCTGCCTTCAGCTGGAATGGCTTCCACTGTACTCGCATTCAAATAGAAATTACGGCGAGTATCTTTGCTTAAACACTCTGCATCGATGTCGGTTACCGCGCCTTTTTCGGCCAGTTCGGCAATCAAGTTATTGCCGCAAGATTGGTAGGCAACTCCGTGAGTCGCATAAGGGGCGATAAAGTGTTTAGCGTTGGTTAATTTTTCCATTGCCATCTCTCCCCAGCTCGGTGGTGTTGCCGGATCTAATTCACCTGATAACAGCAAAGTTGGGATGTCACTGGCAATAGCTTGGCTGAAACTGTCGTCAACTGCTGGCATATTCCATACGGCACATGACTGCTCAAAGGTCTTGATCATCTCTTTACCGAAATAGTTTGCTGCGGTTGTAGCACGTAATTCGGGTGTTAATCGCTGCCAATCTTCGCCACATACCACCGAGGCGTGCATGCCCATGGCGATGCCAGTACTGTCCATAGACATGGCATAGAGGCCGGTAATCGGTTGAAAGTTACCTTTCGAAGCTTGGTGAATAGCGTGGGGAATCAAGGCACGGACGCTGGGTGAGTAGAGCGCCATACGCAACGCTCCTTTAAACTTACTGCGAGTCATGGTGAGTTGAGTTGCTTCACCTGTGGTGGGATCTGCAATAGTGCTTATTTTGGCAGCTTCAGCCAGTTCGCTATCTACTTTTTCCAGATCGGCAGCTAGTTGTGGAAACTGCTTATGGCATAAAGCGTTGTTGCTACAATCTTGGAGTACCAGTTCAAAAGCACGGGCAATCGCATCACCAATCGCCAATACACTTTGCTGCATCGGCACGACACCATCTAAGGTAACCGTGGCTAAATGCTCAGGGTAATGACGCATATAAAGCTGTGCCATTCGAGTACCATAAGAGACCCCATAAAGGTGTAGCTTTTGATAGCCAAGATGTTCTCTTACGGCCTCAAAGTCTTTCAGTGCGGGTAGGCTGCCATATTGGGTAACATCGGCGTCTAATTCATCTAAACACTTTTGGGTTTCGACTCGAGTATCAAAATCGTTTTCGTTAATCGCCAAGGCACTATCAAAACCGTCACCGATACATTGCAATGGGTTTGATTGCCCTGTACCGCGCTGATCGATCAAGATAACGTCTCGTGTTTGGCGCACTTTTGTCAGCATTTGATCAAAGCCCTTGGCATTCTCTATTGCTGATTGCCCTGGGCCACCTGCAATCGCTAACAAGGCTTCACTTTTGCCACTGCTCTTAATCGCGGGCATTACCACGTAGTGTATTTGAATCTGTTTGCCGTCGGGCTTGGTATAGTTTTCAGGTACGCTGACCGTGCCGCAGTTCATCTGCTCGGACAGTCCGTCAACATAACAGCTGTTATCAGTGCTAGGTGCTGAAGTTGTCGTTGAAAGCGAAAGTGGCTGCGAATGAGCAGAGGGAAGCAGTACAGCTGCCCAAATGGCAACTGCGATAGCAACTTTCTTACGGCGCGTCAGAGTTGGGCAAACTCCGGCTCGTAATTGCGAATACATTCCTTGGTGCATGATACTGATTCCTTTTTGCAATTTTGGCGATTCGATACCCGCTCGACTTCAGTGTGCTCTGAAACATGCACTTTGCAGTGGAGCGGGTATATGTTAACTTGGTACTGTATCGGTGTATCAATGTATTAATACAGTGACTAAAGGCTAATGTTAGAGCAACTAAATGTCAACCCCAGTAGTGGTGAGCCAATTTATAAACAGTTAAGCGAGCAGATCGTGCGTTTGATTGTGGGTGGCCAACTACAAAGTGAGCAAGTATTGCCGTCAGTGCGGCAGATGGCTGAGCATTTAACGGTAAACCCAATGACGGTGAGCCGAGCAGTGCAACAGCTAGTGGAGCAAGGTTGGCTGGAGCGCCGCCGTGGTCAACCTACTCGCGTGGCACAACGTGAGCAGAGTGATATCAGCTCCAATGGACAATTATTACACCCGCAGATTGACGCGGTTGTTGAGCAGGCTAAACAACTCGGCATCAGTTTAGATGCGCTAAAAACACTGCTTGGTGATCGCTGGAAGTAAAATTTAAAGGATTCTTTTCGATGGATATGAATGAAACACCCATTTTAGTCTGCAAGCAGCTGACAAAAAAATTTGATGATAAAGTCGCGCTTAATGGCTTAGATATGGCGCTGTACCCAGGAATGGTTGTTGGTCTGCTTGGCCAAAATGGCGCGGGTAAATCGACCTTAATGCGTTGTGCCCTTGGGATCATGCAAGCAAGTTCAGGCAGTATTGAGGTGCTAGCAACGCCCGTTGAACAGATGACGTCAGAGCTTAAAACACAAATTGGTTATGTGCCGCAACAACCCTTTGGTTATGAGGGTTTTAGTGTATCTAAAGCACTGGATCTGCATCGTAGCTTTTATCCTGAGTGGGACAAGTTACTAGAGGCTGAATGGCTACAACGATTCGATCTGGACCCTAAGCAGCAAGTGCAGCGTCTATCCGTTGGACAGCGTCAGTCGTTGGCACTCATTATGGCAATGGCTTACCGGCCCAAACTGCTTATTCTCGATGAACCCGTCGCCAGTTTAGATCCCATCGCTAGACGTAAGTTTATGGCCGATCTATTTGAGTTAGCAATCGAGTCAGGCTCTTGTGTGCTGTTCTCTTCTCATATCACTTCCGATCTTGAACGGGTTGCTAGCCATCTCGCGTTGCTGAAGCATGGCGAGTTGGTGATATTTAAAGAGATAGATGAGCTAAGAGAGCAGGTGAAGCTATTAAAGCTGAATGAGTCTGCCGCACTGCCTGCTGAGTTAAATGTACTGCATCGAAATGGTTGTAATGTGTTGGTTGATAACTATCAACAGCAGCAGTTTGCTGGGCTGATTAGTGCTAACTCACTTAACTTGGAGCAGCTGTTTATGGAGCTGCACTCATGAGCTGGGCATTCATCACCTCGGGAAAGTGGTTAAAAGGCTCTGTTCGGCTGTGGTTATTTGATCTTGGTTGCGCCAGTTTTCTGGGTGTTGGATTGCTGGGGTTGGTTATGGCTTTGGGAGTGCCTTTTTTACTCCCTGATGACACTGAGCACAAAGTCGACACCCTAATGCTGCTGATGAATATGTTTGTCGCTTCAACTTGTGTCGCTATTGGTTGGCAGATGAACCGCTTAGCAGCCACAGAGTGGGCGGCTATTGTGCCTCAATACCGGCAAAGTGTGCTGCTACAAGCGCTTGGGTTATTGATAACTAGCCTTATAATCGCCACCATTTTTTTAGCAGCACATAACGCATTTGATAAGTTTGATGAGCTACTGTTGACACTATTGTTCGGGCTCGGGTTTCTCTATTTTAGCTTGAAGAATAGCAGTGCTTTTCATCTATCATTTGTATTGTATGTCTCTTTGCCGATGTTGCCTTACTTGGCTGCTCTGTTGCCGTCAACAGGTAGTGCTTTGTTATTGTTTGCAGATCTGGTTTTAGCAGCGCTTTTATGGCGCAAACTATCAAGGTTTGGCTGGAATAATAAGGCGCGTATTGTTTACCTTAATGGTCTAGAGATGGGCTGGTTATGGTTACCGTCATTTAAGTCTTCCAAGCTGCTTAACCGATTCGAACGTTATCTGCATCCCGCCAACTACTTTATAGGCCCTATGCTAACAATGATGTTGTTGGCTATGCCAGTGGTGACTCTACTGTTAGCCCTCGGGGCATATATGCTCGATGTGCAGTTGCCTGTGCTATTTTTGTTGATTCAATTTAGTAGTATCGCTTGCGCAATGTTGCACTGGAGCCGTATTCAACGTTGGCGTGCGGTTGAAAGTCTATTTGTATTGCCTGGCTTTGATGGCAAAAAGGGCATGATCAATGCCTTCATGCTAACTCAATACCGTTTACTGGCAATATTGACCGTTAGCATGATGGTGACCGCTGCATTAGTTAGCTTGCTATCACCACAAATTAGCTTGTCGGTTTGGTCGCACATTGTGTTAAGTAATGTAATTGGTTGCGCAGCGATATTAGGCTTGGGCTCGATGTGCCGCACTTCAATGCAGATTTCTGCCACGATATTTTTAGTCGCACTGCAATCGGGTTGGGTATCTTCGTCACTGTCGACGGTGCAACATGGTGGTGATATTTGGCGCTGGGTAGCTTGGGACATTCCGCTGCTGGTTTTGGCCCTATTATGCCTTTGGTACGCGAAATATCGATTATGGCGTGGAGATCTACTCTCTGACTAGGGGCTGTTGATCTTTCACGGTTGTTTTTGCCGCAGTTTATTGGCTATTTTGACAAGGCGGAGGCTATGCCGTTTAGTTATTCTCCACAAATAGTCTACAACACAGTAAAAATAGCCAAGAAACGCGGCCCTTTGGGTTCGCTTCAATGCTTCTATTACGGTGTTATGAGCTTTTCACTTAGCCGGCTAAGCTTTATCGCTCAAGCCTTGTACTAGAAGCATTGAATTCGAACAAAAACTAAGCTCGAAAGATCAACAGCCCCTAGTTGTTTGAATCTGTATCTTGGGCACGATAGGGTCAGTACTATTAATTGCACTTAAACTGGTTATCCTAATTAAATCGGCTTGTTTGAATTGAAGTGGTTGATTGAGCTACGACCTTTTTGTGGCGCTACCCTTTACGCTTGTTGCTGAGATGTTGTTGTTTCAGTTGAGCTGGTTAGCTTAAGATATTTTTTGTTAATCGAAGGCCGTTGATCACCATCAGCGGCTTTTTTTTGTGTTTGACTTAACACTAATAGAGCAAAAGCTCTTAGTTTTTGCGCGAACTTCGAGTAAACTGATTTCAAAGCGGAACACTTGTAAGCTAAAAGGTAGTTATTTTATGTCACTCGAGTCATATCACGTTATATCTCTTATACGGCAACAAAGCCAAGCTCTTGGCGATGCGATTGCACTCGAAGGATTCGAAATGGCAGCGCCTTGGCATCAAGTGAGCTGGAGCAACTTTGATATTATCACCTCTAAAATTGCACGGCTGTTAATTCAGTTTGGCATTGAATCCCAAGACCGCGCTGTGATCCTTTCACAGAACTGTCCGCAGTGGACTTGTGCTGATTTAGGCTTATTAAAGGCTAAAGCGGTTGTTGTACCTATCTATCCAACCAGCACTTTAGAACAAGCTGCTTACATTGTTAACGATGCACAAGCAAAGCTGATTTTTGCTGGCGACGCAGAACAGTACGCTATGGCATGCGACTTGGTTGCCAAATGCGACTCTTTATCGCGTGTAGTGGTATTTGATAAAAGCGTACCGCTTCAAGATACAGTTAATCATTTCTACTTAGACGAGCTGCTTGAGCGTGAACTCGATAAGGTGGCCGATGCCGAGCTGGAAAAAAGGCTCGCGGCGACTAGCCTTGATGATCTATTAACACTTATCTACACCTCTGGTACCACAGGCGATCCAAAAGGGGTCATGCTGGACTACCGCAACATCGCATCTATGGTGCGCCAGCATGATACTTTGCTACCTTTTACACCAGGTGATGTGTCATTAGCCTTTTTGCCACTGAGCCATGTATTTGAGCGTGGCTGGAGCTTTTACGTATTGTGCCGCGGTGGCCATAACGTGTATCTGTCTAACCCAATGGCTGTGAAAGAGGCGATTGTCCAGATCCGTCCACATACTTTATGCGTGGTGCCGCGTTTCTTAGAGAAGGTGTATAGCGCAGTCCAAGACAAAGTGATTAAAGCCCCAGAGATGAGACAGAAAATGTTCACCTGGGCGATGTCTGTTGGTCATAAGCAATCTGAAGTGGGTCAAGGGCGTCACAAGGCGTCACTAGGGCTGAGCCTTCAGTGGAAACTGGCTGATAAGCTGGTTTTCAGTAAATTGAAACAGGTCTTAGGTGGCCGCCTTAAGTTTATGCCTTGCGGTGGTGCAGCACTTGATCCAAACGTAAGTGCATTCTTCCAAAGTATCGATGTACCGGTTTTGTGTGGTTATGGCATGACGGAAACCACTGCAACAGCAACCTGTAATACTTTAGCTAACCGTGTACCTGGTTCAAACGGTCAAGTATTGCCAGAAGTTGAAATAAAACTTGGTAAAGATAACGAAATCTTAGTCCGCGGCGATACTGTTATGCGCGGTTACTACAATCGTCCGCAAGAAACGGCAGATACTTTTGAAGATGGCTGGTTAAAAACCGGTGATGCAGGCCGCATTGATGAGCAGGGTAATCTGTTTATCACTGACCGAATTAAAGAACTGATGAAGACCTCAAACGGCAAGTACGTTGCACCGCAGCGTGTTGAAGGTAAAGTCGGCTGCTGTCCATTCATTGAGCAAGTTGCCATTGTTGCTGATGCACGTAACTACGTCACCGCATTGATTGTTCCCGCATTCGAGTCATTAGAATCTTGGGCAAAAGAGAAGGGTGTAAACTACGAATCACAACTCGATTTGTTACGTCACGCTCATGTGGTTGAGCACTTTGAGCAGCGACTAAAGATGTTGCAATCTGAATTAGCTGGCTTCGAGAAAATCAAAAAGTTTACCCTACTTCCCGATGCCTTTTCGATGGAAGCGGGTTTAATTACGCCGACAATGAAGTTGCGCCGTAAGGTCATTTACAACAAGTATGCTCTTGAAATCGATAAGATGTATGCTCGTTAACCAGCCGTAGATAGAAGTTTGATAACAACAAAAAGGGTGCTAAGGCATCCTTTTTTTTGTATCTGGCTAATCTGTTGTTAATAACGGCCAGTGTTCAGCCTCGTTGACGCATTAGCACCGATATAAAAATGCTGGCTTTACCGTATTGGCTGTTTTATCGGTAGAATGGCGGCAATGTTTTATACCCATCCCCTTCTTCGATGGGCGTTTCTTATAGAAAGAGCATGGGCTTTACTCTGTGTTATTGATTTTACCAAGGCAGCGACCATTAGCTGCAATCAATGCCTCGTCTACATGGATGTTGGTGCTTAAGTTCAGCATGGAGCAATGAACCTGTGACCAAAGCCCGTTAAACTCCCACTGAATCCTGCATTTTCAGGTCGGATGGGTATATACCGATTGGTATCAGATAATAAATAAAGGATAGAACACCGTGAATGAAAGTGAATTCAGCTTAACCATACAACCACGTTTTTGTGAAACAGACGCCTTAGGCCATATCAATAATACCGTGTTTCCTGTGTGGTTCGAGGCGGCGCGTGAGCCGATATTTCAGATATTTAACCCAACTCAAGATTTGTCGAAGTGGAATCTGATCATTGCTGGGTTTAACGTCAACTTTAATGCTCCGACCTACTTTGCTAGCGACGTTATCATTAAAACCTGGGTTAGCCGCATCGGTAATAGTAGCTTTGAGTTAACTCAGAGTTGTTGGCAAAATGGCAAAAAAACCGTCGAGGCACAAACATCGGTAGTGCATTACGATTATGCGGCGGAAAAAAGTGTGGCGTTAAGCGAGGAGATCCGAGAGCAATTAGCAACACTCACTGGCGTAGCTGGTTAGCGATTAATTATTCTGCCTCTATGATGATAAAGTGGCAGTTTAGCGGGGCAAACTCCACCTCTTTGAGTGGCGTGAATAGTTGTGCGGGGCTGTAGCCTCGCCATGTCTTTCTCATTATTTCTTTGCATATATAGTCCTGCTGGTGCTCCATGATGTGAACATTGAGAGTCTCCCCATCGAACAGCCACCGGCCTTGATAGCTGTTTAGCTGCTCTAGATCTGCATCAAATGGGTCATATTCTAAAGTAACACTACCCGCAGATTTCAATGATAATAATGCGTCACCCTCTTCGCAGTTGTCGCTTCTTAGCCAGCTCGGTGGCATTGAAACTGGCTGACTTCCTCGGATATAGAGACCAATATTATTGATGCTGTAAAAATGTTTCCCCTCAGCAAACTTAAAGATGTGCGGCTCGCCAAACCTAAGCTCTTGCATGAGAGCTATTAACTGCTCGATAGCATATTGATTTTGCTGGGCGGGGTTTATGGCAATGCTCGTATCTGGAAATTCTCTGGGGATCTCCAGTTGTGTCAACGTCACCTTCCAGCCTTGTGCCTCAAGTTGTTGACTTAATGCATCGAGTTTAGCAGATTCTATTCCGTTACTGCTTATAAAGGCATGCTGTTGTGCGCAGCCATTTAATAGCCAAAAGCACTGCAAAATCAATAAACTAAATGCAATTCGCTTAAGTCTTCGAGAGAAATTTCTGAACATACCAGCAGCTCGCATCAATCTCTAGTCCTTGTGATTTTGCCCAACTCAAGCCATGTCGAACTAACTTCTCTGCTAAGCCTTTTCCTCGTAACTCTTTTGGGACAAAGGTGTGGCTGAAGTTGCATAAACCTTGGCTATTTAGCGCAGTGTTACTGGTCGATAACTCGTAAGTGAGCACTGCTTGCGCCGTACCAATATTAATCACAAATTGTTGCTCATCAGGCAGATGGGTAATGTTTTCACTCATTTCAAATCCTTTGAATTCTCTAGGCTTAAACTTACAAAGAAAGTCATACAGAGAACCGCTGCTGACAATTACACCAGCTTATAGGTTTCTAACGCATCCAATAGCTGTGGCGTTAGTTGTGCTTTCTGTCCAGTTTTAAAGTTAAACATCACTACCTGAGAAGAGCCAATGGTGGTTACAGCTTGTTGGGTTTGGCTAAATACGTGGTAGTGCATCATAAAACGGTCATCGTTAATATCACTGATACTGACACCAACTACGAGCGTATCTGGAAAGGTAACGGGTCGCTTATAGCGTGCTTGGTTTTCACTGATCACCGGTCCAATCGCGGTTTTTTGTATATCTTCGAGCAAATTAATTTGATTGAAGAAATCAATTCTGGCAGTTTCAAAATAGCGAAAGTAAACCACATTGTTGACGTGTTGTAGCGCATCCATTTCACCCCAAGCGACATTTATAGTGGTATTTATTGGGTATTGCTCGAGAAACTTATCCATAATGATCTCTTATTATTAGTGTAAATCGGTTTCAAACGGTTGTTTGATTTTTATTCAGCATACCAGCATGCTGTTATCGCAACAAGGACTAGTGAGAGGTATCTGTGCGAGCAATTTATATCGGTAGATTAGCATGTTGCAGCTTATTAGCGGTTAGCATGTGCCAAGCAAAAACGCTAAGCCAATTTGAGCCTGCTAAATCCTCACAAGAGCAGCAAGCCTACAAGCTATACTCGTTCTACCTGAAGGTGCAGAATTCAGTGGGAGTTTAATGGACTTTAATCACGGCATTGGTTGCGACTAATGGTCATTCCCTTGGTAAAATCAATAACACTGAGTAAAGTCCATTAAAGCCCATCACAGAAGGCTTTGTGCCAGCCCACTTCGTTGTTGCACTAATTTAAAAGGGAATGACCATTTCTATATTAATGCGCCTAGAATTGAACAGGCACAATGCCTCTGAAACGAGCATCTTCGAGTAGAGCGGGTATAGTTAAATCAGTTGAGCCACAACTACAATTGCTAGTTGATGAGTTACCGCTGCAGCAATCCTTACAGATCGTCTATGGCGCCGAAGACGGGCCTCTATTTGATCCTGAGTTAATGCAGATCCATATTCCCTATGCGTTTATCATTGAAGTCTTTAACCGCTTTAGTGCCGACAACTACCAAAAAACAGGGGTTAGTGCTGCTACCGCTACTCAAGATGCCTTATTGCACACCATTGGTCATGAATATGGTCATGCTTTTATCTATGCAAACCAAGTTATTGTATTAGGTAAAGAGGAGGATGCGGTTGATACTTTGGCGACTCTATACCAATCAGTATAAAAATTTGCTCGCTCAGCGAGAGTTTAGCGGTTTTGAGGTAAGTTAATGAGAGAAGGTCATAGTTATTCTACGTTCAAGCTTATTAACGCAGTATCAGAACAGCTAAAACTCGCCTGTAAGGAGTGGTTTTTGCTGCCTACTTCTGCGTTGAATAATTTCATAAGGGAATAACCATTATGTCACTTATCCGCCTTGAATTAGTTCGCAAAAAACACTCTGAGTAGATCAACTTCTTATACTGATTGGTATTACTGCTGCTTAATTCATTTGATGATGGTGCAGATATTGCGCTGAGCGCTGCAGACCTGTTTGCTCTAGAAGATGAAAGCATTGAAAAACTTGAAGAACAAGATTTTGCCGATGAGCACAGTTTAGATGCGCAGCGATATTTTGCTACCTTGTGTTTAATACCAATTGCATTAAGTATTTGGCCAGTTCAGAGCCCCTCAGTCTTTTCAATTCAAAGCGCTTTGGTAAAGAAATGGTTATTCCCTTTTAAGCCAATGCAAAGCAGAAGTGGAAAGACTGAGGTGCTCACGAAGTGCGGGGTTCAAAACGTTGTATGCTTCATTATAGGATTTGGATATACGACTAAATGGACTTAGGAGGTAGAGCGAAGCAGGATGCCAGAGCCGAGAATAACTATTAGCTCAAATCCCACTACTTGCCTACAGCGTTTTGAATTCCCGCTGAATGGTCAAACTTTTAATGCAATTGGTATAATCTATGGCAGTGATCCACAGAAGTTTGCTGGAATGATAGATCGGCCACAGGCACTGCTACAAAGTGGTGAGTATTGCCAAGAGGAGTATCTGCGTCAGAGTGATCATTGGGATAGGTTAAAGCAGCAATATATCGTCCAAGAATAAAGAGCACATACAAAAAGGCATTCGGTTAAGAATGCCTTTAATCGTTAGTGCTAACGTTTATAACTCAATTTCTGCAAAGCTGCTTATCTGTTTAAAGTCACCCGTGCGTTGATTGTCTTGACGCACCATTTGTAGCACATTCAAGCCTGCTTCACTGGCCGCTTTCAACTCTTCAAGTACATCAGAAACAAAGAGGATCTGCTTTGGACTAAGGCTAATCGTATTTAGGATATTGCAGTAAGCCTGCTTAAAACGTTTGTTGCCAGTGCGGGTGTCAAAGTGGCCATTAAATTTGTCAGTTAGATCACCTGCATCACTATTACCAAATAGTAATTTCTGTGCATCAACAGAACCCGATGAGAAGCTATATACTCGCAAGCCTTGCTGCTTGTAACCGTCTAGTGCTTCGATAAAGTCTGGGAAGATATGCCCTTTAAACTCACCGTTAGCGTAACCTTGCTTCCAAATTAAACCCTGAATGGTTTTAAGCGGTGTCGCTTTGCGGTCTTCTTCAATCCACTGCAACAATATTTCAGTCACTCGAGCAAGATCGGCGTCAGGTTCTAGTGCAATATCTTGTACATCACAAATGCAGTTTTCAACTAACACATTCTTTTGATTTTCTTCAAGAAAAGCGGGTAATACCTTAGCTGAATAAGGAAAAAGAATATCCTCAATAAAGTTAAGATCGGTAGTTGTACCGGCTGTATCTACGACAATGGCTCTGATACCCATAATGTTTGGTTACTCCGCAATGTGCTATTGATCTGTTTATTGCTCAGATCCTAAGCTGAAACGTTGCTTTTGGCTAGTTTATTCGCGTCGCAAATCGTAGTTAGTTTTCAGTCATGTAGCCTAAGGACACTTTTCGACGATCTTGCAATCACATTTTTCTAAAATTAAGAGAGATGGGTGCTCAAGCGAGATTGGTTTTCCTTAGTGTGGTTTGCAGATTAGGGACAAAAAAACGATAAGATTTATGCTTTGGGAAATGACAAGAGTAAGCAGATAACAAATAAAGTCTTGCTTACTCTAGTCATCAATAACCGGGTTACTCAGTGATAAAACCAAAGAAGCTGAGCAGCTTTGCGGTATCTTGCCTTACACTCAAGGTGACTGAATAGTCATCAAGATCATCGGGGCCTAAGTTTGCTTTAAAACCTAATAAAAATGGCTTGTCTGCAACCAGTTGATATTGTGCTTGTATCACCCAAAGATTAACGTCTGTCATTGCTCCATGGTTTGTAGTTCTAACAAAGTAGCCGCCAACTCTAGCTCGAGGAAGCGCATTACTGTTTTCTTCTACACCCGCGCTGTAAAGGTTGAACTCTAGACCACCGCCGTAATACCTTGCTAACTCATTACCTTGGGTTGCTTCATCTAAACTACGAATACCAGCTAATGCTGCAAAACTAAGAACAGAGTCGCCATTTGCGGTTGCCATAAAATGGCCTGGTGAATATAAATACTTCATGTAACCATCAATAGTATCGGTTACATCGTTAAATCCAGCAGCGTTGGGATCAGACTTTTCTTCATTAACAGTTGGGTTTTGGCCAAATGCTACTCCAACCTCAAAGTTAGTTACTGCGTCACTCCATCCCCAGCCATTCTTCCAACGACCATTTAGCTTGAGTGAGCCGGTAACCCCACCTTGATCAAAACCAGTACGTTTGCCGTCATCGTCATAGCCATTTTGTTGTTTATAGCCTAGCTCGAATGAGCTGATCCAACGATTACTTGTATTTGTGAGTGTTTCAGCTGTTTTTTCATCTGTGGTTGGGTTGCTTACCTGTGTTGTCAAAGCTAATTGAGTTAAAGCGGCAGTATCTTGTGAGCCCAAAGCTGTTCCTGAATCCGCTATCTCAGAAAGACAGTTAGCGAAAACATTAGCAGCAAGGCCATCATTCTTGAGTTTTAACTTATCTATCCCGTCAATATCGACATTGTTCGACGATGGGCAGCTAATGGTGATCTGTTTGGTTGGATCTTTCGCACTTAGGCAGGCATCAATCGTTATTGTGCTAGATAATGCACTAATACTGGGTTTGAGTTTGTTCAGTGAGCTGTAGCAAAGTTGAGTTTGCGTTGCTCCCGCGCTATTTAGCGTTTGCCCTGCAAATACTAGTGGTGACAAACCGCAAAGTAGCAGCGGGGTTATTTTTAGTAATTTCATCATCAGTCCTTTGTATGTTTATTTTTATTAAATAAACCAAGACTGCTGGAGAGGTCTCCACTTTGGCACAGATAATTTACACGTGAGAAAAAACCAGTAAAGTGAGAAATGACTTTTAGTTGTTTAATCAGTCTTTAGTGCTACGTGGCGGTGGCTGTATTGGTGGTTAATTATTGAACTTTAATTGTCATCGCACTAACTTTTACGTTGGTATCGCGATTGTGGATTGGAATGCTTCGTCATATCGTTCTGTGCCTGTTTGTAATTTTGTAAGTATATCTGGCTATAATCCTCACTGTTTCCTCTTAGTAACGTTGATGAATATCGACTTGAATTCTAAAGTGATAGCACTACTTTGTGCTGTAGTGTCCGGTTTGTTCTAATAGGTTGCAACTGATGAGCGGAAAAACGAACCACCGAATATTGAAATCTTTTGACTCACCAGTTTAAAATTAACTATTCGGGTTACTACTGTTAGGAATTAATATAACGGAACGGTTTAATATATTGCCATTTTTCTTAATATTATTTAGGTTTTGTCGTACTAAATGATGATAGTTAGCCGTGGATCCTAGCAAAAAGAGCAGTAGATAAGTGAAGTGATACAGATAGAATAATAAATGCTAGAACATTCTATTAGAATATAAGGGATAGACAATGAATATGAGAAAAGGACTTTTAGCTTTAATAGCTACTGCTGCAGTAACCACGGCTGTACAAGCCGCCTATTGGGAGTTTTCAATCTACGCTTACGTTGATAGCAATGGCGCCGAAGTTGGCAGGTTGTATATCCCATGCTTTAACCGTCAAGCAGTTAGTCAAGGCACCGTAACAAATAAAAAGGTACTGGTTGAACGCGGCACCTGTAGATAAAAGTTAACTCGAATCGCCCGCGGTATCGGCGATTTTTCTTTGCTGCCAACCCAATTGTTATCTTATTCTATTAACTAAACGTCATCGGTTTAGTGCGCTAAATACCCCCAACATGAAATAGACCTTAAGAGGGACTGTAGCAAAGTTTGACCGTTTCTTTCGTTGAGTTAAAAAATAAACCATGCATTTCACTGACGTGGTACAGCATGGCTCATTAGTAACCTAATATTGGGTTTACTCTACTTTAGGTTAATAAGTCGTATAGCTTCGAGCGCTGTCTATTTCACTTAATACTTTTCTAACTAAGGTATCTTTATCTTGTAGTTTGGGATCCATTGATTTTAATTGCATCAACATTGGGGCTGGCAGGTTGTCGTACAAAATTAAATAATCCCTATCTAACTTCAATATAGGAAGTGATTTGGTAAGTGCTTCGTTTGATGTTGTAAATTGTTCTGTATTTTGAGTCCATTGTGATATTAATGAAGGCCAAAAAGACTGCGCTGTTAATGTAACTAAATAAGCTTCTGCATGCGCTTTACCTAAGAATTGTTGCTGATTAGTATCATAAATATAGATAGCAGGAAATTTATGTTTTTGCTTTCCAGCGACTGAATCCAATAAGATTGTTTTTTGATGTTGCCCTAGAGCGATTAGCAAGGAGCTGTCTGCACTAACGTTTATAGACATAAAAACTAGAAGTGATAGAAATATAATGCGCATAGCTGTCTCGATTGAGTTAAAGTGGGGCTATAAGCCCCAGTAGTTTGTATTGGGGTTTAGCAAACTCTATTCGCAGGTGAGTTCACCGTTTGAAGTGGTACAACAAATTTGCCCTCCTCCACCACCTTCTTTAATTTCTACACATGTTTTGGGTTTCGCCATGACATTATAAGAGTTAAGTGTGAGTACAGCTAAAAGCAAAAGTGATTTATATATTTTTCTTCATTGATTTTAAATGAGTTGAATTAGTGGAGTACATCCATATCTCCACATGAGGTAACCTAATGTATTTCTCGGTGATGTCAATATTTTGTTTTACTATTGTTTTTATTTGTAATTATTCGTATTGTAGCTAATCGCAATTAATTAAATGGAATTTAATTATGTTTGAGATCCCCAAGGATAGGAGCCGGTTGAATAAAGCAAGCTGGTTTTTATTTACCGTTATAGGCATAGCTTGCGTTACCTTAGTTATTTCTCTCCTCAGCCGGCAGGCTTTTTCTTCCAATCATGTTGATAGTTCCTCACTGGTTTCAAGTGTTAAAAATGCTGCCCTAAATATTACTGTCTCGGGGTATGGAAAGTTTGTGCCGAAAACGCAGCGCGGTATTAATGCACTTAGTGGTGGACATATTGTTGAGGTGTATAAGAAGCCCGGAAACTTGGTTAAAAAAGGCGAAATAATCTTAAGCCTTAATAACCCTAAACTACTTAGATTACTGGAAACCAGTGAGTTGGCTTTGTTAGAAGAACAAGCCAATCAGCAAAGAGTTATGGCTGAGTCAGTTCAAGAGATAGATGATCAGCGCGGTAAAATTCGTTTAGCAAAAGTAAAGCTCGCTTTGGCTGATGCTGAATTGATAGCCCATAAAAAATTAAAAGAAAACCAAGTTATTTCGACGTTAGATTTGCATAAGGCTCAGGTTGCATGGGAGCAGGAAGATGCCATGCTCACAATGGAGGTGAGCCGTTTTCAGACTTTGAAAAAAACGCGCAAAGCAATTGAGGACTCTACCCGGTATCGACTGGAAAAAGCGATTAAGCAACAAGAGTTGCTACAATCTGAGGTTGAGCAGCTAAATGTTCGTGCAAGTATGGCTGGCATGTTAACGGAATTAGCGGATGAGCTTGAGGTTGGCCGTCATGTAGAACAGGGGCAGGCAATTGGTATGATAGCTGATCTCTCCTCCTATTATGCTCGGATCAATATTACTGCAGCAGATGCTGAATATGTAAGTCCAGGGTTGGTAGCTAAAGTTCAGTTTAAAGGGCTAGAAATAGAAGGGGAAGTCTCTCGTGTTGACCCTACTGTAAACAGTGGCAGTGTAGAAATTGATATTAGCTTTTATGGTGATTTCCCTGCTGCCGTTAGGCCTAATATTGACATTACTGCACGCGTTGATATTGCAGAACACCACAACACGCTTGTTGTCGACAGGCCTGCCGGCGTCATTCGAGCTCATCGCGAATATCCGGTATTCGTATTAGATCAAAACCAAAACCTTTTTCTACGTCGCAATATCATGGTTGGTGATATTGCAGGCGATCGTATGCAAGTGTTAGGCGGCCTTTATCTTGGAGAACAAATTTTAACTAATGTTCCTAAGTCGCAAGCTAATTCTACTCAAATTGTCATGGAAGATATTTATGAATAACTGCGTTATAGAACTGACTGATTTGAATAAATCGTTTAGCAATGGTGCTGGCAACAATCATGTTCTAAAGCAAGTGAATTTCTCTGTTCATAGCGGAGAAATGGTGGCTATTTTAGGCCAATCAGGCAGTGGGAAATCAACTTTGCTGTCCATTATGGGTCTATTGGATACCGCTGATTCAGGACGTTACCACCTGTGTGGACAGGACGTCACTACGTTTTCGACTTATCAATTGAGTCAACTTCGAAATAACCACATAGGTTGGGTGTTTCAGAATTTTAATTTAATAGCTGATATGACGGTAACTGAAAACCTGTCAGTGCCATTACGTTTTAACACTCGCATAAAAGCAGTGGACTATCAGGCAAAAGTTAGCGATGTATTACGGAAGGTTGGCTTAAGTGAAAAAGCCGCTTTTTATCCTGCTGAATTATCTGGTGGTCAACAACAAAGAGTCGCGATTGCCAGAGCATTAATTTGTCAACCTGACATCCTTTTATGTGATGAGCCTACGGGGAATTTAGACTCGAGTAATTCAAACAATGTGATGGAACTGCTGAGTGCTTTGCATCAAGAGGGGAAGACTGTACTGATTATCACGCATGACTCAGAGGTCGCTGCTTATTGTCAAAAAGCGTACAAAATTAGTGATGGAGAAATAACAGCTGCATCACCTCTGGAGTTTAAACATGCTGTTTGATGTTATTTATGGTTGGCGCAAGTGGCAAGAACAACGTGGCTTTTGGGGTTTACTCATCATCAGCCTTTGTATGTTCTGTTGTTTAATAGGATTAGTGGTTAACTTATTCTGGTTGCTGAGCAGTGATCGACCGCAGTGGGTGAATAATCAGGCGCCTATGCTAACTATTGCGAAAAAAGATCTCAGTGGCAATATTCAACCTACTGCAGGCTATAATATTGATTTGTTGAAAAAGATTGCAGGAGTCGAGGCTGTTACAAGTATTGCGGTTCAGTCAGGATCGATAACGTTAGGGTTAAAGGAATTACCAAGAGTAACCATAGGCTTTTATTCACAAAATACGATTGAAATGCTCGGGTTGGCAGCGCCTTTTTCAAGTCAGAATCTTAATGCTAAAGCAGCCATAGTATCGAATCAGTTTTGGCAACAACATTTAAAATCCTCATTAAAGGAAAGCTCTTTATATTATCAAGATCGCTCTATTTTAATTAAAGGTGTAGCGCCGCAAGCGATGAAACGACTGGGAGATATCGATATCGATATTTGGCTTCCAGAGTCTTATTTGGAGTTAGGTATTCCAGAGATGTTTGCTGATAACCCGCAACTCTTTTTGAAGACGAAGGGCAATCGCTATGGTTTTGCATTATTGAGTCAAGGAGTAGATATTGAATTGCTTCAAGATGCTTATATGGTTCTAAGGCAGCAGACACCTTGGCCTGATAATGGCTTTGCTGATAAACATTATAGCCCTTGGTTAATCGCTGGCGTGGAACTGAACCCCAATGGGCGTGATATTTTATATAGGCAGGCGTCTATCTTGCTTCTTTTGCTGCTAGGTTTTGGTTTTATTATTTTCAGTGGCATTGTATCTGCCTACTCGCAACAAGGTATTACACGCCAGGCTGAGATGAGGCTAAAGTTGGCTTTAGGTGGAAGCAGGCGTGGACTTATGGCACAGCTCTTTAGGGAGAGTTTTCCAGCTCTGCTTTTGGTTGGCTTTTTAAGCCCATTACTCGGAATAGTTGTGATTCACTATGTTGGTAATATCGGTGTGTATCAAGATTACTTTGTCGAAGGAGTTCGGTTTAATATTTGGCTTTGGTTGGTTGCTATTTTGTGTTCGCTATTACTTTTTATCTGTTGTGCGTTGTTGCCTTTAACTGGCTCAATAAATAAGCTTTTTTCTCGAGGCAAACAGGGACATATGAGCAAAATACAGCAAGGTATTAAACAGCTTGTATTGGTCATACAGCTCGCCGTTATTACCAGTGTAATGCTGGTATCGTTAAGCCTTATGTATCATGAGTTACAAAAGTATTCTTCAGTGTTTATCGCAAAAGACATCACCAGCTTTAAACCTAAAGTCGATGGGCGTTTAAGTGTCATGTTGACCTCCGAGCAGCTTGAGGGGGATTGGGATGTTGCTGGCGTACCAATTGCTTTATCTTCGGCACCGTTTACTCAACTAGGAGCGCCATCATTAAAATATCAATCTCAGACTGGAGTAGGGCTAGAAAAACCGATTAATGGTTTATATGTTTCTCATAACTTCCTTAGCTTGTTGGGAATTCCAGCCTTATCTGAAGGAAAGTTGGCTGAAAATAAAGTGATTGTTAACCAAGCAATGGCACTGCAGTTAGCCGCTGAACAAGGTATCAATGATTGGAGGGCCGTTAAAGGAATCGCTTTGAAAGTGTCAGGTTTTTATTATGAAAAGCATGTCCAGGTGGCTGGTATTGTGAGTGACTCTCCTCACTTTGGTATTGCCAATGAACCTAAGCCGATAATTTACCTGAGTCTTAAAGATCAAAACCCACTTCTTGCTAGCCGAATCGCCCCTGTTTTTTATAGTAAAAGTGGTAATAGTGGAATCACCTCATCTCGGTTAAATGATTGGGCTTCAATGTTATCCCCGAAGCTCAGCTATGACAGCGGAAAAAGTTTAGTTCAATTAATTGAAGATACTGATCCTGCCGGGAAATTGTTGTTTATAACTTCGACATTTATGGCTTTATTGATAATTTTTTTAGTGATATTTACTCTTTATAACAAGTTTAGTTATGCCGTCAAAAGTGAGCAAATGAAATGGGCGGTAATGTTGGCGGTAGGTGGAAGTAAGAGGGCTTTGATGGGGCGAATGGTATGGACTAACTTACTATTAACTACGACGTCTATTCTTTTTACTTTAGTCATCTTTGCTCTGCTTGATAGTTATAGCCAGTCACTGATTAATGTGTCTTTATTTCAAGCGTTAATATGGGCTATCTGTATCATTTTAATGTTGCTTTTTATTGTTGTAATTACTCTATGGGCAGCAAGAGCAATACTGAAACAAAATATCAGTGTATTGCTTCGAGGTTGATGCTTCGTTCTAGGGAGGTATTTGCAGATAGCCTGCACGTGCGCTGGCAGCAGACTTTTATGTGTTTAGCACAGCAAGAAACCTCTGCGCTGATTTGACATAGGAGGCTGTAACCGCTAAGCACACTCTGCTTTGTGGAAGAAGCCTAATGCAGAGCGATGACAAAACATCATCGCTCTGACATTCAACCCTTTATAAAACTCATTGATGTACTAAGCGCCCATTTTTCACCACTTCGATACAGGAACCAACACCATAGGTATAGGAAAGCTCCGCTGGCGTGCTGATATTCCATAAGCAGAAATCGGCTGTCATTCCGGTTTCTAATACTCCGACTTCAGCTTCAATGCCTAGGGCTTTAGCTGCATTTCGAGTCATGCCAGCCAGTGCTTCCTCTGGCGTTAAACGCATTAAAGTACAAGCCATATTGAGCATCAATAGGCTAGAGCACAGTGGTGATGAACCGGGATTATAATCGCTGGCAACCACCATCGGCACCTTGTACTGGCGCAGTAGTTCTATTGGAGGTAATTGGGTTTCGCGCAAAAAGTAAAATGCACCGGGCAGTAGGGTGGCGCAAGTGCCACTTTCGCTGAGGGCTTTAACCCCGTCCTCATCTAAGTATTCGATATGGTCTACAGACTTAGCACCTAGCTTGGCAGCCATTTCAGAGCCACCTAAATTTGATAACTGCTCGGCATGGAGCTTGATATCAAGCCCTGCATTCTTGGCGGCTGTGAGTACTCGCTCAGTTTGCGCGAGGCTGAAGGCGATATTTTCGCAAAACACATCCACCGCATCGGCAAGGTTCTCTGCTATCACTTGCGGTAGCATCTCGTTGATCACTAAATCGACATAGGCGTCGCTATCATTTTTGTATTCTGGTGGAATGGCGTGGGCGCCCAAAAAAGTTGTTTTCACATCGACATGGTGATGCTTGCCAAGTTCACGAGCAACCCGCAGTATTTTTAGTTCAGTTTCAATGTCTAAGCCGTAGCCAGATTTGATTTCAACTGTGGTCACCCCCTCTTTGGCGAGTGCATTAAGGCGTTGGCGACCCAGCTCAAACAGTTCTGCCTCATCGGCTTCACGGCAGGCATTAACGGTTGAAATTATACCGCCGCCATTGCGGGCGATCTCTTCATAACTCGCCCCTTGCAGACGTAGCTCAAATTCATTAGCACGGTTGCCGGCAAAGACGAGGTGAGTATGGGCATCAATCAACCCTGGGGTGAGCCAGCCATTTTTACCTTTATAAATTGGTGTGGCGAGAACATCAAATTCTGGTAGATCGCAACGTTTGCCAATCCAAGCAATTTTGCCATCTTTAACCGCTAATGCTGCATCTCTAATTGCACCATAAGGCTCTGAAATATTTGGAGACATGGTAGCGATGTTGATATCAATCCAGACTTGATCCCACGACATGATGCACTCTCTTTTTTTTGTTTTTAGCAATGGCTGAATATTAACACTAAGGGAAGCCATTAAAAATAATTTGTGAGCTAGCTTGTATTTACTTGTATATACAAGCTAGGATTGTAGCCGAGTTTTTGATCATTATAAATAGCTCATCGCTACAAATTGACCACTTATAGCCAGCATGATTTATCGGTCATCAAAAAATGCAATCAGTTACAGCAAAGCAACCGAGAAAGGTGAACTGACCCATTATGGCAACGCCAAAGTTTGAAGAGATTAAGCAATATATTCTAGCGCAGATAGAGTCAGGACAATGGGCCGAAGATAGCCGTGTACCGTCGGAAAACCAGTTGGCCGAGCTGTTTGGTTGTAGCCGAATGACGGCAAGGCGTGGTTTAACGGAGCTCACTGAATCAGGTGTATTAGAGCGCTCTCAAGGATTGGGCACTTTTGTGGCGGGGCTTAAAAGCCAATCTTCTATGATGGCTATTCGTAATATTGCCGATGAGATCAAAGACCGCGGCCATGGTTACAGCGTGCAGCAAGTGTCTTTGACCCAAGCTAGCGCCACAGGCGCTATAGCCATTGCATTAGGGCTAGAAGAGGGCAGTACTGTGTATCAGTCGATATTGGTGCATTGCGAGCAAGGTACGCCACTGCAACTCGAGGAACGTTTCGTTAACCCAAAACTTGTCCCTGAGTATTTGGCACAAGATTTTACCCAGCAAACACCTCACGAATACTTATCTATGGTGGCGCCGCTTACAGAAGCTAAGCATACCATTGAAGCCAGGATGGCCGATGATGCGCAGCTAGCACTGCTCAACATTGAGGCATCGGAGCCCTGTTTACAAATTACTCGACGCACTTGGTCACGCCAAGGTGTGGTGAGTTTTGCACGTTTAGTGCACCCGGGCAGTCGATTTAGATTAGGTGGCCATCTGACCTTTAACTAGAGGTTGGTTTGCTACAGCTCCACAAGTAAAACGCTCAAACACATGAGCAGAAAATGGTTATAAAAAACAAAAAGACAGTTATAGAAACAAGCCTATAAAAACAAATTGAACGAGGTAGTACTGATGGATAAGAGACACGACCCAAGCCGCCGCATCATAGCGCCAACAGGAACAAAACTCAGCTGTAAGAGCTGGTTGACCGAAGCGCCAATGCGGATGTTGATGAACAACTTGCACCCAGATGTCGCTGAGCGCCCTGAAGATCTCGTGGTTTATGGCGGTATTGGCCGTGCAGCACGTGACTGGGAGTGCTATGACAAAATCGTTGAGGTGCTGCAGCGCCTTGAAGATGACGAAACGTTATTAGTGCAATCGGGTAAGCCAGTCGGTGTATTCAAAACTCACAGCAATGCACCGCGTGTCATTATTGCTAACTCTAACCTAGTACCGCATTGGGCTAACTGGGAGCACTTTAATGAGTTAGATAAGAAAGGTTTGGCCATGTACGGCCAGATGACAGCAGGTTCTTGGATATATATCGGCTCACAAGGCATCGTTCAAGGAACCTACGAGACCTTTGTGGCGATGGCGAAGCAACACTTTGGCGGCTCATCGAAGGGTAAGTGGATCTTAACCGGTGGTCTTGGTGGCATGGGCGGCGCACAGCCTCTAGCTGGCACGATGGCTGGTTACTCTGTACTGACTTGTGAAGTCGATGAGACTCGTATCGATTTCCGTCTACGAACTCGTTACGTTGACAAAAAAGCCACCACGTTAGATGAAGCTCTTGCGATGATTGATGAAGCTAACGCAAGTGGCAAGCCGGTTTCTGTTGGCTTACTCGCTAACGCGGCTGACGTATTCGCCGAGTTAGTTGAGCGCGGCATTACTCCAGATGTGGTAACCGACCAAACATCGGCGCACGACCCACTCAACGGCTACCTACCCCAAGGTTGGACGCTAGAGCAAGCGGCGCAGATGCGTAAAACAGATGAGGCGGCTGTCGTTAAAGCGGCTAAGCAATCTATGGCTGTACAAGTTAAGGCAATGCTCGCGTTGCAAGCTGCGGGCTCCGCGACGACTGACTACGGTAACAACATTCGTCAAATGGCATTTGAAGAGGGTGTTGAAAACGCATTCGATTTCCCCGGATTTGTGCCAGCCTATGTGCGCCCATTGTTCTGTGAAGGTATTGGCCCATTCCGCTGGGCTGCATTGTCTGGCGATCCAGAAGATATCTATAAGACTGACGCTAAAGTTAAAGAGCTTATTCCTGATAACCCACATCTGCACAACTGGCTAGATATGGCACGCGAACGTATCGCTTTCCAAGGTCTACCGTCTCGCATCTGTTGGGTTGGTCTAAAAGATCGTGCCCGTTTGGCACTTGCCTTTAACGAAATGGTTAACAATGGTGAATTATCAGCGCCAGTTGTCATCGGTCGTGATCACTTAGACTCTGGCTCTGTAGCCAGCCCTAACCGTGAAACAGAATCAATGCTCGATGGCTCAGATGCGGTATCTGATTGGCCATTAATGAATGCGCTATTGAACACTGCAAGTGGCGCAACTTGGGTGTCTTTGCATCACGGTGGTGGTGTCGGGATGGGCTTTAGCCAACACTCAGGTGTAGTGATTGTGGCAGACGGAACAGATGATGCTGCAGCTCGCTTAGGCCGAGTACTGTGGAATGACCCTGCAACAGGTGTGATGCGTCATGCTGATGCTGGATACGATATAGCAAAAGATTGTGCAAAAGAGCAGGGCCTAGACCTGCCGATGTTGGAGAAGTAGAACATGAGCCATTTAGTATTAACACCGGGTAGCCTAACCCTAAAGCAAATCCGTGAAATTAGCCGTGGAAAAGTTACCCTTGAGCTAGCTGATAGTGCCATTGCCGACATCAACACCAGTGCGGGTCTAGTACAACAAGTATTGGATGAAGGGCGCACCGTTTACGGGATCAACACAGGTTTTGGTCTATTGGCTAACACCAAGATTGCCGCCGATGACCTGCAGTTGCTACAGCGCTCTATTGTGTTGTCGCATGCGGCGGGTACAGGTCAATACATGCAAGACGCCACGGTGCGCTTGATGATGGTATTGAAGATTAACTCACTAAGCCGTGGTTTCTCTGGCATTCGCTTAGAGGTGATTAACTTCCTTATCGCACTAGTGAATGCTGAAGTATATCCATGTGTACCAGAGAAAGGTTCTGTAGGGGCTTCGGGTGATCTAGCGCCGCTATCTCACATGTGTTTACCGCTACTTGCCGAAGGTGAGATGAGCTATAAAGGTCAACTAATTACTGCTGCTGAAGGGCTAGAAATTGCAGGCCTTAAGCCGCTTGAGTTAGCTGCTAAAGAGGGCTTAGCGCTGCTTAATGGTACCCAAGCTTCTACTGCATTAGCCCTTGAAGGTTTGTTTAACGCTGAAGATCTATTCGCGGCGAGCTCAGTCATTGGTGCCATGAGTGTTGAAGCGGCTATGGGTAGCCGAAGCCCGTTTGATTCGCGTATTCACGCTGCTCGCGGTCAAAAAGGTCAGATTGATTCAGCTGCTGTGTTCCGTCATCTATTGGGTGATGAGTCAGAAATCAGCCTCGATCACGTTAATTGTGAAAAGGTGCAAGACCCTTACTCATTGCGCTGTCAGCCACAAGTACTGGGTGCATGTTTGACACAGATCCGTCATGCGGCTGAGGTGTTAGGCACTGAAGCAAACGGCGTTACTGATAACCCATTAGTGTTCCAAGACACTGGTGACATTATCTCTGGTGGTAACTTCCACGCTGAGCCAGTTGCGATGGCTGCAGATAATCTAGCGATTGCCATTGCGGAGCTTGGTTCTATTGCAGAGCGACGTATCGCGCTGTTGATCGACTCAAATCTATCTAAGCTTCCACCATTTTTGGTGGAGAACGGTGGGGTAAACTCAGGCTTTATGATTGCGCAGGTTACGGCTGCAGCATTGGCATCAGAGAATAAGACCTACGCCCATCCAGCGTCAGTAGACAGCTTACCCACTTCAGCTAACCAAGAAGATCACGTGTCGATGGCAACATTTGCAGCGCGTCGCTTGCGTGATATGTCAGAAAACACCCGTGGTGTGTTAGCGGTTGAGCTACTTGCAGCGGCGCAAGGCTTGGATTTCCGTCGTCCACTACAACCCGCAGTTGCTGTGGCAAAAGCTAAAGCTGAGCTACGTGAATTGGTGACTTACTACGATAAAGACCGTTTCTTCGGCCCAGATATCGAAGCCGCGACCGATCTGTTGATCACTGCCAGCTACAACGCTTACTTGCCAGCAGATATTTTGCCAAGCTGGTGACATTATAGTGTGATATAGCTAAAAATAAGCATAAGCCACATACAAAAGAATATGGCTTATGCTTATGCTGGTATGGTTAAGGTGGTGTGCCAACGCAAGCTTTAGCAGGGCCTTCAGCATTACAAGCGTCTGGGCCGCAACCACAGAGGGGTTGACAGTCTGGATTGCACAATTGCCCCGGAAATCCAGGTTGCCCAGGTGGTATTGGATAACCGCCACCGCCTACATTTTTAAGAAGCGTAGTTTCAATAATCTCATTTCTTTCTAAACCTTCTGACTGGGTAGAGTTTGACTTTTTCATGTGGTAGCCCTTAGTTATTATCTAAATTGTATAACCCTAGGTATTAGGGTTATAATTTTCATAGCTCTTTCTGGAGCCATTTTTTTACTTTGGTTAAGACTTCTTCGTTATACTCCGTAAGTGAATGGCTGCCATTGATGTATTCCACTAGCTCCACCTTTACACCTTTACTTGCCACTGCTTTGACATAGTTTCTAACACTATCAATTTTAACTCTCTGATCATCTTCTCCGTGTAGCATTAGAATAGAGGTAGACTTTGGGATTTTTTCAGGCCAATAGATGGCAGACCTCTTTTTTAGTGCCTCGACTTTGTTCTCTTCATAATTGGGTATAAGCTTTTTAAAGACAAAGCGTTCCAAGTCAGGGCGGTATGTTTTCGATGAAAGTAGGTCTACAGGCGTTCCACCGAGTATTAAGGTGTTAATTCGGTTTGACTTAGTGGCTGAAATTAAAGACATCATTCCACCGCGACTCCAGCCCATCATGGCTACTTTATTCGGGTCTGTAATTGGCAAGTTATCGAGTATAGGTAGTAACGCCAATACATCTTCTACCTCGCGACCTCCATACTCATCGACTCCTGTATTACCTTTATATGATCGCGGCCAGACCATAGCGCCACCGTATTGACTAGAGATAACGACATAGCCTTCAAGAGCAATCGGAAAGTGCGTTAAAAATAAATTGCCAAACTTTAGTGTGTGACGCGGGATGTTGTTACCACCACGATTGTATATAACCGAAGGTAATTGGCTTGGGGATGGTAGTTTTGGGTATAGTAAATAACCTCGAACCATATGCTCATCGACTTGATAGATGAACGAATAGCAGTGTACTTTTTCCTGGTATAAATCATATTTTTGTTGTGGAAAGAGTTGAGCGAATTCATCTTTACCAGTTATACCTTTGGCGATAAGCTGTTTTCTCCAGCTCTCATATGATGACATAACACCAGTAAAGCAATTTTTAGGCCTAATTATATTGTTATGATTAAAAGTAGATAAATCATTGTTTGCTTCAGCAGTTGAAGGGCAAATGTTAAATAATATAATAAGAGCCAAAAGTGTAATGATAATTTTCAAACTATTTAATCCTCATTGATAAAATATTCTTTGCAGAATATTTTTCGGGATACGTTTGATACCAATTTATAAAAACATTCTTTCCGAGTAGGTCATACACTAATTCATATTGAGTTTTTTTTATCTCTAGTACTTCCTTTCTTGTTTGTTTCTTGAATTCTATAGCATCTGATTTTTTGGTAGGGCTATGGTGTAGGTAGTAACCTAAGTATTCATGGCAGAAATTGTGGTATTCTTTAGTGTATAAAATAAAAGTATGCCACATTTCATCAATTATCAGGATGGAGGAGTCTATTGAGCGATAACCAACACTTTGTGGCGAATTGCAGTACCATATCCACCTTAACATCTCTTTGAATATCTCTTGCGATTCAGTATTGGAAACACTAAATGACTTCATAAAGCCATCAATAACATCATCGCACTTATATGAAAGTATATGTTCTAAGCAAAGGTGTTTGTATGGGGAGTTGGTGTTTTTCAATTTTAATTCCATTACCGTGTAGAGGAGGTTTTTATAGGCGTGCAATTCATACTGGGATAATATTTTTAAAGTTAATGCCGTTTTTTAAATTTAATATTCATCAGAATGTAACCATCTTTATAGACAGTCAGTAATACTTACTATTTAATTACTGTAATGAGGTAGCTTGTAATATTCAATTACTATCTATTTGATACTATTAAATATCAAGTCTAGGGAGACTTTGTCATTAAAAAGTGACAGGATTCTCTAATGCCTAAGATCTGTTCGCCGCGAGCGCTGTCAGCCACAAGTCTTGACCCAAATTCGTCACGCGGCTGAGGTGTTAGGCACTGAAGCAAACGGCGTTACTGATAACCCATTAGTGTTCCAAGACACTGGTGACATTATCTCTGGTGGTAACTTCCACGCTGAGCCAGTTGCGATGGCTGCAGATAATCTAGCGATTGCCATTGCGGAGCTTGGTTCTATTGCTGAGCGACGTATCGCGCTGTTGATCGACTCAAATCTATCTAAGCTTCCACCATTTTTGGTGGAAAACGGTGGGGTAAACTCAGGCTTTATGATTGCGCAGGTTACGGCTGCAGCATTGGCATCAGAGAATAAGACCTACGCCCATCCAGCGTCAGTAGACAGCTTACCCACTTCAGCTAACCAAGAAGATCACGTGTCGATGGCAACATTTGCAGCGCGTCGCTTGCGTGATATGTCAGAAAACACCCGTGGTGTGTTAGCGGTTGAGCTACTTGCAGCGGCGCAAGGCTTGGATTTCCGTCGTCCACTACAACCCGCAGTTGCTGTGGCAAAAGCTAAAGCTGAGCTACGTGAATTGGTGACTTACTACGATAAAGACCGTTTCTTCGGCCCAGATATCGAAGCGGCTACTGACTTATTAATCACAGCCAGCTACAACGCCTACTTGCCAGCAGGTATTTTGCCAAGCTTGTAAGCCATTGCAGTGATTTTGGTATTAGCTACAAATACCAAAAGGGCTATCTTTGATAGCCCTTTTTTAATTGCACTATCAATCCGATATGAATGTAGTTTGTTGCAGAGAAATACTCTATGCATATGTGAAACGCCGTAAGCAGCTCCATGTGGGCTCGACGATGGCATCCATACCATCAACGTTCACAAATACACTAGAGCATTTTGATTGCCATTATTGGCTGTTAAAAAATGAAACCTAATACTTCTCAAACACATTGCATTTATCCTTTGGCCCATTGCGCAAAAAAGTCTTTAGTCTTAAGCCTAATGTCTGCATTGTTGAAAGTGGTGATGTGTAATAGCCTAGCCTGACGAGTTGATGATAGTTGAACTTAACTAAGGTGTAGCAATGCAAGCTTTCCAAGATTTATACCCTGCAGATCTTAGCCATTGCTATGGTTGTGGTAAAAATAATCCCCATGGGCATCAACTCAAAAGTTTCTGGGACGACGATGAAACTATCGCTTTATTTACCCCTAAGCCTTTTCATACTGCGATCCCAGGTTTTGTTTACGGCGGGCTCATCGCGTCATTAATAGATTGCCATGGTACTGGAAGTGCTAGCGCTGCCGCAGGGCGGGCGTTTGCCGATGGTACGCAGGAGGCACCAAGGTTTGTTACCGCAGCACTCAATATCGATTATCTCGCGCCAACCCCCATGGGTGTTGAGCTGGAACTGCGTGGCGTTATTCGCGAAGTAAAGCCCAATAAAGTGGTGTTAGATATCAGCCTTATCGCTGCAGGCGTTACTTGCGCCAAAGGACATATGGTGGCGGTTAAAATGCCGACGAGTATGATGGGCTGCCCCCTGTAAGTGAGCAATGCTTTAGCTAAGCTTTTATATTATCTGAAGCATTGCAACGATATGAGAGTTGTCTTAGCCCGTACTGCTCTCAATCATAGAGGCGGGAGTACAGACACTTATTCTGCCTAGCTTTTCGCTAAGACAAAAAAGTGGTAACCAAATTCGTCTGCAAATTTTGTGCTGATCCTCACTTCATGCTTGATATCTTTTAGCGCGGCAGAGGAGGGCATTTCTGGCTCCAGTTTAATGACTTGCTCACCTAAGGGGCCATAGTAATCCAACCATGCTTCTTCGCTTTGCGGAAAATGAGCGACGATGCGATAACCTGCTTGCTGTATCTGCTCAATTCGATTTGCTACCAATTGAATATCAGGATAATTTTGATTCCAGAATTCAATTGATTCACTGCTAGGGGTATCAGTTTTCCACGCAAGATCGCTAATCACTAAGTAAGTGTGTTGTTGTAATAGTGGCCTCCATTGCTGCAGCGCCTTTTCTACACCCATGATATAAGCGCTACCTTCCGCCCAGATAAGATCAAAGCTTTCATCAGCGAAAGGCAGCTCAGTCATGCTAGTACAGAGTGTTTCCAATCGGTCTGAAATTCCTTGTTGCTTAAATCGTTGTGTCAACCGGTCCAGCGCTGATTGCTCATTGTCGATAGCTGTAATTTTCGCCTCAGTTTTTTGCGCTAAAACCTGAGTCGCTAATCCTTTGCCGCAACCAACTTCTAAGAGATTCGTTGGTGCTTGTGGAAGAAGTGATAAGGCTTTTTGTGTATCACTTTCACTGCCTGGCCCCCAGCGCTCTAACGGTTCAAAAACCGTCATAAAGTCTGCCATATATACATCGTGTTCGTTCATATCTTTTGATAACCATTTCAGTCGCAAGGCCTCTTTCTCACTAAAACCTTGCTTTGTTAACCAGTCTAGATGAGCATCTGGCGCCAGTTTTTCTAAACTTGTGTGCCATGCTTTGAGGTCGCCCTCACCAAGCATGGCTGCAAGTAAATATCGTGACTGTTGCTTTTGCTCTATCTCTATATCCAACGCTTTTAGGCGGCTTTGCAATAATTGTTTATCAACTTTTGCTTCTAGACATACTTTGCACTCTTTAAGTGTTAAACCGCCTGCCAGTAATTGTTGAATCAAACGGAGGCGTTGCAGATCTTTATCGCTATAGACGCGATAGCCATTTTCAAGCCGATGCCCAGTGATAAGCCCTTGCTTCTCATAATAAAGTAGCGCTGTTCGAGATAGCCCAACCTTTGCTGCAAGCTCAGATATCTTATACACAATCACATACCTATATATCCGTTGATGGTTAGTCACTTTAAACTATAAAGCTATAGACAGGTCAATCGAAATTTGTGGCTATTTTTATGGGGCTACAGGATTATTTAAAGCTGATAGATATTCATAGCCATTTTAAAATAGCTGTATTTAGCTACACAGATTTCTCATAGGCTTGTGATAGCCAGTTAGTGACTTCGTCATCAATATCATCAAGGGTTCTCAATTGAATCCTGTGAGTACACATGGCGCCGAAAGGCCCTGAATCTTCTAGGCGCCCTTGTGCATCAATTCCTTTGAGTTTTAAGCCCAAATCGATTCTGCTTTTAGTTGCGGGTTTGATTAATGCAAACTGATTTTTTCTTATTAGGCTGACACTGGTTTTTTTAGGTGAAATGGTGATGTCATCGCCGAACTTACCGATTATAGTGATTAGCTTTCGGTAAATCGGTTTAAGGCTTTCTTTTCCAATGTACTGGTCGGCCAACAGATCGGCTATCGGTTCATTACTTTCTCTCGATAAGGTGACAATGGTATTGGCAAAACCATGAGTCACGCCATGTTCGGTTTTAAGATATTTTACTGCAACACTATGTTTGTCGAAGTTTTCTTTGGCTAATATCTGAGTCCATTCATCGAGATCCTTTCCAGTTTTTTCAGGCATATTGTTAATCATGGTCTGCAGTGCTTTATCCATACTATTCAATCCTTATCCATGGAGTTTGATTGCTCGCTTATGCATTAGTTTAGCAAAGAAGCAATCTATTATGGTTTTGCAGGGGGAGAGCTGCAGTCATTATTTGAATGGTTATTGGGTTAAAAGGGGAATTACTTAGGTTTTAGGCTGGGAAAATAAAAGACCTAGCTCAAAGCTAGGTCTCAAAAAGAATTGGCTCAACGATTGAGGTTACATGCGTGAGTCCATCTCTTTCATCTTCAGGCTCATTAGCTGCTTAGTCCATTGCGCTTTATCGATGCCCTCTATCCATAATACGCGGCTCTCGCGAGTTTGGCCTTTACGCAGGTATGAGTCAGGCATTCTGAAAACAGCTTGCCAAACTTTAACGGTTTCTTTTTTGATTAATGCGCCAGAGTCGGCAAACAAACTTACTTCTAGTTCGATCATCACATAGTGTTCTGAGCTATTGCTTGATAACTCGAAGGTTAGACCTAAACGGCCATCATCATCCCACTGGCTATCTAAAAAGCTGACTTTAACACCACTTTTGGCGGTTGATTTTAATAGTGCAGACTGAGCGATAGCACTTGAGGTGAGTGCTTCGGTATTCGCTATCGGAGTCGTTGGGGTGACGGATGGAGCCGCATTCTCGCTGACAGCAGCGACTGTTGCCGGCAGTGTTACAGGAACGACCGTGTCTGGTTTAGCCTGGCTCTCAAGGATGATATATTCCCAAGTAAAGTCATCGTTGAGCTTAACGGTTGCACCATTTTCTAAGGTGACTCGTGCCACTTCATCGGCATAGGCGGGCGCTGATAGCGAGAATAGGGCAATACAGGCGTATGCCATTAGCATTTTGTACATGATTGTTAACCTTATAAAGGAGATTGCCCTAGCATAGACAAACTCCCGTTAGATTAACACTGACAAGATCAAAATAGCGGACTTATGCTTGTTTTACATTGTATAACCAATGCTAAATACGGCAGATTCCGTGGCACTGTTATATCCAGCTGCTAAGGTAAAATTAGGGCCTAACACATATCGAATGCCAGCTTCTGCACCCCATGTGGTGTCTTTGTCAGTTTCCCATACCGGCTCAGCGCCGACAACATAAGGAACTATGTTAGTGGTAGAGGAGACCTCATGAATATACGCCGTTGCCCCGCCATATAAACTTAAGCCTGCAGCGAGCGGGTAGGTTAAGCCAAAACGCCAAAGTGAACTCTGTGAATAAGCTTCACCGGGTTCTTCAACGACTAAATCATTTTTTTTGCTCTGTGCATAGCCAATGTAATAACCCCACTGGGCATAGTCAGTATCGTAGTGGCTGGGTGCTATAGTTATACCGTACATATCATCGGTTGCTGGAATATAATCTAGGGTAATACCAATGTTTGGCTTTGGTAGCACGGGAGCATCTTGGCTGTAATCATTTGCAAAACTACTAATGCTAAACAGGGTAATAAAACTGGCAAATAAGTATTTAGTCATAATGATCTCGATTAACTTCAGGCGACAAAAATGGATTGTTGGTAATCTATAGATTACAGTCAACTCGCAATGCATAAATAGCTGCAAAAATGAATGTTTGTTGCGTTATTGTAAGCGAGGCTCCGTTGTATTGTTGGATAATATATAGAGTTGGCGATAGAACGTTAAATAGATGGAGATATAATTTTGGATCAGGAATTACGCGCGTCAATTACTCAATGGTTGGCGACAGTCGGTATCGATAGTCAACCAGCGGACGGTGTTTCAACTAGTATTCTTGTCATTGTCTGTTTCATAGTGGCTTTTATAGGCTATATCTTTGTGAAACGGGGGGTTGTGAGCACGATGAATATGGTCATCACTCGCTCCCGTGTTCATTGGGACGATATCTTCATGCGCTATCGTGTATTGGAGAAGTTGGCCAAATTGGTTCCTGCTCTTATTCTCAACATCATTCTGCCATTGGCACTAACCGAGCATGAAGTCTTGGCGAGTTTGGCTGACAGGCTACTCGATGTCACCATTGTGATTTTATTTGTGCGTGCGGTTTATAGTGCATTAGATGCCGCCAACGAAGTTGCTGATGTTAATTTAGTTAGCCGTCGACTGCCGATTAAGAGCTTTGTACAACTGTTTAAGCTGTTTATGTTTTTCGTCGCTATTATCATCTCTATTTCGGTTCTGGCTGACCAATCGCCGGTTTACTTCTTAAGTGGTTTAGGTGTTGCGACAGGTTTGGTGATGTTGGTCTTCAGGGACACTATTTTGGGCTTTGTGGCTGGTATTCAACTAGCAGCTAACAGAATGGTCAGCCCAACGGATTGGATCCAAATGGATAAGTATGGCGCAGATGGGGCAGTTGAAGAGGTATCGCTAACAACGGTTAAGGTGCGTAACTGGGATCAAACCATTACCATGATCCCCGCTTATGCTTTGGTATCGGATGCCTTTAAAAACTGGCGTGGCATGTCTGAATCTGGTGGCCGTAGAATTAAGCGCTCGGTGCAGATTGATATAAGTTCTATCGGTTTTTTAACTGAGCAAGATAGACAACGTTTGTCGAAGATTAACCTTCTTAAGTCCTATTTCGCTGCAAAGTCACAGGAGATCAGTACATTTAATGCACAGGTTGAAGATGCCGATATGCCTGTGAATAGTCGTCACTTGACTAACGTGGGTACCTTTAGAGCCTACATGTTGGCTTATTTAAAACAGCATGAGAAGGTGCATAAAGATATGACCTTGTTAGTACGTCAGCTTGCGCCAACATCAAGTGGTGTACCGATTGAGCTGTATATCTTTACCAATGATATCAGGTGGGCGGCTTATGAAGATATCCAAGCGGATATCTTTGATCATGTTTTTGCTATATTGCCAGAATTTGGCTTAAGGGTGTATCAAGGGCCGACTGGTGCGGATGTTCGTAGTTTGCAAAACCTCTAGTCACGGCAGCAGAAACTAAAAGGGCACCTATACGGTGCCTTTTTTAATATGATTAAACCAAGTGGCGGCCGCCATCAATTTTCAAGGTTTGACCGGTAACGTAGTGACTCTGCAATAGGTAGTTTATCGCATTTAAGATCTCTACCTCACCACCCTCCTTGGTCATCAGTGACTTATTCAATGCCTTCTGTTTGTAGTGTTCGTCATCATCAGGGTTAAACATGAGCAGTGCAGGAGCAATACTATTGACCTTAACCTCGGGGGCATATTTTGCGGCAAAGGACAGGGTCAAGTTTTGTAACGCTGCTTTACTGGCAGCATAAGCTGCATGTTTCTTACTGCCTTTCTCTGCAACATAATCGGTGATGTGGATAATATCAGCCATGCCACTATTGGCCTTGAGCTGATCCGCAAGAGCCAAGTTAATGGTATAAGGTACACTCACATGAATGCGCATCATTTTGTCCATAATCGATAATGCTGACGTTGTATCACCGTCAGGTAACCAGTCTGATGCATTATGGATTAGTGCTTTAAAAGCAGATTGTTGAGCTAGTTTTTGCAGTAGCTCATCGAGTTGAGCATCGTGGTAAAAATCACACCTATGCAGCTCAACACCTAAGGCTTCGAGCTCTTGTAGCTGTGGGTATTGGCTACGGTAAGTGCCAATGACTTTATGGCCCTGTTGGGCTAAATGCTTGGCAAGGTAAAAGCCGACACGTTTACCGACTCCGGTTATTAAAATAGCGGCTGGCATCTAATTCCTTAATGGCTGACTAGCGGAAAAACTCTGCCCGAGTTGCGGCGCTAGTTTTAAACTCGCCTCCGAGGGCTGTGGTTTGCGTTTGCGATTGGGTATCCATTACTCCTCTAGATTTTACGCAGTAATGGGTAGCATCAATACTGACCGCGACATTATCGGTTGCCAATAATGTTTGCAGGGCAACTAAGATTTGCTTGGTTAAACGTTCCTGCACTTGAGGGCGCTGTGCAAAAAAACGCACGATTCGGTTGATTTTGGACAGACCAATAATGGTGCGGTTCGGAATGTAGGCCACTCTTGCGAGGCCATCGATAGTTACAAAGTGATGCTCGCAGGTGCTAACGACGCTGATATCAGTGATCCGTACCATCTCGTCAACCGCCATTTTGTTTTCAATCTGGGCAATTTTAGGAAAGTTATCATAGTCTAATCCGGAAAATATCTCGTTGACATACATCTTGGCAATACGGTGTGGCGTCTCTTGTAAGCTGTCATCGCTAAGGTCGAGGCCTAAGGTAGAAACCACTTCCGTCATTAAGCCCTTAATGCGCTCGTACTTCTGTTCGGCGGTCATATCCGACGGAATTAAAGGGGTCTCGAGTCCTTGTTCGATTAATGCATCTCTCACTTGTTGAGCCTGAGGTACGTCCATAATTGACTCCTGCTGAGATTGAATGGTTTAACTTTGGAACATTAAGATTTTCGGTACTCTAAAGACAGTGATACGGAGTCTGCAAACCTTAATGCGTGGGGCTTATCAATGGTTACTCGAGCATATTGCACCCATGGATGCTGACTACTGATATCGAGTACATCAGAGACTAATTTTTCTAATAGTAGAAAACGCCCCTCTTCGACGTGCTGAATGACAGCCTTAGTCACCTTTTTATAATTGAGTGCCTCATCGACGTTATCTTCGCGAATGGCATTACTCGCAGGGTAGTGGATCTCTATGTTAATCACTACATCCTGCATTTTCTCACGCTCTTCGATATTGAAGCCGATGAAGGTGCGCAGGCGCAAATTGGTAACTTTGATAATGGCGTTGCTTGTTGTCATTTATAGTCCTTTATCGTTCTTTTAACTAACTATAGGCAAAAATAGGGAAAATCAGCTAATTCGTTCGTCTCTGTATGACTAATTTACAACAAGTGAGGCGACAAAAGTCAACTGATGATGTCCAATCTCAGTCGTTATGACGTCTGACTCTAGCCTAATAATAGCTTTGTTGATCATTAAGCCTATTAATGAATAGGGTTGAGTTGCGGGAGGGGAACTCTGCGTTTTTAACGATTTTTTCTGACTCGACTAAAATTAATTTTGTACATAATGCAATCAATGCCGTCGCTCACTCGTTATAGGGTTGAATGTGTTATCTATCAAAAGGAATAATCGATATGAAATCTTCAACAACTGCAATAGGCGTCACTGTGGCGGGTGTTTTAGCTGCGAGTTTATCTCTGAGCGCACAAGCGGTACCAGATCAACCGAAAGAGTGGGAGAAATGCGCCGGGATTGCTAAAGCGGGGGCTAACGATTGCGGCGCATTAGATGGCAGTCATGGCTGCGCTGGACAAGCCAAAGCTGACAACCTTCCTACCGAGTGGATCTATGTTCCGGCAGGTACTTGCGACAAAATAGCGGGTGGGGAAGTTAAAGCGGTTAAACCGGCGAAAAGCTAATGGCTAGATCTGGCATAACAGGCGCAGGCATTGGCCTGCGCACTCCTCATGTGCAGCAAATATTGGCTGACGAAAATCTTGAAATCCCTTGGCTAGAGGTGTTGGCTGATAACTGGCTGGTGGAAGGTGGACTAAACCAACATCTGCTTATGCGTATTAGTGAGCGATTTCCGCTGGTGTTTCATAGTGTAGGCTTGTCTCTTGGTGGTGGTAATACACTAGATGTTGATTACCTCAACAAGATTAAACCTCTCAAGCAAGCCTGTGGTGGCCATTGGTATTCCGAACATGCAAGTTTCTCTGGTAATAACGACTTTAAAGTCGCAGATCTGTTGCCGTTGCCCTACACAGACGAAGCCGTCATGCATATCAGCAATAGGATCAAGCAAACCCAAGATCTACTGGGTGAAAGAATATTACTGGAAAATGTGTCTACCTATATGAGTTGCAAACATAATGAATTGAGTGAGGGGGAGTTTATTGCTGCGATTGCCGAAGAAGCTGATTGCTACCTGTTGCTGGATATCAATAATGCTTTTGTCACAAGTGTGAATCTCGACCAGCAGTTACAAGCATTTTTGAATGCCGTACCTGCTAGGCGGGTTAAACAGATACATTTGGCGGGATTCCATCAAAAAGATGATTATCTGCTGGATGCCCATAACCATCCTGTCGATCCGCAAGTTTGGCAGGCTTATCAAGATTACATTCAGCTCTATGGCAATATTCCCACCATGATTGAGTGGGACAGCGAAATACCTACACTAGGTCGGCTGTTACAGGAACGGCAGATTGCCGCCGATATGATGCAGTTTAATGCTAAGCCCGCTGCAGGAGTGGACCGATGCGCTTAGCGGACTGGCAAGGGGCATTTATTCAAGCGCTGCAAACTAAAGGTGATGACAGCGCACTACTGGCCTTGGTCAATAAGCGTGAGCAATCTCGGTTAAAAGTTTATCAAAACAATGCCTTTCAAGCACTGCTAAGTAGTCTACAGAGTAGCTTTCCTGTATGCCAAACGGTAGTGGGAGAGCGCTGTTTTGAGCAGCTAGCACAGCAATATTGCAACCATTATCCGTTGCAGGATGCCAACTTAAATCATTATGGCGCACAGTTCCCTAGGTTACTTGGCGATGAGATTAAGCAGCATCAAGTATTTATTGGGCTTGAATACCTACCTGAGCTAGCAATGCTTGAATGGGCGTTAAAGCAGGGCTATTACGCGCAAGATCGCAGTGACTATATGCAACAGCCACAAGTACATGAGCTGGAGCAAATGGCGCGGCTTACTGAATCTCTGCAGCAACAAGCTGTGCTGCTACTGCAACCTGATATTGAGCTACTTAGTTGTCGCTATCCGGTGCAACAAGTCTGGTTAAAGCATCAAGCCACAACAGAGCAAAGCCACACGGTTAGTTGCGATAGCGCAACAAACTATCTGCTGATCTTTCGGGACCGCTTTAAGGTGAACTTTAGGCAAATATCAGCGCCGCAAGCTCAGCTAATAATGGCTATACAGCAGAGTTTGTCGCTCGAGCAATTAGCTAACACAGAGGTGGATTTGAGTGAATTACCTCAGCTTATTCAACTAGGCTGGATTGCGGGCTATAAATTGGCGGTAACAGACGATGGATAGAGAGTTACTGCAGAGTCTATATCGCTATTGTTTATGTCTTACTCGACATGGACCCGCAGCGGAAGATTTGCTGCAAACAGCGATAGAGCGTTGGTTAAGCAGCGCTGCTAAGCCTCAATATCCAAAAGCCTATCTACGCACTATTATCCGTAATCAATTTATTGATGATTGCAGACGTTTAAAGCGGATCGATTTTGACCCAATAGATGAGCATGCTCCTGCACTTTTAGATGAAACCTGTATGGAACAGGTCGCGCTGCAGCATGACTTAATCGAGTATCTATTCTCTCAGCTCAATGCCGCGGAAAGGGAGGTACTGTATCTGTGGGCGGTTGAAGGCTTTAGCGCCGCAGAGATCGCAAATGACTTGGGTCAACCTCGAGGAAGCATCTTGTCGAGGCTACATAGGATTAAAATTAAGGCGGTTGAGATTATGCAAAATGAAACCACCACAGCACAAAGTAACGGTCAGGGGAGCTAGTAATACGATGAGTAATAAACACGATGCCACTGACAGCAATTTTAGAGAGTCGGTGAAGCAATATATTGAATTTCAACAACTGTCAGAAGATGGCTTAGCCCGCATGGAGGCGCTATTTTCTACTGAAGAAATGGCTGACAAAGAGAAGTTCAGTGAAGGCTTGTTTCGGCATGAGCCTGTACACCTTAATGACCCCCATTTTAAGGCTGCAAGTCACTTGAATCGCGCCAGCAAACCCCGTAAACCTTTAGTTAGAATGATCTATGCACTTGCTGCGAGTGTTTTTGTGCTGCTGGTAGCATTTCAGCTGTACTCGTATACCCAGATGCAGCAGCTATTTAATGGTGCATCAAATAGTGTTGTTATGACGAGTATGAGTTGGAAAATTGCCGATGAAGTGGCGCGTAATCATGTAAAGATGAAGCCACTTGAGGTGCAAACCCAGCAATTAAGCCAGCTTAGAGATTACTTTACGCAGCTTGATTTCACTCCAGTTAATTCGCGCTTGCTTAGCCAGAGTCATAGTAAGATGCTTGGCGGCCGTTATTGCTCAATCCAGGGGTTAACTGCCGCGCAGATTCGGTTTAGTCAAGAAGGTAAGCAACCAATCACTCTCTACGAAGTGCAATATGACCCAAGCCTCTATGGTGTGCAGCCAATATTAGAGCGTGGAGAGCGGCCTACTGAGCTGGTGGTGCGCGGCGTTGCAGTTTCGATTTGGGTTGAAAAAGGGCTATTGATGGCAACTGCCCGCTCGATTGATTAGTGTTGTGTGCGTATAGAATAGGTACACGTCACTCCAGCTACTTTTGAGGCAATGGCCAATTATCCTCTTCTAAATGCTTGGCCATCTTACTTAAGTCCTATGGAGGTGTACTAATGCAGAAAGGACCTTGTGGATTACAAATATCTGGTCCACAACCGCAAGCAGGTTGACAGTTAGGCTTAATGGTACAGCTTTCACGACCAGGAGCACCGCCACCAGATACATTCTTCAATAATGCTTCATCAATTATTCTATTCTTCCTAATAAATAATTCTTTTTCTTCTAATTAATTTCTATTGATGTAAAGTTCTTTAATCATAATATCCCTCATTTATATCACCATAAGTTACATTTAGCATTTACAGATTATTTTTGAGCCAATCAAGTATGCTGTTATAAACATTGCCTCTTGACTCTATAAGCGAATGACTACCATTTTCGTATTTTTTTAGTTTTACATTAATTCCCAACCGTTTAATTAAGTCCACGAAATTAATAACAGAATTCACATCTACCCTTTTATCATTTGTTCCATGAAGCATTAAAATAGCAATATCCTTTGGGATTTTATCGGCCCAATAAATAGCAGATCTTTGCTTGAGTGCTTGGGCCTTATTTGCTTTGTAGTTTGGGATTAACCGGCTAAGAACCTCATTTTCAAAAGGAGAAGAGGTAAGAGTTGATGTGATGTAATCAACAGGTGAAGCCCCAAGAATCAGGGTCTTTATTCTGTCCGTTTTTGTGACCGCGATTAATGACATCATACCGCCTCTACTCCATCCGAACATTGCGATTCTGTTGGGATCTGCAATTGGTAGAGCATCAATAATAGGGATGAGAGCGAGCACGTCATTAACCTCAGCTCCGCCAAACTCGTCAACGCCGCCGTTCCCTTTAAAGCTCTTAGGCCAGACCTTAGCACCGCCATATTGACTTGCTATCACAATGTGCCCCTCTAGTGCCAAAGGGAAGAGGTAGGAAAATAAATTATCAAAAGTTAGAGTATGATACTTGCTGTCATTTCCACCTCGATTATAAATAATACTCGGTATTTTTTTGTAATTGTTTTCTTTAGGGTAAAGCAGGAAACCCTTAACTAAGTGTTTGTTCACCTTGTAAGTTATCGAATAACAGAAAGTATTTTCTTTAAATAAATGGTAATCGTCCTCTGAAAAACGATGAATGAAGTACTGTTCTTTAACACCGCTATTAATGACTGTGGAATTTTTCCAACTTTCATAGGAAGAGTAGAAACCACTAAAGCAATCACTGTAATTTACAACGCTTGACTGTAAAGGTAGGTTAATATCACCTTCTGAGTAAATAGCAAATGCATGTGGAGTGATATTAAAAAGAGTAATAAAAAGTAATATAGTTTTTCTCATTTTATTCTCATAGAATAGATTTTGTCCATTGAATGTGATTCTGGATAAGTGGAATACCATTTAGTAAAAGTTCTTTCTCCTAGTAGAACGAAAACTAGCTCATATTGTTTTCTCTTTTTACTGATTAATTCATCTTTCGATAACCCTATAGCCTTCACTCTTAGGTGATGTGCAAAACCACATCCATTTAAGTAACTCGTTAAATATGTCTTCGGCTTCGGATTGTTCTATTTTAAATGATTTTTGAAATCCATAAGTAATATCACTGCCATCATAAGATAGAATATTATCAAGTTGTGTAGGGTTTGGTAAGCCCCTAGTTTTCTAGACACTTTCTAAGTTCTCATAATACTGCTTTTCAAAATTCATTGGAGACAGTCCGTTATTACTACCATGATGCCGCACTGGATTGTAGAAATATTCGATATAGTTAAATATTTCAGCACGCGCTTCATCTCTGGTTTTGTAGACTTTTCGCTTAATCCTGTCTTTTTTCAGTAATGAGAAAAAGCTTTCAGCAACTGCATTATCATGACAGTTTCCTCTTCGACTCATACTCGCTTCCAGGTTGTGCTCTTTAAGAAAGCTGCGCCAATCAGAGCAAGTATATTGCACGCCTTGATCGGAATGGATAAGCACCTTTTCTGTTGGAGTGCGTCTCCATACCGCCATCAGTAGCGCATCAATAACTAGGTCAGCTCTAGCTGTACTTTTCATTGTCCAACCGACAACTTGTCGAGAGAATAGATCGATAACAACAGTGAGATATAGCCAACCTTCATGAGTCCGAATATAGGTAAAGTCGGTCACCCAAACTTTATTGGGCTCAGCGATGTCAAACCCTCTATTTAACGTATTTGGTGCTGTATGACTAACATCGCCTCTGCCAAAACTTGGATTGCGCTTATAGCCACGTACAGCCTTAATATCAGCTGTTCTCATGATCCGATATACCCGATTTTTTCCAACAGCCTCACCATCATCTTTAAGGTCTAAAGTGATATTTCGGTAGCCATACACACAACCGCTTTCTAGCCAATACTGTTTAATTTTACCTAGTAGTCGCTTATCTTCAGTAGCTCTGCGACTCAGAGGCTCCTTAAGCCAGGCATAGAAGCCGCTGCGGTGAACGCCAAGTATTTCGCATAGGGTTTTTACTGGGTAGTGCTTGAGCCTAGACTTTATGAACGTGTACTTTTCTTTGACTCGCTTGCAAAGTACACGGCGGCCTCCTTTAGGATATTTCGCTCTTCGGTTACGCGACGTAGTTCAGCCTTGAGTTTACGTATTTCGTCTTGTTGATTATCAATGGTGATGTGTTGCTTTTCCGGCTTATCAAACTTATTAATCCAGTTGTGCAAACTTTTGGAAGTGACGCCTAATCTATCAGCAACATCTGCGATTTGATAACCACGCTCAGTGACTTGTTTAACAGCTTCTATTTTGAACTCATCTGGATATCGTTTTCCGCGCATGTAACACCTCATATTTTTGGTTAAGTATAACTCTATGAAGTGTCTACTGTTCTAGGGGCTTACCAGTTGAACTTAATTGCAGGCTTCATTTTCTACACTTATTATTTTATTTGTCAGTGATAACACAGTACAAGGATAACTGTTTTGTATGACTTTAAGACGAACTGCTAATAACTTTATCTTACAGTTACAATTAGATTTTCACATTGATATAAATTCATTTTTATCAACGAGTAAGGTACAAAAGTACTATCTACTTGACATGTTATGTCCTCAGGTTAGCTAGCTTAGCCAACCTTAAGGATGAATATGATGATAACTGTATAAGCTAAATGTGATGATGAATCTGGAATATCTTTGTGTTGAAATTCCCTATTAGTATCTATTTTACTTTAGCTCCCAAAGCATACTGATGGTTTTGTTTGTTGTGAGCTGATGCCACGCTTTCTCCAGCATAGCACGGCCAGTATCGACAGCCTCTGCACCAAAGTCTTCAACTAGCAGGGAGAAGTATTCGTCAATAGTAGTGGCTGAGACAGCAGCTGTAATGATATCGGCGATAGAATCCCCTTCAATGGTGATAGGGACCCAACGATGTTTTACCATATACTCGACAACCTTAGATATCTCGTCTTCGAATACCGCATTTGGTAACACTTCTGTCAACAATTGTACCGTTTCAACACGTGTTGAGGAGTTAATCATCACTGCGATCACTAGTCTAGATTCATAGTCGGTGATGCCTTTTCTTAGAAAGTTAAGTTGTCGTCTGCAGTGCGTGAGTTCAGTCACTTTTGCTATTTCTGCAGCTTCATGCTCGCCATACTTATTGATTAGCACTTCTTTTATTAGGTTATCATTCTTCTTCACCAACATAGGAATAAGCCGAATAATCTGGAATTTTTCAATATTATCGAATAACTGGTGGTAGAATTCTTTGTCGAAAGAAAACAGGCGTCCAGCATCAGAATTGATAATTCCAGCGAGTTTATTTGCTTCCGCTCTTTGGTAAAAACACTCAGAAGATAGCGAAGGAGCATGGTAGTCTCTTTGCGCCGGGTAACTGTCCTTGCTATGGGTTCGAATAATAAGTGTGATTGAGGGCGACTCGATATGAAACAGGGAGTGTATGTATCTGTTACCGCCGTTGATTTCGCAAGTATCCCCCACCTGAAGGTGGCGTATCCGTCGCTTGACTAAGGTGCCACTTTGAGTGCGGTTCGAGCTATCGTCGCTAGTGTTAAAGTCGTAAGTAGTCTCAATGCTCGATCCCTTAAGAACCTTGAATGCACCATCAAAGCGGTGGTCGTGAATGCTGGTAGAAGCCTCGTACCAATGCAGAGCTTGAATGATGAAATCATCATTTTTAAACAAGATAATGGGGAAATCACTAAAGTTTTCTTTATTGTGTGCCAATCTGGAAAGGTCATTAAGCTGGTATGCTAACAGTTCGCTGCCACTGATATCATATTTAATATTTGACTTTTCTAGTTCAGAAAAAGCAATTTTTGAGAAGTCTGATTCATTGTAAGCTGCTCCCTGCGTCATTAGGCTGATTTTTTCCCCTAATGCAGCTGCTTGATTAATTAAGTTGTCCATTCTTCATCCATGTTTCATATTAATGTCAGGGCTCGTAAAACTAACATTGATTGAATAATAGATTGATTTTTATAACAATTGAATTGTATTCATAGACAAGAAGTTAATACTATAGGTTTACTATAGTCGGTTTGAGTTTAGGGTTTAGTTAAACACACACCTGATTACGACCTTTCTTCTTGGCGCGATACAGCGCTTGATCTGCTTTCTTCAGGGTTTGTTCAAAAGTCTCACCATGTTGATGCTCTGACACTCCAATCGAGATGGTGACATTGACGGTTTTGCTCTGGGATTGCGCCTTGCCTCGCTTAGCTTTGGTTTGCTGCTTACGCTGCTCATTACGCAGTGTTATGTCGTAGTCCTCAATTATCTCTCGCACCTCTTCAAGGAAGTGCAAAATTGATGAAGTATCTTTGCGAGAAAAGACGATGGTGAACTCTTCACCGCCATAACGGAAGGCTTTGCCGCCCCCTCTTACTTGGGAGATCTTACTGGCGACTAATTTAAGCACTTGGTCACCAACATCATGGCCATAGGTATCATTAAACTTTTTAAAGTGATCGATATCGAGCATGGCTACGCTGTATTTTCGTCCTAGTGACAACACTAAGTTATAAAGGGCGCGACGAGAAGCAAGACCCGTCAGTTCATCGCGATAGGCAAGAAAATAGGAGTCCGTTAACACTGTGAGGATATATACAATGGCTAAGGCTGTTATCGATACAGAAACGGATAGCAGCTCTGGCATTAGCGAGTGTATAGCCCATAGTGCTAAGGTGATAAAAATAGCGGTGTTAACCAAATTGGCCTGCCAAATGCCTCGTACAAAAACCAACATAGCTCCAAGATAGAAGGGAGCGAGGGTTCGTATCTCCATCGTTATCATACTGGGTAAGTAATTATCGATAGCACTCTTGTATTGAGTATTGCCCCATATCCAAGCAAAAGCGGCCGCAAAGCAGAGCAAAACGCCTAAAATCCTAACGACACCATGAGCAGAAAGTAGCCCTCTGTCTTTAATAAAAGCAAACCAAGTCACGGTAAAAATACCTGCAAGAAAGATCTGTTGTGGATATCTATCAAATAAGGTTGTAGACGAGCTTTGGTCTAGAAAATAGCAATAGGCCAGTAACAGTAACGCAAGATATGCTAAGCGACTGCGGTTAAATTGCAGCGCAATAATCATCACGACTGGTAGCAACCAAAAAGGTAGTTGTTCAATCACGCTGTGCCACGTTTGCAGTTTGGGTAGAGAATACTGAGTGACAGCTAAAAGCAAGCTGGTGAAAAAAAGAGGTAAGAAAAAATAGCGGCAGCGATGATAAAAAGCGGACAAGGTTAACCTCAATATAAACGTATGTTTAACTACAACTCGGGTATTTACCTTTTGTAAGTCGACATTTCTAACAAAAGATAAAGTCTTTCACATCGACAAATTGGTAAAAAGATCATGCTGACAACTCTACAGGTTACAGAGATAGATAAAAGGTCAACCTTAAGTGGATATTATACCAATTGCATTAAGTATTTGGCCAGTTCAGAACCCCTCAGTCTTTTCAATTCAAAGCGCATCGGTAAAGAAATGGTTATTCCCTTTTAAGCCAATGCAAAGCAGAAGTGGAAAGACTGAGAGGCTCACGTAGTGCGGCTGAGGTTAAACAAATTGGCAAACGCTGTATGCTTCGTTATGGGATTTGGATATACGATTAAATGGTCTATTTTGTTCCATACAAAATAAGACATTCCGGCCCTCCTTGGCGGTCAGATTTAGGAGATACGAGACCAAGGATGGTCGAAGGTAGAATAATGCAGGAGCAATTATCGAGAGCGAAGCAGGATGCCAGAGCCGAGAATAACTATTAGCTCAAATCCCACTACTTGCCTACAGCGTTTTGAATTCCCGCTGAATGGTCAAACTTTTAATGCAATTGGTATTACATAGCAATGATTGGGTCTGTCACGACTATTTCATCGTCACTATTGCGGGGTCATTAGAGGCCGTAGACATAGAAGAAACCCAGCAAGTAACTGGGCTCTTTCGGTGATGGCTACATGAGTTTAAGGCAACACTTGAGTGTTACCGTTCTGTTGTGGCTTTAACTCGTTTTGCTGGTGAGTCACAGCCCAAATGCTGTCTGGCTCTCCAAAGTAGGCTCTATGGTGTGCTTTTTTTGCTGCGATATAGAAAAGCAGGGCAAATATAAGGGATATGGCCTCAATGGTTAGGGAGGCTATATCTGCGGCTGTCCATATTGCGAGATGAGGCAGTAGCAGTGCGACTAAACTGGTTACAGGAATTAACAAACAGCAAAGTGATAGCAACCTAAGTAGTGAAATAGCGGCAAGGGCAGCGCCCCTAACAAAGCTGTAAGCTAAAGCAGCAAAAAAGGCAATATAGTAGCAACTGAGGTAGTAACTGTTTATCTGCTCGCTTAGTAGATAGAGCCACTTTGTGGCTAGCATAGCGACTGCAACACCTAACATCGAGCCTAGACAAACGCCGATAGTGAGAGAGGCCATGATTTTGGTTGCTTTGCGTTGTGCAGCTTGTTTCTGTCTACGTTTTTCAAGCCAAAGTAAATTACCGCTATAAAATAGAAATGCACCGAGTAAGCCAAGAGAAAAATATATCCAGCGGCCAAAGCTACCTGCGTAATTACCAAAATGAAGTGCGAATATACTGTTAACTATAGGGCCATATAACCCCTCTTCAACTTGGCTAATGGTATTGTATTGCACCTCCATAGTATATGGATGCATATAGACGAAATCACTGTAACCACCACGCATCATACGTCCGTTAGATTGCAGTTCAACCGCTAAAGACGGCGAGGTTGAGTTGAGTTTGCTAAATTCCATTGAGGTGATTTGATAACCTTCAGCTATTGGCGTGACTTCAGCGATATAGCTATCAATACTGTGCAACTGGCTAACGGAGTACTCAATGGTAGATCGCTCTCTGGGTTCAAATAAGGGCTTGTCGCCATAAAGAATACTCAAGCCGCCATAAAACAGGTCATGAAAAGCAAATACCACCACTGTCCAGGCGATAATCAAGTGAAAAGGCAAGCTGATCACACCCACCAAGTTGTGACTATCTAACCAAAAACGATTCACCCCTTTGTGCTGTCTTAGTGCAAATAGATTTTTCACTAGTGTAGGCATTAGCACAATAATCCCTGAGATCAGTGCTAGAAAATACAGGACTGCGGCAATACCTAGAATTAATACGCCGAGATCCTCGTGGCCGATTTTGCCTATGATCCCTGCTGTGCGGTGTAACTGATCAATTAGCGTACCTAATTCATTGGTACTGCTTGCTTGGCTAACCCAATCGCCATCATCATTAAAGCTGGCATGACGTAAGTGATCATCAAGGCGTAAACCTCGTCCGCCTCCCTTTTCATACCACTTAATTGGAGAATCATTGTCGTTAAAACTGATGATAAAACCATCTTTTGCTTTTTCGCTATTGTTGATTGCAGTTTGAATTAAGCTATCGAGTAACTCTGTAGGGACCTGTTGCAGTGCTTGTGCTGGAGATGTCGCCCATTGCTCTATTTGAGGTTTGAACATAGTGATGGCGCCAGCAAAAAAGGCGATAAACAACAGCAGACCTGTAGTGATGCCTGTCCATGTGTGAATAGACTGATAGGTTCTTAAAATATCTGGACGTATTCTCATGTGAGCCACCATAAAACTGCAAATAAACTGTACACAACGAGGTTAGCCGACATGAGATAACTAAATGCACTCGTCGCTGTTTTGAACAGAAAACTAAAGGCTACAACAGGGAGCCAGATAAAACTGACTAGCCACATATTCATTTGCACTTTCATTGGTGCGTCTATTCCTCCTGGGCCAAACCATGCAAAAACGGCAATAACACCATAGGATAAACTCAGACCCAAAAAGCATGCGGTGAAGCTTTTTCGCCACCAATGTGGTTGGATTTTTTCCGCTTGGGTTAACCGTGTCATCAATGGGGGTCTCTTGACTTATAAAGCGTTGTGAATGGTACGCAAATTAACAGTGCGACTATGGTGAATAGCCAGGTGAAAATCGCTGCAGTTGTGGTCAGAAGCTGTCCCCAACTTAGTAGTGCAAATAGCAATAAACTAAGCCCCACTAAAATGAGTGGTTTAGGTAAGGCTTGTTGCAGCAACTTCTGATGCTTGCTGGTGGCGTATATCATTATGACTCCTACTAAAGTCAGAATGAATGCCGTGATTTGAAACATAATCATCAACTCTTCCTTAAAGGTCAGATTAACGTTTGTGTCCGATATATCTCAGTAACAGCAGAACAAAATCGCTCTTCGTCTACTGAGGTATGCCTACGAATTCCCAAGAGACAATACAAAATAACGAACAGGCTTTATTACACAGGTATTAAAATTGTGTAAATGGTAATGTAAATGTGAATGATTCGCAATTGAGTGTGGGTGTAGTTTAATGTAAATTGTTGCTGCTTTTAATTGGAACGATAAATTCTATTTACTGTGAACTTGAGGGATCCCATGGAATACAGGGCGTTTAAGAAAAATCTCGTTGTGGCGGCAATATTATGTAGTCCTATATTTTCGACGGCTTATGCTGCTGTTGAACCAACAGAATCGATAGAAAGGATTACTGTATATGGTGAAAAAGTTGAGCGTAGCCTTAAAGACACGACCTCATCAGTCTCTGTTATCGATAAAGAGACGCTAGACAGTGGCCAATACCAATCGGTATCCAGTGCTTTATCTGAAGTGCCAAACGTTGTTGTAACAACAGGAGCGGTACCGGATATTCGAGGGGTTACTGGTAATGGCTCTGCTACTGGGTTTAACTCTTTCACTGGCGGTGCTAAGGCGCGTGTTTCGACCCTTGTCGATGGTGTTGCAGAGCCTTTTGTCGCTGACTTAACAGGTGATACAGGCCTTTGGGACATAGAGCAAATAGAAGTTTTCCGAGGACCACAGTCAACAATTAATGGCCGTAACAGTATTGGCGGCGCAGTATTCATCAAAACGGCAGATCCAACCTTTGATTGGCAAGCTGCTGCACGTTTGGGTTATCGAGATCAAGACAGCTTTATTGATAGCGCAGTGATGCTATCTGGTCCAATTTTAGACGATCAGCTTGCCTTTAGGATCACGGGCCAAAATGTAAATGGCAACACTTACAATAAGGGCTTAGTGTATGAAACTAATCCTAAAACCTTTGATCAAAATGAACTCATTACCAATCGATGGCGCGGTAAATTACTCTGGCAACCTGCAGGCTTAGAAGACTTATCAGTACTGTACAGTTTTTCATATAACGACGAGCAAGGTGATTCAGGGCGTAATTACTTCACTGGTGATGACCCTTGGGCATATAAGCCGCTGTTTCAACGCTATATTACTACCAAGTCAACCACACATTCAGTGACATTTGATTACCAGCTTACTGATGGTCAGTCACTCGATTTACAATTCTCCTTCATGGATTATGATTGGGGATTTGAATCTTATGAGCCTTTGCCTGCAGCTCAGAGTACAGTTGACATGAATGACAAAAGTTACAACGTCGATGGTAAATATAGCTTTGGGCTTAATGACCGAAATCTAAATGGTTTTATTGGTTTAGCTTACTATAAGCGCACTCAAGACTTTGGCAGTGTGGGGGGATTCTCTTATGGTGGAGATGACAGCAGTACCTCCTCTTCTGTTTATGGAGAGATGACCTTTGCAATGGCTGAAAAGTGGTGGCTGACTCTTGGTGGACGAGTCATGCGCGATGAGCAAACACGAAACTTTGCCATGCAATTTAGAGGTTCGGCAATTGATGAGCAACTCGATGAAGCTAAGACAGTGGCATTGCCAAAACTTGTGGTGCAATACGCTGTGACTGATAGCACGACACTTGCGTTAAGTGGCCGACGTGGTTACAACGCCGGTGGTGGAGCAATGGCATTAACTTCAGCAGGTGGCGATTATTATTACTATGATGATGAGTCTGTTGATACCTATGAAATGAGCTCTCGAAGTCGTTTTGATGGCGGCAACGTTAACTTGAATGCCAACCTGTTTTATAACGATTATGACGGCTACCAAGCGTCTAATAGTTTACGTAGGATCACCAATATTGATAAAGCGGTAACCTATGGCTTAGAGCTTGAATTTACCAGTATGTTGGGTGAAAACTGGCAACTGTTTTCAGGGTTAGGTCTGCTTAAAAGTGAAATTAAAGCGGCAGACCCGAGCTACGGCGATATTGTTGGTAATGAACTTAATGCTGCGCCGAACGTTACTGCTAATCTTGGCATTAAATACTGGCTGTCTGATGAGCTGACATTTGGGTTATCAGGAAATTACGTTGATGAGTATTTTGCTGATATTGCCAATACTGAAGAGCGCGTGGCTGGCGATTACATCTTAAGTCGCTTTAATGTTGACTATCAAAATGATAACTGGCGTATCAGTGCCTTTGTGAACAACTTATTTGATGAGCAAGCGCTGACAGTGAATGAGCCGCCAGGACGGGGTTATGAACATGGTTATGCTGCGGTTGTTGACCCTAGAAATGTCGGTGTATCGGTTGCTTATACATTCTAGTCTGTAAAGGTCGTGTGCGTGGCAGTGAGTCACGCACATGATTTATCAGCTTAAAATAGGCTAATTAAATAGCCAGCTTCCACTTAAACTCCAATTCCGCCCAGGCATAATGTTTGCCATATCATCAGAAGTTGCTAAATATTCTTCGGAGGAAATATTACTGATGCTAGCGGTTAATTTAAAAGAGTCTGAAATCCAATAGTGACCACTTAGATCAACAATATGTGCGGACTCAAGTGGTTGTTCTCCCGAGGCGGGCTCACTAAAACTGGTTCTATAGCGGTAGAATGTAGCAACTTGCCAATCATCCTCTGCCCAAGTTAGCAGTAGCCGACTTTCTGCTGGGGGAATGTCAGCTAAGGGGAGGCCATCTGCATTTTGACCAACGGTATATTGATAGATCCAATTGATGGAGAAGTGATCCGTTATCTGGCTGTTCAGCTCTATTTCACCACCATATATTTCTGCGTTAGTTTCATTTCGGTAGGTTAAAGTATTGGGATCTAGTGCAACTTTCTCTATGTAGTTATCAATGTGGTTATAGAATCCATTGAGGTTAAAAGTAAGTAACTCGCTCGATAATTGATATGAAATCAGTACATTTTGGCTCTCTTCTGGTTTCAGTTCTTCGTTACCTATGAACTGTGCTCTTGCGGTTGAACCATTAAAGAACCGTTCTGTTAAGGTGGGAAAACGAAACCCTGTGCCTAAATCTAACACTATGTCTGAACTGTCATTGAGTGCGGTTGATAACTTTACAAAGCCGGTGGCAAACTGATCGGATATGCTGACTTGATTGGTCTGCTCAATGTATTCGATTCGGGCTCCAGTAGTGACGTTTATTTTGGCAAGGGTTACGTTCGCATCAGCGTATATCGCACCACGATACTCATCACCCTCTAAGATAGTTTTGCTCCATTGAAGTTCATCTGACGTGGTATATTGCTGTTCTGTAATCTCGACATTTGAGCGATTATCACTGTCTATGCCAATGCGACCATTGATCAAGTTCAGTCGCCAATGTTGTTGAGCATACAGTCCCCAATCAAAACTACCATAATCATTAATATTTCTTCTTTTTTCAACTCTTAGAGTGTCTGATTGCCAATCTTGGTGATGAAAATAACCGCCTAATGCCCAGTTTTCTAATGCTGAGACTGTCACTTTACCGAGTAGGTGTTTTTCAAAAGGGTAGAGACTAACCCGACTCTCAGGATACTGATTATTGGTCTTGCCAATATCATCGCCGTAAGAGCCAATTAAAGATGTTTCCAGTTGCAAGTCTTCCGATATATCAGTGTGATAACTGATAAATCCGGAATATTGTTCAAACTTGGATAGCAATGGCTGTTGCTGTTGGTTATTGTCATTTTCAGCTTCCCTATAAGCAAACCCTGTATAGAGATCATTGTTAATCGGTGCTGTTAAAGCAATACTATTTTCATTGCCAAAGGACTGGTAGCCAGCATTTAAGTAACCTGTATTACTTCGCTTCAGGTTTGAATTTATAACACCACCAATTGCACCTGAACCATAATAAATAGAGCTTGGGCCGCTAATGACGTCTATGCTACTGAGTAGATTGGGATCGATAAAAGAAAGCGAGTTACCAGCTCTCCTATCTGTGTTGATATTAATACCGTCAATGAGCGATTTTATTCTCCAGCGAGATAGACCACGTATATTGTAAGACTGCCACAACCCTCCTTGCCCATTAAGTGTCACCCCTGGGGTATAGAGTAGTGCGTCAGAAACTTTTTGTATTGGAAAGTCGATTGCCTCTATGTCGATAATGTTATGATTGTCAAAGCTAGACTGATTTTTAGTAAGATTTTTGCTGGCCGTAACCTGAATGCGTTCAATATCAGTATTAGCAAAGGCTGAGTGCCCGAAAAAAAAACATAAAATGGCTAACTGCACCCCAGCAAAAAATAAACGATTCATGACATTCCTTGTACAACTAATTATTCTTTTTCTTTGTTTTCTTTGTTTTCTTTGTTTTCTTTGTTTTCTTTGTTTTCTTGTTTAGGTAAAACTCCATCTTCTAATGGGAATTGGTTCGGCACAAGATGAACGTCATCATTTTCAATTGTTTCTGCTGCTTGAGTTTCTGAGGCAGGTTTCGATACCTTTGCCTTAGAGGAGTTGGAAGCTGAGTCGCAAGCCATAACTGTACCTGTAGTGAGAATAAATAGTAATGCGAGTTTTTTCATAAATGGAACTCCATGAAAAACAGGAAAGGGAGCCCCTTTCCTGTTTTAGGTTTAACCGAGCATTAGCCCATAAACTTTCGACGACTTAAGCCGAATAAGCTCAATATTACTAGCGATAAGAAGCCCAGAGAGCCACCGCTACTTTCTTTCGCTTTAACTTCTACTTTGTCTGTATTCAACACTCGCACGGCTGTTACTGTAGCGCCAAGCTCAATGGTGCTATCTGTTGCCGAAATGACAAGGTTAAATGCTTCATCGGCTTCGACATTAGCATCGTCATTGATAGTGATAGATATTGTCTTGTCTTCTATATCACCATCAGCCCAAGCCACTGTACCCGTAGTGTCAGCCAGATCTGTATCATTTGTTGAGATATGACTAACGGCATAATTGACCATAACTTCACGATCTGAGCCATCAGTTCTGCTAAGGGTAATTTCAGCAGAACCATCCTCTTCATTGACAGATACGTTGGTCTCTTTTACCGCAATTACGCCTAGTTTATCTGCAGTAATCGTTATAAGAGATGTATCTTTCGCAGCCTCGTTAAGCGTTGCTCCAGAAGCGTCAGATAGGCGTACTGTGAATGATATATCTTGATCAAGATCGAGGTTAATCGTTTCAATTAGTACGGATTTATCAGTGGCGTCTTTGTCTGCCCACTCAACTAATCCGTTTGCAGCATCGAAATGTTCGCCCGCAATAGCTGAGTTTGAGACTAACTCGTATTTTACAGAAGCAGCAAAATCATCGCCGTTAGTACGAGCAATGAGTAACTCAACAGCATCACCATTTTTCACTGAAGCTGCGGTTTCTTTGAAGCCGAGTTCACCCACAACTGCTTCAGTTACCACAATTGATAGAGGAATGTTTGTTACACCATAAGGGGTGTCATTCATAACAATAATGGTTGCTTCATATTCGCCGACTGCAAGCTCTGAAGCTTTTAGTGTGAGCTGTATGTCGTTACTTTCACCAGCTTCAATAGCCCCTTCATGATCTTCTTTTAACGTAAGTCCAGGAACTATCTTCCAGTCACATACGCCTCCAGATTGAGTTGCAATACCAAGCACTTTTTGTTGAGTTTGATCTACAGTCCACAGGTTGCCATCACAGTCTATTTCTAGACCTGCTTGACCTCTAAGTGAGGTTCCATTTTGATCTTCAACATTAAAACCACCTACAATATCGAGGTAATCGGTATTTACATCGAGCACATATATGTCAAAAACACCTGTTGCAGCGGCAGCGTTATGAGTGACATATAGTTGACCATTAGCGGAGTTAAATGCTAATCCAGCGATAGCCATATTGACATTTATAGAGCGGAGCAGCTCACCGTTAGTATTGAACTGATGTATTAGTGAGTCGTTCCAGCTGCCAGAGTAATAGGTGTCTGTCATTGGATCATAGGCTAGTCCACGCTGTGACTGGGCAAACTCCGGGCATATCTTTTCGCCAGTAAGCCCACCTTGCTCACTGATCTCGACGATACAGTTATCCCCACCGACATAGACTTGCCAATAACTATTGGTTCTGCCGTTAAATGTTAAATCTGCTCCCCATCCTTGCTCTTTAGGGGTCAGTATTGTGCGCCCAGTTTGGATCCCGTCTGTCTGATATTCAGTGAGTAATTGTGGATCTGCATCTATATCACTGACCCACAGGTTACCTGTATTGCGGTCCATTACTAGACCCCAGCCATAGAGTAAACCTAAATCGAAATTACCAATTATATCGCCGCCAGGTAGCTGTGTTGCTTTAATATCAGCTGCATAACGAGATTTTTTAGCATCCATATCTTGTAGATTTTTGGGACCAAAATGGCGTCCTGAAGCATCATAAACACCAACATGCAGTGGCTCACTGCTACCAGGGATCATTAGTACCTGATAAGTAGCACCTGCTGTGCCTGTATTTTCAACCGCTAGTGTTCGCTCTTCATCACGGCCTACGGTAATGTTGAAATCAGTTTGAGCGTCGGTTGACACCTCTAGTAAGCCTGCATTCAGTTCAATTGGTGAGCTTAAGCTAAAGTCTGAAACAACAACATCTTTGCTTTCATAGAGGGGTGCAGTCAATTTAATATCGGTAGCTGAATCAGGAATAAATGACATTAGCAGGCCATCGCTAAGTTGTTCGTCCTCTTCTGTCGCTACAGACACTGTAATAGGCTGGCCATCAACCATGAGTTGCGCATTGTTTAGCGTCGTAGCAAAGTTTGCGTCATTTACATATGCTGTGACCTTGTTTCCAGAGATTGGATCACAAGTCGATGAACCGATTCTGATATTATCAACGGCGGTGTACCATGCATAGTAGGCATCATAATATCTCCAGCGGAGCTGGAAGCTAGTTGCATTAACAACATAGCTGCTTAGATCTAAATGATATTGTTCTGCTGAAGTAGAACTACTGGTTGTTTTGTTTAAGTCGCTTAAAGTTATCCAGCTGCCGTCGTCAATTTTTATTTCTACAGCTACTTTATCTCCGCCTATATAATAGTGGAAAGCTGTAAAACTTAAATCGAAATGAGTGTAGTCAGCAGTATTAAAGACAGGTGATATTAACGAAGTATCTAAGTTTATTGTTCCAGCTGCATCTGAATCAGCTAGAGCAAAACCTACAGATTCATTAGTGATCCCTGAAATCGAGCGTTCCGTTGTTGCTCTGAACCATGTAAAACCACTTGTAGCATCATCTGTTGTTGTCCAGCCTGCTGGAGGGAATACATCCCCTTCAAAGCCTTCAAAGAAGCTGAGCTCATTTAGCTCGTAGCCATCAGCTGTACAGTTAGGATTTATATTGAGGTTGAAATTTTGAGCAAAAGTTGCCGATGAACCACCGCTGTTGACGGGAGTGATATTTTCAGATGCTTTTAGGTAGCCTTGCTCGTTACTTGATACCGCAACTTTCACGGCCGTCCCTGCTACAAGATCTATGCTATATTCGCCAGTTTCTGGATTGGTAAATGTTGAAATCACATCACCCGGTACTTCGACATTAACTTTGGCATATAAAGGCCAGTTTTGACCTGAAGTATCCATCACTGAGCCTGAAACGGTAACCATTTCTGCGCTGGTAAGGCTAACATCTAATAGCTCTGATTCATCTTCGTCTACTGTAAATTCTGCTGTTGTGAGTTCTTCCCAACCATACTTGTATGCATAAAGCGTATAATCACCAACAGGAACAGTAAAAGAGTAATTCCCCTCTGCATCCGTTACCGTTGAGCGTCCTGCAGCAGTGACTACGACATTGGCAAGCGCTGTCTCAGTATCTCCATCAGTTACCTTTCCACTAATCTCTCCGGATGGGCCAACCTGGCACTCGGGTAGTTTAAAGCTAGAGATGTTAGTCGACCATGCTGTGGTATTGTCATCTTCCGCTTTGTAATACTCTGTTGTGAACCAGAATGTACATTCATCTGCCGGATCAATGCTCATACTGGAGTAATCACCCCAGCGATTTCGATAGATATTACCTTGAGAGCCTGTACCCGCTTTGAGTTCAATTTCACTGGTTAGTTCGTTTAAAGGATCATCAACTTTACGGGTCGCAGCAAAAACAGAAGGGTGCTTGTCAACACTAGAAACAGAGTAGCCGAAAGCGATATTACCTTGGGTGTCCATTGCACCACTACCCATCCAGCGTGCTTTTTCATCAGGAGCAAATGTGCCTTGTTGGCGAACACTCACATCGCCGGAGGTTTCATTTAAGTCAATTTCATACCAGCGTAAAGCAGGCGTTGAATTATCTGCAGCTGCAACATTATGGGTAAAAACAATCGAGCTACGATTGCCCAAATTTCGATAGGCAGCTCTAAACATTGAGCGGATTGGCATGCCGTCAAGTTCAATACCATTAGGTTGCATTGCATTATCTGGTGCATTCCATTCGGCAACATCAAGAGAGGTTTTATGGATTATGTTTGAGTTTTCAGGTGTTTCCCAATCAACGTCAAACTCTGCAAAGTGCAATTTGCTTTCACCTGAGCCATCAGCCCACATAATAGTTTGGTTTAAATTTGTATTAGGAGAGGTAGGGCCATCTATATCAAGAGGCATTGGGGTAAAAACATCAGGGGTGTTACCCTGCATGCTAAAGATGATTTGCTTAGCCTCTGCACCCACCAGCATTTTATCTCTTTCGTAGGCGACGACTCCGCCACCGGCATATGAATAATTATTTGTAGGGTCAAACTGGTTTACCCCCATGTAATAGCCATCGTGCCATACACCAAAATGCGGGTAATCGTTCATTAATTCGCCATATGCGAAATCATAAAGATAATAAGAACCAGTTGGATCGCCAGTGGTAGAGATTGCGATGCACTCATGGTTATCAGTTCCATCAAGTGCGAACTGGCTTATTAACCAACGATCTGCCATGTTGTCGTACAATACAATAGGATCGCCATCATTATTCGTTTCACATTTACCGCCAAAACCATCCCAAAGGTCGTTGATGGCAAATGGTGCCACTAAGGTACTACCTTCCTTATCGAAGATAGCCATGGTTATGTTTACTGCTTGAACATAATGATTAGGGCCTACATCACCATTAGTGTCTGGTGGAGCAACGCCCAGAATATTGTTAATTCCATCAAAAGATACGCCAGTTGTTGGCATTGCAAGAGAATATAAATTAGGTCTCAAAATAGACTGGATTGATGGATCTTTTACTTTGTCTTGAGTTCTTAATGAGCTGGCAAATGGGAAGATATTTCTAACTTGCTTATTGATATCAACACCAGGAATTTTCTCTCCACTTTGCTCGAGCTTAAGTTTTCGCTGCTTAGTTACGACTCTGATTGGTGAAGCGATATCTCGAATATTTTGAGATACTGCTACTTTACTTGAAGTGGTGACATTTGTTTCTGTACCTTTTGCATAGAGGCTTTGGTTTACTGCTTGTGCTGTAAAGCTTAGCGCTCCCAAAGATACCAACGACATTATAGATAGCCGGTTCTTCATACATTACGTCCTTTGTAGTGTTTGCTTTTCAGTGTTTTTCGTCGCGGATATTAACATATCATTAGCATTTTAATGCTAAAAATTTGACAAGTTGAGAAATAGTAACTAGCGATAAATATTAAGTGGTTGGATAGGCTTGCTAAGAGGAAGCAATGTATTTTTCAACAGGGGAGTTTTATGCTGTTTTGTACTGATTGATACGGTTAATGATACGGTTAAGAGGAGGTATCCTATTCTTGTGGATACCTCTATGCAATTATGTTGTAGGTGAACAACTGCAGATCTTACAACTAACTTGCTTTGGCAGTTTCATCTCTCGAAACTCCATGGTCATAGCATCGATCATCAAAATACGCCCGGCTAAGGTACGGCCCATATTAGCAATGACTTTGACTGCTTCCACGGCTTGCAAACAACCTATCATTCCGACTACGGGGGCTAAAATACCTGATTCGACGCAGCTGAGTTGCTGCTCACCAAATAGCTGGCTAAAGCAGTGGTAGCAAGGCGTTTGTGCTTGATAGTCAAATACTGTAACCATACCTTCCATGCGGATGGCAGCTGCTGAGATCAGTGGCACTTTGTGCTTAAAGCAGCTTTGATTGAGCTGCTCACGTACCATGACATTGTCGGTGCAATCCATCACAATTGAGTGCTGTGCAACCAATGATTCAATTTCATGATCATCTAGCACTGCATTGATAGTATCGATTTTAATATGTGGGTTTAAGCCTGTTAACGTCTCTTTAGCTGAGTCAACTTTAGCTTGGCCAACATTGGCATCTTGATGTAATACTTGCCGCTGCAAGTTAGACACCTCAACCGTATCAAAGTCGACTAAGGTGATGGCTCCTGCACCCGCTACCGCCAAATACTGACTGGCAGCGCAGCCCAAGCCGCCAGCACCGATGATCAACACCTTGGCCTGCTTGAGCTTCTCTTGTCCCTCAAAGTCCATCGCTTTGATAGAGATTTGACGGCTATAACGCAAAATTTCTGCGTCAGTTAAAATCTCATCTGTATCAGTCAGTTCACTCGACATTGCTATATGTTCTCTTAAGCCAGTACGCTATTGAAAGGTTCGACGGTAACTTTTTCGCCAGCACTGATGCCATCGCAATCTTGCTCTAAGATGATAAAACAGTTAGCGAGTGTCATTGAGGTCAGCATGCCTGAACCTTGGCCACCAGTTACTGCCACTTGTGCTTCACCTTGCTCGTTATAGCTCAAAACGGCACGTTGATACTCAACGCGTCCTGGGAACTTGCGAATATCTTGGGTTAAAGTGGCTGATAGTGTTACTGGTTTTACTTGTGGCAAGCCCTGCATCTTCTGTATTAGCGGCCAAACAAGCTTATAGAATGTCACCATGGAGGAGACTGGGTTACCGGGTAAACCACAAAATACTGCGTCACCTAAGTGACCAAATGCAAAAGGCTTACCTGGTTTAATCGCTAGTTTCCAGAAAGTGATTTCACCCTCTTCATCGAGGATCTGCTTGGTGTAATCGGCGTCACCGACTGATACTCCACCAGAAGTCAGCACCATATCAGCCTGAGCTGCTGCAGTTTTAAAAGCTTGGCGAATGGCTTCTTTGTCATCTTCGATAACACCAAGATCTATCCATTCGACGTTTGCACGGCTGAGTAGCCCTTGAATGCTGTAGCGGTTTGAATCGTAAATTTGTCCAGGAGCAAGCTCACTGCCAACAGGGCGCAGTTCATCACCTGTTGAAAAAAAAGCAACTTTAAGCGGGCGATATACTCTTAACTGGCTCGCGCCTATGGTTGCTAGTACTCCCATCTCTGCGGCACCAATGAGAGTGCCAGCTGAGAGTACCTTAGTGCCAGTGCTAAGTTCTTCGGCGCGATAGCGCACGTTTGCGCCTTTGGCTTTTGGTGCTTCAATACTGATGTTGTTGCCATCAGCTGTGACTTTCTCTTGCATCTGTACTGTGTCATAGCCAGCAGGTACTGGTGCGCCCGTCATGATGCGGATGCAGCCGCCTTTTACGCATTGTCCGCTAAAAGGATGTCCTGCAAAAGAATCACCGACAAGAGTTAACGGCGTACCTGCATCTAAATCATCAAAATTGAAGGCGTAGCCGTCCATTGCTGAGTTGTCGAAAGGAGGTAGGTCGACATGAGAAGCAAGATCTTCAGCTAAGACGCGTCCTAGGGCTTGTGTCAGCGTAACGACTTCAGAATCTGTGGTTGGCTGCACTTGTTCTAGTAATTTTACAATCGCTAGCGAGGGATGCATTAGGCTAGGTTGTTTACACGGGTCTGCATGAGTCTGCATCTATCTATCCTTGAGGCTAAATTAGCGTACGTTAATTAAAAACGAATATAACGCATTATGCCACGGTGATTGCAGATGACTATGATCTGCTCGGCAGTTTTAACAGCTGATAGTGGCTTTATTATTATTTTTATCGAATTTAGCCTTGGCTAGCTACCGGATTTAGTCATCTCTTGTTCCTCTATCTATAGGCTAGGGGCTGATTCCTTTAATATTTTCTAAGTTGGCAGCCATGTATTAGCTGTTACTTTTTTATGTAAATGAAAACCATTATTATTTATTAAACAGTAACTTAAGTAAATTTTATTGCAATTTTAAGCTAGCTTGATAACAATAGCGGCCATAAACAGATACCCTGAGGAATTAAGATGTTGGCCCAGAAGATGATTGACCAGTTAAATGACCAGATCAACATGGAGTTTTTCTCCTCTAACCTGTACCTGCAGATGAGTGCATGGTGTGAAGATAAAGGTTTTGAAGGCGCAGCTAAGTTCATGCGTGCCCATGCTGATGAAGAGATGGGGCATATGCACCGTTTGTTCACTTACGTAAGTGAAACTGGTGGAATGCCGCTGCTTGGTACCATTGAAGCGCCACAAGCTGACTTCCCATCGCTGTTAGCGTTATTCGAATACACCTATGAGCATGAGCAGCTAATCACTAAAAAGATTAACGAACTTGCTCACGCTGCATTCACTAACCAAGATTACTCAACGTTTAACTTTTTGCAGTGGTATGTTTCTGAGCAGCACGAAGAAGAGAAGCTATTTAAATCAATCGTCGATAAGATCCGTTTAGTCGGTGAAGATGGCAAAGCATTGTTCTTCGTTGATAAAGACTTAGCGCAAATGGCAATTGAAGAGTCTGCCAGTGTGATGACTAGCACCGCTGAATAACTGACTCTTTAGCGTGATAAAAAAGAGCAGCCTAGCTGCTCTTTTTTATATATTGGTATAGCCTAATTTACCGATGCCAGTGCTTTACGATCTATTATGCGGTTGATTGCCGTTTCATTTTCAAGAAAGGTCAGCAGGTTCTCGCTAGATAAGGGTTTTGACATTAGGTAACCCTGGGCGTAATTGCAGCCTAATGATTGTAAGAAGTCCCACTGCTCTTCGGTTTCAATGCCTTCGGCAACCAGCGTCATCTCTAAACTTTGCCCCATCATAACAATGGCTTTAACGAGCTTAGCGTCGGACTGACTGACTGTAGCATTGTCGATAAAGCTCTTATCAATTTTAATGACTGAAATTGGGAACTGGTTGAGATAGCTTAATGCAGAGTAGCCAGTACCGAAATCATCAAGATAGATATCAACGCCTAAGTTTCTAATAGATTGCAGGATCTCTAAGCTGTAGGGTTTATCTTCTATCAATAAGCTTTCAGTGATCTCAATATGCACATAATGTGCTGCAATTTTATGGCGTAGTAATGCTTCCTCAAGAACTTGATAAAAGCTCAAACCGTTGGAGTTTATACACTGACGGCCGGAAACATTAATAGCGATTTTTAGCATATGCCCTTGTGCATGCCAGCTAGACAGATCTGCGAGTGCTTGGTTTAACACCCATTCGCCTAGCGGTTCTATAAGTCCAGTCTCTTCAGCGATGGGAATAAATAGCGCTGGAGAGATAATGCCAAATTCAGGATCTCGCCAACGGATAAGCGCTTCTACACTGGATACTGTGCCGTGAGTCATATCAACTACAGGTTGATACTCCAAATAAAACTCAGACTTCTTAACCGCCTTTCTTAGCCTCTGTTCAAGCTGCATTCGTTCTAGCATCTCAACATTCATCTCAGGCGAGAAATATTGGAAGTGAGCGCGACCATCACGTTTTGCTTGGTACATGGCTGTTTCTGAGTTTCGCAGTAGCATCTCAATATCTTGGCCATCTTCAGGGTAGAAAGCGATGCCGACGCTGGCGGAAATATTACTTTCAATAGCATCAAGTTTTAACGGTTGAACTAATACATCTACTAATTTGTGTGCCAGCTGTTCTGCAGTTTCAATGGCATTATGTTGCGGTGAGATAATGACAAACTCATCACCACCAAAACGAGCAATAGAGTCTTCTGGCCCGAGTACGGATTCAAGTCGTGTGGCTGACTGCTTTAAAATCTCATTGCCAGCTGCGTGGCCATGTAATTCATTAATGAACTTGAAGCGATCTAAATCGATAAAGAACACTGCCACCTGAGAATTTGTTTGGCTGGCACCATCAATAGCGTGCTGCAGTCTAGATGAGAACTGATGTCTGTTGGGAAGCTTAGTTAACGAGTCATAATTACTCTTGTACCAGAGATCTTGTTCATACTGTTTGTGGTTACTCACATCCAAAAATAGCCCTATGTATTGGCTTATTTGGCCTTGAGCATTCTCAACTGCGGTTATTGATAGATATTCTGGGTAAACATTACCATCTTTACGTTTGTTCCAGATTTCACCTTCCCAATGGTTGGTCGTCGTTATCGAATGCCAAAGCTGGCTGTAGAACTCTGGTTGATGGTGGTTAGAGCTAAGCACACTCGGCTTTTGTCCTTTTACCTCTTCAAGTGTATAACCCGTAATTTTGGTAAAAGCGGGATTAACTAACTCAATACGGTTATCGGCATTGGTGACCATAATGCCTTCGGATGAATGCTCAAATACCGCAGATGCTTGCTGCAAAGAGGTTCTGGCGAGCATGCGCTCGCTTAACATCTGGTTTAGTGCGGTAGATATCTGGGTTAATTCATCGTTCCCTTTAATCTCAATGTTCAGCTGTAGATTAGGATCCTTTGCCATCTCTTCGACATCATTAACTATGGTCGTAATCGAGCTGATAAGGCTATTGGCGATGTATTTACCTAAGATAAACACCATGTAGAAAACCAAAACACCACTAAGAAAACTAATATACAGTGACGACACAATTAGCTGTTTTTGAACATCACTTTGACGGGCTATTTTGTGGGTCAATTGGATGTTCATTTGGTGCAATAAGCTTATTCGATCGCTGGCGGTAGCCCACCATTGTTTACTGCTAATTAACGGTGCTTGGTGTTGCAGTTGCTGCAGAGCCTGCTGCATATCGGCATATTGTTCGGCTAGCGAACTCATTGGGGCTGGCTGCTGTAGATTCTTACTTGCTTGCAATAGATGTTGGTAGTAGGTATCGGTAGTGCGCTTAATTGTCGCTATCAGAGCCGATTGCTGGCTGGTTAGGTTATCTCGGCGTGCAACATTTTCGAGGGCCATATTTAGCTCAAAATGGTGCTGTTCGAAATTGAGTTGATATTGAGGCATAGCTGTCATTAAATAGCGATTATAGTCATAGGTTAAGCCCTTATACCCCATTAGTTCACTGAGCTTGTGGGCTTGCTCTATGAGTTCAACCTGCTGCTTTAACTGTTGTAATAATACTCCGACTTGCCGCTGCTCCGGGCTTTCAATTATTTGATTTAGTTTGCTGCGATTTTCATTTGTCATCGCTACGCTTGCATTCTCAACCGTATTTTCCAGTCGGTGAGTGATGTTGTCGATGGCTTCGTATGAGTCTGCGTTTAAGGTGGGGGCCGACAGTAATTGGTTGACTAAGCCGCGCTCTTGCCCTGCAAGTTCTTGAGCTTTTAAGATATTGACTAAATCAGCCTGTATCATTTCCAGGTAGGAGTCGTCACTTTTAAAACGTAGCTGAGAGATAAAGCTAATCAGCTTCTGATTTAGTTGGGAATAATAGTTAAAGTAATCACCACCATTAAGCTTGATTACTTGCTGACGCATCTTGAGTAGTTGTTGGTGTTCATCACTGCTGCGACTGAAGCGGGTTTGTAATAGGTGATAAAGCTCACGATCGTCTTTAGTGGTATCAAGAACCCTTTGCAATGCTTTGTTCTGTAGCAAACTTTGCAGTGCTAGGTCTGTTGCCAGCCACTGTTGTTGTAGTTCAGAGCTAAACTGCTTGCCTTGACTGCTGAGATAGCCTGCCGACAGGCCACGCTCTTTTTGCAATTCAAAAAGAATGTTTTCTATATCGAGAGTTACTTGGGTGGTAAACGAATTGGCAGAAGCGTCTTGGTATTGCTGGTAGAGCGAAACGGAATGTAGCCCGGCAAACACCACCAATATCAGCATTGGTAGAGAGGCGATAAGAAATAGTTTCTGTTTTAAGCTCAGGTGGCTTAATAGACTTAACATTCGGCGACAACCTTTTCACGTAACAGTTTGACTGTTAAATATGTTGTTTTAATCTTAAAAGTGAAGATAGGAGATTAAAAAATTGCGCCAAATAATAACCATATTCAGAATGTGGAGTCTCAGTTAATTCATCAAAGTCTAATCTAGGTCACGAATTTAACTAATAGTGTCAAAATCGTGGCTAATTCTCTCTTCTTATTCGTAATTATTTTGCCACTGTCAATTACCGAAAAAGGTGATAAATGCGTGTTTACTAAATTATTTCTCCGTTAAGCTAATACCAATTGCATTAAGTATTTGACCAGTTCAGAGCCCCTCAGTCTTTTCAATTCAAAGCGCATTGGTAAAGAAATGGTTGTTCCCTTTTAAGCCAATGCAAAGCAGAAGTGGAAAGACTGAGGAACTCACGTAGTGTGGGTTTCAAAACGCTGTATGATTCGCTATGGGATTTGGATATACGACTAAATGGATTTAGGAGGTAGAGCGAAGCAGGATGCCAGAGCCGAGAATAACTATTAGCTCAAATCCCACTACTTTCCTACAGCGTTTTGAATTCCCGCTGAATGGTCAAACTTTTAATGCAATTGGTATAAGGCTAAGTATTGACTGATGTATAGCTTACTCGTACAAAAAAGGTCATGCAGTAGGCATGACCTTTTTTGTTTCAATAGCATAACAACATACTGAAGTTACACTGTGATTTAGATTATTGTGAGTTACGATAAGCCACAATATCTTCAATGGTCAGTACTGGCATATTATGCTGTTGACCAAATTCGACGATTTCAGGTAGGCGTGCCATGGTGCCATCGGGCAAAGTCACTTCACATAGAACACCGAAAGGTTTAAGACCTGCGAGCTTCATCAAGTCGACAGTACCTTCGGTATGACCGCGACGCTCTAATACACCACCTGGACGAGCACGAAGAGGATAAACATGGCCTGGACGAGCTAAATCGCCAGGCTTGGCGCCATCAGCAATAGCAGCTTTTACCGTGGTAACACGGTCTGCAGCCGAAACTCCTGTAGTGACTCCCTCTTTAGCTTCGATACTGACGGTAAACGCAGTACCGTATTGGCTGTTGTTATCAACAACCATAGGTGGCAGTTCAAGCTGAGTGATGCGCTCATCGGTTAGGCATAGACATACAATGCCGCTGCACTCTCGAATAAGTAGCGCCATCTGCTCATTGGTAAGGGTTTCGGCGCTATAGATAAGATCGCCTTCGTTTTCTCTATCTTCATCATCAACCACTAACACTCCTTTGCCTTCGCGAAGGGCGGTAAGTGCTGCATTGACGCGTTCGATAGCGTTGCCATAAGGCGCTAGTAAAGACTGATTCATGGTAAACATCCTTAAATAAACTACATTGGGTTGCCAGAATCAGGGCGTACAGAAAATGACACCTGCATCATAGATAGATGCATGTGCTTAATAAGAGGTGAATTCAATTTTGTTCAAGCAGGCTGCATTAGGGGATCTGCACGCGGCAAAACACACTGAAGCAGCTTGTAAAAGCAAACTTGTTCAATCTTATATTCTCTTTCATCCGGACTTAGTACACGCAATGCACATAGTGCGCAGCAGTATTCATTACCGTCGGCTCTGGAGTAGGTGCAACCTGTAAAAGGTCTGTTTACCAGATCTGCTTGACCCTACTAGTGGACATCTTGTCACTATCAGTAGGCGCTCGCGGGCTTTTATGAAGCTGTATAGCTACAACTTACATAACTTACCGCCGGTGGGGAGTCACACCCCGCCCTGAGAATTATGTTGATTTCTGTTTGATAACAGATAAACGCCGCTATGTTGCGTCAATTTGATTAAAATGACAAGCTGGGGATCTGACAAATGTGGTGGGGGTAGAGAACTTGTTTACTGACGAACCCGCCATGACTTTATGCTGACAAGGACGCCGCGAATGAAATTAATGTTAGCCCTCACACTAAGCACCTTTTTGCTATTTGGATGTAAAAACATGATCCCTAAGACTGAAATCGATGCCCCCATTGCGGAAAAAATACCTCATAGCATGACCTTACATGGTGAGACTCGGGTCGACGATTATTACTGGATGCGCGATGATGAGCGCAAAGACCCTAAGATCATTGCTCACCTTAATGCTGAAAATGACTACACCAAAGCGCAATTCAAACCTTATGATGGCCTTAAAAAACAGTTGTTTGAAGAGTTAGTGGCGAGACTTGATAAGGATGAATCAAGCGTACCTTATTTCTGGCATAAGCATTGGTATTATCGTTATTACAAAGAAGGTTTTGAATACCCCATTGTTGCTCGAAAAACAGCGATTGATAGTAATGATGAGTTGGTGCTGCTTGATGTGAATGAGCGAGCTGCAGGGCACGATTTCTATGGTTTAGGTGGTGTATCTGTTAGCCCCGATGAAAGCAAGCTAGTGTTTGGTGAAGACTTACTGAGTCGCCGTATTTATAGCCTCTATTTTAAAGATCTTGTCAGCGGCGAGCTGATAACAGATAAGCTCGAAGGCACCGATGGACGAGTGGTGTGGGCTAATGACAACCAGCATCTATTTTACATCGCCAAAGATCCACAAACCTTATTAGGCTATCAAGTGTTTCGCCATAAGCTTGGCACCGCACAAGCTGAAGATGTACTGGTGTATGAAGAGCAAGATGACACCTTTTACATTGGCCTAGGTAAGTCGCTAGATGAAACCGAAATAGCCTTATACGCTGAGAGTACCATTACCAGCGAAGTGTTAATGCTTGATGCTAATGCGGCCTTGGCTGAGTTTAAAGCGGTATTGCCACGTGAAGAGGGCCATGAATACTCAGTCTCTAAGTTGGGAGAGACTTACTACATCTTAACCAACTGGCAAGCGAGCAATTTTAGACTGATGAAGGTCGCAGTCGATAGCGCAGCCGATAAACAGGCTTGGCAAGATGTGATTGCTCATGATCCTCAGTCGAGAATTGAAGACGTTCTACTGTTAACACAATACATGGTGGTGCAAACTCGTGAGCGTGGCATTAGCCGAATCCATGTTTATCCCTTGAAAGATAAAGATTTTGATATGAGTGCTGGTGTCGAACTTGAGTTTAATGATCCCGCCTATGTGGTTGGCTTCGATGTTAATGCGAGTCAGCAGAGCGATAAGCTTAGGCTGTATTACTCAAGCCCAACCACGCCTGAGTCGGTTTATGAATATGATCTTACTCAACCCAATCAGCGCCAATTGCTCAAGCAAGAAAAAGTGCTTGGCGGCTTTGATGCAACGCTATACCAAGCAGAGCGGTTATTTGTAAAAGCCCGTGATGGAAAAGAGGTACCAGTGACACTGGTTTACCGTAAAGAGATGTTTAACAAAGATGGCACTAATCCATTATATCAATATGGCTATGGTTCCTACGGTTATACGGTAGAGCCTGATTTTAGCTCTTCTATTTTGAGCTTACTGGATCGTGGCTTTGTTTACTCGATTGCCCATGTTCGTGGTTCAGAGATGCTTGGCCGTGGTTGGTATGACGATGGACGTATGCTCAATAAGCAAAATAGCTTCAATGATTTTATCGATGTGACTCAAGCATTAACCGCACAAGGTTATGGCGACAAAAACAAAGTGGTTGCTGCAGGTGGCAGTGCTGGTGGCCTGCTCATGGGCGGCGTAATCAACCAAGCCCCACAAAGCTACTTTGCGGTGGCTGCGCACGTACCGTTTGTTGATATCGTAACCACTATGCTGGATGAAACTATTCCACTGACCACAAACGAATACGACGAGTGGGGCAACCCAAATGAGAAGGTCTACTTTGACTATATGCTGAGTTACTCGCCTTATGATCAAGCTAAAGCGCAGGGTTATCCACATCTGCTAGTCACCACAGGCTTACATGATTCACAAGTGCAGTACTTCGAGCCCGCTAAATGGGTCGCTAAGCTGCGTGACATTAAAACCGACGATAATTTGTTACTGTTTGATACCGATATGGAAGCAGGGCACGGTGGCAAGAGTGGCCGTTATCGCCAATATGAAGACAAAGCACAAGAGTACGCTTTCTTCATCGGTTTGCTCGGTTTAGATAAGGCAAAAGCTAACTAGTGGCAGCTGAGTCCGTCTGGTATCTGTATATGGTGCGCTGTGCTAACGGCCACCTATATACAGGAGTAACCACCGATGTCGCACGGCGTTTTAGCGAGCATCAAAGTGGCAGCGCTAAGTCTGCCAAGTTTTTGCGCGGTAAAGGCCCCTTAACTTTAGCCTACTCGGAAACTGTAGGCAGCCGCAGTGAAGCACTAAAGCGTGAGATTGTCTTGAAGAAATGGCCTAGGGCTAAGAAGCTGGCGTTGATAGAAAGCCGCTAGCCAAGCTAGCATTGTTGTTATTGTAGAATCATGTTTGCAGCGACAGCTAACAATAATACTGCGAAAATTTTCTTTATAACTGATACCGGTAGGTAGTGGGTCGATTTGGCGCCTAAGGGAGCGGTAAACCAAGAGGTGCAAACAATACCGAATAGAGCGGGTAAATACACAAACCCTGCAAAACCGTCTGCTAAAGCAAAAAGGTGACTTCCAGCGCTGATGTAACCTATTGAGCCAAATAATGCGATAACAATCCCGCAAGCGGATGCACAGCCGATGGCCTTTTTCATGTCGAGTGAGAAAAACGTCAACAAAGGCACCAAGAGTGCACCGCCACCAATCCCTATCATGGCTGACAAGCTACCTGTGATCGTCGTCAAAACAGTTAACAAACCCTTATGAGGCATTTTTCGCTCAGTGCTAGAGTGACTTTTATTACTGTAAAGCATCTTAAAAGCAATCAGCACTACACTTACGGCAAACACAATACGCACAATTTTTTCTGGCAATAGCGAGGCCATAAAGCCGCTGATAAGTGCGCCAAGAGCAACTCCTACCATAACCCAAGGCGTTAGGTTCCACGGCACATTACCATTCTTGTGATGAGCGATTGCCGAAGATGTAGAGGTAAATAAAATTGATGCTAATGAGGTGGCAATTGCGGCAATCATCACTTGTTCAGCCGGTAAAACTTCAAAATGAAGTAAAATGCTGCTTAGCACTGGCACAATAACTAGCCCACCACCAATACCTAGCAGGCCCGCTAAAAAACCAACTCCACAACCTAGCAATGCGCAGTAAATAACCAACAATAGCAACTCACTCATTCAGTTTATCTCTTTATATAATTAGAAATAGCGTGCTAAGTTAATTAAATTGCGCTCGCTTCAAGTTAATTAATATAACTGACATCCGACTAATTTTTCAAACTAAATGGAACATGAATATCACTCATGTTGAGCGTGAATTAAAAGCGCTATTGTTAATGCGTTGAAACAAGTATAAATAGATTCTAATATTTAAGTTGTCATCATTACCGTTGTTCTTTGTTTAAGTCATCAGTAATAAATATTTAAAGCTGAGAGGGTTTGAATAGAGTAAGTAAGACCTATCAGGGTAAAAATAAATTTAACTTTATCTCAGTAAACAGGATACCGAATCACAATGAGTAATCACTTTAACTTTGCCATCAAGAGCATTTCTCTCGATGAGAATTATCACCCTGCAAACAGTACTCGCATCACGACCAACTTTGCTAATTTGGCTAGAGGCGACCGTCGTCGCGAGAATTTGAGAAATGCCCTGAAAATGATAGACAATAATTTTAATGCCTTGGCTGGTTGGGATAATCCTAATGGTGACCGGTATTCTGTAGAGCTAGAAATTGTCTCTGTTGACATGGATATCGAAAGCGGTGGGCAGGCCTTCCCATCAATTGAAGTGTTGAAAACCAATATTATTGATCATAAAAATAACGAGCGTATTGAAGGTATAGTTGGAAATAACTTTTCCTCTTATGTCCGAGATTATGATTTCAGCGTATTATTATTAGAACACAACAAAGGTAGATCAAATTTTAGTATTCCAAGTGGTTTTGGTGAGTTACATGGAAATTTATTTAAATGCTTTATTAACTCCGATATATACAAACAGAATTTTAATAAACTGCCAGTTATATGCCTCAGTGTTTCAGATAATAAAATATATACGCGCACTGAGAATCAACATCCAATACTAGGCCTTGAATACTTACCCAATGAATCTTCTTTGACTGAACAGTATTTCAAAAAAATGGGGCTGCAGGTTCGCTATTTTATGCCAGCTAATAGTGTAGCCCCGCTAGCGTTCTATTTCTTTGGTGATCTGCTTAGCGATTACACTAATCTTGAGCTTATCAGTACTATCAGCACGATGGGGGCTTTTCAAAAAATCTATCGACCTGAGATCTACAATGCTAATGCTGTAGCGGGTAAATGTTATCAACCAAACTTGAAGAACCTAGATCATTCATTAACTCAAATTGTTTATGACCGAGAAGAACGCAGCCAGTTGGCGATTGAGCAAGGAAAGTTTGCAGAAGAGCATTTTATCAAACCATACCAAACAGTGCTTGAGCAGTGGTCTGCAAATTACGCTTAATAACAAACCTAAATAGACAGTAGCAATTATTATGAAAAAATTATTACCGACTTCAACTGCTGGCAGTTTACCTAAACCCGCTTGGCTGGCGCAGCCAGAAACACTTTGGTCACCATGGAAATTGCAAGATGAAGAGTTAATTGAAGGCAAATTCGATGCATTGCGAGTGTCATTGCAAGCTCAACAACACGCTGGCATCGATATTGTCAGTGATGGCGAGCAAACGCGTCAGCATTTTGTGACGACCTTTATCGAGCATCTTAACGGCGTGGATTTTGAGAAACGTAAAACGGTTAAAATTCGTGACCGCTATGATGCAAGTGTGCCGACCGTGGTTGGCGCAGTTTCTCGTCAAAAGCCGGTTTTTGTAGAAGATGCTAAGTTCTTACGCCAGCAGACCAAGCAACCCATCAAGTGGGCGCTGCCAGGCCCCATGACAATGATAGACACGCTGTATGATGATCATTATAAAAGCCGTGAAAAACTCGCCTGGGAGTTTGCAAAAATTCTCAATCAAGAAGCCAAAGAGTTAGAGGCAGCAGGGGTTGATATTATCCAATTTGATGAGCCTGCATTTAATGTCTTTTTTGATGAGGTAAATGATTGGGGGATTGCCTGTTTAGAAAGAGCAATAGAGGGGCTTAAATGCGAAACGGCAGTTCACATCTGTTATGGCTATGGTATTAAAGCCAATACCGATTGGAAAAAGACTTTGGGGACAGAGTGGAGGCAATACGAACAAGCTTTTCCTAAGTTGCAGAAATCGAATATCGATATTATCTCTCTAGAATGCCATAACTCTCATGTTCCACTCGAGTTACTTGAGCTTGTTCGAGGGAAGAAAGTGATGGTAGGGGCGATTGATGTAGCAACCAGCACCGTTGAAACACCAGAAGAAGTGGCTAATACCCTACGAAAAGCACTCGAGTTTGTCGATGCTGAGAACCTCTTTCCGTGCACTAACTGCGGTATGGCACCTTTACCTCGGCATATAGCAACCGCCAAGCTAAATGCTTTAACTGCAGGAGCTGACATTGTTAGAGGAGAGCTGTCAGCCTAACTAATGCTAACTCGTGATAACTGAGTCAGCCTGGAGTCTGTATCTGGAGTACAGCGCCCAAGCCGGTCAAGTTTCTGCGTAGTAAAGGTCTAATAACATTAACTTACCTTGAAACGGTTGGCTGTCGTGGAGCCGGTTTTATAGTGGGTGTAGTTCAGCGCTACAGCATAAAGCTAGGTTTGAGCAACTTTGTGGCGCGATTACGACTCTTTCTCAAGGTGCTTCGTACGCCGATGGGGAGGTTTTTCTAAGGGAATAACAGCTGAACCCATGGGTGGACTTGCCGCGTGTCACAGCAGTATCTGCACCCAGGACATTGGAAACCCAGATGCTGGGAGTTGAGCCGACGATTCAGAATAACGGGACTAGATGGTTTGAAATTATCGAACCTCAGCTGATAATTCAGCTGAGGTTCTCAAAGGGTGGGCTGGGCGCTGTTGTACCTAAACACGCTCTTGGTCGGCATAACCGACCATTAAGCACATTAATCGACGACAGCACCCACGCCGGGAAGGAATACTCCTTCACTAAGCTAATAATAGCTCAGTTTTTCAGAGTTGCTATAAAGAGAGAGTTTTAACCGCTCATGTTGAAGCTTAATCCCACTTGATGTTGGCTTAGTTCATGCTCACTGAACCGTTAATATTATCGACGCTCAAATCGCCACTACCAGCTTCAACGATGCTAAGCCCTTTGGTGTTGTCGACTTCGATATCACCTGAACCATCATCAATAACAACGTGACCATTGACGTTGGTTACTGTCATATCGCCTGAGCCGTCATCGATGCTGGTGTCGCCTCCGATGCCGTTTAGGTTGATTGAACCAGAACCATCTTCCAGAGTTAGTTTACCTGTGGTGTTAGTAATCGATACAGAGCCTGAACCGTCTGTGATACTTAGATTATGTCCACCTTGAATTGAAAGGTCACCAGAGCCATCTTCAAGCTCAATATTGGCTGAGACATTTTTAATTTCAATGTCGCCAGAACCATCGTCTATTTTCAGTATCATATCGGCAGGAACTTGAATGGTGAGGTCGATATACGGCGAGCGACTAAAATTGATATTACTGTCAAACTCGGCAACTAATTTAGCATTGCTGCCGCTTTTCTCTAGTGTTAAGTCGGCTTTAATATCACCATAAGTGTAGATATCAGCTACCACGGTGATTTGGGTTAATCCGGTCACGCCTTGGATCTTTAAATCTCCTGCGCCAGTATTAGCGACAAATGTATCGATACCCGCAGCTTCAATCTGGATCTGCTTTTTCTGATGATCAAGTGGGCCAGCGCTAGCGCCATTTACATTGATGATGCAACCCGATAGCGCTAACGTTATGATTGCCGCAAAAAGACTAGAGGCTAATTTCATAAGACGATGTCCTTATTATATTTTTTAGAATCAATTGTGTATTTAAAGTTATGACCTATCTAAGCAGGTAGCATGCCAACTTGTTATCTACTTGTTTTAATTGTGATGTTTTATTGTTATCTTGGCTGTTGGTGGTGAATTAACTCAAAAAATTGGCCAAAATCGACATTGTTAGTGATTTTACTTAATCGTTTATTACTGCTGAGTTTTTCGGTTATAGCCTAGTTCAGTCATAGAGGATGGAAGCAAAAATGGATTATTTATCTGTAAATCAACAAGGTTGGGATCGACGAGTGCAAACTCATGTTACCTCTGACTTTTACGATGTCGCTGGGTTTTTAACGGGTAACAGCTCACTGCAAGAGATAGAGTTAGCTGCGCTGAATGTAGAGGGGAAAAGTCTGCTACATCTGCAATGCCACTTTGGTTTAGACACCATGTCATGGGCACGCTTAGGTGCAAAAGTAACCGGTGTCGATCTCTCTGGCGCAGCCATTGAGCAAGCTAAATCATTAGCCATTCAAGCTAAGCTTGATGCGGATTTTATTTGTACCGATGTCTATCAGGTGACAGAACAGGTAGCAGGTCTGTTTGACATTGTTTTTACCTCGTACGGCGCCATTGTTTGGTTGCCAGATCTAAATAAGTGGGCGCAAACCATAGCCAGCAAGCTTAAAGCGGGTGGTCAGTTTTATATGGTGGAGTTTCACCCCGCACAGGCAGTGTTTGACGGTTATAGCTATTTTCATCAAGATGAGCCAGATGTGGAAGATGAGCCGACTTACACTGAGAATGCAGGTGATGAAACGGAGACCTTTATGAGTTGGCCGCACTCTCTTGCTGATGTCATCAATGCACTGATCAGTGCTGGTATCGAAATCGACTCATTCAATGAATTCGATTTTAGCCCATACAACTGTTTTGATGGACTTACAGAGTGAAACGGTTGAGTGTCACTTTACCTCAGGGGACAGCGCTGCGCTCACGTTACTTTGTTGAGCAGCAAGGGCAACGCTTACCGCTGACCTATGCTATATCGGGCTATAAGAAGGCCTAAGTTCGATTTTTAACACAAAAACAGCGCCATTTGGCGCTGTTTTTGTTTGAGCTATATCTTGGTATTCATCATAAAAACCAGAGGATTAATTACTTCTTAATACTGGGTATTTTAAATATTGGTTGTCGTAATAGGGACTGCGCTGATAGAACCAACGCAGACGCGCCTTTGGATCGGCGGCAAACGCTTCATCCTTAAGCGCTTCATCGAATGCTGCTTGCAGCGCTGGATCTTGTTTTAGCATCTGCGCTGCTAATGGCTCAACCGCATAGTTCTCGATGTATTCGGTACGAGTGAAAATAGGGTTAAAGAAACCCCATTGAAAAAGCGAGTCTGGTGATTGTGGCTCCAGTAGCAAGATTGCAAAATCGCCAAGCGGTTGCTGAGTATCTATTCGCACAGTCCCTGCAGGTAAACTCGCCTCGATGTTTTGGCTGCTCACTTCAGCTTTTACTCTTTGATGCCCCTCGTAATCTTTACTGCCAAACTTGGGAGCAGTAAATTGGTATTGCTGCAGCTTTTGCTTACTGGGTTTGTTGACAGTGGTCATGCGTATACCGTGCACGCTTAGGCGTTCAATCACTTCTGTCCACTGCGGTGGTACGTAGTAAGCCGTTGGCCGATTCACTTTGATATCGGCTTTAGTACCACCTATAACTGGAAGGTTAGGGTACAGCTTAGGTTCGCCATTCCAGCGAACAATCTCATTGCCACTGATTGCACTTTGCTGCATCGAATAGCCGATACCTTTGAAGTCCCAGCCTTTTTCTTGCTGCTCTTGCTTCCAAGTGAGGGTCACCCGTGGTGAGTAACGATATTTGTCTTGCTGGATCGCCGATTTAAGTTTTGTTGATTGGTCACCGATGGTTTTTAGCGTCGCTTCTAACATCACATAAGTGCCGAGCACGCGTTGCTTGAACGGTTTTAAACTGTGATTTTCGATCAAAATTGTTGGCAGGTGGCGTGCATCGCCGTAACCATTAGAAAATCGTGGGCTAGCGTTCCATAAAGACATGCCTTTAGTGATGTCGGTATTGTCGATTGCGAACACTAATGGCCCCGGAACATGTCCCTCAGCAGTCAGTGCGGCTTCAATCGCTGGGCGGTAACTGTTTTCTAACCACTTAAAACTCGATGGACTTTGTCCTTGTGCCAAGTTATAGCCAAAGGTGACATCGTATTGATAGTCGATACCATCGGTTACGTGTACGTCGATGTATAAGTCAGGTTGCCAAATATTAATAGCGCGTAGCATATGCTGCATCTCTAAGCTATCAGCTTTGGCATAGTCACGATTAAGGTTGAGGTTGTTAGCGGTAGTGCGCCAACCCATGTTAACTGGCCCTCTTTGGTTAACTCGATTGTATTCGGTAGAGCGCTCATGGCCGTCAACACTAAAGATAGGCACGAATAGCAGATTGGCGTTATCAAGCAGTGCCGTTTTGTCACCAATGACAATATCGCGCAGCAGCATCATACCTGCGTCTTTGCCGTCAATCTCGCCAGAATGAATGCCGGCCTGAACTAACACGCTTGGTTTGTTATTTTTTAGTAGAGTCGCTGCATCTTCAGCGCCTTCTTTCGAAGCGACGATCATCCATATATCGCGTCCTTGTGGGCTTTTACCTATGCTGACTTTTTTGAGCATATTTGTCTGGCTAATCAACTTATCTATCCATGCAAAAGTGTCATCATAATTTGGACTGGTTTTAAGACCATTTTGTTCAAAAGGAGTAGCCCATTCACTATCTGGCGCTGCCAGCAGTGCTTCGCTTTTACCATGCCACTCAATGATAGGAGGTAAAATGGCGTCATTAACGTAAGTGGTGGCTAATTGAGGGGGGGCATGGTGTTCGGCGGCAAGAGTGCAAAAGCTAGTGACAGCAACGGTAGCGACTGCGTAGCTTGTTAAAGTGGGCAAAAAGCGCATGGTAAGGCATCCATCTGTAAGATAAATTTAGAATTATTATAAGAGGCTTATATTTCACCAAAATGCTAACAAGTGCAACTAGATAACTGTGTCGAAATATGCGTTTTTAGCGCTACGTTGACTATTCGATTGCAGCCTAACGCTCACATCCTTATGAGCGCTCGTCTTGGGCGTTTATATGAAGGCTTAAATTATTGGAAAGCTTAATGCAATTTATATAAGCGTCGTTCTAAGCCAAAGCCGACAATCCCCGCTGCAAAAAATAGCACCCCCAATAGCTGTAGCCATGCATTTATTGCTCGTGGTACCGAGACCTCTTTATCGAGAGAGTACATGCGTTTTCCACCGTCAACATCGACATTAAATCTTTGGCTTCTGTTGTCAGTCGTTAGTAGAAAGTGGTCATCTCTGCGCTTAGCAATTTCAACTCTTTTTTGCTCTCTAATGGAGTAGCTATTTTCAACTGTTGCATCCAATGTTCGGCTCCAAGAGGAATAGATATCGAGTGGTTCACCAGGCTGTACCACTCCTAGCGATTGATATTGATATTGATTCTCTGAGAATATTTGTCGACTGTAACCCGCATAGAAGGTGGTTACACCTAAAACAATTAGCGCAGACGCCAGATAGAGAAAGCGCCTTAATGAAGCTACCTTCATGTTATCTCTCTGAGACAAAATCGCCTCGATATCGGCAATTTGGTTAAGCTGTGGACGGTGCTTCTGAGTATCAATGCCTCCAAGAAATTCGGTTGTGTTGACCGATAATGCGGTCAGTAAACTACGGAATACGTCATTTGAGGGGATCGATTTGTCGTTTTCCAGTTTTGATAGATATGATTGTTCAATTCCCATCATTTCGGCCAACTCTGGTTGGCTTAAGTCTCGCGCCGTACGGTAGTGTTTTATCTGTTTACCTAATGTCATACATCAATCCTTTGTTATCCGTATTAAGTGAATACCTTGACTAAACAGGGACTACTCTTGGCTATTCACGGATAAATATGAAGAGGAATATAGCAGCATAACAAGGAATATTAGCGAAATCTTGTTTTAGCGTGTTGAATGATTTTTGGTGTTTTCGCCCAAGCTGACTAGCACGGTATTAATGGTAGGTTTTGATGATAGTGGTTTATGTAGTGTTACCAATTTGCTTGGCTAATTATGATGGGAGGACGAGCTCTGTGGAATCGTAGCCTAAAGAATAGGTTCTCCAGTGTGAAGAACCTACTCTACTCGCGAACTAACTGACTTCGACCTCTGCTTCATCTTCGAAGATGGCTTCTATGGGGATCTGAAACAAACGGGCGACTTTAAACGCGAGTGGTAAACTGGGATCGTATTTGCCTTTCTCTATTGCATTGATCGTCTGCCGTGACACTTCCAGCTTGTCGGCGAGATCGGCTTGGGTCCAATCGCGCTCCGCTCTGAGTATTTTTAAGCGATTTTTCATCGGTAGGCCAACCTTCCTTTAATAATACCAACCATATAGGTTAAGGCGATAAGCGCTATCAGGTATGCGCTATTCAATGGCGGTACAGTACCTGTATTTGCCAGTATTGAATAGCTTGAAAAGCTAATAATGGCGACTCCAACAGCCAGTGCTAATGCATCTAGCTGCACTTTTCGCTCCATTTCATCAAGCTGAGTTAGAAAGTTTTTATAAGTGAGTAACATGGCGATGCCAATCATGCTATGCACCGCAAAGGCAATGATTAGCAGCAGTGTATTATCTAATACACCAGTTTCACCCAGATAAGTACTGAGCATTAAAGTGAGTGCCCAAAGTAGCGCGAATAGATTCACGCGATTGGCATTTTTTAAATCGCGCTTGGGCAGCCCTTTAGCGCAGATTGCATTTAAAATAGATTTCATTGCACAGTTCCTTTTGTTTTGTCTAGCTTGTAAAGTGAGCTTTACTTTAAGTTAGGCCTACTTGATATGTAAGTCAAGTTTCTTTTACTAAAAGTCAACTTGGCTTTACCTGTTGAAGGTGATTAGGAATATTTTTTAAAGGGCGAATAAGGATGTTGAGTACAAAAAAAATCCCAATTTAGCAGGGCTAAATTGGGATTTTAAGCGCTTACGCTTATGTTAGAACATTAAGCGTTTGGCCCTGCATTCTTGATTGAATCAGGCACTTGGTATTTTTCAAAGTTCTTCTGGAAGCTTTCAGCTAGATGTTGTGCGAATTCGGCATACTGCTGTTTGTCTTCCCAAGTATTAATTGGGTTGAGTAAGTTGCTGTCTACGCCTGGAATTGCAACAGGTACATGCAGGTTTAGCTTTTCAAGATACTCTGTTTCAACATCCTTTAGCTCACCGCTTACGATTGCATCGACAATCGCACGAGTAGTTGGAATGTCAAAACGCTTACCTATGCCATGGGGTCCACCCGTCCAACCAGTGTTGACCAAGTAAACTTGGCTACCGAAAGACTCGATACGCTTCATCAGTAGTTCTGCGTATACGCCAGCTGGACGTGGGAAGAATGGTGCTCCGAAACAAGTCGAGAAAGTAGACTGAATAGCGGCTGTTGAGCCCATTTCAGTTGAACCCACTTTAGCAGTGTAGCCTGACAAGAAGTGGTATGCAGCTTGTTCTTTAGTCAGCTTAGACACTGGTGGTAACACGCCTGACACATCACAAGTTAAGAATACGACTGCATGAGGTTCTGCACCGCAGTTTTCCTCTTTACGTTGAGCTATGTGCTCAAGTGGATAAGCGGCGCGGGTGTTTTCTGTTAGCGTTGAGTTCGTGTAATCCGGTACACGATTCTCATCAGTCACTACGTTTTCAAGTACGGTACCAAAACGGATAGCATCCCAAATAACAGGCTCGTTTTTCTGGCTAAGGTCGATACATTTTGCGTAGCAACCGCCTTCAATGTTGAATACGCCACCAGGTGCCCAACCGTGCTCATCATCACCGATAAGGAATCGCTTAGGATCTGCAGAAAGTGTGGTTTTACCTGTGCCAGATAGACCGAAAAATAGTGTGGTATCGCCGTCAGAGCCTACGTTAGCAGAGCAGTGCATGGGTAATACACCTTTCGCAGGTAGCAAAAAGTTTTGCACTGAGAACATAGACTTCTTCATCTCGCCAGCGTATTTAAGGCCAGCAAGCAGTACTTTACGTTCTGCGAAGTTCAAGATAACAGTGGCATCTGAATGAGTGCCATCGCGCTCTGGATTACACACAAACCCTGGTGCATTGATGATCTGCCAAGTGGGCTTATCTGCTGCATTAAACTCTGTCGGAACGATGAAAAGGTTACGAGCAAATAACTGATGCCACGCATATTCAGTTGTTACCGTCACTGGTTGGTAATGCTCTTTGCTAGCACCCACCTCCAGGTTTGAAACAAACGTGTCTTTGTCTGCAAGGTAAGCTTCAACGCGATTCCAAAGCGCAGTAAAAGCATCGGCTTCAAATGGCTTGTTGACTGGTCCCCACTCGATATCAGCTTCTGAGCTTGGCTCTTTCACGATAAAGCGGTCGTTAGGTGAGCGACCTGAGCGTTCGCCAGTTTTTGCAACTAAAGCACCGTTTGCGGTCAACTCGCCTTCACCGCGTGCTAGCGCAAGTTCGACTAATTGGCCTGTAGAGAGGTTAAGGTACTCGCGGTTTGATCCATCCGCCATGGGTAAGGTCTCCATCTTTAGGGTCGTTTTATGTGCCGGTCTATGGCGCCAGCTATTTTGTCTGGGGCGATTGTAACGTATGCGCAATTGAATATGTGGACTAGATCAAAAAAAATACTAAAAAGTGATCATCAAACTGAAATCTTGCTGTGATCCTTGGTAGGAAGGTCATACCAATTACGATTTAAGGACAAAAAAGGCGCTCAATGAGCGCCTTTAATCGATAAAACTATGGAACGGTAGCTTACTGGGTTGTACCGCTATTGGGTGCCACTGCATAAATAGCTTCGACATCAATTGCGTCGAATACATATTTACTATTGCAGTACTCACAACCCATCTCAATTTTACCTTGTTCGGCAATAATTGAATCAATCTCCTCTTTTGCTACAGTGCGGATAGCTTGTGCACTGCGCTCTTTTGAACAGGTGCAATTAAAAGTAATCGCAACTGGCTCAAACAGACGTACCTCTTCTTCATGGTAGAGACGATGTAGCACCTCTTCCGCTTCAAGAGTAAACAGTTCCTCTTGCTTAACCGTTTCGGTTAACACTGAAAGGTGTTCGAACTCTTCATTGTGGTTACCGTCAGTGGGCAATACCTGTAAGAACATACCTGCAGCTTGTTTGGCATCGGCAAATAATTTTATCTTGGTTGGTAGCTGCTCTGACTGCTCAAAGTAAGCCTCTAAACACTCACTCAATGTTTCTTTGTCGAGTGCAACGACACCTTGATAACGTTCGCCATCATCGGGTGTTAACGTAATGACCATATGGCCTTTACCAAATAAAGATTGCAGTTGTGCATCTGCAGCAATGTCGCCATCCCAGCGAGAAACGCCGCGCAATTGCTGCAAGTTATTGCCGTTGATAACTGCAAGTGATACTGGGCCATCGCCCTGTAGTTGAATGCTAATATCGCCGCTAAACTTTAAGGTTGCTGTCAGCAGTGAAGTTGCCGCCATAAGCTCGCCTAATAAGTGTTGAATAGCAACGGGATAGTCATGCGCAGCTATTACTTCTTGGTAGCTCTTCTCTAGTTGCACCAATTCACCGCGCACGCTGGCATTGTCAAATAGGTAACGGTATAAGTTGTCTTTAGTCATTTCGGTATTCCAGTGTTAGCTTTCTTTAAAGCGCATAATTTGTCGACGTTGTTTCTTATCGGGCTTCTGCTCTGGAGCCGGATTATGAAGAATATTCAAGCGTCTTTGCTCGGCATAGGTCTCACGTTTCGCTATGCTCTGAGGTGTTTCTTGGTAAAGGGTTTGCGCAATTAACCCTTTTTGGCGTTGTTCTGACAATTTAACAATGACGATCTCTTTTTCGTCATAACCTTGTCTTAATCTAATGGTGGCACCGACCTCAGCATACTTACTCGATTTGGTGCGCTGGCCGTTGTAGTGTACTTTACCACCATTAATCATCTCTTTTGAGATGGCGCGAGTCTTATAGAAGCGCGCAGCCCAGAGCCATTTGTCTAGCCTGACTTTTAATGCCTGCTGCTCGTTGTCAATCATGAGCGACTCCAGTGGTAGATTAACCTTTATTAAAGTAGGGGTAAGTTCACAAGCTGAGTATTAATATACGAATCTTTACATCTCGACACGCAAAATAGTGGCAAGCTTCACACCCTTTTTAGGCGCGTAAAGTTAGCATATTTGGCCTATTATCGCCAACATTGCTGCTGTTATGGGCTTGTTGCAGATTGCAGTGTGGGTTAGCATGAGTCAGGATTTGCTAAATTATCATAATCAGAACAGAGACCTGTGCAGAGGGTCCACATAAATATGGATTTATTAGATAAGTTTTTAACTAAAGCAGCAGGTGTGCCCCAAAAGCCTGTTAGCTCAGCGATATTTACTATCGGTATTGTGCTAATGCTATTTCTTTTAGCACAGATTACATGGAAGTTAGTTCCTGAAAATTCAGCTGTTTCTCGCTGGACGCCGACGCCTGCCTCATCGACATCTTCTAGCTCAGCTAATATTTCTGGGGTTAAAGCATTGAGCCTATTTGGACGAGCTGATAGTAGCTCTTCTAAGCCTAAAGCGGCGCCTGTAGAAGAAATTATCACTGATGCACCGAAAACTTCGTTGTCGATTCAGTTGACAGGAGTGGTGGCATCGACCACTGAACTTAAAGGTCTAGCGGTTATTGCATCGAGTGGTAGCCAAGAAACTTATAGCTTAGGCGACAAGATTAGAGGTACCTCTGCATCGTTGAAAGAGGTTTATGCCGATCGCATTATTATCACTAATAGTGGTCGCTATGAAACCTTGATGCTAGATGGACTCGAATACAACACTAAAAGTAATGCTAATCAGCAATTACAGAAGGCTAAGAGCTTACCAAAAGGTAAAAGAGTCGATCAGCGTCAAAATCGTGAAGTAGCCCGTGAGTTAGGCGAATCTCGAGCTGAAATTTTGGCTGACCCGAGCAAGATAACTGATTACTTAGCCATCTCGCCGGTTAAAAGTGGTGGAGAGCTGGCGGGTTACCGACTCAATCCCGGAAAAGACAGAAAACTATTTACCGAAGCGGGTTTCAAGCCAAATGATTTGGCTAAATCACTTAACGGTTACGACTTGACCGATATGGGTCAAGCGCTAGAGGTTATGGGGCAGCTACCAGAGATGACTGAAGTTGCCTTAATGGTTGAGCGTGAAGGTCAACTTATCGAAATTATGTTTAGCTTGCCGCAATAAAAGAGCAGCAACCAATAACAATAAAGGCTGCTGCAATAAATAATTGAGCTTGCCGCAATTAAAGGTTTTAGGGGAAGTAATACAATGAATAATAAAAGGATTAGACGCAGACTAATCGCTGGTATGGTTATGGGCGCATCATTACTTGCACCACAACTTGCTTGGTCTGAGCAATATGCGGCTAACTTTAAGGGCACTGATATTCAGGAGTTTATCAACATCGTTGGTAAAAACTTGAATCGCACTATCATTGTCGACCCTACTGTTCGCGGTAAAATCAATGTTCGCAGCTATGACCTTTTAGATGATGAGCAATATTATCAATTCTTCCTCAACACCCTGCAGGTTTATGGCTACGCAGTCGTTGAAATGGATAACAACATCATTAAAGTCATCAAAGATAAAGATGCTAAAACGGCATCTATTCGAGTGGCTGATGATGATTCGCCAGGTTTAGGCGATGAGATGGTTACCCGTATTGTAGCGCTGTATAACACAGAAGCTAAGCAGCTCGCACCACTGTTACGCCAGTTAAACGATAATGCCGGTGGCGGTAATGTCGTTCAATATGACCCATCAAATGTATTGATGATCACTGGCCGTGCTGCAGTAGTAAATAAGTTGGTTGAAATTGTACGCCGCGTTGATAAGCAAGGTGATACTGCTGTTGAAGTGGTTAAGCTTGAGTTTGCTTCGGCAGGTGAAATCGTACGCATTGTCGACACGCTATATCGCTCAACAGCGAATCAATCACAAATGCCTGGCCAGGCTCCAAAAGTTGTCGCTGATGAGCGTACTAACGCCGTCATCGTTAGTGGTGATGAAAAGAGCCGTTTGCGTGTTGTTAAGTTAATTAAGAAGTTAGATGCTGAACAAGCAAGTACAGGTAATACTAAAGTACGTTATTTACGCTACGCCAAAGCTGAGGACTTAGTTGAAGTACTAACTGGGTTTGCACAGCAACTGGTTGATGAAAAAGGTGGTTCAGCTCAAGGTGCTAACAAACGCCGCAATGAAATAAACATTATGGCGCACACGGATACCAACGCCTTGGTGATCAGTGCTGAGCCCGATCAAATGCGCACCATTGAAAGCGTGATTAACCAGCTTGATATTCGCCGCGCTCAAGTGTTAGTAGAAGCTATTATCGTTGAAGTCTCTGAAGGTGATGATGTTGGCTTTGGCGTACAGTGGGCTACCGAAGCGGGTGGTGGTACTCAATTTAACAACTTAGGCCCAACTATCGGTGAAATTGGCGCTGGTATCTGGCAGGCTCAAGGTGAAGAAGGTTCTACAGTCTGTAATGATGGAACCTGTACAGAAAATCCTGATACTCGAGGTGATATTACCTTACTAGCTCAAGCATTAGGTAAAGTGAATGGTATGGCGTGGGGCGTGGCGATGGGTGATTTCGGTGCCTTAATCCAAGCAGTATCGAGTGACACCAAATCAAACGTACTTGCAACACCATCAATTACCACTCTTGATAACCAAGAAGCCTCGTTTATTGTTGGTGATGAAGTGCCAATTCTAACTGGTAGCCAAAATTCAAGTAACGGCAATAGTAACCCCTTCCAAACCGTTGAGCGTAAAGAGGTGGGTGTAAAACTTAAAGTTGTGCCACAGGTCAATGAAGGTAACGCGGTTAAGTTAACGATTGAACAAGAAGTATCTGGTATTAACGGTAAAACTGGTGTCGATGTTACCTTTGCGACTCGTCGTTTAACGACTACGGTAATGGCTGATTCTGGACAGATTGTGGTGCTCGGCGGTTTGATTAACGAAGAGGTGCAAGAGTCGGTACAGAAGGTACCATTCTTAGGCGATATTCCAATTATTGGTCATCTATTTAAGTCATCTTCAAGCGGTAAGAAAAAGAAGAACCTAATGGTGTTTATCAAGCCGACAATTATTCGTGATGGGATCACCATGGAAGGGATTGCTGGGCGCAAGTACAACTACTTCAGAGCGCTACAGCTTGAGCAGCAAGAGCGTGGCGTGAACTTGATGCCAAATACCGATGTGCCTGTTTTGGAAGAATGGGATCAAGAAGCTTACCTACCATCAGAAGTGAACGAAGTACTTAACCGTTATAAAGACGGCAAAGGCTTAGATACTAAGATGCGAGAAACGGATTCAACGTTGAAGAGCATCTCTGGTGGCAATGAAGCCGAAACCGAGAAACCTGCTGAAACAACGAGTGATTCAAAGCCAGCCACCGATTCAGAGAAAGATTCAGCAGATGAGTGATAATCAACTTCAGGCAGATGACGAACTAGCGCAAGTATCTAATGAGCTTGGGTTAGTTTCAGAGGCGGAAGCGGATGAAGTCTTCCATTCGACGAGTAAAGAGCGTTTGCCGTTTGCCTTTGCTCACCGATTTAATGCGGCTTTAGATAAAGATGAAGCGGGCGTACTGTCGCTTTATCATACTGCCGGGACGCCATTGTCAGCACTGTTAGAGGTTCGCCGTTATAGCGGTAAATCTCTACCCCTCATTAAATTAGAAGATAGCGCCTTTGAAGCGCGCTTAACTCAAGCCTACCAAGCTAATTCGTCAGAAGCCCAGCAGATGATGGAAGATATTGGTAATGAGATGGATCTATTTACGCTTGCCGAAGAGCTACCTCAAACAGAAGATCTGCTAGAGGGTGACGATGACGCGCCGATTATTAAACTGATTAATGCGTTACTGTCTGAAGCGATTAAAGAAGAAGCGTCTGATATCCATATTGAGACCTATGAAAAACAGCTGATAGTGCGTTTCCGTGTCGATGGGATCCTAAAAGAGGTGTTAAAACCTAACCGCAAGCTGTCATCGCTATTAGTGTCACGTATCAAAGTCATGGCGCGCTTGGACATTGCCGAGAAACGTGTGCCTCAAGATGGCCGTATTTCACTGCGTATTGCGGGCCGTGCCGTCGACGTGCGTGTATCGACTATGCCATCAAGCCATGGCGAACGTGTAGTACTGCGTCTATTAGATAAAAATGCCGGTAATTTAGATCTGGTTCAATTAGGTATGACCGAGGATGTACGAGTACAGTTCGATGAACTTATTCGTAAACCCCATGGGATTATTCTGGTTACTGGGCCAACAGGTTCTGGTAAGAGTACTACCTTATACGCCGGTCTAACCGAGTTGAACTCCATTGATACTAATATTCTTACGGTCGAAGACCCTATCGAGTATGAGTTAGAAGGTATTGGTCAGACCCAAGTTAACACTAAGGTAGATATGACCTTTGCCCGTGGCTTGCGTGCGATATTACGTCAAGATCCCGATGTGGTAATGATTGGTGAAATTCGAGATTTAGAGACCGCACAAATTGCAGTACAAGCTTCGCTAACGGGGCACATGGTGATATCAACGCTGCATACTAATACAGCTTCTGGTGCGATTACCCGCTTACAAGATATGGGGGTCGAGCCTTTCCTTGTTTCATCAAGTTTATTGGGTGTGCTTGCACAGCGACTAATCCGAACTTTATGTAAGCATTGTAAAGAGGAACATGTACCTGACGAGCGTGAAAGAGAGCTGTTAGGCATTACAGCAGATGATCCTAGCGTTATTTATCGTGCTAAAGGGTGTCAGGCTTGTGGACATAACGGCTACCGTGGTCGTACCGGTATCCATGAGTTGTTAGTGGTTGATGATGAAGTACGTGAATTGATCCACACCGGTCGAGGCGAATTGGCGATTGAAAAGCATATACGTAAATCAGTGCCGAGTATCCGCCATGACGGTATGAGTAAAGTGCTTGCAGGGAAAACCACCCTTGAAGAAGTACTGCGTGTGACTCGCGAGGAGTAACCAGTGCCAGCATTTGAATACAAAGCATTAGATAAAGCGGGTAAACAGCAAAAAGGCGTTGTCGAAGCCGATACCGCTAGGCATGCCCGTGGCCAAATTAGAGAGTTACGTTTGATGCCACTGGAAATTACTCCTGTGGTTGAAAAAGAGAGTAAGTCTAAGTCTGGTGGGGTGAGCTTTTTTAAGCGCGGAATTTCGGTTTCAGAGCTCGCATTGCTTACTCGTCAAATTGCGACGCTGGTTGCTGCAGGTCTGCCCATTGAAGAAGCGCTTAAAGCCGTAGGGCAACAGTGCGAAAAAGATCGTTTAGCCAGTATGGTGATGGCAGTTCGTTCGCGGGTTGTTGAAGGTTATAGTTTGGCTGATTCAATGGCTGAGTTCCCTCACATCTTTGACGAGTTATATCGTGCGATGGTGGCATCAGGTGAAAAATCGGGTCACTTAGAAGTGGTATTAAATCGTCTTGCCGACTATACCGAGCGTCGCCAACAACTTAAAAGCAAAATGACCCAAGCGATGATCTATCCTATCGTACTCACCTGTGTTGCTGTTGGCGTGATAGCTATCTTGCTGGCTGCAGTGGTACCAGAGGTTGTAGGTCAATTTGAGCATATGGGGCAAGAGCTACCTTGGACTACCGAGTTACTGATTAGCTCCTCTGATTTTATTCGTGATTATGGTCTTATCTTACTTGGACTTATTGTTGGTCTGTTTGTGGTCATGAAACGCTTGTTAGTCGTGCCTACAAATAGAATGAAATACGATACGTTGCTACTGCGCTTACCTGTGGTGAGTAAAGTCAGTAAAAGCCTGAACACCGCTCGTTTTGCTCGAACTTTGAGTATCTTGACGGCCAGTTCAGTGCCACTGCTCGATGCAATGCGTATTGCTAGCGATGTATTGATTAACGTAAAGGTAAAAGCCGCTGTTGAAGAGGCTACGTTAAGAGTGCGTGAGGGCACAAGTTTAGGTACTGCGTTGGCAAATACTAAACTTTTTCCGCCTATGATGCTCTATATGATCACCTCTGGTGAAAAAAGTGGTCAACTCGAGCAGATGCTTGAGCGAGCGGCAGATAACCAAGATCGTGAATTTGAGTCAAATGTCACTATTGCACTGGGTGTATTTGAACCTATGTTGGTTGTTAGCATGGCGGCAATAGTGCTATTTATTGTTTTAGCTATTCTGCAGCCTATTTTGGCGCTGAATAATATTATCAGTGGTTAACCGTTTCGATGTTGGCATTGCCATTCGAGAAATATGTAAGCAATTCAGTTAAAGGAAGTTTTTAATGCAAACTCGTAATAAACAAAAAGGTTTCACGCTGTTAGAAGTGATGGTCGTTATTGTTATTCTAGGTATTTTAGCCTCAATGGTGGTACCAAACCTAATGGGTAACAAGGATAAAGCTGACCAACAGAAAGCCGTTTCAGATATTGTTGCGCTAGAAAATGCGTTAGATATGTATCGTTTAGATAACAGTATCTATCCATCTACAGAGCAAGGTTTAGAAGCACTAGTACAGAAGCCAACTATGTCGCCTGAGCCACGTAACTACCGTGAAGATGGCTATGTTAAGCGTCTTCCGCAAGACCCATGGCGTAATGACTACCTACTTTTAAGTCCAGGTGAAAACGGTAAGTTTGATATCTTCAGTGCAGGTCCTGATGGCCAACCAGGTACTGAAGATGACATCGGTAACTGGAACCTACAGAACTTCCAATAAGATGACATTAGCAGCTGTGCGTCAAACTCGCCAAACGGGCTTTACCTTAATGGAGGTGTTGCTCGTTGTGCTACTTATGGGGTTAGCGGCGTCGGCGGTTACCTTGAGTATGGGCGGTGGTGGTCAAAAGCAAGCGCTCGACCGCTTGGCACAGCAGTTTATGATGTCCTCGGAAATGGTACTGGACGAAACGGTCCTTAGTGGCCATTTCATCGGTATTGTCATTGAAGAAGACAGCTATGAGTATGTCTATTATGACGAAGAGGGTAACTGGAAGCCGTTAGAGCAAGATAGATTGTTAGCGAGCAGACAGATGGAGCCAGGTATTGAACTGGTTTTGGTGCTTGATGGTTTGCCGTTAGTGCAAGAGGATGAAGAGCAAGATAGTTGGTTTGATGAGCCATTAATCGAAAAGTCTGCTGATGAGAAAAAGAAATATCCAGAGCCACAAATTCTGCTGTTCCCAAGTGGTGAAATGAGTGCCTTTGAGCTCGCTTTTGTTGCTAAAGACGAAATGGATAAAGAGATCGAAGTCGTAGTCGTAGGTGATTCATTAGGCCGATTGAAACTGAATTATGAAGATGATGAACGTTAATGCTTCTCTACAAACGCCAGTCTCTCATCAAAATGCGCCAGCTCATGTCTATTAGGCAGCGCGGCATGACCTTACTTGAAGTCATTGTTGCTTTGGCCGTTTTTTCAATTGCCGCAGTATCAATCACTAAAAGCTTGGGCGAGCAGATGGCCAATATGCCGATATTGGAAGAGCGCACCATGGCCCAGTGGGTTGCCCATAATCAAATGGTAGAAGCGCGTTTAGAGCCTAAATTCCCCGATATCGGTCGTAAAGATGGCCAAGAGCAGTTAGCCGGTAAAGATTGGTATTGGCGCAAAGAGGTTGTGAAGACAACCGATGACAATTTTAGAATGATCCGTATCACCATTAGCGACGATGATCGCTTTGGTCGTGTTATTGCTGAGGTGAGTAGTTATGTCCTCAAGTCGGATTAAACCTAGCGGCGGCTTTACGCTGTTAGAAATGCTGATCGCCATTGCGATATTTGCCCTAATAGGGCTTGCGGCAAATACAGTGCTACATACTGTTATGCAAAACGATACGGTGACCCGTGAATTCGGCGCCAAGTTAAAAGCGATGCAGCAAGGGTTTGGCATTATTGAGCGAGACCTTAACCAAATGGTAGCTCGCACCCCTAGATTACTTGAAGGTGGCCGTGCCACCACTGTGTTTCAGACTGGCGATAACATGCTCGATTCAGAATCTGAGTCGTTAGTATTTTTCCGTTTAGGTTGGTTAAATCCTGATGGATTACTGCCTCGAGGCAGCTTGCAGTCAGTCGCTTATGTGGTTATTGAAGGGAATTTGGAGCGTTGGTATTACCCATATCCCGAGCCCGAAATCGGTGCCGAACCGATTAAAACGATTGTGATGAAAAAGGTAATTTCGGTTGAGTATGCTTTTTTCACTGATGATAAGTGGGAACGAAAAACCGATGCTACCAAGCTGCCTAAAGCGATCGCTATGGAAATAGAGTTCGAGGATATAGGTAAAGTACAACGTAAGTTCTTATTGCCGACAGGTGCCCCCGCTGGAAGTAATAACAGTGGCGGTAATAACAACGGCGGTAATAATAACGGCGGTAGTAATAACGACGATAATAATAACGGCGGTAATAATAACGGCGGCAGCAGTACAAAGGATGGTAAGACAGGGTGAATAATTCCTTAACCATGCCAACTAAACAAAGAGGCGTTGCGTTGATTGTGGTGTTGTTGATTGTGGCGTTAGTTGCGATCATTGCTACCAATATCACCTCTAGAAACCAGTTGTCTGTTAGGCGCACCATTAATTTAGCGCAGTATGATCAAGCTTTTTGGTATGCAATATCGGCTGAAGAGATCGCCAAAAAGGTTTTGAAACAAGATTTAGAAGATTCTGACACAGTGCACATGCAGCAGTATTGGGCCCAAGCAGATGTGATCTTTCCAGCAGAGAATGGCGAGATCGCAGGTAAAATCAGTGATATGCAGTCATGTTTTAACGTGAATGCACTGTCACAGACGACTAAGAAAGTTGAAAATGGTCAACCTAAAATGCCGCTGCCAGTGATTCAGTTTAAAGGGCTGTTAGTCGCGCTTGGGATGGATGATTTTGCCGCTGAGCGCTTATCGCAAACCTTAAAAGATTATATCGATGAAGATATGACAGCGAGCCCTTACGGTGCGGAAGATGCGGAATATGAGGCGCGAAATGTACCTTATCGTTCAGCTAATACCTTGATGAGCCATAAGAGTGAGTTGCGTGCCGTTATGGGGTTCACGCAAGATATCTATCTCAAGATTGCACCGTATGTGTGCGCAGTACCAGGTAATACAACACAAGTATTAAATGTTAATACTGTGCCAGTAGAGCACGCCGCGCTGATTGCGGGCATGTTAGATAATAAAATTTCTGTTGGTGAGGCTGAAAGCATCATTAACCAACGTCCTGGCGATGGTTATGAAAAAGTAGATGAGTTTTGGGAAAACTCCTCTATCGCTAGCCTCGCAGGTGATGCACAACTTAAATCAAGTTTTGGCGTGACCAGCAGTTATTTTTTATTGGAAGCAGGCGCAAAAGTCGATAATGCCGTATTTAGGCTCGAAAGTGTGCTCAGTGGCGATGGCAGAACGTTGAATGTGTTATCCCGTCAGTTTGGCGGACAAAAATAACAACAGTCCTTTAGCAAAATTAAAGAGACTCGTGGAGACAGATCAGTGAGTGAAAGACTATTCATCCGTTTAGGACAATCCTTTGAGCAACCATGTTCGTGGCTCGTTTGGTCTGAACAGGAACAAGAAATAATAGGTTCTGGCGAACTCAGTGATGCCAGCGCACTATCGACTCTGACTGAAAGAGCTGCTAATGGTACGGTTGACGTATTAGTCCCAGCTTCTAGCATCACTTTGACTGCAGTCGACCTGCCTGAAAAAGGCCAGCGTCAAGCGATTAAAGCGCTGCCATTTATGCTGGAAGAGAATTTAGCACAGGATGTAGAGGAGCTGCATTTTGTGGTTGGCCCTCGTGAAGGCGATGCACTTAATATTGCAGTGGTTGCTCATGAGCAGATGCAAAACTGGATAGAGTGGCTAGCGGAAGCTGGATTAAAAGCTAAATGCATAGTGCCAGACTGCCTTGCACTGCCGTTGGCTGAGTGCGATTGGGCAGCCATTACTTTTGGGCAAGAGATCTTACTGCGTACAGGTGAAGGCAGTGGTGTAAGTCTTGAGCCAGAGTGGCTTGATATGGCGTTACCGCAACTCTTGCCTGACAGCGAAGAGGCAATTACAGTCGCTGGCTATACTGAAATTGCTTTGGCGGGCACCGCTATAAAAGCACAACCTCTCGACTTACCTATGTTGGTGTTAGCGCGTGGCATGCTTAATGCGCCAATGAACCTGCTATCAGGTGTTTATCAGCCTAAGCGTGAATACGGCAAGCACCTTAGCCTATGGCGTAATGCCGCCATCGTATTTGCAGTTGTGGTGGTGTTAGCGCTAGTGAATAAAGGCCTCAATATTCACCAAATGAATGCTAAAGCGGATGTGGTCAGACTGCAGAGCGAACAGATTTACAAGCAAGTGGTACCTGGTAGTTCAAGAGTGGTTAATCTGCGCGCGCAAATGGATAGTCATGTAAGAAAAATGCAAGGTGGCGGCAGTGGCACTGAGTTCTTCAGCATGCTTGAAGGCACTCAAGCAGCGTTTGAGCAAGTACAAGATCTAAAACCGACCACATTGCGTTTTGATAGTAATCGTGGCGAGCTACGGATGCAGATTAAAGCTAAGAATTATGCTCAAATTGAGAAGTTTAAAGAGATTATATCTCGCACATACAAGCTCGATGGTGGCGCGATGAATAGTGGTGAGTCAGAAGTCACCAGCACCTTAACCATTAGGAGCAAATAAGATGGATAATCTTAAAGTATGGTGGGCGGGCTTGATCTTGCGTGAAAAGCAGATGGTAAGTGCCTGTGGCGTAGTATTAGTGATAGGTATTTTGTATTGGGGCGTTTGGACGCCAATCACCAATGCAGAAGCTGATGCTGAGCGAAATCTTGCAGGCCAGCTCAATACTCTCAATTATGTAAAGCAGACCGCTAATCGTATTGCTGGTTTGAAGCAATCAGGTCAAGGTAGTGCCTTTAAAGGCAGCTTAAGTGCTGCGGTTAACCAAACAGCCGGTAGCTTTGGCTTAACAATTACTCGCATGCAGCCTCAAGGTAATAAAATTCAAGTATGGATGGATGAGGTTCCGTTTGATACTTTGCTGAGCTACCTCAATGAGCTGGTTCAAAACCAAGGTTTATCATTAGAGAGTTTAGATGTAGCTGAATCCGATACCGCCGGTTTCGTTAATGTTCGCCGTATTCAGTTATCCAAGTAGGATGTTGTTGTGAAATTAGTAAAAAAAATCGCGCTAGGCTTTTTCATCTATTTGTTTTTTTTAGTGGTGCTATTTCCCGCTAGCATGGCCGTGAAGCTTGCACCTATACCAGCGAATACGGTCATTAGTGGGGTATCTGGCACTATTTGGTCTGGCAGTATCGACTCCTTGACTGTGCAAAAGCGTCAGCTTGAAATGGTGCGCTGGGACTTAAGTGTTGCTTCACTGTTGATGGGAACGGTTAAGGCCGATATTAGTATTGGAAGTCGCAGCAGCGCCGTTAATGGTAAAGCTGCAGTAGCATATTCTTTTGCTGGACTTGACGTTAGCGCTCTGCGCTTTGAAGCGCCGAGTGACTTTCTGTTAGGTAATACTCGACTACCGTTTAGAACTGAAATTAAAGGTGACGTAAGCGCCTTGGTCGATACCTTTGAACAGGGGCTACCTTGGTGCGAACAGCTATCGGGTAAGCTGTTTTTAAACAAGGTGCAAGTGGCTAATCAGTTTGGTAATTATCCATTAGGCGATATCGCCTTAGGTTTAAGTTGTATCGATGGCCAAGTGCAGTTGGCGACAGATGAAAAGCTTAATGGACTAGGCTTAGACGGTACTATCTTATTGGCTGATAATAAGATGATGCAGGTGAATGCCAAGATCCGTGAGGTTAATACGCAGCCTGATGACTTGAAAAAGGCGCTTGGATTCCTAGGTAAGAAAGATAGCCAAGGTTATTACCCAATTACCTATCAAGGTCGATTACCACTATAAGCTTGATTATTGAAGAAAAAGGCACTGTTGAGGTGCCTTTTTTGATCAATCTTGTTGGAGCAATTCTTCCAGTAAGCAATGGTAGTCGTCGATTGCCGGAAAGTCGCTAAAGAGCTTATGAGGTTTTTGGCTATCCGGGTTTGCCACACCTAATTGATGGCCAACCCCAGCGAGTTTAGCTGCAGCCAAAATCGTTTCGTTGTCATCGATGAATAAGCAGCGACTTGGATCTAAATCAAAGCGTTCAAACAGTTGTTGCCAAAATAGTGGATGCTCTTTGGGGTAACCTGTTTCATGACTCGATATCATCGCATCTAAGCCTAAAGCTAAATCGGTATGTGCTAATTTGAGTGTTAAGCCTTTCGGGTGAGCATTGGTCACTAGAATTCGCTTTTTGTTGGCTTTTTCTAGCGCGTACAGAAACGGTAAGCTGTCTTGGCGCAGCTGGATCTTCTCCACTAAGGTTTTATGCAGAGTCATAATATCTAACCCCATCTTTTGTTCCCAATAATCTAAACAGTACCAATCTAGAGTTCCATCAACCTTTTGGTAGTTAGCTTCAACCCATTCCATTGCAGCTCTTTCCGAGATATTACGTTGCTCACTCAGCGCTTTGGGGATCAAACTGAGCCAGAAATGATTATCAAAATGCAGGTCGAGTAGGGTACCGTCCATATCAAGTAAAACAGTATCAATATCGTGCCATGGAAACATAGTTAGATGATCCTAGTAAATTCAGGTTGTAGATTGGAGCTAGAATAGTAAGATTGTAACTGATCTCAGCAACTATCTGCGGGAAAGATCAAATGCCATAGGATGCGTATGACTACCAAAAAGGTTAAACCGGAAATATTGCATGCTGAAGTAGTCGCTAAAAGCCGACTATTTCAGATAGAACAGCTGCATTTAAGGTTTTCAAATCAAGTTGAGCGTCAATATGAGCGGATGAAAGGTAATAATCGTGGCGCTGTGATGGTAGTGCCTATACTTGATAATAAACAGTTATTATTAGGTCGGGAGTATGCAGCGGGGACCCACAGTTATGAACTTGGCTTTCCAAAAGGGCTAATTGATCCGGGAGAAACCGCAGCGGAGGCCGCTAATCGAGAGTTACAGGAAGAGATTGGCTATGGTTCAAATAAACTGACTCACCTAATGGAGTTGAGTCTCGCGCCAGGTTATTTTGCCAGCAAAATGCAGATATTTTTAGCTGAAAATCTCTATCCAAGTGAATTGGAAGGTGATGAACCTGAGCCAATAGATATGGTTCCATGGCCGCTGGAGCAGTGGCAGGGTTTATTGCAAGAGCAGGATTTTTCAGAATCTCGCAGTGTAAGTGCTTTATTTTTAGCGCAAAAGCATCTACAACTGAAGTAGCTTAATTAATATAACCGGGTAGTAAGTAGTTATGAAGCCAGAGAGTTACATCGATCAAGTCATAGATATCGCCACTGAGGCGGGCAAAAAAATTCGTGATATTTACCAACTTGGTGATTTCGAACGCGAGATAAAGTCAGATAATACCCCGGTGACTTCGGCGGATATTGCCGCACATAATATCATCATCAACGCCCTTAAAGAGCTTACTCCTGAGATCCCTGTCTTATCGGAAGAAGATGCCGATATAGCATTCTCTGAGCGTTGTAATTGGCAACGTTACTGGTTGGTCGACCCACTGGATGGAACCGGAGAGTTTATTGCCGGGAGTGGTGATTTCTCGGTGATTATCGCTCTAGTTGAGCATAATCGCCCTATCGTTGGTGTAGTGTATGTGCCGATGACCGAGGTGTGTTACTACGCAATTGCTGGTTTAGGTGCTTATAAGCGAGCCAACGGCAATGAAGTGCGCATTAGTAGTCGTCAAATTGGTCACGATGACGATAGCCCATTGAGGCTAGCAGTGAGTCGCCGCCAAGATCCTCAGTCGGTTATTAAGCTGTTTAACCAGAATAAGCATTGCGAACTGGTGGTACTTGGTGGAGCAGCACTAAAAAGCTGTTTAGTGGCAGAAGGACGTGCAGACAGTTATGTACGTATTGGTCCTACCGGTGAGTGGGATACTGGCGCTGCACAAATTATTGTAGAAGAGGCGGGTGGTCAGATCATGGATCTCACGCTGCAACCGTTGAGCTATAACGAGCGTGAAAGCTTGGAGAATCCAAACTTTATCGTTGTTGGCTCGCCAAACTTGGCCTGGGACGAAATCCTAATCGCTGAAAGTTAAGTTGTTAACTGTTTAAAGCCATCACAATGTGATGGCTTTTTTATTGGACTAATTTTATCGCTGCTGGCTTTTATACGAGTCTGTTTTCAAAAGGAAATTTATGATTTTTAGTCGCCGTTTTTTGCCCTATTTTGTGACTCAGTGTTTAGGGGCGCTAAATGATAATGTGTATAAAAATGTGCTGCTATTAATGGTGAGTTACTCCCAAATTGAAGCCTTGCCTATTGATGTTCACCTTTTTGTAAACCTTGCTGCAGGCCTTTTCATCTTGCCATTTTTGCTATTTTCAGCTCATGCGGGACAAGTTGCCGACAGTATTGATAAAGCGACTCTTATCCGCCGACTTAAAGTACTCGAGCTATTGATTATGTCTGCTGCAGTGTTGGCAATCTTCTCTCATAGCTATCTTATAATGTTATTACTGCTGTTTTTGATGGGCGTTCAATCAGCATATTTTGGTCCAGTAAAATATTCATTATTACCACGAGTACTAAACGAACATGAGCTGGTATCGGGCAATGCATGGGTTGAAATGGGCACCTTTCTGGCGATTTTGACTGGTACTTTGTCTGCTGGGCTGATTGTCGCTAGCGAGCATGTAACTTATTGGGCGGCAGGCAGCGTATTTACCTTGGCGTTGATTGGCGTATGCAGTAGCTGGATGATCCCCAGCATTCCTTCAAGTAATAAAGTAAAACCGAAGTTTTCGATCATTAAAGCAACGGCAACAAGCATTGCTAAAGTACGCAAAAATCGAGACATCTGGGTTGCGATACTGGCTATTAGCTGGTTTTGGTTTGTCGGCGCGAGCTATTTAACCCAGATCCCAAATTTTGCGCGGATAACACTTAATTCCGACCCGACGGTGGTCTCGTTATTACTACTGCTCTTTTCAATTGGCATCGGCATTGGTTCTTTTGCTTGTGAGCGCTTGTCATGTAAGCAAGTTGAACTGGGGGTCGCACCTTTAGGTTTGATAGTTCTTGGGGTATTTGGCATCGATCTGTATGCCGCTTTACCTATCTTAGCGACTCCAGCTGCTGTATTTGATGTCGTCACATTTGTCAGTGATGCTATGCACTACCGTTTGATGTTTGATCTATTGATGATAGGTGTTGGCGGCGGCTTGTTTATTGTACCGCTTTATACCTTTATTCAAGCGCGTGCAGATGAAAACGAATGTGCGCAGGCCATCGCCAGTAACAATATTGTCAACGCGCTATTTATGGTGACGTCGGCCATTTTTGCCATGTTGGTATTAAACGGGCTGCAATGGAAAATTGAGCAGCTGTTCCTAGTACTCGCCTTTGGCAATCTGCTGGTGCTGACGTTAATTCTAGTAAGCTGGTCAGAATTAACTGTGAGCGTATTAAGCTATGTTTTACGGCGGATATTAAATCGGCAGAGCATCAACAATACTGAGGAGTTAGCCGCTTTAAAGCAGGACAGAAGCGCGTCGATTATCGTTGAGGTTGAGCGATGCGATCTTTCTACACTGCTTGTCATTAATGGTTTGTTTAATCGGCCTGTTTATATTGCAACTCCTCAGCCTGTGACTCAACAAAGCCGCCTAGAGAGATACTTTATCAACAAACGGCTATGGGCAGGTAAAACAGCGCCCTTACCAGTGTTCGTGTGTACTAAGGAGGCAATATTGCCAGTTCCAATAGAGAACGCTAGAACGATAAGGTGTAGCATTAAGCGCAGAAAAAAGTCGTGGTTGAGAGGACAAATTGAGGTGGACTTAACGATATAGCCGATTAAGAAGAAAGTCACAATCGGCTAATAAAGCGCTAGAGGCTAGTTAGCATCTAGCCATTGATGCATAGCTAAATGATCACCTTTAAACAAAATTCGTTCAGCTTTCTTATCTATCTGGTATTGATACATAGGATCGTAATATTTGCTTAACAGTAGCTCAATCCACTCAATATGGGCGCTGGTATCGCCACGACTTTGCTGAATGTTGAGTGCATTGGTGATAATTGCTTGGAATTCATCGTGCTGTTTACCGCCAAGACGTTTCTTTATCCCAGTGATACTTAGTGCTAAATATTCTGCAAATGCTGCAAAGCCGGCTTCTTCGCCAAGACGTTGAATATAACCGCTATGCATCTTATGTACATACTCATTAAGTAGGCGAGTTAACCTAGCTTCCATCGGTTCTTCTAGCACGACTACATTTGCCTGTTGCATCCCTTTGTAGAATGCTTGTGGTAATGCAGAGCGTCCAATGAGGAAGCTCTCATCTTCGAGCAGTAGGTGTTTGGCTTGGCTATCTTGATGTTTCAAGAGCGCGACAGCTAATGCATTTTCAAAGTTTATCTGAGTCGGCTGCGGCTCATGGTAGCGGCCAAAGCTTGAACCACGATGATGGGCAATACCTTCGAGATCTACACTGTCATTACGAGCGAGTAAAAAGTCAGTCTTACCACTGCCTGTGATCCCACTAAGGATTAACATGGGGTTCTGGCTCGCAGCGTTATCGATAGTTTCAATTAAAAACTGACGCATTGCTTTATAGCCGCCTTCAATAAAGGGGACATCAATACCAGCTTCTTTTAACCATTGTTGAGTTAATTTAGAGCGTAAGCCACCACGAAAGCAGTAAAGATATGCATCTGGGTGCTTAGTAAAATAGCGTTGCCAAGCATCGAGTCTTTGCTGTTTAATTTCGCCAGTAACAAGCGAATGGCCTAAATCGATAGCAGCTTGTTGTCCATTTTGTTTGTAACAAGTGCCGACTAACCTACGCTCTTCGTCTTCCATCAATGGATGGTTACGACTGGCAGGAAATGCCCCCTTAGTAAATTCAACAGGTGCTCGCGCATCCATTATAGGATGATCACTGACAAGAATTCGTCGGTACTCACTTGCGCTCACCATGTTGACGGGCATTAGATAAGCTCCACTGTGGTTGCTGATTTATTTACTAGCTCACCAATGCAGATCGGTTCGACACCATTATCTGACAGTAACTGCTGCAGTTCAGCTTCACCTTCAGTTGAGACTGAGATCAACAAGCCGCCACTAGTTTGTGGGTCGCAGATAATTGCTTTTTGCTGCTCAGTTAATATGGGTAAGTGTTCACCATAGCTATCGAAGTTTCTGTGAGTTCCCCCTGGGATACAGCCCATCTCGAGATATTGCTGAGCATTGGGAAGTAGTGGCAGCAAACTAATATCGATTTTTGCGCCAAGCTCTGCGCCATGACACATCTCTAAAAGGTGTCCAGCCAAGCCGAAGCCTGTAACATCAGTGAGTGCGTTAACCTGTGGGATTTTAGCGATATTAGGGCCCAAAATGTTTAACTGGCACATCGCATCCGCAGCTGTATTGAGATCCGCGTCAGCAAGCTTTTTCTGTTTTTGCGCAGTGGTTAAAATACCAATACCAAGTGGCTTGGTTAGATAGAGTTTATCGCCTACTTTAGCCGTGTTGTTCTGCTTGAGTTCATTCAGTGGAATTTGTCCAGTTACTGCTAAGCCAAAAATGGGCTCAGGGGAGTCGATACTATGACCACCGGCTAGCATTATTCCTGCGTCGGCGCAGGCTTGTCTGCCACCATCAACAACTTGCTGTGCCACTTCGGCTGGTAGCTTATCTACTGGCCAGCCCAAAATGGCGATTGCCATCATAGGCGTACCGCCCATAGCATAAATATCACTGATCGCATTGGTTGCTGCAATGCGACCAAAAGTAAAAGGGTCATCAACGATAGGCATAAAAAAGTCGGTGGTGCTAATAATGCCAGTGGTGTCGTTGAGTTTGTAAACTGCTGCGTCATCTCGGGTTTGGTTTCCCACAAGCAGTTTAGGGTCGTCAAATACAGGCAGTTGAGTCGCGAGTATAGTGCCTAGTACCTTAGGGGAAATCTTGCAGCCACAACCGGCGCCATGACTATACTCGGTAAGTTTAATTTGTTGATCTGACATGAGCTTAAAACGCCCTAAAAATGCTAATTAGCCGATTATCATAGACCCATCATCTTATGACTTCAATGAGTGGTTAGTGAAGTTGAAGCCTAATTGCAAACTAGCGATGCATTTGTTGAATTCACTTAGTATTAAGCGACATGAAGATAAAATAAAAAGCCACTCATGAGAGTGGCTGATGTTGTTATACCAATGGAATTCGCTCTTAGCTAAAGCTTGCGGTCAGACTATGCCAGCTTTTCTTTTGTTGCTTAAATCGAAGCTTAAGTTCTTTGACCTCAGCCATAAGATCTCGATCCGCGAGCTGTTTACGCTTAGCCTCAAGCAGTGCTTTCTTGGCATCGTAATATTCTGCTAAATGAGATTTCAGCATTTCATACTCTGCTTGTAACTTTTCGATAATCTCCTCGCTGTTAGGAAGGTGAGCAACTTTATTTTGGGTGCGTTTAAGTTGCATCTGTAAGCGAGCGCTTTCGATACGCTCTTGTGGCACAACTCGGCGGCTATTAGTGAGCCCTACTAACGCTAAACCGTCAATTAACCACTTGGTTGGATCATACTGCCACCAGTGAATGCCATTACGGTAGTCATTCTCAAAGATGTGGTGGTAGTTATGGTATCCCTCACCATAAGTGAGCAGTGCTATAAAACCATTATCACGGGCAGTATTTTTATCTGTATATGGCTGTGAGCCCCATATATGAGCCAGTGAATTAATGAAGAATGTGCAGTGATGTACCACTACAAGGCGTAGTAGGCCTGCTAGCAGTAGCATGCCAAGAATGTCACCATTTAACCAACCTAACAAAATGGGGAGACCGAAGTTCATGATAATAAGCAGCGGTAGATAGTATTTGTGCTGCCACATCACAATTTTGTCATTCTGTAGATCGCGTACATTTTTGTAATCATGGTATCGCTGAGATTGATATTCACGCAGCATCCAGCCTATATGGCTGTACCAAAACCCCATTTTCGCTGAGTAAGGATCTTTGTCGTTATTATCGACATGCTTGTGGTGAACTCGATGGTCTGAAGACCAATGCAGTGCACTGTTTTGTAGTGCTAACGCACCGCCTAGGGCATAGAGAAAGCGCACTGAAGCATGGGCTTTGTATGTGCGGTGAGACCAGAGTCTATGGTAGCCACCAGTGATCGATAAGCCACTGGCAAAGGCAAAAACGACAAAGGCAATCCATTCGATGGCCTCAAAGCCATAAACGATCCCATACCAAGGTACTAATAATACAGCGCAGGTAAATGTGATGGTAAAAAGACTCACATTCATCCAAATAATAGGAGGTTTTTTCATTATTTTTTAAAATCTCTAGTTGAGCGTACAGCTGTACGCTAATTTAACTTGGATAGAGATTTGGGTCAAGTTTGTTGATGCTGCGCTTTAAGTAAAAAAGCGTTATTATTCTAAACATAATTTTTGTAAGTAGGTTCAGTATGGGCATTAGAGCACAACAAAAAGAGAAGACACGACGCGCGTTGGTTGATGCTGCGTTCAATCAGTTAAGTGCTGAACGTAGCTTTTCAAGTTTGAGTTTGCGCGAAGTTGCGCGTGAGGCCAATATTGCACCGACCTCATTCTATCGACATTTTAAAGATATGAATGAGTTGGGTTTAACCATGGTGGATGAAGGTGGGCTTACACTCAGGCAGATGATGCGTAAAGGACGCCAGCGTGCAGAAGCGGGTGGTAGCGTTATCCGTATCTCTGTTGAAACCTTTATGGAAGTACTAGAATCTAACCCCAACGTATTCCGTATCCTGCTGCATGAGCGTTCTGGCACCTCTGCGCCATTTCGTGGTGCTGTTGCTAGGGAGATTGAACATTTTATCTCTGAGTTAGCGCATTACACCGAGGATACAGCCAATAGAGCGCCAGACTTGGCTCATGCGCAAGCTGAAGCATTGGTGACTTTGGTGTTCAATGCAGGCGCTGCGGCGCTGGATATGAAACGTATAGATCGTAAGGTCTTAGCGGACCGATTAGTGATCCAACTACACATGATCGCTAAAGGTGCTGATGCTCTGCAGAACAAAAGAGAGCAGAAATAGTCAATTGATAACAAAAACGGCATCCAATTGGATGCCGTTTTTTTTGATTCATTGGGTTTTATTTTTTCTCAAGAAATACACCAGACTCCATATGGTCTGTATACGGGAACTGATCAAACAGTACAAAGCGGGTGATGTTATGGGTCTTACTCAACTCTTTTAAGTTATCTAGCAGTGTATTAGGGTTGCATGAGATATAAACAATACGCTCATAACCTTGGACTAGTTTAACGGTATTCTCGTCTAAACCAGCCCGCGGTGGATCAACAAAGATGGTGTTGCAATTATAACTATCAAGATCGATACCTTCTAAACGTCGATAGCTACGTTTCTTTGCCATGGCGTCGGTGAAGTCTTCTGCTGACATACGGATAATTTGCAGATTATCAACGTGATTCATTTTGATATTGTACTGAGCAGATTCTACTGACGGCTTAGCGAGTTCAGTAGCCAATACTCGTTCAAAGTTTTGCGCCAGTGCTATTGAGAAATTACCATTGCCGCAATAGAGCTCTAATAAATCGCCAGTGCTATTTTTGGTGACATCAATCGCCCACTCAAGCATTTTGACCGAGACTTTACCGTTAGGCTGAGTAAAGCTATTTTCGATTTGATGATACTGCAGTTGCTTACCGGCGACATTCAGTGATTCAACGACGAAGTCTTTATCAAAGATCAGTTTTTGTTTGCGAGCTCGTCCAATCAAATTAACATTGAATTGGCTGCTAAGTGTTTGTTTTAAGATTTTTGCTTGCTCTTCCCATTCAGCATCTAGCTGCTTATGGTAAAGCAAGGATACTAAGATCTCTCCACTTAGCGTTGAGAGAAAATCTATTTGAAACAGGCGATGACGCAAGATAGTGTTGGGTTTTAATAGCTCGACTAGCACAGGCATCATTTTATTGATGAGCTCACTTGCTGGTAGAAACTGATCGCAACGCACTTTGCTATTAAGCTCTTTATCGAACATGTAATAGTAGAGGTCTTCGCCTTCATGCCACATTCTAAATTCAGCACGCATACGATAGTGGGCAGTTTCTGAGCTAAATGACTCAAGTTCCGGCGTGTCAAAATCAGTAAATAACTGCTTTAGCTTGACGCGCTTCGCTTCGAGTTGCACATCATAGGTTAAAGGATCCATTGCTGCTAAATTCATATCTTGATCACCGTGAGCTTTAAATTAGGGGCGGAATATTATACTAGATAGCAGGGATGTCCAGTTTCTCCCATTCGATTTAATCTAGCTTGTGGGTAAATTTTAAAGCAAAATAGCCCATTCGGCCTTAAGTAAGGCTAATTGCGCTGCTATATAACAGCATTCATATAATAGTGGAGAACGCTTTGTCTGGACCTATTCTTATTTTTGACTCTGGAATTGGTGGATTATCGATTTTGGACGAGATCAGAAAAGTAATGCCTCAGCAGAGCTGCTGCTATCTATTTGATAATGCCCGACTGCCATATGGTGAATTAGAAGAGTCGGAACTCATCAGTGGTTGCGTGTCACTTATCATCGAACAAGCAATGCGGATCAATGCTGGTATTGTGGTGGTTGCATGTAACTCGGCCAGTACATTAGTGTTAACTACTTTAAGAGAGCAGTTATCAATTCCTGTTGTCGGTGTTGTCCCCGCGATTAAACCAGCAGCCAAAATATCAAAACGTAGGCATATAGGTTTACTGGCTACTCCAGGTACAATCAAACGTCCTTATACCAAACAGTTAATCGATGCATTTGCAGAGGATTGTCGGGTTGAACTGTTCGGTTCATCTGAATTGGTCATGCTAGCGGAAGCAAAATTGGCGGGGACAGCAGTAGACATGCAAAAGCTTGAGCTGTTATTAGCTCCGATTAGAACGTCTGAGCTTGATACCTTAGTGTTAGGTTGCACACATTTCCCCGTTTTGGCTACAGAGATTAAGCAATCATTGGGACAAAGCATTATCTTGTTAGATTCTGGTAAAGCTGTGGCAGATAGAGTGTTGAGTTTACTTAAAGGTAACGGCTTACCAAAAACTGCAAGCAACAAGGTTGTAGATTATAGCGCGGTATTTACGACGGATGATATTGCACAGGGTTTGAAAAAAAGGTTAGTTGAAGAGGGATTCACGAGTATAGAACCACACTCCTCAACTAACTTACGTTAGCTAGCTTACGCTTGGCTTTCTGTTTTATCTGAATCTTGAGACTTAGCTTCACGAACCTTCAATGTTCTTTCTTGAAAATCATATTCGTTTAACTTAGACATGGCCTTCTTAGCACCCGCTTCTGACATTTCGATAAAGCCAAAGCCTTTACGACGTCCGGTTTTACGATCTCGGACTAAGCGAACTGAGTTGACGGGACCATACTCACCAAATAATGCTTTTACTTCACCTTCATGAACACGATAAGGCAAGTTACCTACATATAAGGTCATCGTTGGACCAGTATAAGGTTCGTTGCTACTTGCTGCAGCAGACGTTCCTGATTTAGATTGAATTGAAAAGATAACGCTTGCGATGATAGCACCAGTAAAGAAAGCAATGGCACCGTTTAGATCTGGAGCGATCTGAAAAATAGCTAATGCACCAATAATGGCAACGGCTAAAACGATAAAGAATGACTTCTGCATATATATAATCTCTGAAGTGTAAATGAATGAATCGATAACTAACTGTTAATAACTTGCATATGGTAATGAATTATTGAGCAATACACTAGTGTGTTGCTGAAAAAATGAACTTTATCTTAGTTCCAAAGCTATAAAGCTGAATTAAGCAGCTCGAAAAGTACAATTAACAGCCATAACCTGGCGATTTGGTGAAAAGATCGACATGCGATCGTTTTCTTAATAAAAAGCGCTTGCGCTTGCGCAGGAACTCCCTATAATGCGCATCCACTGACACGGCACAGCAGGCCAACTACTTAGGTAGTACGGGACTTGCAGCAGTGTTAGAGAGATTAACTTCTTCGGAAATTAGCCTCAGGTGACAATCGCTTTTAAGGCTTCGGGTGATGATGGATTTCACGAGAGTGATTAAGAAATCAACGCTTAGAAAACTTCTTAAAATAAGCGCTTGACGCCGACACTGGAGAGTGTAGAATACGCCTCCTCAAGCCAACGACCTAGCGTCTTCGGCGAAGTATGAAAGATGACTTCACGCTCTTTAACAATATGACAAGCAAATCTGTGTGGGCACTCACAGGTGTTGAGTTATTCGAAATTGCATCTTAGATGCAATCAAAAATATTTCTCAATGAACCACTGAGTGACCATAGCAATATGTAAACTTCGAATATCTTCGGATATTTGAAAAACAGTATAATTCATTGAGCCGTTTCACTCTTAACAGAGTGGGACAAAAAAACTTTAATTGAAGAGTTTGATCATGGCTCAGATTGAACGCTGGCGGCAGGCCTAACACATGCAAGTCGAGCGGTAACACAAGGGAGCTTGCTCCTGAGGTGACGAGCGGCGGACGGGTGAGTAATGCCTAGGTATCTGCCCAGTCGAGGGGGATAACAGTTGGAAACGACTGCTAATACCGCATACGCCCTACGGGGGAAAGGAGGGGACCTTCGGGCCTTTCGCGATTGGATGAACCTAGGTGGGATTAGCTAGTAGGTGGGGTAATGGCTCACCTAGGCAACGATCCCTAGCTGGTCTGAGAGGATGATCAGCCACACTGGAACTGAGACACGGTCCAGACTCCTACGGGAGGCAGCAGTGGGGAATATTGCACAATGGGCGAAAGCCTGATGCAGCCATGCCGCGTGTATGAAGAAGGCCTTCGGGTTGTAAAGTACTTTCAGCGAGGAGGAAAGGTTGTTGGTTAATAACCAACAGCTGTGACGTTACTCGCAGAAGAAGCACCGGCTAACTTCGTGCCAGCAGCCGCGGTAATACGAGGGGTGCAAGCGTTAATCGGAATTACTGGGCGTAAAGCGTACGCAGGCGGTTTGTTAAGCGAGATGTGAAAGCCCCGGGCTCAACCTGGGAACTGCATTTCGAACTGGCAAACTAGAGTCTTGTAGAGGGGGGTAGAATTTCAGGTGTAGCGGTGAAATGCGTAGAGATCTGAAGGAATACCGGTGGCGAAGGCGGCCCCCTGGACAAAGACTGACGCTCAGGTACGAAAGCGTGGGGAGCAAACAGGATTAGATACCCTGGTAGTCCACGCCGTAACGATGTCTACTCGGAATTTGGTGTCTTGAACACTGGGTTCTCAAGCTAACGCATTAAGTAGACCGCCTGGGGAGTACGGCCGCAAGGTTAAAACTCAAATGAATTGACGGGGGCCCGCACAAGCGGTGGAGCATGTGGTTTAATTCGATGCAACGCGAAGAACCTTACCTACTCTTGACATCCAGAGAATTTTCCAGAGATGGATTAGTGCCTTCGGGAACTCTGAGACAGGTGCTGCATGGCTGTCGTCAGCTCGTGTTGTGAAATGTTGGGTTAAGTCCCGCAACGAGCGCAACCCTTATCCTTATTTGCCAGCACGTAATGGTGGGAACTTTAGGGAGACTGCCGGTGATAAACCGGAGGAAGGTGGGGACGACGTCAAGTCATCATGGCCCTTACGAGTAGGGCTACACACGTGCTACAATGGTCGGTACAGAGGGTTGCAAAGCCGCGAGGTGGAGCTAATCTCACAAAGCCGGTCGTAGTCCGGATTGGAGTCTGCAACTCGACTCCATGAAGTCGGAATCGCTAGTAATCGTAGATCAGAATGCTACGGTGAATACGTTCCCGGGCCTTGTACACACCGCCCGTCACACCATGGGAGTGGGCTGCACCAGAAGTAGATAGCTTAACCTTCGGGAGGGCGTTTACCACGGTGTGGTTCATGACTGGGGTGAAGTCGTAACAAGGTAGCCCTAGGGGAACCTGGGGCTGGATCACCTCCTTACCTATACGACTAACTCACATCTGTTAGTAAGAAATTACGTTGAGTGTTCACACAGATTGCTTGTTAATGAGCAAACATATCCTGCCTTGTTGCAGTGATATCGTTCTTTAAAAATTTGGAAAGCTGATAGTGTTAATCTGAAAGGGATAACAACTACGATTTATCGTATTGTTATTTATAGGATTAACGCGAAATTAAAAAATTGAGTTCTAAACACTTAAACATTAAGTGTCTTGGCTTGTGACTTAACGGTTACGAGTTAAAAATTCTAATTTTGGCGAAAGTAGAAACCATTAGTTACGATACGACTGTTTTGAGCTTACCCGCTTAAAACAACGGATATCTCTCATAGAGACTTATTTGGGTTGTATGGTTAAGTGACTAAGCGTATATGGTGGATGCCTTGGCAGTCAGAGGCGATGAAGGACGTAGTAACTTGCGAAAAGCGTTGGCGAGCTAGTAACAAGCATTTGAGCTAACGATGTCCGAATGGGGAAACCCACATGCATAAGCATGTATCTTTAACTGAATTCATAGGTTAAAGAGGCAAACCCGGGGAACTGAAACATCTAAGTACCCGGAGGAAAAGAAATCAACCGAGATTCCCCTAGTAGCGGCGAGCGAACGGGGATTAGCCCTTAAGCGTAGAGGGTGTTAGTGGAATGTGTTGGAAAGCACAGCGGCACAGGGTGATAGCCCCGTACATGAAAACTAACTTTACGTGAAAACGAGTAGGACGGGACACGTGACATCTTGTCTGAACATGGGGGGACCATCCTCCAAGGCTAAATACTCCTGACTGACCGATAGTGAACCAGTACCGTGAGGGAAAGGCGAAAAGAACCCCTGTGAGGGGAGTGAAATAGAACCTGAAACCGTATACGTACAAGCAGTGGGAGCGGTTCTTGAGACCGTGACTGCGTACCTTTTGTATAATGGGTCAGCGACTTACATTTTGTAGCGAGGTTAAGCGAATAGCGGAGCCGTAGGGAAACCGAGTGTTAACTGCGCGTTTAGTTGCAAGGTGTAGACCCGAAACCCGGTGATCTAGCCATGGGCAGGTTGAAGGTTGAGTAACATCAACTGGAGGACCGAACCGACTTATGTTGAAAAATGAGCGGATGACTTGTGGCTGGGGGTGAAAGGCCAATCAAACCGGGAGATATCTGGTTCTCCTCGAAAGCTATTTAGGTAGCGCCTCGTACGAATACCATTGGGGGTAGAGCACTGTTAAGGCTAGGGGGTCATCCCGACTTACCAACCCTTTGCAAACTCCGAATACCAATGAGTACTATACGGGAGACACACGGCGGGTGCTAACGTCCGTCGTGAAAAGGGAAACAACCCAGACCATCAGCTAAGGTCCCAAAGTTATTGCTAAGTGGGAAACGATGTGGGAAGGCTTAGACAGCTAGGATGTTGGCTTAGAAGCAGCCATCATTTAAAGAAAGCGTAATAGCTCACTAGTCGAGTCGGCCTGCGCGGAAGATTTAACGGGGCTAAGCAATACACCGAAGCTATGGGTACTAGTGTTTACACTAGTGCGGTAGAGGAGCGTTCTGTAAGCCGTTGAAGGTGAAGGGGTAACCCACACTGGAGGTATCAGAAGTGCGAATGCTGACATGAGTAACGATAAAGGGAGTGAAAAACTCCCTCGCCGAAAGACCAAGGGTTCCTGTCCAATGTTAATCAGGGCAGGGTGAGTCGACCCCTAAGGCGAGGCCGAAAGGCGTAGTCGATGGGAAACAGGTTAATATTCCTGTACTTCTGCTAACTGCGATGGAGAGACGGAGAAGGCTAGGCTAGCGCGGCGTTGGTTGTCCGCGTTTAAGGCTGTAGGCTGTGTACTTAGGCAAATCCGGGTACACACTAGGCTGAGAGTTGATGACGAGGTCCTAAGGGACTGAAGTAGTTGATGCCATGCTTCCAGGAAAATCTTCTAAGCTTCAGGTTAGCAGGAATCGTACCCCAAACCGACACAGGTGGTTGGGTAGAGAATACCAAGGCGCTTGAGAGAACTCGGCTGAAGGAACTAGGCAAAATGGTACCGTAACTTCGGGAGAAGGTACGCTGCCGGCGGTGATGGGACTTGCTCCTTAAGCTGCTGGCAGTCGCAGATACCAGGTGGCTGCAACTGTTTATCAAAAACACAGTACTGTGCAAACTCGCAAGAGGAAGTATACGGTATGACGCCTGCCCGGTGCCGGAAGGTTAATTGATTGGGTTATCTTCGGAGAAGCTCATGATCGAAGCCCCGGTAAACGGCGGCCGTAACTATAACGGTCCTAAGGTAGCGAAATTCCTTGTCGGGTAAGTTCCGACCTGCACGAATGGCGTAATGATGGCCACGCTGTCTCCAGCCGAGACTCAGTGAAGTTGAAATTGCGGTGAAGATGCCGTATACCCGCGGCTAGACGGAAAGACCCCGTGCACCTTTACTATAGCTTGGCACTGAACATTGAACCTACATGTGTAGGATAGGTGGGAGACTTTGAAGCTTCGTCGCTAGATGGAGTGGAGTCAACCTTGAAATACCACCCTTGTAGTTTTGATGTTCTAACCGCGGCCCTGAATCGGGGTTCGGGACAGTGCCTGGTGGGTAGTTTGACTGGGGCGGTCTCCTCCCAAAGAGTAACGGAGGAGCACGAAGGTTGGCTAAGTACGGTCGGACATCGTACGGTTAGTGCAATGGCATAAGCCAGCTTAACTGCGAGACATACACGTCGAGCAGGTACGAAAGTAGGTCATAGTGATCCGGTGGTTCTGTATGGAAGGGCCATCGCTCAACGGATAAAAGGTACGCCGGGGATAACAGGCTGATACCGCCCAAGAGTTCATATCGACGGCGGTGTTTGGCACCTCGATGTCGGCTCATCACATCCTGGGGCTGAAGTCGGTCCCAAGGGTATGGCTGTTCGCCATTTAAAGTGGTACGCGAGCTGGGTTCAGAACGTCGTGAGACAGTTCGGTCCCTATCTGCCGTGGGCGTTGGATGATTGAAGGAAGCTGCTCCTAGTACGAGAGGACCGGAGTGGACGAACCGCTGGTGTTCGGGTTGTTATGCCAATAGCATTGCCCGGTAGCTACGTTCGGAATCGATAACCGCTGAAAGCATCTAAGCGGGAAGCGAGTCCTAAGATGAGTCATCCCTAGGAATTTAATTCCTCTAAAGAGCCGTTCGAGACTAGGACGTTGATAGGTCAGGTGTGTAAGCGTTGTGAGGCGTTGAGCTAACTGATACTAATGACTCGTGAGGCTTAACCATACAACCCTGATGGGTTTTGGCCAAAAATGCTCCATGCATTTTAAGGCACTTCCTCCATCCATGGAGGGTGTATGAGACTGATGTTTTTACCTCATCGAAGTTAGAACTACTCTGCAAAGAGTGACGCTTAATGTGGTGTCGAACTCAATAATTTAATACTTACTTGCGACAGCGAGTAACAGCTTTCTAAATTTGCCAAATTTGTCTGGAAACCATAGAGCTGTGGTCCCACCTGATCCCATTCCGAACTCAGAAGTGAAACACAGTATCGCCGATGGTAGTGTGGGGTTTCCCCATGTGAGAGTAGGTCATTTCCAGGCGCCTAATTTCTCGTCAGAGAGTATTAAGCCCGTTGCTAATGCAACGGGCTTTTTTACGTCTGCAATTTGAGCTAGTTAGTGATGGTTGCAGCCCCTCATAGCGTTACACATATAGCAGTGTGGTTGATATGCTAACGTATGCCAGTGGGATGATAGCGTCTACGATTATCAGAATCAGTCTCGTCAGAGAGTATTAAGCCCGTTGCTAACGCTGCGAGGTTTATGCCTTTTTGGCTATTTGAGAATAATTACTTGCTATAGGATAGTGTGTGGCAGGTTCGCCCATCTGTCTCTCTAGAGATTAGCAATTAACGTCCTACCTTTTCGATAAAAGGGGGAACGCTAACTTTGTATCAATGATGAGACTGGTCTAGAGATCTAAGCTTGCTGCCACTATATTTTAGCCGTCGGTTAAGAATGCTTTGAAAGGAGTCTTTAAGCTTGATTGTTATTGCTTGATGAATGCCATTAAAAAGGGGAACTTAGGTTGGATATCTCAAGGAGCAATAATTAGCCTACTATTTGTGAGCTCTAGTTAATCAGGGAGCATTCAATTCAACAGTAGTAACGGGGGGATAAGAAAAGCCACCTAAAAGGGGCGGCTCTTTTGTTGGTTTTAGAAACTCATTTGCTTATTTTGCTTAAGTCCCTGAGTAATCTAGTTGTCTCCAAGCTTCGTAGCTGATGATCGCTACAGCGTTAGAGAGATTTAGACTCCGGCTAGTAGACATCATTGGAATTCTAAGTCGCTGCTCTGTTGGGATAGAATCTATGATATCTGCAGGTAAACCACGACTCTCTGGGCCAAAAAGTAACACATCATCCTGTTGAAACGTTAACTCAGAATGTGGACGACTGCCTTTAGTGGTACAGGCCATAATTCGTTTGCCCTGCATTGCTTTGAGAAATGATTCGAAATTTTTATGGTGGCTGACATTGGCCAAGTCAGCATAATCTAACCCTGCTCTACGTAACTTCTTATCTTCCAAATCAAACCCTAAAGGTTCAATAAGGTGAAGCTGGCAGCCATTGTTAGCGATAAGTCTGATGATATTGCCGGTATTAGGTGCAATTTCGGGTTCGTATAGGGCGATATGAAACATGCTGGCCTGCCTAAAATGTAAGGGCTGAGGTCTACTACAATCGTAAGTATTGGTTAGTAAATGAATTGAACATCTACTTACTTGATTGATACGAGAGACTAAGCGCTTTGATTTGATCATTATTCAAAGAGTAATGCATTATACGGCAAACAATGGGGTACTGAAAATAGCGCTGTGACGTGAGTTCGCTCGTATATCCGAGCTAGCTCGATATGCACAAAACTCAATTAGGTCTATATTGCACTATATTTGAGCTCCTTCCACTAATAGGCACTATGATGGATATCGCTAAACTCTCACGGATCAGTATGAAGCATCTAATCACCTTACATGTGATGCTTGATACGCAAAGTGTAACAGCTAGTGCTAAGCGGTTATGTTTAAGCCCCTCTTCTGTAAGTAAGACATTAAGCCAATTACGACAAAGCTTAGATGATGATCTCTTTTATCGGCATGGTAACAAGTTAGTCGCAACGCCTTTAGCACGGCGTTTAGGGCCGAATGTGCATCAGATTATTCATGATATGAACCTACTGATAACACAGGAAGAGTTTTCTCCAGCCGAATATGAGGGACGCTTCTCATTAGCTATGCGTGAAAGTACATTTGAGCTATTTGCAGCCAAATTGACAGCCAATGTACTGCAGCAAGCACCAAATATTAAGCTCGATGTATATGCTAAAGATAGCATTGGCTTTGAGGGAATAGTTAAGGGAAATTTAGATTTTATATTATTACCCCATGATAGGAGTCAGCCACCGATTTCGCAGCCAGATCTGGTATGGGAGACACTGATTCGTGATGAAATGGTGTGCTTGATGAATGCTTGTCATCCGCTAGCTGTGAAGCGCATGATTTCAATCGATGACTACCTAAATTATAGCCATATTGGGATCAGTGATAACGATCTTAATCGACCTTTTTTTGAGTTGAAACTTGAGCAGCAAGCGCTAAATCGTGCAACTCCACTATCTGTTGCGGACTTTGGAAGTGCGGCTTTGATGTGTCATCACAGTGAGCTGTTATTCACTTGTTCACGTCACTGGGCGGAAAATGCATTGCAAGCTCGAGGATTAGTGATTAAGGAGTTACCTTTTGATTATGGCGAAGTCGCTTATAGCTTGGTGTGGCACAAACAAAGTATGAATGATCCTGCCCATCGCTGGTTCTATGGGCGGCTAAAAAAGGTTACTGCTGAGCTGTTTAATAATAAAGAGCTCTAGATAGAGTCTATAGATAAGAGTTTGGCAGTACTATGTTATGCACACCGCGCTGGCAAAGTTCAGTTGCTAACTGTTTAATCTGTGCTTCGCTGCAAATTGGCCAGTTTAGTGCAGCTCCTGTCACGCCATGGTGCTGGAATGCATTGAGTTTGATCCGAACCTTTTTTGGCAAGGCTTGTAGCTGGCTCGCTACTGCGGTAACTTCGCTGTCAAAATCGCTAACTCCTGGTATATGCAGCAAGCGTACCTCATACAGTTTTCCTTGCGAGGCTAAAAACTCTATAGAATCTATAACTCGATGATTGTCTCTGCCCGTAATATAGCGGTGAGTATCTTGCAGCCATGATTTTAAGTCGATCATCGCGCCATCTAAAACAGGTAGCAATTGTTGCCAACCGCTATTACTAAGGCTGCCATTGCTATCTAACATACAGGTTAAATGTGCTAACTCTTTATCCGCTTTGATAGCACTAAACAATTTGATGATAAAAGGCAACTGAAGGCTCGCTTCCCCACCACTTATGGTGATGCCATTAAGAAACTGTAACTGTTGGCGGATAAGCGTTAGTAACTGCTCTACACTATAACGTTGAGTTTTGGGGCTAGACTGCTTAGGGCACACTGTAAGGCAAAGATCACACTGAGTGCACAATGCTTCATTCCAGATTACCTGCGGTTTATTGTTACTTGTTATCAAGCTTAGCGCTTGCGTTGGGCAGCTTGGTAGGCAATCACCACAACTATCGCATAAACCTATTGTGTGGGGGTTGTGGCAATTTTTACAGCGATAGTTACAGCCCTGCATAAAGATTACAAGCCTGCTACCAGGACCATCAACGCAAGAAAAAGGTATTATCTGGTTAACCACCGCTATATTAGTCAAAGTTTAATCCGTATAGCTTGGAGTAAATTCATGCGCTATAACTCGGGGCTGACGCAGTAAAATCTTGGTATTTGCTGCAGCCTCAGCGCCTAAGCCTGTTGTGTTAGTTCTGGAGCCTTTCTCTTTGAATTTTTCAATATCAGATAGCTTAATCATATAGCCCGTGACTCGAACTAAATCGTTTGAAGCAACATTCGCGGTAAACTCGCGGAACCCTATGCTTAATGCCCCTTTACAGAGTTGGAACATTGCTAGCGGATTTGACTTAACTGTTTCGTCAATAGTGAGAATGTCACTGATCCCTGAGGTGTAGTATTGGTGATGTTCTGCCAATGCTTGTATGTGGGCAATTGGATTGGGTTCTGTGCCATAGGGAATACGAACTCCTGGAGTAACATCTTTATCTAGACTAATTCCACCTTGAGAGTGCAGTAAAGCACGGCCGTTATAACCGTAATCAACTGGGGTTGATTTGACGATAGCATCAAGTGATTTGGATATCTGATGACCTAACTCATTTGCTTCGCGATCGTGACCATAATATGGACTTGGTTTCTCTGAGTTGGACTCCGTTAACTCTGGCTGTCCGCGCAGAATATTAACGGCTTCTGCCATGCCATAAATGCCAAACATAGGGGCAAAGCGAGACTCTTCAATTAAGCCCTCTTTGACTAAAAAGCTATTGAAGAAGTTAGACTTTTGATGAAGGAATTTACAGCGAGCATTAATTAGTTCGTAAGTTAACTCACAGTAATGTGGCAGGGTATTTTCGAAGAAGTCAGCAAGGTCAGTAGCTTTTAATGCGACCGCTTTAAGGTTAAGTCTAACTAAAGTATTCGAGCCGCCAGCAAGTGGTAAAGAGTTATAGCAGCTAACAATACCAAAGCCCTTTTTATCGTAAGCCTTGGCATGAATAGGGAAGTTGGCAATATGCGGTTTACTAGATTCACAAATATTAGATGCTGCTATTTGTAGTAATTCGTCTGGTGTTACTTGTGGATCGTACATAAATGTCAGATTGGGAGCAATTTGCTTAAGATCTGCATCAATTCTTAAAATTGTGCGACAGACGATGTTGTCGGTTGGTCCGATATTCACGTGCATAAAAGCATCTGGAAGGGTGCGATCTAGCATGATCCAGAATAGTTTTAGCTTACTGTATAGGCTTTCTGTATCAAGCCCCTGACAGAAAGGCAATAAAACTTCATCGAGCTGACCTAGATAAACTGGAATATTGGTTACTGATGGGACGTGATGGTAAATGATAGCTAATGAATTAAGTGCCTCATCTAGGTCTTTCGCAGGACTGAGTTCAAGATATTCAGAGCCTTGATGTAGATATTTTGCATAGTCAGGCAAAACATACCTAGGTTTAAACGGGGCATGGCCTTCAAACATATCGCAGATAATACCTGAGTCCATAGCCTGCCTAACAGGTTCAGACACCTCAACATAGGGCAAGCTTGAATCCGCTTCTAGCGCTAAGAAGTTAGCCTTTTGCTGTGGAGAAAGAGTTGGATCGCAGGTGATCTGAGAGAGTCGTTCTTGTAAGGTCATGGCGCAGTATCCACTAAAATATTGTGAGTACTATATTAAGACTTAGTCGAGAGGTTCTTAAAGTGAAAAGCGAGCAAGGTGGTTTTTCTAAAGTGGAAACTCGGCAGCGGAGATCGCAGATTTTGAGAAGGTAACAGCCAGATATAGTGCAGTTAACATTGACTATATTTGGCTGTGTACCTGAATCGGCCATATTCTTATAATTGTTGATCGTTTTTAAAAGAAACCAAGTGGATTAGCATCATAACTAACGAGTAAATTCTTGGTGTTTTGGTAGTGGTCGAGCATCATCTTATGGGTTTCACGGCCAATACCTGATTTTTTATAACCGCCAAATGCCGCATGGGCTGGGTAGGCATGGTAGCAGTTGATCCATACTCGGCCAGCTTGTATACCACGACCCATTCGCTGGGCGGTATTCATGTCTCGAGTCCACACTCCAGCGCCTAAACCATATTCAGTATCATTGGCGATAGCCAGTGCTTCGGCTTCGTCTTTAAAGGTGGTCACTGAGATAACAGGGCCAAAGATCTCCTCTTGAAAGACCCGCATGTCATTAGTGCCTTTTAAAATCGTTGGGCGAATGTAGAAGCCCTCACCATGCTCACCTTCAAGCTGGCAAGAGTCTCCGCCTACTAATACTTCCGCGCCTTCATTTTTACCGATCTGTAGGTAACTCAGAATTTTATCAAACTGCTCTTTAGAGGCTTGAGCACCTACTTGAGTTTCGGTATCGAGTGGATTGCTCTGCTTTATGGTTTTACTACGCTCAATGACTTTGGCAATAAATTTGTCGTAGATAGATTCTTGTATCAATACTCGAGATGGACAGGTACAAACTTCCCCTTGATTGAAGAAGGCCAGTAACATACCTTCAACTGCTTTATCGAGATATTCATCTTCATGATCCATCACGTCGGCAAAATAGACATTAGGAGACTTACCGCCTAATTCTACGGTGGAGGGGATGAGTGATTCTGCTGCACATTTTAGAATATGGTGGCCGATTTCAGTAGAGCCTGTAAAAGCCAGTTTGGCGATACGGCTACTGGTTGCGAGTGCTTGTCCTGCTTCACTGCCAAAGCCATTAACGACATTGAGCACCCCTTTGGGTAGCAGATCTTCAATGAGCTCAAGCATCACCAGTATAGAGGCAGGAGTCTGTTCTGCAGGTTTTAACACGATACAGTTGCCCGCTGCAAGTGCAGGTGCAACTTTCCATGCTGCCATTAAGATGGGGAAATTCCATGGGATGATCTGACCAACAACGCCGAGTGGCTCAGGGAAGTGGTAGCTAACAGTATTGGCATCAATATCTGCAGCGCTCCCCTCTTGAGCACGAATACAGCCAGCGAAGTAACGAAAGTGATCAACAACTAACGGTAGATCTGCTGCTAATGTTTCTCGAACTGCTTTGCCGTTATCCCATGTTTCAGCGATAGCGAGTGCTTCAATATTCTGTTCAATACGATCTGCAATTCGTAGCAAAATATTGGAGCGTTCGGTGACAGAGGTTTTACCCCAACTCTCTTTAGCTTGGTGAGCGGCATTAAGTGCAAGCTCAATATCACTGGCATCAGAGCGCGGGATCTGACAAAAAACCTGTCCATCAACAGGGGAAGGATTATCAAAGTAGCGACCATTGGCGGGCTTAACCCACTCACCACCAATAAAGTTTTGGTATTGTGATTTGAAATTAATCACTGCATCAGCTGTTCCTGGTTTGCTATAAATCATACTGTTATTCCTTGTACGTTTTTTATGCGACAACTCAGTGTAGCTTCAAAGTAATCGTCAAGGTATAGGAATAAAGTCGAGTAGTTTGTTATCAGTGGAATTGGCTATATTAAGGCTCGGTAGCTTAATTCATAGTTATGCATGAGCTTGATGCATTTATTCTATGCAAAATATGCACTTCAGTCATAGATGTTTATAGCCTATGCTCTCTCTATCAGTTTAAATAGGAACTCGTCATGTTTAACGCACTTGTATTGACCCAAGAAGAAAAGCTTACTCACGCTAACGTTCGTCAAATATCTGAGGCTGAACTGCCCGAAGGTGATGTATTGGTTGAAGTTGCATGTTCTTCTTTGAATTACAAAGATGGCTTGGCCGTTACTGGGGTAGGGAGAATTATCCGTAATTTTCCTATGGTGCCAGGTATCGATTTTGCTGGAACAGTAATCGAATCAAGCGATGAGCGTTATAAAGCGGGTGACAGAGTTATTTTAACAGGCTGGGGCGTTGGTGAAAATCATTGGGGTGGTCTAGCTGAAAAAGCGCGAGTTAAAGCTGATTGGTTAGTGCCAATGCCAGATGATTGTGACGCAGCTAAAGCGATGCAAGTTGGTACAGCAGGTTTGACTGCCATGCTATGTGTTCAGGCATTGCAGCAAGCAGGAATTAAGCCTAGCGATGGCGATGTTCTGGTGACGGGCGCCAGCGGTGGTGTTGGTAGTGTTGCGGTAACCTTGCTAGCGCAGTTAGGTTATCGCGTGGTGGCAAGCTCTGGTCGTGTTGAGCAAAACGGACCGCTATTGAGCAAGCTAGGTGCAAGTGAAGTTATAGAGCGTAGTGAGCTTGAGGTCGATGCTAGACCGCTGGAAAAACAGCGCTGGGCGGGTGTGGTTGATACTGTAGGTAATAAGGTATTAGCAACCGCATTAGCACAGATGCAGTACGGCGGCGCAGCAGCAATTTGTGGTTTAGCAGGCGGCTTTGCACTGCCAACGACCGTGATGCCATTTATCCTCCGTGGGGTAAACTTGCTCGGTGTTGATTCTGTCTCTTGCCCATTCGAAAAACGCCAAGCTGCTTGGCAAGATGTGCTTAAATTACTGCCAGCAAGTTACTATCAAGATGCTTGCGAGGCTATTACACTTGAGCAAGTACCTGAGTTTGCACAGCGTATCATTAAAGGCCAAGTTACTGGTCGAGTGCTAGTTCAGCTTTAAGCTAAAGATATATTAAAGCCCAGCTTAGTGCTGGGCTTTTTTGCGAGCGTATTATAGTACTGGGACTGTTAAGGTTCCATTTTTTGAAACACCTAACTTAGTTGTATAAGAGTAATTGAATGTAAGCTCATTCTTGCTGCTGTCAGTATCATCAGCTAAGTAGAAGTCATAGAGTGATCTTTTATAGTAGTAAGCATGTGTCGTTTTGCTTGTACCATTAGCATAGTAAACATAAGAATCGACATTCTCATTCGCAGCAACCGCAGCGACATATACTTTAGAGTTATAGTAATTATTTCCGTTAGAAATGATTTCTAAAGTCCGATTCTCTTCAGATTCAACACCATCATTAACCGATTTTGTAAAGGTTATTTCAAACTGCTCTAGTTGATTAACCGACGTTGGAAGAAATAGGTTCGTATAACCTCTGTTACCGCACCACGAACAGTCGACAGGTTCTGCAGCGGTATTCTGTTCAAACACCAATTGACCATTTGTGGTGAAGTTCTGGTTGTCGAAAGATATGTCTGCTATATCAAACTCTTTGTTAGAGTGTACGAAAGATTCAGAATCACCATGAGGGTTTTCTTGCTCATTAGAGAGTTTGTTAACAATATTTTCAACTTGATAGCTGTATTCGCCATCAACTAAAGAACTAGATGGGCTTATCATCAGTTTTGTGCCGTTTAGCATCAGCTCTGTAGTGACATCTTGAGATGTATTAACTTGACGTATATAAGTCGTACCGGGTGCAATAGAGTCAGTATCACTTTCATTTCCCGCAATAACTTCAACAGAATCGAGTTGCATCAGTGTTACTGAAGACTGCGTGTCACCATCAGTAACTAATTCAACAGGAGCTGAATAGAAAACACTATAGTTCGCACCTCGAAGTACGCTCGATAGTACACTTACTCCAGGGCTCTGGTAATTGTATCTGTATAGAGAAACAGCGATATTTAATCGGCCATCTACGAGTTCTGTTGTAAAGTACTGGGAATTGTTTGAAGAAATGCTAACGTTGTATTGACCAGCAAAAATCGAAGGTGTTACTTCTATATATGCGCTGCTATAACTGTCTTCTCCGACAATAAAACTTGGGATATTGACATCAATATCGCCACGATAATCCATATCGAGCGTGTACTGCTCAGTTGCTTCATTGAAACTAAAGAAAGTACTACCATTGTCATTACCATCAGTAGAAATTCTAGCCGATGTAAGTAAAGTGCCATTGTTATCTAATAGAGTAATGCCAAACTGGTACTTATGTGCTTCATTAATTTCGGTAAGGTAAAGGCTTGATTCTGCCCAAACTTTGCTTTCTGTTAATAGTCGGCTTGCTGCAGGGCTTAATTCAGGCTCAAAATCTCTTACACCATCATTATCAAGATCCAGTTCAGCATGTAACTCTAGCGGTAACCCTTCCGCGAGGACTAAGCTATACGTGCCAGTTGTTTCGTTGTAAGTTGCAAAAGTATCGGGTTGCACTAACTGTAAGTCGTAAGCAGATAAATATCCATTAGTCGGATTGCTATTGTATATCGGGTAAACTTTAACATTTCCTACGAAGCTGTTATCACTACTGTTAAGTAGCGTCAGTTGTTTTTCTTTGGGCGCACCAACAATGATATCACCTAGGTCTTGGTTAACTTTCTGGCCAACTCCCGCCATGGTTGTCATTGACGAATACGTCATAGATACGAAACTATTCGTCGGGCTTTCAATTCGCAGTAAGAAATCACTGTTAGCAGGCAAATTTTCAAGAAGCAATTGCGCTTCACTCAAATCAACTGCTGGTAACCAGTCTCCGGCAAACTTAATAGAAGCCTGCGCGTCAGATAGATTGACGCCATCTGTTGCAGCAATAATGTTTGCTGAAAGTGTAACAGGGGCTAAGTTTGCTTTGTTCTGTTCTTCGAGTAGCTTATTTTGTGCTTCCAGTGCAGCAACAACCGCATCATTATTACTATCTTCAACTTCTAAACAAGCTGTAAGAGATAATGTAGCAAGTAGGCTAGCCGCCAACTTGAATTGGTGTGACATAAAATACATCCTTTTATTTTTATTTAGAACTAAAGTCATAGACTTGAGCATTAAGTTATAGCGGCGCTAAATTAGCAAATAACGAGTGAGTTAACAATGCTCAAACAACTCTGTATCATATTTTTCACGCGTTAATTTTTTGTTTTTAATTAAGGGGTTGCTAAAGTTTGAGGCTCTGTTTCCAATCCATTTTTGTGTCGTAGAATGGTTAAAGTGTAAGAGCCTATTGAAGATGAGTGATTCTGGCTATGTATCCAATTTCGATGTTATCGAGTTTATGATTTCTTCACGTAACCACTTCTGTGCTTTATCTTGCTCGCAGCGAGAGTGCCAAAAAAGATTGTAATCTAAGCTGGGTAGCTTAAAGGGGAGGGGTTTGACTTTAAGCCGATGGCGCTGTGCCACTATTTCGGCCATACCCTCTGGGAGCGTGATGATGATGGGATGAATAGTTTGCAGGGCTAGCGCACTATCTATATGGGGGGTTCTAAGTAGCTCTGTGCGAGCAGGGTAAAGGCTAATCGCAGCATCGAGTAGCGCTTTGACACCATCACTTATTGCAATCGTCGCATGAGGGTAGTTTAGGTAATCTTCTAAGCTTATATCACAACTCGCAAGCGGATGGTTGGGGGAAAGTAAGCAGCTAACCCCCACTTTACCTAGAAATGTATGTTGTAAATTAGCGGTTTGCCCTATAGCTCGGCATATCGCCATATCAGCACCTTTGACACTGAGTTGCGCCTGTAATTCAGTGTGTTGTACCGGTAAAATCTCTAGTCGTATATTGGGAGCTTGCTGATAAATACTGGGTAAGATGAAGGGTACTAATGCCTGCATCGCGTAATCGGTTACCGCGATAGAGAAGTGCTGGTTACATTCAAGTGGCTCAAACGCTTTTGGGGTTAATAAATTAATCAGTTGTCCCGTTGGTTGTTGCAGTTGCTGGTAACAGTCAAGTGCAAACTGGGTTGGAACTAATTGTTGGCCAACCCGGGAAAACAGCGGATCATCGAGCATGTCGCGCAATCTTGCCAGAATACGGCTAGTGGCTGATTGGCTAAGGTGCAACCTTTTAGCCGCTTGAGTGACACTGCGCTCCTCTACCAAAATTTGCAGGGCTATTAGTAGGCTCAGATCTTGACGGTAGATCTCTTCTAATTCCATGTGATTCCTTAACTTATCTTGCGCTCAGCTGTCGCTTCTATTTTGGCAAGGCTAATGATGGCATGAAAGTGTATTTCTCGGAACTACTGCTTAACACACAGACATTCTCCCTCTTTTGAAATTTACAGTTTATTAACCGTTGAATCGATATTGGCTTATTAAGGCACAGTGTTTGTTTTCAGCGATAATAAATGCAAGTTTTGGATTGATACAACCACCAAAATTAACGTAGGAATGGTCGTTACAAGCAATTTATTGCGATGGCGCATTGTTTGGAATAGATTCCAAAATACTCCTAAAGTAGTAAAAAGCTTAAACATTAGATCTAGCTTTGAATTATCAGATGTTATTTTATTGTTTTAAATAATCCGCCGTTTTACTCCCGTTTTGGAACTGGTTCCAGCCATATCATTACTGCGTCTAATAAAACTAATAGGGTGATGACAGATGAGTAATAACAATCTGCTGGGACGCCGTAATTTCATTAAAGGAATGGGAGCTGCAGCTGGTGTTGCTATGGCTGCTCCAGCAATGGCCATTTCTGAGAAAGCGGATGGTGTTAAGTGGGACAAAGAAGTTGAAGTCCTAATTATTGGTTCGGGTTTTGCGGGACTTGCGGCAGCAATTGAAGCTACACGTAAAGGCGCAAAAGACGTTCATATTTTCGAAAAAATGTCTTACTTCGGTGGTAACTCCGCGATTAACGGTGGTTTATTCGCTGCGCCAGGTACACCGATGCAAAAGCAAGAAGGTGTTAAAGATTCAGTTGATCGTATGGTTAATGACCAGCTTAAATCTGGCCGGGGTATCGCTGATGAAGCATTGCTGCGTCATGTTGCAGAGCATGCGGTTGAAGCATTGCAAATGACATTAGATGCAGGTTCAAAATACCATCCGTACCTACAACAGCTGGGTGGTCACTCGGTAGCGCGTACTTATCAAACTACCGTTAGTTGTGGTGCGGGTATTACTCAACCATTGCTAAATGAATGCCGTAAACTTGGTGTGCATACTCATAACCGAGCTAAGTTTGAAGGTTTCTTAGTGGGTAAACAAGGTGAAATCGTTGGCGTTAAAATGCGCGAAAACTATCACTTTGGTGAAGACCAACCGGGTAAAGTCAGCAATATTCGCGCAAAACGCGGTGTGATTATGGCAACAGGTGGCTTTGCGCAAAACGTCGATCTACGTATGGCGCAAGATCCAACACTTACTTCAGAAGTGGGTTGTACCAATGCACCAGGCGCTACGGGTGAAGGTATGTACGAGATGTTCCGTCTAGGTGCTATCCCTGTTCATTTAGCACACATCCAATCTGGCCCATGGGCATCACCAGATGAAGGTGGTTTTGGCTATGTATCTAACTACTCAATCTACAATTTCCCTCATTCAATGGCTGTTAACCGTCTAACGGGTAAGCGTTTTATGAATGAAATTGCTGACCGTAAGACTCGTGCAGATGCTGAACTAGCTTGTCGTGATGACAAAGGTGAAGCACTTCCTCCAATTTTGATCACTAGCTATAAGGATTCTAAAAAGCATCCAAATACTAAGAAAGTGATCAAGTACAACGTAGGTTGGAAGTTCGATACGGTTGAAGAGTTGGCTAAGCATTTTGATGTGCCGTTAAAGCCACTTAAAGCACAAATTGCTGAGTACAATGAGTACGTTAAATCGGGTGAAGATAAGCAGTTTGGCAAAAATATGACCAAAGCCAAAGACAAGTTCATTGAAGCACCGTTTACCGTGGTTCGTCTGTGGCCAAAAGTGCATTACTGCCAAGGTGGTGTACAGATCAATACTGACGCAGCTGTGAAAGACAGCTTTACTGGTCAGTCAATTCCAGGTTTGTATGCAGCAGGTGAAGTGTGTGGTGGTATTCACGGTGTGAGTCGCTTAGGTAGCTGCTCAATTCCTGAATGCATGGTGATGGGTATGACAGCTGCTCGCAGTGTCATGAAAGCCTAATTTTGCCAGATAATACGAGGAATGAGCGATGATTAAATTAAAAGCGGTACTAGCGCTAACCTTTGGTTGCCTATTAACCTTATCGGTACAAGCAGTTGAGATACGTGACCATCATAAAGAAGTAATTGGTAAGGATTGTAAAACGTGTCATGACAATGGCATTAAGCAATTTCCATCAGACCAGGCTTGTTTGCAGTGTCATGATGTGGATGATTTAGCGGAGCAAACAGCGCGTAGTGAAGAAGATAAGTGGCAAAACCCACATAACAATCTTCACTACGGTAAAGAGTTACCTTGTCAGGAATGTCATGGTGAGCATACTCCAAAGCAACCACTTTGTAGTAACTGTCATACATTTAAATTTGATAAGTTTAAAGAGTAATAATTAGCTTTACTTTGAGTTAAGTTCCATCTCAATTGTCCTAAATAATTAGGTAATGGCTATAACAGTGATTAGTTATAGCCATTTTTATTTAAATTCCCTGCAAAGAATTTTATTTGGCCTCTATTAGAGGCCCTTTTTATTTTAAAATGATGTCAACCTCTTTTTTAGTCTGAGTTTTATAATTTATCTGTAATATTGTTAATTATTTTGTGTGATTATTTATTGTTTATTCTATTTAAAACTTGCTTGTTACCAATTTTTGGAACCAATTCCACATGTATTATCCCTGACGTTAATTATTATAAATAAACAGGTGTGATGTATGAAAACGAAAATGTTATTAGGAGCGCTATTATTATCTAATGGCGCCTTTGCTGCGGGTATTCCTGACTTTCTAGATGCTAAAGAAGTTAAATCTGCTGAATTTGTTTGTTTGGGGGAACAACCAAGTTATTCAGCTAAAGATAAAAAGTATATTGATACTTTGTGGAATGAAACGTTAAGTTATTTAGAAGCCTACGCTGTCGCGTTGACTAATGACCAATCAAGTGGTTGTTTAAATTCAGACAGCGCCTTGGTTGATTCAACTGAAGGTGGCCAGAGCATGTGCGTTATGGATAGACGTGATATGAAGCTTATGGTCAAGAATATCTATCAAGTATTGAATAATACAGATGAAGCTAAAAAATGTTTTGGTGCTAGAGAGGACGTTAGTTGGATCTACAATCCAGGTGGAGAGTTAACTAAAAACTCACCGGTTGCGCAGCATTTTAAGCGTACGACATTTGAAGAGTTTTTTGATAAGAAAGTCACCGACCAAGACGTTAAAAAGTATGGCGAGCAATTCACCAAAAACTTCTACAAAATGGTGACAGGTGATGAAGTTAAAATGCCTGCCGTATTCCCTTATGACATTAGCGCTAAAGCATTGCCAAACCTATGGGCTGCAGCGGGTTGGTTCCCTATGTATGCTGAAGAAAGTAAGCGTAATGACAAGAACTTTAATAACATTCGTGGCGGTTACGCCTACGCCGAAATTTTTGGTCACTGGGGCTTGTTGCGTATTGACGAAATCAATGGTGAAAAGGTCGGTGCTGAAGTGGGTATGACAGTGCAGTCAGTTGATACTCTTTATCCGTTCCATAACCACGCTATTTCTGAAATGTACTACAACATGCGTGTTCCAGCATGTACCAATCAGTTTAAAACAATGGCTGTGCGCGAAGACTCACCTTTAGTTAAGACGGTTAAAGAAGGCGATACTATGCGTCGCGTACAGTTCGATGAAGGTCAACATAACTCACAAACTATGTGGTTATCAGCAAGTGCTGAGCAAGATCCCCTCATGTACTTCCATCAGAATACTATTCACGCTTTTGACATCGACGGCAGCTGTGAAGCTAAGCCTGAAGAGCGCGCTATTGTATCTGTCTGGGCGCGAAGTAATGCTCATGACAAGCGTAATGATTATGGTACGACATTACTTTGTGAATCAGCAGCAAACCCTGGTACTCCGGCTAAACGTGGTGAAGTTATTCAGTGCGATTTAACTAAGTTGAAGTGGTAAATATATTTTAGGTAATAGTGGCAGGGTCTCCCTTGCCACTAACGCCAAGGAATATTGTTTTAATTAAGTCATAAGAAATAACTAAATGTATCTGTCGCACAATTTTATATATTCCACGAATATAAAAATCACATATCGCGACGGCAAGGACTCGATTCGAGGTAATGATGAAAAATAAAATTATAAGTTTAGCGGTTGCAAGTGTACTATTTCCAATGCTTGTTACTCAAGCAGTTGCAGATGATTTAAAAGTTGGCGGTTCTGTTAGAGTTAATTATAGTTATAGTGATTATTCTGAAGCATCAAAAGATAAAGGTGGTGACTTTGATTTTAATTTAGTTTCTATCACTTTTGCTGACAAATGGAATGATATCGGTGTTGCTGCTGAATATCGTTTTTATCAAGGTTATGACTTTTTAAAGTATGGTTATGCCTACTGGGATGTTAATGAAGATCTTACTGTTAGTGGTGGTGTTATAAATAAGCCTTTTGGCAATAAAGGCTATGCATCTCATAACTGGTGGTATAGCTTAAACTACTACCTAGGATTTGAAGATGACTATGGTGTTGGTATTGCGGCTAAATACCAAAAAGGTAGTTCATTAACTGAACTCGCTTTTATTAAAAATGCGGTATACGGTAGCAGTGATCACCGAGATTTTGCTGGTACAGTAGCCAAAGGTACCATCGATGATATTGATTACAATAACGAAGAAACTAACACTATCGCAAGTCGTCAGAGCTTCACCTTAAACAGTGGAGACTTAACTACGGTAATTGGCGCATCGGTTGAATATGGCCAGCTATACAATTCTGAGTTTGGCGAAAACGGTGACACGCTCAATTATGCCGTGCATCTAGATATAAGCTATGACGGTTGGGGCTTTCAGGCACAATACTTAGCCTATGACTATGACCAATATGATGATGGTCGTATCGATCCAAATAAGATTGGTATGGGGATGTTGGATAGTTTCTTTGAAGTCGCCAGTAAAGGTAATATCTACACGGCCAACCTATCAAAAAACATTGCCACATCATGGGGTAGTTATACTATTTACAATGATTTCAGCATGGTTCAGCCAGATTTCGAAGACTATGATGACTCAATACTTAATACCACTGGTGTTTCGCTAAGCTATGGGCCAGTCTTTGTCTATGTAGATTACTACGCGGCAAAAAATGTGCTTTGGCTCGGCGGCAACAGCCTGGGGTTGACTCAAGCTAATGATGATTGGGATCATCGCTTCAACATCAACTTTGCATATTACTTCTAGATAAGCCTGTTATACCAATCAGTATAAGAAGTTGATCTACTCAGAGCGTTTTTGGCACGCTAATTCAAGGCGAATAAATGACATAATGGTTATTCCCTTATGAGTTTATTCAACGCAGAAGTAGCAAGCCAAAAACACTCCTAAAGGCGAGTTTTAGCGTCTTTGATGCTGCGTTAATGAATTTGAACGTAGAATAACTATGCTCTTCATTCATTGCTAACCACATGGATGTGGTGAATGTCATTAATGCAGGAGCATTTAATGACCTTACCTCAAAGTCGCTAAACTCTCGCTGAGCGATCAAATCTTTATACTGATTGGTATTATACCGATTGGTATTAAACAAAAATGCCAACGCTATCGTTGGCATTTGTTATCACTAAACCGCTTTATTGGTAAGTTGGATCTGCTTCTTTAGCAGGAGATGCTTCACCTAGCTCTGTCACGTTGGCTTTGATTAAATCAATCAACTGATAGGTCGCATCAGTTTGTGTCTCTGGGTTGAGGTATAACGACTCATTAAATACAGGCAACGGTGGAATATTATGTTCGACCGGGTCGAGGATCTGCATATTGTCGTTAATGCGGAACTCTGCGATGGGTGAAATGACTATGTCATTTTCTACCGCTAAGCACATTGCCGCAGGTGAGGGAGTCGATAGCAGTACGCTCATTGGTCGCATCGATATTTGATGGTTGGCAAATACCTGTGCTCGAATAGGGCAGTTTTCTGGGTAAAGCGCAACCGGGACGGTTTCTCGCTTGTGAGCAGTCCCCCCTTTAGCGGCTACCCAATGGAATCGGCGCTCAAATAGAAGTTCACCATGGCCTGCCGCAGGCGCTTGCCAATGGGTTGCAACAATTACATCAAATTCTCCGTTATGTAATCGCTTATAGAGGTTGCCACTGACATCGGTATCAATAACCAGTTCAATACAGGTAAATTCGCGAATAAACTCAAGCAAACAGCTACCAAGGTATCGAGTGATATAATCTGTCGGTACGCCGAGCCGTATGACTTCACGGTTTTGACATTCTTTAAGCTCGTCAAGCGCTTGGGAGCTTAGTTGCATCATCTTGTAAGCATAGTTTAGCAGCGTTTTTCCTGACTCAGTTAAACTGACACCTTTATTGTCTCTTAACAACAACGGTTGGCCAACACTTTCTTCTAGCTTTTTGATTTGTAAGCTAATAGTTGATTGTGTCCGGCATAGTTTGTCCGCCGCTTTGGATAGGTTTCCACATTCAACTACAGCAATGAAGCTTTCTAATAGTTCAATTTTAAGCATGGGCTATTGAGTTTTTTCATGGTGGCATCAGTATTACTCAATACCCGTTTTACACCTAGGCTGCTACTTTATGAATGTGAAGTTAAATTGAGTTTATTGTTAGATTTGTGAAGAGGTCGGCATGAGTAATTGGCAACAGCGAGAAAGCTACTTGACGGACGTCGCCGAGCGATGTTTACGTGGCCATAAAAGTTTTGATTTGCGCCGATCTCATTTGGTTGAGGCTAGCCAGATCTCTAAAGGCACCATCTATAATCACTTTCCCAGTGAGGCAGATTTAGTCGTTGCCGTCGCCACCGCACACTTCAAAAATAGATTAGAAAGAGCGGCTATTGATCAAGCGCTTTATCCTGACTACCTTCAGTGTTTTTTGATGCACCACTGTTGGTCAATTCGTGACGATCTTTTCTATGATCGTTTCATTATTGCGCGCGTCATGCCTAACTCAGAACTGCTTGCGCAAGCGACAGATGATAATCGCTATGCTTTTGAGCAGGTTTATGCTGAATATATAGAATGGAATCGTCTGATTGTTGAGGCTATGGGAGTCGTTGAAGGTTTTAACAGAGCCGAGTTGGTGGCTAACTACCTGCGGGGGGCGCAGATAAACTGCAACGACGCAGACAAACACTACAAGGACCCGCACCTCTACTATCAATTTAGTTATGCTTTAGCGCAGCTACTTGGCCATTCAGATAAACGGCTCCCAAAATTGAGCCATTATATCGATTGGCTTACCGAGCTCGAAGAAACCGCCGATGCGGCTTAAGGTTAATGTTACTCGTCGCATTAGAAACTTATGTTGTGTATCCACTTTTATGGCTACCACAAGTTTGTTCGCCGCTATAGACAATAAAAGGTCGGGATAAAAATTAGGTGCAGCCATAAACGGGAATATCAATTGAGAGTTAATAGGCACTTAATCCAAACTGATGAGCCAGCAATTGCAATCACAATGTAAAGTTGTCGCACTGTGTCGTTAACTGGTCTGTTAATTGCCCAAGTTGCTGTGACTCTGCTGCTACAACGGCTGAGATCGACGCTACATTTTGACTGACCTCCTCTATTAGTGCCAAACTTTGACTGAGCTCTGAAGTCGCCAAAGCTTGTTCTGTGCTGCCAAGGGTGATGGAGGTGAGCTGCAAGTTTGAATCCTGCATCTGTTTAACAATATGATCAAAGTCATTTTCTGTTTCTTTGGCTATGTCATTGCCATGTGACATTTTCGTCAGTGAGTTATCGACCAGATTAATACTTTTTGAAGCTGCTTGTGCAGTGCGATTAGCTAGATTTCGCACTTCATCGGCGACGACAGAGAAGCCTTTACCATGCTCACCAGCCCTTGCTGCTTCAATTGCTGCGTTGAGGGCAATAAGATTGGTTTGTGCGGCAATATTGGTGATTTCATTCATAATGCTGGCTATCTCATTACCAGACTGGTTAATCCCTGCAAGTGAGCCAAGCAGCGATTGCATTCGCTGGTGGCCGTTTTCAGCTTGAAGTAGCGTTTGGTTACTCTTAGCGTTCATGGCCTTGGTTGATATCGCGGTCTGTTGCGTTTGATTTTCTATCTCTTGCAGTGCAGCACTCATAGTGGACATTGAGCACAATTGGTTACCAGCGCCAGTCGCAAGCTGTGAGCTGTCGCGATGAAGTGAACTTGAAGTTTGTTTAATCGCGAGGGTGCTGTTTTTTACCGCATGCACCAAGTTGGCGAGATTGGTGCGCATCTTATTTAATGCAGTACCCAAGGAATCTTTGTCACTCGCCAATTGCACTGGATTAGATAGGTCTCCATGAGCTATCTGTTCGGCGGTATCGATCTGTTGGCGTTGAACATCGATTAAGTGAGAGACGGAGTTGGCGATATGGCCCAATTCATCTTTTCTTAGTCGTATTGATTGCCATGCTGTTTGATTCAAACTACTTAGGCTGATATCCCCCTTGGATAGATCACCGACTGCCGTGGATACTGTGCTCAATCCGTTGGTGATGATGGTAACCAGCTTAACAATGATAAGTGCAACAATAACAATGGCAACCAAGGCCACAATAGCGCTAAACAATATCAGCTGATGTTGCTTCTCTTTGAGTACCAGGGTTTTTATTGCGCTAACAATTAGCCAGCCGCTGCGAGGATCCGTGCTGACCCAGCCCATATAAGATTGCTGTTGTTCTTCAAAGCTGACGAGTTGCTTCTTTGTCTGGCACAAATTGGCAAAGCTGGGCTGAATCATGCTCTGACTCTGGAGTGAATGGTGTGCCACCAGTGAGCAACTTTGAGATAAAACAAAGGCATTACTATGTTTATTCAACCCTGTAGTGCTGACATAGTCCATATAGAAATTATCTAGCGGCATACTCATAAATAGCAGGTTTTTCTGTGCTACTTTGACGGCAAAAGTGACCAATAGCTTACCGTCTACTCGGCTTGTTACAGGATCAGAGATAATAGCTTTCGAGCTTTGTAATGCTTGAGCGACATAACTCATGTTACTGTAATCTTTACCAATACGTTGGCGATTACTCGCGGCAATAACCTTTTTTTTAGCGTCTAAAAGTGCGATATTTCGCGCGTCAACTTGTTGAGCTATCGCGCTGAGGTGAGCCGATGTCGCTAAGTGATATTGTGCATCATTGATGGCCATGAGAATAAATGGACTATCTGCAAGTGCATTGATTATATTGAGATTGCTTTCAACCCAACCACCAATGTTGTTCTTTAACAGCTCAGCATTTACTTGCATGGTGTTTTGGGATGCACGCTGCATCATATTCAAACTATTAGTGATGGTCACACAAGCAATGACGACAAACCCAAGTGCAACTAACGGAATGAGTAACGCGTTAAACCGGTAACGTAATTTCATAAGTAGTCCATTGTTTGAGCTGTTAACTTGGTTATATAACAACCTGCTTGAATAGATTTTGGATGATGAACAATCCAATGAAACAGGCGATGGCTGACATTATGGGAGTGATGATCCAGCCGATGATGATCTTCGAAAGCACTTTCCACTGCAGTGGTAAGCGTTTAAGCAGTGCAATGCCTATCACTGCGCCGATAACGGCTTGAGAGCTTGATACTGGCACAAGTGGAATGGCTGGTAAGCCAACAGAAACAAACCCATTCGATAAGCTCTGTGACGAAAAGATAAATAGCACGATGGAGTGTGCCATCACCACAACCCAAGCGGTTACTGGCGTCATCGAAATTAGATTGTCACCCACAGTCAGCATGACTTTTTTTGAATAGGTAAATACCCCAATACTGATAGCTACCGCACCAATGAAGAACAGCTGCATGGCAGGGGTAAACTCAATACCGAGTATTGTCATCGCGTCGATGGGAGTGCTGAGGACAAAAACGCCCATAACATTGGCGATATTGTTTGCCCCTAGGCTATATGAACCGAACGCCCCCGCAGTGATAAGGCCGATACGAGTCCATTTATCCAGCTGAAATAGTCCTGGCCTAAGTTTCGAAATCACCGCGGTAACCGCCTTAAATAATAGGACAGCTGTAATTGCAGCGAGAATAGGACATAGCACCCAGGTGGTCATAATTTTAGATAGAACGGCTGAATCTGTTGGCATTCCACTAAATAGGTTCCAACCTATAATCGCCCCTACAATCGCTTGCCCTGTGGACACAGGTAAGCCTGATTTTGTCATGAAATAAACGGTTGTCGCGGCAGACAAAGCCACGGTGAATGCTCCGCCAATGGCTGAAACTTTACCTAATGAACCTATGGTGTGGGATGCTCCCGCGCCACTGATAACCGCGCCTAAGATGACCATAACCGAACAGATCAGCGCGGCGGTTGAAAACTTGACCATGTTGGAGCCAACAGCAGTGCCAAAGACATTAGCCGCATCGTTCGCTCCTAGTGACCAACCAAGAAATAGGCCGCTTGAGAGAAAAATCCAGATTGCGATATCCATGCTTTCTCCCCTTACTGCACGCGTTTAAGTGTGAAGATTGCAATACGATCGCTGATATCTTCCGCTAAGTTAGCCACTTGATCGATTCGGTCGCAAAAATAGCGCAATTGGATCTTATTGACTAAAGGTAGGTCGGTATCAAATAGCAGTACTTTGGTTCGAGTGCATAGACGATCTGCTTCACTTTCAAAGGCAATAACTTTGGTGTGATATTCCTGTACACGCTGGAGATCGGTGAAAAAGCTTTTAGCACATAAGAGTGTATGATCTATGGTCTCTCCGACAGTGTCGAGCAGTGTCAACAGCTCAGTGGCAATAGGTTGTGGGATAAGAGGTTGCTCTATTTTTAAATGAAGACCAATGGTTTCTTGTTTATTGATCAGGCGATCAGTGAGATCGATCAGTGAAGCCACATCAGAGCGTAGATCGGGAATTAGGGTCTTTCGGTAGAGTGTTTGTTCAATTTCCCGTTTTAAGTTATCAGCCTGATGTTCAATCTCTTGCAGTTCAGTTAACGCCTGTTCAAATTCTTGGCTGGTGGCGCCATAGGTTAAGTAGTTCTTCCACATCTGAATCGACTTATGGTGAGACAATGTCACTTGTTCAAAGAAAAGATAGACCTTAGTTTCAGTCGATTCGCTCTGAGAAAGAAGTGTAGTGAGCCGAGAAAAGCCAAACATTGGCATCTCCTTATTATTTTAGTTTGATGATCACCGGGAGTGGATTGCAAACGAGGCCATACGGGAGCGGTGTACCGCCAAGTTTGCAATCGGTCGAGAGGTATTACTTAAATGCTTTACTCATTTTAAAGGTGGCATTGGTTTTAGAGCCTTGGTTATCGCCCTCTCCAAGGTTGACCGCATTAACCTGTTTGAATAAGTAGTTATAAGCCTGCTCAAGACGCTTTTCGTCCTTTAAGCTGCCTTTAAATGAGAACTCAGTAAAGGCGACTCTTGGTTGGCGGTAGTAGGGCGTCCATAGTTGAAAGTCGATTTCAATATCATCAAAACGTTTATCATCTAAAGTTCCTTCCCAGCCATGGGTTCGCATGACTACGGTTTGGGCTAAATCTTGTTTATTGGCTTCATAAATGTCACCAACAATTCCCCATACGGCACTGTTGCCCTTTAAGATTTTGAAAACCTGTTCGTAGTCCACTTTTTTGACATCGATATCACCAGGTGAGTAGGGAATATCGTAGCTGACACTATAAGCCGCTTTACCATTGGTATAGTCAATCTCAGCTTTCCTGTAGTTACTGACGTCGCCAAAACTTGTTGGATCTGCCGCACGTAACTTAACGGTAATTTTACTCTTTCGAGGTTTTGTTACATGCTCCCTAACTCGAATATTAATCGCTTTTTCTTTAAAGGCACGATTAGGTGTATCAATGAACGTGACCAGTTTAATTGAGGTATCTTCATCAAATTTAATAAAGCTAAATGCTTTTTTAAATTCTGGCGTTATCTTATTAGCAGCATAGGGGAGGGTTTTTCCTACCCCAGTGTTGACGTGATACTCAAGCGATGTGAATTGCTCAGGTGACAAAGCATAGGCACTGGAGCTTAGGCATAAATTCACTAAGCCGATGAGTAGTAGATTGTTTCTCATATTAACTCCTCAATTAAAATGCATATTGCAGGCGAGCTTGGAAAATATTACCGTCCTGCTCATACATCTCAACGCCATTAATATCAGTGTAAGACTCCTCATAATCAGCCTGTGTGTGTACATAGTTGAACTGTGCTTTTAGGTTGTTTTCTATGTACCAGTTGAGGCCGATGACGTAATCGGTTTTCTTACCACCGTAAATCTCGGCATCGGTATCATTGAAGTCCGCGACATCAATACGGGCGGCTATTTCCCAAGCGCCGTAACCACCAGCGGAAACAGCATTTTCAGGCTTAACGGTTTTGAAGGTGCCTTTCTTGGCACCATAGCGCCAGCTCTCACCTGTTAAGGTGTAAATAGCTTGGGCATAACCTGCGTTAAACGTGGCAGAGCCCATATTGTCACCTTTAACAAATAGGTCATCCGTTTTAGCCATCATGTACTCAGCTTGCAGTAAAAAATTGCGATGCTGGTAGGCTGCCTCAATACCATAGTGCTGAGTCGATGCGGTATTGAACTTGCCAGTATCTATGATGCGACCTGTGACCTTAGTATTCGGACGCGCGCGATAGCGGGTTTCTTCCATGTTGCTGTTATTCTTTGTATATAAACCGCTGGCACCAATATGAAGCAAGTGATCACTGTTCTTGATAGGGGTCATGGTAAAACGCGCATTGACCACATCTTGTTTCTCATTGAGATCATCATCATTGATCAGAGCCGTAACGCCGTAGCCCGTGGTGAAGTTATAGCCGTCGCCTTTATAAAGCCATGAGGCACCGACTGCGCGTTCTGCAGAGAAAGTATCAGTGCTGGCGCGTTCTAAGAATGCCAGCTGTGATGAGCTACCAGTGGCTTCCATGCCGAAACCAAACTTCTGGAAACCAATTTTAATCTCAGAGTTATCAAAACCGCGATAATTGACATTGGCATCTTTTACTTCGACTTCAGAAATACCATCAAAATCAAATTCTAATGAGTACTTCCATGTATTTGAAAAATACCCTTCGACACCAAAGCGTATGCGGCGAAAACTGACATCATTGAGGCCATCTTCATACTCCAGCTTGCTGCCGGTGTAAAATGGGTCTGCATTGACGTAATCAAGTTGAATTCGACCAGTGAACTGCATGGTTGATTGACCATCTTTAGAGATAAATTCAGGCGATGGGTCACCACTACTAAACTTTACGCGGTCGATGTCATTGGCTGCATCTTTAGCCTCAATCAGCTCAATTTCTAGCGCATTTAACCTCTCTTCAAGTTCCGTTATTTTATCTGATTCAGATGCCATAGCGGCAGATGATAAGCATAGTAGCGATGCTGAAATAGCAAGTGCAACACGAGATGGGGAAAAGCTGTTTTTGTTCACCATAATAGTTTTCCTTAATTTCATTCTTATTAGTGTTAACGCTGTGTAAAAACTTGGTGTCTCTTGATGGCTTTATAGTAAAGAGGTATTTAAAATAAAAACATGATCTAGATCGACTAATTTCAACTTAATCGTACACTTCGGGTCTCGTTTTTAAAAATAGTAGACATAGGTTTACTTGTAGCTAATTGCTATCGAAATTCTGATGTTTATTCAGGGGGCATTAGGGAGTGACCGCGATAAAATAGGCATTATCACAGTGAATGTCGTTGCTTAGGTTTTAACTTTTTATACTTTATATGTTATTGATATTTATCTTGTAAACGCCATGTATTCCTTTTCTGCTGGTCACAATTCTATATTGGAGGTAGTCAGTTTTATCATCAGTAGTGATGCTCACTAACAGCTGTATTGTATGGACTTTATGTACGGTTTCAGTACGTATTTTATGCTCGGCATAGTAACTATGGTTACTTAATATTTTAGGCAGGGAACGCAGTGTCTTGCTTAGGTTTAGTGTAAGTTCATCTATAAACTTTTCGTTTCCGTTTTGTTGCTTTGCACGACTGAATCGGTAGCTTCTCTGGTATACCCAATGAGCTGGAGCATCAGCAGGTTCTTGAGCAGACAAACGTTTTAAAATGGACTGGATCTTGGGTGGCAGCTTATTGCGTTTTTGCTTGTAAAAGCTCTCTTTTGTGGTCGCAATCTCCTGCAAATTATTGCCTTGGTAAAATCGAGATTGATGCTGAAAGTAGCGTGAAGAAAATTTTTCCATTAGGTAGTTCCTCCCGAGCTCTTTGATCCGATCTTTGAATATGTAAGATAGGACAAGGGAGAAAAAAAACGGCGTGGAAAAATTGCCAAAGGCTCTTTGAGTCGCAAAGGCCACACCAGTGGCAAAGGCCATTGCAAATGCGGCGGCAACGCCAAAGATAAACTGTTCAGCTAGCTCGCCATTTCTTAGTTTTTTGCGCTTAACTTTATACGGACTATTGATAACCTTACGAGCAATGTGCAACTTGTTAAGTAAGCGCTCACGTCCCTCCTCGCTAGCATCATGTAGTTTAAGATTGTTATTGCTGGCGAAGAGTTCGGTCTTATGGATAAGCTGATTGATGTTGGCGGTGGGATGTGGTCGTAGTTTTCGAGCTTGCCTTAGAAGAGATTGATAAAAGTAATAGATTATTTGATGTAGCGCTAGCCGGTAAAGGCGGCTCTCGGTAAGTGATGCCTCATTATCATGTATTGAACAAAACGATTCGATACAATCATCGAGTCGCTGCAAAGTCGTTATATCTGCATCGAGCAGTATGATGCGAATGTCCGTAACAAAATGAGATAGTGCCTTACGGTAGCGGCTGATGTTGTCAGCAGCTTTGGCATAAGCAGTTTGCTTGAGTATTAAAAGAGCCTGTTGTAGTGCAGTGATACTTGGAGTGGTAGTTGATTTAAGTATTTGTTTTTGTAGTAGGTTTTGATAAAAACTCGTTGGGTTTATAATGTCGCTATTTTCTGCCAGCTGAGTGGGAAGAAAGAAATGTACCTTGAGTTGGGCATGCTTTAAGTGAGGCGAAAAATCCGCCTTCACATTAAGGTGGTACTGATCAGCTTGAAATAGCGACACTGTCATCTAGTTTACCAAGTGGTAAAAGGTTGCTTCATTAGCATAGAGTTGTAATAGCGGGCATCACCGGTTACCTCTTCACCTAGCCAACTTGGTTTACTCACCGTTTGTGCTTCATCACTTAGCTCTACTTCGGCCACTATCAAGCCCTGATTGCTTTGATAAAATTCATCGACTTCAAAAATGTGGTTAGCGTAGTCAACTAAGTAACGTGTTTTATCAATAACGCCAGGCTCACAAATTTTAAGTAGCTCTTGCGCTTCTGCTACAGGGATCTCATTTTCCCATTCATAACGTGAGGCACCTGATTCATTGCCGATCCCTTTTATCGTTAAATAACCTTTATCTCCTTTAATACGAACCCGAACTGTTCGCTCAGGCACTGAGCTTAAATATCCCTGGATAATTCGTACTGAACGTGCGGCAAGCTCTTTAAATGCTTCACTTTTTACTAGGTACTTTCTTTCAATTTCTTGAGCCATGTTGATGCTTCCCAATTTAGTTTGCTAGAGGTAGGTTTTTCATACCGATAATGCGTTTGATTGCTTGCAAGTAGTTGATGTTTTCGACACCTTCGAGCTTTACGTCTTTGATTGTTTGCTGAATATCTTCCAGTTCAGTGGACTCACTATTGATGCTGACTATTTTAGCCCCGTTAACCAATACGTTGGCTACTTCACAAATAGTATTGTTCACCATGTAACCAAAGCGCTCTTTATGGATCTTTACTGCTTGTAGATCTGGGTGGTTATCAATAAGTGCGATAAATGCATCAAAGCTGTACTCACTTTCAATAAGCTCTGGTTGCTCTACCATAAAAGCGGGAAAAATTTCATCGACCAGCTGTTGCTTACTAATAGGAAATTCAGCTTTTAGCTTAGGATCCCATTGTTCTAGCCCGTCAGTGGTAGTGACATAAGATTTTACATCCATCTTGCCGTCGCGGATTTTAGTGTTATTTAGATCATTGGTGCGAGACATAATATAGATTTCGTCACTTTCTCGGTGCCACACTTTTTCTGGAACAGGCATTGAGAGTCGAGCCATACGCTCTGCTGACGCAGTGAAATCTTGACCAAAAGTGCGAAACTCGAAACGAGGTTTAGATATTTCACCGATTTTCAATTCTGACATTGTAGAACCCTCTGTAATTAGATTGATGCTTGAATAGGAGCGCTATTACAGTACTGATTATCTGGAGTTAAGAAATAGATCTAGATCAATGTTTTTAATTATTAGTTTAGACCTAATCTGACGATAGCGTCATTGTTGCTTTGTTCTGTTGTTAATTTTGCGCTATATTTCAGTGCTTTAGTTGCTTGATTGGTTAGCGTGTTTTGTTGTTAATATTTTTTAGTTGTAACTAATGAGTTGCTTTGTTGATCTGGATCGACTTTTTTTTTGGCGATAATCGTTAAGGTTTAGATAAAGGTAATTCGCTTAGGGAATAATAATAATGTCTAAAGAAACCGAATCGCAGGTTGATCCACTTGATATGAGCCAGTACCGCATGGAAACCTTGCCAGTGCGTTCAAAAAGTTGTTTTGAACAATGGTTAGCAAGGGCGGGCATATGGATAGCATTAGCCGTTTTCGTCGGCATACTCTACTCTGATCCAGCCTCATTCCTGGTCAACTTTGATCCACAGACTTTGAGTAAAACCGCATTCGAAAGCCTACAAGTCAATGGTTTAAGTACTTTTAGTGCAAGAGGAACGGCCATGCTAGCCATTTTTTGTGCGGCAGTTATTTTATGGATTACCGAGCCTATTCCTAATTATTTAACCTCATTGATGGTAATCATTACTATGGTGCTGACCGGGGTTTTACCTGAGAAAGTCGCTTATGCACAACTCGGCCATCCGATAATGTGGCTGAATATACTCTCTTTTATACTCGCGTCCATGTTGGTGACTTCTGGTGCAGCAAAACGTTTTGCATTGTGGTTTGTCTGTCGCTTTGGTACCAGTGCAACGCCTATTTTTTATAGTTTTATGGTGATCAACTTAGTTCTGTCAGCGTTTATTTCTGCGACAACCGCCAAAGCAGCTATTTTGATGCCCATTTTTATGGTTATCGCAGCTGTGTATGGTGCCCGTGGTGGTGATAATAAAAATAACTTTGGTCGTAATTTGGTGCTGCAGAACCTATTGCAAATCAACTTATGTGCAGGTGCCTTTGTCACGGGCTCTGGTGCTAATTTACTTGCTGCGAGTTTGATCGCTGGCGCGATTGGTGGCAGCTTCTTCTTTGCCGATTGGATGATAGTGGCCTTGCCTATTGTGCTGTGCATGATTGTCATTGGCTGGCTAATAGCAACCAAGATTTTTTTTCCATTGGCAGCAGAAGAGAGGCTGCCACAGATTGAAGGTGGCATGGAACGCCTACAGCAAGAGCTTGATAAAATGGGGAGAATAAGCTGGAGGGAGATAAAGTCTCTGGTGATATTCATTACTATTCTAGTTTTTTGGGCGACCGATAAATACCATGGCATTAGCGCGACAGCTATTGCATTCATTGGCGCAATAGTGGCACTTTGTCCGCGTATAGGGGTGGTTAACTGGAACGAAGTTGATGTGCCTTGGCATCTATTACTATTTTCGGCTGGCGCTTACACCTTAGGTGCTGGATTTAAGCAAACGGACTTACCAAATCTAGCGGTTAACTTTAGTTTGGAATATTTTGGTTTAGACGAAAGCACACCTTTTAGCGTCTTCTATATTGCGCTAACAGGAGCGATGTTACTTAGCTCGTTAGTATTTCAGTCTAAAACGATGCGCACCATGCTATTTGTGCCAATCGCTATAGGTATCGCACAACGCTTTGATTTTCCAGTTATGAGTTTAGCCTTACCGGTGGCATTACTCATTGAACATGTTTATGTTTTGCCGTTTAATAGTAAGCCTGCATTGCTATTATATTCCACAGATCATTACAGTTTGAGCGATACCTTCAAATTTGGTTTCACCATGTTGATGATTGGCTGGGCGACCAGTATCTTAATGGGAGAAACTTGGTTTAAATGGCTGGGCTATGCGCCAAATGGTGTATTCTGGTAGTGCAAGGTTCGACTGTTAATTTACAAGCATTAGCGAGATAGAGTATGAGTGCCAAGAATAATGAAATTCGCAGTAAGCTCGCGTTGTTACAGCTGGCGGAAGAGCTAGGCAGTATTAGCAAAGCCTGCGACATTATGGGCTACAGTCGTGATAGTTATTATCGTTTTAAAAAACAGTATGCGACTGCAGGAGAGCGTGGACTTAAGAATTTGTCACGCAAGAAGCCAGCGATAAAAAATAGGGTATCTGCCGAAGTTGAAGAGCAAGTGATAGAGATCGCTTTAGATTACCCCAACTACGGCCAAGCGAAAGCGGCTGAACTGTTGACTGCGAGAGGTTGTGTGATATCTGCCAGTGGTGTACGCACTATTTGGGTACGGCATAATCTCGAAACCAAGAAAAGCAGGTTGTTGGCACTCAACGCTAAGTTGAAGCAAGAGGAAGATTGGACACCGTTGGAGCAGCAACATTTGGAGCAGCTGTATAAGCTGTCACCGGATGAAGCTATGATCGAGTGTTTATTCCCTGGTGATATTTGTGTGCAAGATACCTATGATTTAGGTGAGATCACCCCTTTAGGACAGTTATATCAGCACACCTTTGTCGATGGCTATAGTCAATATGCCATTGCCGCCGTTATGACTGATAATAGTTCAGCCTCAGTCGCCACATTTCTGTCAGAAATCGTTTTACCTTGGTATCGAGACAACCACATTAAGATCAATAGTATTTTGACCGATAGGGGAACCGAGTTTTCTGGTAGAAAAGGCGTTGCATTTAACCGTGTACTGAGTGAGCAGCAGATTAAGCATATTCAAATGAGGGCGTATAACGGTCCTGTGGTTAATGGTATTGCTGCAAGATTTCAGACATTTTCCTACAACGAATTCTTTGAGCCATTCCTTAAGGCCAATAAAGTGACCTCTCTACAGCAGCTAAACCAGTATTTTACTGAGTGGCAGTCGCAATATAACCAGAGTGAGTCGCAGTCGGGAAGATACACCTTAGGCAGAACGGCGGCGGAAGTGCTGAGTTTAAGCCGCCATTTGATCCCAGTAGAATCGATAGAGAACCGCTAAAAAGAGCTTCTCTATCGGTTCGCTAGCGCGGCAGGGTGATAGTTACCCTTAAGCCGTTGGGCTGGCAATTGTCGGCTTTTATTTTCCCCTGATGAGCGGTAATCGCCGCTTCAGCTATCGCTAAGCCTAATCCCCAACCGCCAGACTCTCTGTCACGGGCTGACTGTGGTCGATAGAAAGGTTTAAAAATAGCCTCTAAGTCAGCTGCATCGGGGATCCCTGGACCATCATCAATAATTTCAAGTTTAAGGCTTTGAGCTGAGGTTGAAGCTTGAATTGTGACTTGTGATGATGCATAGCGAATCGCATTGCGCAGTAAGTTCTCTACAGCTCGGGTCAGCGGCCTCGGGTAGATGGGTAGCTGTATCGATTCATCGATATCAATGTGGAGGTATTTGTTTTGCTGCTGGGCTTCAAAATCGGCATCATCCAGCACTTGGTTTAACGCTTCAGCGAGTTCTAGATGGCGTTTCGATTCATTGGCATTAAGCTTTACTCGTGAAAGCTCTAATAGCTCCGCGATCATCTTCTCGAGTTGATCGGCCTCATACTCTATGCGTTCCATTTCTGGCGTTTGCTGACCTTTTTTACGACTCAGTGCCAATGATAATTTCAGTCTTGTCAGCGGGGTGCGCAGCTCGTGCGAAATATCGCTGATGAGCCGTTGTTGGCTGTTGACCATATCTTCTACAGAGTCAGCCATACCGTTAAACGCTTGAGCTAATTGGCCTATCTCATCATTGCGCTTCGCAGTGGCATTGTCGACTCGGCTACTTAGATCGCCTTTTGCGAGTTCATCAGCGCTGCTTTTAAGCGATCGCAGTGGTTTACCTAGGTGCCAAGCAAATAGTCCGCAGAGTAAACCGGACAGTAAGATAGCAATACTCAGGGTTAGTAGCTTGTTGTCAATAAAGAAGAAAAACCAAGGCCGAGGGTGGTGCTCCGGCAGACGGCCATATAGCGCATATTGCTTGCCTTTGACAGTGAACTCATAAGGACCAAAAAGCAATTCGTCTCTAAACTGATGTTTAATGGGCTTACCAGCTTCGTCAGCTAACAGCATAAAGCGACGTAACGCTCTGGACGGCTTATGGGAGTTAAGAACGTGTGAGTTTTCATCGACAAGGTAGAGCCTCACCGGGCGGCCGTCGCGCTCTTTGAAACGGCTAAAGCGTTTTAATCTCTCTGGTTGTAATAATTGCGGCGATTCAATTATTTTATGGGCGATCTTTGATAGCAGTCTCTCGAGGTGAGGCGGCAATTCCGATTGATCATGGTTCTGTTGCAATAGTGGTAACAGACCGATTAGTGCAATGATAAGCGAGCTACAAAGCCAGAAGCCAAGCAGCAACTTTACGAAAATATTATTGGGGCTCTTTCTTATCGGCATTTAGGGTAACCAGATGTAGCCTTTACCGCGGATAGTCTTCACCCTTGGGCGTCCATCGATGCGTTCGGGCATTTTTTTACGCAAGTTAGAAAGGTGCATGTCTAAACTGCGATCAAATGGCATCAGCTTTTTACCTAACACTTTTTCGCTGAGTACCTCTTTGGATGCAAGCTCTCCAGCATGATGTACCAGTTCGAAGAGCAAGCTAAATTCGGTTCCTGTAAGCACAATAAGTTGATCTTGGCAGTGAACTTCTTGGCGGGCAGGATCTAATTTGAGATCGCCAAAAGTCTGTACCGCTTGAGTTTTGTCATCTGTGTGCACATTTGTGCGGCGAATAATCGCACGAATGCGAGCAACAAGTTCACGGTCGTTGAACGGTTTTGGCAAATAATCATCTGCACCAATTTCAAGGCCAACCACCCTATCTATTTCATCACCGCGGGCGGTTAACATCAGCACTGGGGTTTGTTTTTTAGTGCGTAGTGCACGTAATACTTCAAAACCATTTAGCTTTGGTAGCATCACATCTAACAAGATAAGGTCAAACGATTGCTCAACGGCAAGATCGAGCCCTACCTGTCCATCATGGGCTAACGTTAGTTCAAATCCTTCAAGCTCTAATAGCTGCGCTAGCAATTCTGAAAGACCTAAATCATCATCTATCAACAATATACGGCTCATGTTAACCCTTTTTAGCTGTCTTAATATTTGGAGTATACCTTGTTTGGTGTCAATTGCAGTTTAGGAGTGTAATTGAACGTAAAGATAGCCACTGACATGATTAGTTGCAGTAGCTTTACAGTGTTTTACGCAAGCTAAACCCTCACTTACATTGCAATCGTTACACTGGGAACCGTCAAATACAGCTTAGTAATTCTAAGCTAAGTTAAACCTAAAGAGGCTACCATTATGAAAAACAATACATTGAAAGCAAGTTTGCTCGCCATAGTGGCTGGCACGACATTATTGACTGCAGGCGTTTATGCCGCTGATGATGCTAAAGATTCTAATGAAGGTCATGGTAAACATGGCTATCACCAGATGAAAGGTGAGCGCGGTGGTCATCATGATATGCGTAAAATGTTCCGTGGTTTAGATTTAACGGATGAGCAAAAGAGTGAGCTAAAGGCATTGTTTCTGGCTCACCGCGATGAGATGAAGCAAAACCGTCCATCAAAAGAGGAAAGAGCAACGCAAAAAGAGCAGATGTTAAGCTTTATTACGACAAGCAATTTTAGTGAAGATGACGTAAGACAAGCATTGGCGGCTAAGCAAGAAGCTCGTCAGCAAAAAGCTGTGGATATCCTAAAGCTGCAAAACCAAGCGTATCAATTATTGACGCCTGAGCAGCAGGAGAAGTTTAAAGAACGTTTTGCTAAGCGCCATAATAGATAATCTATAATACAAATTGCTATGAGTTAATTACTTTTCTCTATTAAAGCGATTGTATTAACTTGGGAGAAGTCATCAGATTTTCTCCCAAGTTTGTTATAAACTTAAAGTCTGTAATTCCCTTACTGTATTAGTAAACAGACTTTATGAATGATACTTCCCAATATGATTTCTGGGTTAAGCTGGCTAGCCGCGCGGCGGTAGCAACAGCTTTAACCCTTATCGTTATCAAACTCGCTGCATGGATGTACTCGGGCTCAGCCAGTATGCTGGCATCTTTAACGGATTCTTTTGCCGATGCATTAGCTTCTATCGTTAACTTTATTGCCATTCGCTATGCCATTGTGCCAGCAGATCAAGATCACCGTTATGGCCATGGAAAAGCAGAGCCATTAGCGGCACTCGCCCAATCTGCTTTTATTTTAGGGTCGGCATTTCTATTATTTTTTCATGGTGGAGAGCGCTTAGTTAATCCCGTTGAGGTTAAGCACGCGACTTTAGGTGTGATCGTTTCCATTATTGCGATAGTCCTGACCTTTGCGTTGGTGGTTTTGCAAAAAAGGGCACTGGCTGCCACCTCTAGTACAGTGGTTGAAGCCGATGCTTTGCATTACAAATCCGATCTATTTTTAAATGCTGCAGTATTACTTGCCTTAGTGTTGTCGCAATATGGCTGGTGGTGGGCTGATGGTCTATTTGCTGTGTTGATTGCCTTGTTTATTGGCCAGCAAGCGGTAGGGCTTGCATATCGCTCTGTGCAGTCTTTGCTTGATAGAGAGCTTGATGATGAAACTCGAAATAAAATCACCCAAATTGCCATTAACGATCCGCAAGTGAAAGGTATTCACGATTTAAGAACCAGAGAGTCCGGCAAAACAATGTTTATCCAGTTTCACCTTGAGTTAGACGGAACGCTAAATCTGAATCAGGCCCACAGCATTGCAGTGGAAACTTCTATTCGTATCCGGCAAGAGTTTACCGATGCTGAGGTGATTATTCACCAAGACCCCGTATGAAATGAGAGTTTTTAATGTTTGATTGGTAGGTTTAATGCTGGATTAATGTTGTAGTGGTGCTGGCCTGCGGTTAACTAAAGGTAATAAAAATAATTATTTACGCATAATTGTCGCAATTTGTATCGTTGATATGCTAATTTTCTTTGCATCAAAACAGATGTAGGAAATTAATCATGAAAAAATTATCAATTGTAGCGTTAGCCGTGCTTAGCTTAACCGCTTCTGCTTATGCTTCTGCAGAGACGGATCGTGTTGGTGCATACGTAGGGGGGCAAATTGGTGCCTTTTCAGCAGATGTTGAAGGTGATTCAGAATCAGGTCAAAGCTATGGTGCTTACGGTGGCTATAACTTTAACGAATGGTTTGGCCTAGAAGGTACTATCTACCTTACTAACGATTTTGTTGATAATGAATATGCCAGTGTCAATGCGGCATCATTTAGTGTCGCACCTAAATTTACCTTAGTCCTTAATGATACTTTTTCTCTTTACGGTAAAATTGGCTTAGCGTCTGTCGCAGTTGTTACAGATACTTTCATCCGTGATGTTGATTACCAAGGTTTTGGTTTAACTGTTGGCGCGGGGGTTAACGCTGCAGTAACTGACAAGCTTAATATCCGTTTGGGGTATGACTTTACCTCTGCGGAACTTGATTCAGACGATTTTGGCGCACAAGATATTGATATGGATCTGTCAAACGTTACCTTAGGTATGCATTACCAGTTCTAAAAAATACTGCAGTAAATTCTAATAAAAGGATATCGATTGATATCCTTTTTCGTATGTTTTTCCCGTCCTAATTCACGTGGACACTTTTTCAGGACTAATCACTAGAAGTATTAATTCTATGAGCAACGAATAAATAGGGTTACTACAAACAAGCATTTTTGTATCTAAGCTCTGAATAAAAGTGAAAAATTGTTATTAAGTTGAGAGTTTCTAATCATTAAAGTTTAATATTATCAAGGTAGTAAGATTTGTGATAGTTTCCGAGCCTCACAAAACGATGTAAGGGAATCATCATGAACAAATTATCAATTGTGGCATTAACCGTTTTAGGGTTAATAGCTTCAAATGCTGCTTTAGCTGAGACGGATCGTGTTGGAGCGTATGCTGGTGGTCAAATTGGTGCTTTTTCTGCAGACTTAGAAGGCGGTTCAGAATCAGGCCAAAGCTATGGAGCCTACGGCGGTTATAACTTCAATGAGTGGTTTGGCTTAGAAGGCGCACTTTACCTTACTAATGACTTCATCGACGAGGGGGAAGCAACGGCTAATGCGCTTTCATTCTCTGCCGCGCCTAAATTTACATGGGTGATCAACGATACCTTTTCTCTGTACGGTAAAGTGGGTATTGCATCTGCAGCGATTGTTATTGAAAGTGCGTTACCAGATATCGATTACACTGGTGTTGGCTTGACCTACGGCGCAGGTGTTAATGCTGCGATAACTGAAAAGTTAACTGTCCGCTTAGGCTATGACTTTATGTCTGCGACACTGGAATCCGATGATTTCGACTTGCCTGATGCTGATGTTGAATTTTCTAATGTCACCCTAGGTATGCATTACCAGTTTTAATCATTACTGCTGTCAGTTGTAATAAAAAGGATATCGCTTGATATCCTTTTTTTGTTTCTTGCGCAGGGGTTACTCCATTGCCAGCTCTTTAAGCTTTCGGGTTAACGTATTACGTCCCCAACCTAGGCGTTTGGCCGCTTCTTGTTTATGGCCATTGGTGTGTTTGAGTGCCGTTTCTAACAAGATGCGCTCAAAGGCTGGCTGAACTTCAGTTAATAGGTCACTTTCTCCATCGGCTAAGCGTTGGTCTATCCACTGCTTGAGCGCTGCCTGCCAATCATTATTGTTGCTGCTTTCATCAATAGATATGCTGGTTTCTTGCAGTAATTCGGGTGGTAAGTCTTGCGGTAAGATCTCTTGTCCTGATGCCATTACCGTTAGCCAGCGGCAAGTATTCTCTAGTTGACGCACGTTACCCGGCCAAGGCAAAGTTGCTAGCTTATTGGCCGTTTCTTTAGTCAATGTTTTGGGGTCAACATCGATCTCTTTTGCTGCAATGGCTAAAAAATGGCGAGCCAGTTGCGCAATATCTTCTCGTCGTTGCGATAAAGGCGGTAGGTGTACTCGAATAACATTGAGTCGATGGAACAGATCCTCCCGAAATTCGCCTTGTTGTACCAGTAACTCTAGATTTTGATGGGTTGCAGCGATAATTCTGACATCGACTTGCACTGGCGAGTGGCCACCCACTCGGTAAAACTGCCCATCAGCTAGCACCCTGAGTAAACGTGTTTGCACATCTAGTGGCATATCACCTATTTCATCGAGAAACAGCGTGCCGCCATTAGCCTGTTCAAATCGACCTTGGCGCACGCTACCTGCGCCAGTAAAGGCGCCTTTCTCATGACCAAAAAGCTCAGATTCAATTAGGTCTTTGGGAATAGCTGCCATGTTGATGGCAATAAAAGATCCGTCTTTTCTCGGGCTGTGTTTATGCAGCGCGCTAGCGACCAGTTCTTTACCGGTACCTGATTGGCCGTTAATCAATACGCTAATGGATGAGCGAGACAAGCGGCCAATGGCTCTAAATACTTCCTGCATCGCAGGAGCTTCGCCAATGATTTCTGGTGTGGCAATAACTGGTTCCAATGCAGTATTGCTACTATTTTGTTCGTTAGCATGTGTTATAGCACGCTCAACCAAGGAGATGGCTTCATCAATATCAAACGGTTTTGGCAGGTATTCAAATGCGCCGGCTTGGTAGGCGCTAACAGCGCTATCAAGATCAGAGTGTGCCGTCATAATGATAACGGGAATATGCGGATAGTGGTTTTGCAAGCGCTCTAATAAAGTTAATCCGTCGGTGCCTGGCATACGAATATCAGACACGATGACTTTGGGCTGTGCCATTTCTAAGGCGTCCCATAGCGACTCTGCAGCAGCAAAACTGGCGCTGCTTAAGTTGGCACTTTTGAGCGACTTTTCAAGTACCCAGCGAATAGAGCTATCATCGTCGAGGACCCACACTTGTTCTGTCATGTTTATATCTTCCTCAATTAGCTATTGATGGGTAAGGTAATGGTGAAAGCGGTACGACCGATAGATGAGTCACAATCAATGCGGCCGCCGTGTAGTCGGGCAAAATTATGGGCAATAGATAAGCCTAAACCTGAGCCTTGTTCACGGCCGGTTACCATAGGGTAAAATAATGTATCCATGAGCTCGGGGTTAATGCCTGGACCGTCATCAATAACGGATAGCATCAGTACCAATTTATGCCGCTGGGTGCCAATGGTGACTTGATGCTGAGTGCGGGTTTTTATGCGAATATTCCCGCCTGCTTTGTCGAGTGCTTGTACCGCATTTTGCACAATATTAAGCAAAGCTTGCTGTAACTGCTCGGGATCCATTTCGATATCGGGGATCGAGGGATCATAATCTTGGGTTAGGTTAATATTTTTCGGCAGTGTTAGATTGACCAACTGCAATACTTTATGTACCACTTCATGAATATTATAGAGGCTGTGTTGAGTCGGTTTTTGCGGGCCTAACAACCGGTCAACAAGGCCTCGTAGGCGATCTGCTTGCTCAATAATAAGATCGGTAAACTCATTGAGTTCAGGCTCTTTAAGCTCTCGTGATAATAGTTGCGCGGCGCCTCGTAACCCTCCAAGCGGATTCTTGATCTCATGAGCAAGGTTTCTCACCAAAAATTGTGCCGCTTGTTGCTGGGCATCTTGAGTGAGTTGCTGATGGATACGTCGTTGCTGATCGACCTGTCTCAGCTCTAGTAACGCTTGTCTATTTTCTTGTTCAATTGGAGTTAAGGTGACATCAACAGTATGCTGCTGGCCATCGAGGGTGACCAATGACACTGTGTTAACCGTTAAGCCTTGATTATCCCGAATAGCGAGTTGTAAAACAGCTAGATCGACTGCCAAGGTTTGGTAATGGTGGGGGAAACTAAGTTCAAGTAATTTGTTGTTACTCACTCCTAGCAATTGCTCTGTAGCTACATTGGTATAAAGCAACTCTAGCTCATCATTTATGACCAGCACCGCAGTGACTAAGTGGTTGAGCAATAAACCTGTATCCATCTACGACTCCACCTTATTTAGTTGCACCATTTTGGAACGATAATTTGGTTGCACCACTATGGTGCACCAAAATGGTGCGTTCTGCAACTAGACTTCATCGAGGCAATAATACTAACTGTTAAAGGTTAATGCTTTGTATATAAAGGCTTTAATGTATTTTATTGCCTTTATTGTAAGTTCTATCTAGCTCTATTTTGTATTGTCCGATGAAGAAACACTGTTCTTGGTGGGGTAGATGCAAGTAGTTTGCCGTCTTGTGTTAGGGCCTTGATAATAAAGCTATGTTCGCCACGATCTATATTGGTCACTCGGAACAAGCCTCTTTGCTGTGCATCTCCATACTGTTTGCCATCCATAAACAGAACAAGTAGGTGAGAGGAGGCAAGCTCTGGCTCAAGTTGTACTGCTATTGAGATCTCGCCTTCGTTACTTCTAATGGTTTCCTCTTCGCTAGGAGAGGTGATACGCATGTCGTAGCTGACTTTCACCTCTGAGGGCTGAGATAAATCAGCTTGACGATAAGGCTGCGGCAGTTTTACTTGGTTTTCAGTATTCTTTTTAAACTCCACCACTTCGGCATTGTTCACCGGCTCATCTGAAAAATGCACTTTACCATCTTTATCGATCCACTTATAAACCGTTGCATGTAATAGCGGGCTAATTAGCAGAACCAAAATAAGTAAACTTAAACGCATAATCGTAGCTTCCATGGTGGTACGTAGGCTATGCAAGATTAACGCTTTTTTAACAAGAAATCATGAACTTTGTTGCCGCTAACTTACACTGAATCCTATACTATTCATGTTAAAGCTAAGCCTGAGCAACTTTTGTGCTACTGTTGAACATAGAAGCGCGTAGCGTACATGGATATAGTGGATATAGTGGATATAGGGAATAGGGCGTGAAAAAATTCAATCTAGGCTTTACCTTAATTGAACTGGTGGTAGTGATTATTGTACTGGGTATTTTGGCGGTGATTGCAGCGCCTAAGTTCTTAGACTTAAGGTCAGACGCAGATCATGCCGTAATGAAAGGGATGCAAGGCAGTCTAAAGTCCGCGAGAGATCTGGTTGCGGCACAAATAGCGCTTAGACCAGAAAACTTAAGTAGCAATAATCGTAGTTTTACACTGGAGAATGGCCAGGTTATTGAGGTGCGTGGTCAATACCCTGATGGTAGATGGGATGACACCTTCGACCAGATTGTTGACTTTGATAGTGTTACTTTCGTGAGCAGTAATCAATGTACAGAAGATAATTCCCCCACAGCTTGGTGCGCGCGTGAGAAAAATCGTGGCTGGTTTAATAGTCGTGGTTATAGCTCTGAGAGGGGGCGAGGCTTTGTTATTTTTCCCCAGGGGAATAACGTCAATCAAGATGCTTGTTATCTGTATTACTTTACACCCAACCGCCGTAATGTTGTTGGTTTAGGTAGCTTGCCCATCGTTGAGCTTGATTTAAGCGATTGCAGTTAATCAGCTGCAAATCTAAGAGGGACTTATGCCACAACCACAATGGCTGGTGTTAGCTATATTTCTTAGCTTACCTGCATTGGCCGCGTCACCGAGTTTTGACTGTAATAAAGCAAGTGGTAGCGTCGAAACATTAATCTGTAACGATGCTGAACTTGCCACTTTAGATAGGCAGTTGGCGCAGGTGTATCATCAGGCGCTACCCAAAATTCCTGCTGCGCAGCAACCCAAAGCGACACAGAGAGGTTGGATAAAAGGGCGCAATGATTGCTGGAAGTCGGTAGATGTTCGTCAATGCACTGCGCTAAGCTACCAAAGCCGCATCATTGGGTTACAGATCCAAAGTGGGCTAATAGAGGTTTCAGCTAGTGTAGTGTTTGATTGCGACGAGTTTCCACAAATCACTGCTGTTTATTATTCTCAATTAGATCCAGTTACTGCGGTTTTTCGCTTTAATGATCAACAGTTGATCGCTAGCTATGTGAGCAGTGGAAGTGGTGCTAAGTATCAGGGACAAAACTTTGAATTTTGGGAGCATCATGGCGAAGCTAGCATTCGTTATTTTGACACTTCGACGAAGTGTGAAATCCGAAAATAATGAAGGCAGCCATGAGCTGCCTTTTCAGTTCTTCAAGCAAGCTTAGCTATTATCGTATTTTAGCTCTATTTCACTCGCCTTAATGCTACTAGTGTGTTGAGCTAACTGTTTGGCATATGTGGCGATATGAGGGTATTTCTCCGCTTCACCACTGGCAACTAACAGCTCTACAATGAACGACATCATAATGTCTGCTCCAGTGAGTTTATCTGCAACTAAGTAGCGTTTTCCTACCAAGGCTTGATTGACATAGCTGAGGATTTTTTCTGTTTCGACGGCAGCGTAACCCTCTAGGAAATTGGTTTGGCAGCCATCTTTAGCGACAAACATTCTAAGCAGTAAAGGCAATATGGCCGAGCTTTCTGCAAAGTGGAGCCATTGAAGGTATTCGACATAATCACTGCTGTCTTTTTCTGGAGCCAGCTGGCCTGCTGCATGAGTGTCAATTAGGTATTCAGTGATAGCACCTGACTCGGCAATAACTTGCTGTTTATACTCAATCACTGGAGACTTACCCAGCGGGTGGATCGCTTTAAGCTCTGGTGGTGCTAAGAAGGTTTGGCTATCTCGTTGATACGCTTTAATCTGGTAGTCTAGTCCCAGCTCTTCAAGTAACCAGATAACCCGCTTTGAGCGCGATTTGTTGAGATGATGCAGAGTGATCATTGGCAGTCCTTTACAAAATATATTGAGCGACGCAACTCAAGTACGCCGCTTATAACAGGCGACGGCTATTACTTAAGCTGCTTGATGATCTCATCGGCCACAACTTCAGAAGATGCTGGGTTTTGGCCGGTAATGAGGTTGCCATCAACGGCTAAATAGCTCGCCCAATCATCACTCTTACTATAAAGCGCACCGTGAGCCAGCATCATGTCTTCAACAAGGTAAGGTACGATATCGGTAAGCTGAACAGCAGCTTCTTCTGTATTAGTAAAGCCAGTAACTTTTTTACCGGCAACTAACGGTGTGCCATCTGCTGCTTTGACGTTTTTAAGTGCCCCTGGTGCATGACAGACAAGGCCGACGGGCTTACTTGCTTGATAAAAGTTCTCTATCAGTGCAATGGAATTCGCATCATTGGTTAGATCCCACAGCGGCCCGTGACCGCCCGGGTAAAAAACAGCGTCGTAATCGTCAGCGTTAACTTGTGCAAGCGCTTGGGTGCTAGCAAGTTGTTGCTGGGCATCACTGTCTTTATTGAATCTGTCAGTTGCTGCTGTTTGAAAGTCTGGTTGCTCACTGCTTGGATCGAGTGGTGGTTGGCCGCCAGCAGGTGATGCTAAGGTGACGTTAAAACCGCTGTCTTTAAAGCGATAGTATGGGCTGGCAAACTCTTCTAACCAAAACCCTGTTTTAAGTCCTGTATCGCCTAGTTTGTCGTGAGAGGTTAGTACCATTAATACATTCATCTAGTAATCCTTCTTCATGCCTAATTGTGTAGGCATAACTCGATTTACCAGCGAGTTATGCAGTAAGTTGATTGCAATATAATTATTATGCTTACAGGTTACGCTCTAAAATTTTGCGACTCATGGCAAGATCGACATCTTGCTTTTCGCCTAAAGCTGTCATGCCGTGAGCTTCCAGTTGTTCGATCACTTTGTCGATACTGCTGGCATCTAAACCATAGTCGCTCAGGCGAGTCTTGATCCCCATAGCTTCGAAAAAACCGCGTGTTTTAGCGATTGCAGCATCAATAATTTCGTCGTTAGTGCCTTGAGTTAATCCCCATACACGTTCGGCATATTGCAGTAACTTTTCTTGCTTACCTTCGCGGCGACAATCAAGCATGCCTGGCAATACGATAGCGATAGTGCGGGCGTGGTCTATGTCATACAGTGCTGTGAGTTCATGACCAATCATATGGGTTGCCCAGTCATGGGGAACGCCACGGCCGATCACACCGCTAAGTGCCATTGTCGCTACCCACATTAGGTTAGCTCTAACATCGACATTTTTTGGTTCGCTTAAGGCTTTAGGACCAAGCTCAATCAATGTTTGTAGCAATCCTTCTGCAAAGCGGTCTTGCACGGCAGCATTGACTGGGTAGGTTAAGTACTGCTCGGTGATATGAATAAATGCATCTACCACACCGTTGGCGACTTGACGCTCTGGCAGGGTGAAGGTTTTGCTCGGATCTAAAACGGAGAACTTTGGATATACGTGATCGCTCATAAATGACAATTTAGCTTGGTACTCTTTGCGAGTCACAACACTGGCGCTGTTCATCTCAGAGCCTGTTGCTGGCAGTGTCAGTACAGTACCGAAAGGCATTGCTTGAGTGACTTTTGCGCCCCAGCTTAAAAGAATATCCCATGGCTCACCTTCAAAAAGTGCTGCAGCCGCAACAAACTTAGTGCCATCAATCACTGAGCCACCACCTACAGCGAGTAGAAAGTCGATCTTCTGCTGTTTTACGATTTCAACAGCTTGCATTAACGTCTCATAAGTCGGGTTGGCTTCGATACCGCCAAATTCAACGATTTCACGCTGGCCTAGTGCTGCCTTTACTTCGGCTAAAGTGCCCGTTTTTTCTGCGCTGCGGCCACCAAATAGCACTAGAACTTTGGCATCTTTTGCCACTAGGTTGTCCAGTTCTGCAATCTTTCCTTCACCAAAGCTAATGTGTGTCGGGTTGTAATAATCAAAGCTATACATAATTATTCCTGTCTATCGATGTATACATCGCATAAATACTGTTTAGTAGACCAGTCGTCTAGTTAACAGCCAAAAAATACCCGCCTTAAGCATAGGCGGGGGAGATTAAACTGTTGGCTATTTCAGCGGAGGTATTGGCCAAGCCAGCAGGGCTTTGGTGACTTGCAATACGCGTTCGATTGCATTTGGATCACGGGATAACTTATTTTTTAAGCTAGCGCCTAACCAAAGCTGATATAAGGTTTCTGCAGTAATGTCAGCTTGCATTGTTGGCAGTGAGCCATCTTCAATACCAGCTTGAATACATTCGGCTAGACGAGTAATGACTGCCGATGAGCCTTTATCAAGCGCAAGTCGCATCGATTCAGAAAGGTCGGCGACTTCAGCGCTGAGCTTAACCACTAAACACTTCTGGTCGATACTGCAATCACTCTGTGTTTTTTGCCAGCGTAACCAATAGCTCATCAGCCGTTCAAGACTGGTCCCATGTCGAGGCTCAAACAATTCATCGATACTACTAAGATACCCTTTGAAGTAGCTATTGATTATCTCCTCGCCAAACTGCTCCTTAGATTTGAAGTAGTGGTAGAACGAGCCTTTTGGTACATCGGCAAATTTTAAGATCTGCGATAAACCGACATTTGAAAAGCCTTTACTTGAAATAAGGCTATAGCCAGAATCGATAATATGTTGACGTGTTTGCTGAGATTCAATTTTCATGACGCTGATCGTACGCTGTATTAGACCGGTCGTCTAGTTGTTTTTTAAATGTCCAAATAACGGCGATATTATAGAGCGCTACGAAGGCGGTGCTCGTGATTAAGTTGCTGATTACTCGTTAACTATAATGTAGTTATAGCGGTAAGGTACTACGGGAAAAGTTTTGCTTTAGCACTACGGTAGACTCAATACCTGCAATACAATTAAGGCTCCCCAGGGATTTTTTTACAAAACTTTCGTAGCTAAGCAGATCTGTCGCGACAATTTTTAAAACGTAGTCATGCCCACCGGTTACCACCGAACACTCCATCACTTGCTCAAGGTTTTGCATCGCTGTTTCAAACCGCTCGGCGTGATGGTCGGAATTTTCGGTGAGACGTACAAACGCATATACCACGACGTTAAGTCCTACCTCTTTTGGCTCTATTTGAGCAGCGTAGCCGCTGATAACACCGCTGTCTTCGAGTTTTCTGACTCTGCGAAGGCAAGGGGTATCAGACATATTGAGTCGTGAGGCGAGCTCAGAGATTGCAATGCGACCATGCTTTTGCAAAATAGCGAGAATATTACGATCTTTACTATCCAATGAGTCATCCCATTATTTATTTTTAGTCTATTTCAACACTATAACGTTATTTTGTAGTGAGATCCGATCTTAATATGACGTTATTCAACGAAAAATGATGATTTCAACCTGAAAGATACTGATAGGCTAATTCAACAAAATAAAAACAAAAATAGGACTCATTAAATGACCCTCAATACCCGAGCCTTCGATCACTGGATCCGCACTCGATTTGTCGAGATAAATACCGAATTAGAGCAACTGTATGCTGAGCAGACAGATCGCGCCAATGTTGAAGGTGTTGGTGAACATTTAAAAATGGCCTTGGAAGCCGAAGGGCGTGAGATGATTGCGACCTTGCTGGCAGAGGGGAACACCGATGAAGGCTTCGATCATGCCTTTGATCTATTGGGAAATGTGGGGTTGTATATGGCGGCTTGTCGCCGTCATGAGATAACCGAGCCTTCGCGAGAAAGAGTATCACCACTCACTGAAGCATCGGCTTTAGCAATGCACATTGGCGCCTCTATAGGGGTAACGCCAAGATTTGCCACTGCCCATTTAACCACCCATAACAGTGCACGCAATGGTCTTTATAAGCGCTTTACTAACCTACCTGCGGAAAAGCTATTTGTTGACTACAACACTAAGGGCATTTTGGCGTATAAGCGTGCAGCCGACGCGCTGATTAAAATTGAGCCTCTTGGGATCACTCACCCTATTGCAGCTGATTTACTCAAGGTCGCGAAGCAAGCGCTAGTTGATGTTAAAGAATCAAATCAACAGTTATTTAAAAAGCTCGATACTGATGATTTTTTCTATTGCGTTAGACCCTATTACAAGCCATATAGGGTGGGGAGTCAGGTGTATCGTGGTGCCAATGCGGGCGACTTTGCTGGCATTAACGTCATCGATATGTTGTTAGGGCTGTGTGAGGCTAATGAACCTGCCTATTCGCAAATGCTGGTAGATAAGTTTTTGTATATGATGCCAGAAGATCAAAGCATTTTGCGTGATTGCATGCGTCGAACCAGTTTTATGGATGAGCTTTTAGCACTAAAGCATCTAAATCAGCAATCATGGTTTACAGAAAACGTAGCACTGTTTTTAGAAGTTTGCGCCCTCCATGGTGATACCGCTATCCAACATCATAACGAGCTAGTGAACAAGTATATTGCAGTTCCTTCAAAGAAACTGCAGCAACAGCATATGGAAAAGGTAACTGCCAGCGGCCCACCACTACCGGTACTTTTGAATGCATTAGAGAAACTCCGCGACCGACGATCTGCCGCTGACCGTAGTGATATCAACACGCGTTATGATGATATTAAATCGCTCAAAGCCAGTTTAGAGGCGCTTTGATATGAAGGACTTTAAAAACGACTTTATGTTGGCGCCAGGTTGTTACTTATTGAACCATTCTGTGGGACGGCCACTAAAAACGGCAGAGCAGTCTTTTAAGCAGCAATTCTTCACTCCGTGGCAAGATTCAGCTGTTGAACCTTGGGGAGATTGGCTTGGTATTATTGAACGCTTTACTCAGGCGTTATCAATGTTATTTAACGCCCCGGCTAGCGAGTTTTGCCCGCAAGTTAACCTGTCGAGTGCGTTGACAAAGTTGGTGATGTCTGTAGAACGCTTGCAGCAAAATGATACTGTGATTTTAATGAGTGAACTTGATTTTCCCAGTATGGGGTTTGCGCTGAAGAAGGCGTTACCTAGCAGTTGCGAATTGCGCTTTATTCCTGTGAAGTGCGATATTACTGATGCCAATGTGTGGGATGATTATATTACTGCCGATGTCGACATGGTGTTTGTTAGTCATGCCTATTCAAATACCGGCCAGCTACCGCCGTTAAAATCGATTGTCGAAATTGCTAAATCAAGAGGGGTATTAACCTTAATCGATATCGCACAGTCAGCAGGTGTTGTTCCGCTAGATCTTAACGCGTTACAGGCTGACTTTATGATAGGTTCTAGTGTTAAATGGTTATGTGGTGGACCTGGAGCGGCTTACCTTTGGGTCAATAATCAGCATATAACAGATTGCCAACCTAAAGATGTCGGTTGGTTTAGCCATGAAAATCCGTTCGAGTTTGATATTCATGACTTTCGTTATCATCAAAGCGCATTGAAATTTTGGGGCGGTACTCCCTCCATTGCCCCTTTTGCCATAGCATCTCACAGCATTGATTACTTCAGCCGTATTGGCTCGATTGCACTACGGCAACATAACCAACAGTTGCTCGATATTATAGCTCAGGAACTAGACGGAAAAGTGGTTTCTCCTCACGCGCAAAATCAACGCAGCGGTACCATGATTCTAGATTTTGCAGGTAAGCAGCAACAAGTCTTACAAAGACTAAAAAGTGCTAATGTGAGTATTGATGTAAGGAGTTTTGGAATGCGGGTGTCGCCACATATTTATAATGACGAGGCCGATATCCAAGGGTTCATACAGCTGATTAAATCGATATAAAAGCTAAGCGACGCATTTGTTTCTTCTATAGGGAGCCAAATGCTTCGCTTAAAGCTATTTTTACTGCGTTATAGAATGACTAAACCGTATAGTCTCTGCCTTAAATAGCCAATAAGCTGCGGTAACAGTAACCTTGAGCGAGCGTAAATTCTAGCGATTTAGTGCCCGTAGATGCGTTTTTCGGTAGTCAAACTGTTGATTCAATCTAGTGATATCACCCAGACTCATTTTCGCAACTACTGTGTTGCCTTTATCATCAGATATATATTTCTGGGCTGTAGCATTTACAAAGTCAACGACATAAACATTGTCTGAAGCTAATGCCTTGGCAGTGTCAAGTGAGGCTGTAGCACTGCAATCGTTACATTTTACCACTGGCGCCATCGCTGCCAAAGTTGATGTTGAGAATAGAAGTGTTGCTAGTATCAATGGGGTAATAAGGGATGTTTTCATTTTAGTTCCTTCCATAAAACTGTGAGCAAGATCACAGTTTAGGCGTGTTGCATAATAATTGTCCATTGTTTTTTGTGTTTATTTTAGCCTAAGTTATTGTTTAATATTAGCTTAATTAATCTTATGCTAATGCTGGTGAGATAATGAGGTGGATTGATATGGTTTGCCCTTTAAGTGTTAGTTGCCTATTACCTAGTATTAGGTGATAGTTAAAGTACTTCAGTATTACAAGGTGAGTTTAATGAAGTTAATCATGTCGTTACTTTGTCTATTCAGTTTTTCAGCTCTATCCAGTGCCTGGAATACACAGCAAATAGATGCCAATCTATCGTTTCGTGGTAGCGCTGCTGCTGACGGGGTCTTCTGGGTGAGTGGGTCTAAAAATAGTGTGTTCCTATCCAAGGATTCAGGGAAAACTTGGCTTGATGTTTCTGTTAAAAACCAACCATTAACAGACTTTCGTGATATAGAAGTGTTTGATGCCAATACGGCGATAGTGATGGGAGCTGGTGAAGGCGAGTTATCTAAACTCTACATTACCGAAGATCAGGGCGCTTCATGGCAGTTATTGCTGGAAAACAAACATGAAGCAGGATTTTTTGATTCGATTGCTTTTTGGGACCGCAATAATGGTTTGTTGTTAGGGGATCCTGTTGACGGCTGCTTTGTTATCTTACGAACACGTGATGGTGGAAAGACTTGGCAACGAATAGCTCGGGGCAGATTACCGGAAATGCTCGATAGGGAAGTGGCATTTGCAGCCAGCGGCAATACCTTAATGGTCGGAGAGTCTGGCCAAGCATGGTTTACTACTGGCGGCTACAGTAGCTCGATTTATACCTCCCAAGACTTTGGCGAGTATTGGCAACGCACACATATCCCTTTATTCGATGACACTCAAACTGCCGGTGGCTATGGTATTTCGAAAAATAGTGTTGATGATATTTTTGTGGTTGGAGGCGACTATCAACAACGGGATAAACATGATGCCAATATCGTATATTTAAAGAATAAGGTGTGGCATAAAACCCGAAAATCTACCCCAGGCCTGCGCACTGCGATGGTTTGTTATCAAGCCACATGTATCGCGACAGGGAAGCTCTCTACAGATATTTCATTTGACCATGGTTACAGTTGGCAACCGCTGCAGATAGACGGATTAAAACAAGGTTACTATACACTGGCGATTGATAACGACACCGTGGTTGCCGCAGGACATAACGGCAGAGTTGCAGTATTTATCATGCCTCAAAAGCAGTAAATCTTAATTCCTGTAGCGCTACTTGAATGTTGAATAAAGCTAAAAAATGAACAAAAGCCCAAGTGTTCGACTTGGGCTGTATGGTTAACTTATAAGCAGATACATGATGGCTGCACCTATACAGCCACCACATACAACTGCAATTACGAGTATTATTGATTGAGCTCGCAAAGAGACTTGTTGCATCTGATGACGCTCAGGTATTGGGATCTGTAACAAATTCCTTTGTTCAACCTCCAGCACGGCACACAAACCCAATAATGTCTCGCTTGATGCGCTGCCCTCTTTTTCTACTCGCTGAACCGTGCGTAAGCTAATAGCACAAGCATCGGCCAAATGCTGTTGTGTCCAGCCTTTAGACTGGCGCAGTGCTTTTACGGTTATCGCATCAATCTCCATATTTTACCCCACTAGCTCCTCTAGTTTTATCGATATACTTGGCTATCATTCAGCCTATAAATTGATGGGCTAACCAGGCTGCTGCTCCACCAAAAACAAGTCCAGCAACAAAAAATAGTGATATTAGCTTCAGGGCTGATTTGCCATCCATGTTGCGATAGGCTTTGGTCTCTGTAGTGACATGCTCGCCATTTTTATACAGGGCGCAGGCTACAGTGGCAGTAAGGAGGTTGGTCACTTGAAATCTCACCTCATAATCATTGCCCAAATGGCAGAACTCGTGAGAGCTTTTCATTCCAAGATTGCGTTTGTCGCTCACTACCTCATCATTAACATAGACGGTTTCTTGGCCTGAATACCCTGAACCGTGAGCAGTCACTCGCACCCCGGCGTCTTCAAAATAGTACCAATATCCATTGGTAATAGTGGGCATATCCATAGTGGTATCCATTTTATGTCGAGTCATTGAGTTTTCCATTTTGTGCTCCTTGCTGTGTTTGCATTTGAATTGCAACAAGTTGAACACAAATGGCTATTATCTACGCCGCCATCGGTATGACAGTCACACCATAGGCATATGACACTTCAGGTGTCATATTTATAAGGTACTGATAATAACGGTTTAAGTTGATCTTTATTACTCATGTCGTTACCAGTACTTATTCAATAATAGTTTCGCTTTTATAGCGCTTACCATTTATCCGTTCGATAATCTGGGTGGCATTAAGGTCGTGAATGACATTTATCAATGTCGCAGGGGCGTCGGTAACTGCACCAATAATGACAAGAATGGGGATCACTTCGATAGGTAGCCCAAGGGTGGTGACAATAAAAATTTCACCTAGAAAAGCACCTCCTGGTACGCCGCTTATAATAAAGGCGGATAGCACTGAGATAAGTACTGTGAGAGCAAAAACATCGGCGCTAAAATCTAATCCCAATATCGAGTAGATAAAAACAATCTTCAATGCGGTGGTCATTGATGCGCCGCCTTTATTGAGGTTGACCAATAAAGGCAGGCAGATATCGGCGATCTCCTCTTTTATCCCCATCTTATTTGCAGCACGAATATTGACTGGCAATGTGGCTAACGATGAGCTGGTACCTAATGCTGTGACTGATGGGTCTACCGCATTCTTCCAAAACTGGGTAACGCCTCCTACCCCACCCCCAAGCCATGCGTAAATTGTTGAACCAACAGTAAAGTAGAAAAAGGCTGCGACAAAGAATAGGCCAATGGCACGGGCAAAAGTGCTGAGCAGTTCAGTATCTTGGCTAGCCATGGTTGAGGCAAAGTAAGCGGCTAAACCTACAGGTGCGGCGACCATTAATATAGAAATGATTTTCATAATCACAGTATTGAGACTGTCGAGCATGGCTGAGACTTTCTCACCATCTTTGCCTGATTGACCAATCGCAATACCGGCAATGACTGACATGATGATGAGGGCCAGAATATTCGATTTAGACAACAAGCCGACAAAGTCATTAGTGGTCAGAAGCCCAACAAAGTCCATATTGCCTGAGCTGGCTTCAACCTGTTGATGAAGATCGAGTACCACACCTTGTGCAGGGTCAAAAGCCAATGCTAAACCGACGATTGATACCGCAGGAATAATCGCCATAGCAATAGACACCATAAACAGTGTGATAAGAATTATGCCTAATTTTCTTAGGTCAGTCATGCGGGCAATAGAGGAGGTCACGCTAATGGCGACTAATGGCACAATGATCATAAACAGTAAATTTAGAAACACTTGGCCTATGGGTTTTAGCGATAATGCAAACTCTGGTAACACGATACCGATAGCGCCACCAATGAGTAGCGCCGACAAAAGAATTATCGATGAGCGGTAGGGTTGAAGTTTTTGCCACATAGATCAGGAGTCACTTATTATTTGATGTCAGAACACTGACTTATGGTGTGTTTTAACCGTTAAACTAACGAGCCATTAACAGAGTGTCAACTTAGTCAGGGCGAGACAAGCATGGAAATATAAAAGGCTTGCGCTGTGCAAGCCTTTTCCTACGGTCAAAGCGGGGTTAACGTCCCCTTCGGCCTTCACGCACCATGCCATGCTGGCGAGCATTACGGGAGCGGTTTAGGCTTTCACGGTCAAAATTACGGTTATTTATTTGTCTATTCATATTGTTAGGCCTGTTTAACTCAGTATTTGGCCTAGAAGGCAGCGTCACTGGCTGACTTATATCTCGATTATTCAGTCCTGTTGCAACTCTATCTCTTGTTTGAGGTGCGGGGGTCCAATTGCCTTTGTCACGGCTTTGCCACTCACCGTTTAAATCTCGTGCTACGTTGCCATTTTTATCTGCAAAAACATTATTAGCACGATTCTTATTGTGAGTTGCCTGTTTGAAGTTGCTGTTTATTTTGCTGGCATCGGCATTACGCACACGATTCTCTGGGCGATTATATAGATTGTTTTTACCGACACGATTACCTGAAATATTATTGTTACGAGCAACCTTATTAGAGATGTTAGTTCTATTGCCAATACTGACGCTATTGCCGATGTTGATGTCGCCAGTGTTTATGACCACTGGGCGTCGGTAACCTCCACCGTAATATCCACCACAGCAACGGCCCGGATAATAATGGTTCCCCCAGCCAGCGCTCCAACCTACACCGACGCTGAAGAAGCCATTACTCCAACTTACGCCAACGTTCCAGCCTGTCCACGGGTTATAGCCGACATGTAGCCCCCAAGTTGGTGGACGAGGGTAGTAGTAACGCCCCCAATAGGGTGGGTAGTACCAACCTGTGCCATATACTGGAACGCCGTAATAAGGGTAAGACCACATGTAACCTGGGGTATAACCAACATAGACAACCTCGGGGGTCGAGTCATAAATCTCGACATAAGTGGTGTTGTAAACTGGCGAGCTTGGAGGGATTTTTGCTATCTCATCTGTCGGTACATTATCGGCAACTTTCCATGGTCCTTTTGCAGCAGATGCAACAAACCAAACGGCGTTATCGACGGCATAATATTGGCCATTTATTTTTAGTACTTGAGTTGTGGTGTTGACCGCATAAGCGACTTTAGTGCCTGGAATAGCATCAAATTTTGGCTCGCCATCATACTCGACTGTAAGTTTAGCTTCACTGCGTTTAATTGCCGCTGTTTGAGGGATCTGGGCGTCGAGCATCGCTTGATCCGCTTCGGTTGTGCCCGCGACGGATACCCTTAGTCCACCAATATCTGATTCGGGCGGAATATCATTAAAGCTTGCAGGAAGTTTATCAGCACGGACAAAGGCCCAAGGCCCTGCTTCTTTTTTTGCTTGAAACCAGCGGCCAGAAAGTAACAGGTACATGTCACCAGAAGAGACCTCTCTTATCCAAGCTGTCTCAGTATTACTGACATAAAGCAACTTACCTTCGGTTAGGCTCTTCCATTTGGGTTTACCATCGGTTGCAACCAATTCAGTTGGGGTTTTCACTGCTATTACAGCAGGCGCTGTTTCGGTATTTTTTGCTTCTGTATCATCGGGTTTTGGCAGCATTTTTACTAGATCTTCAGGCGGGTACTCAGTGACTTGCCAAGGCCCCATAGGGTTGTCTGCTGTATACCAAAAAGTGCCACTGCTTAAGTACATTTTCTTGGTTTGTTTGTTGCGCGCCACGGCAAAGGGGGTATTTAGCGCTCGCTCATAAGGGCTATTTTCGATCTCTCTAAATTGCGGTGAACCATCATAGGAGAGGAGTACTGTAAGTTGCTGACGAAAAATAATGTTAGGCGCATCATTTTTAATATTCTCTAGGCTTTGCTTTTCCTGTTTAGCGTTGGCAAGGCTGGCAGAAAGACGCTCCATCGAGATAGTAAAGCTGCTGGTGCCAATGGATTTCTCTACCACTTCGGTAAAGCGTTGTTCATCGGTTTCGGTTGACTCTGGCCAGCGCACACGAGTCACTCTAACATCCCTAACGGTTGCGTTATCAGCGCTTGTGTCAATGCGAGCACTGAACCAGAAGGCACCAAAAATAGGGTCATCTCTATCGATGAGCTCTAAAGACATAGCGGCGCGCCCTTGCAAGATATTGCCGTCTAGGGATTCTGGCTGCGGTTGATACACCACAATGTTGCCCTCTTTAGCGGTCACTTCCTGCGGCCACTCGATAGCGTTGGCATTAAATATTCCCAGCAACATTAGTGTGAAAATAGAAAAAATAGAGCGGCATTGAATGTAGATCCCAGCAGGCATAGCAGTTCCTTTTTGAGTGACAAATACGGTAAATGTTAATGCTTGTTACTGTCATAACTATAGCTGCAGATCAAAGTAGTCGCATTGTACAAAATAGAAATGTTTGATTTGTAAACACAAAAAAGCCCTAAGCATTTCTGCTTAGGGCTTTGCATTCTGTACCAGTTAAGCCACTACTGTGGCTTATAGATTACAAGCTGTAGTAAAGCTCGAACTCTACTGGGTGAGTTGTTTGGTTAACACGCTCAACATCAACAGACTTAAGTTTGATGTAAGAATCAATGAAGTCATTGCTGAATACGTCACCACGAGTTAAGAATTCACGGTCAGCGTCTAGGCACTCAAGTGCATTTTCTAGTGAAGTCGCAACTGTTGGGATTTCAGCTGCTTCTTCAGCAGGAAGATCATAAAGATCTTTATCCATTGCTTCACCTGGGTGGATCTTGTTTTGAATACCGTCAAGGCCAGCCATCAACATTGCTGAGAATGCTAAGTATGGGTTCGCCATTGGGTCACCAAAACGTAGCTCAATACGGCGAGCTTTTGCACTTGGTACCACTGGGATACGGATCGAAGCACTACGGTTAGCTGCTGAGTAAGCAAGCATTACTGGAGCTTCAAAGTGCGGGATAAGACGCTTGTAAGAGTTAGTTGATGGGTTAGCAAATGCGTTAATTGCACGCGCATGCTTGATGATACCACCGATGTAAAATAGTGCTGTTTCGCTCAATCCGCCGTACTTGTCACCAGCAAAGATGTTAACGCCATCTTTAGCTAGAGACTGGTGAACGTGCATACCGCTACCGTTGTCACCAACGATTGGCTTAGGCATAAACGTAGCTGTCTTATTGTAAGCATGAGCGACGTTATGAATAACATACTTAAGCACCTGAACTTCATCAGCCTTAAGCGTAAGAGTGTTAAAGCGAGTTGCAATTTCGTTTTGACCGGCAGTTGCCACTTCATGGTGATGCGCTTCAACAACTTGGCCCATCTCTTCCAGTACTAAACACATAGCACTACGGATATCTTGTGATGAATCAACTGGAGCTACTGGGAAGTAACCACCTTTAACACCTGGACGATGACCTTTGTTGCCATCTTCGTAGCTAGTACCTGAATTCCATGCTGCTTCTTCAGCATCTACTTTGTAGAAGCAACCAGACATGTCAGCGCCATACTTAACATCGTCAAATAGGAAGAACTCTGGCTCTGGACCAATCAATACTGTATCAGCGATACCTGTAGAGCGTAAGTAGTCTTCTGCTTTCTTAGCGATTGAACGAGGGTCTCGGTTGTAACCCGTCATAGTACCCGGGTTTAGAATGTCACAACGGATGTTAGCAGTTGTTTCTGCTGTGAAAGGATCAAGTACGAAACTTGCAGCATCTGGCATGAGTACCATGTCTGATTCGTTAATGCCTTTCCAGCCTGAGATTGAAGAACCATCGAACATCTTACCGTCTTCGAAAAAGTCTTCATCAACCTGATGACTAGGAATTGAAACGTGCTGCTCTTTACCTATGGTGTCGGTAAAACGCAAATCAACAAACTTAACTTCTAATTCTTTTAGTTGTTGTAAAACTGATTCAGCTGACATTCTAAAGTCTCCGAGTAGGGTAAAGGGTTATCCCTTGTTCTTATCTTAATGTTTAGCGCATAGTGCGATTCTGTTTTGTTTAAAGCGAGAGTCGTGCCAAATGTGTAACTAATTGATATTAAATAGTTATTAGTGGGCGGCAAAACTAACGCTGATGTTTTTTGCACTCTAATGGTGCGTCGGGTGGATCATTTTGGTGCGTGCTTCATAATCGTGCAATGTCCACCAGTCGATTGAAAACTAATTTGTTTAGATCACCAGAGAAGGGGTCAAGAATAGCAAGTCGACGAAATTTTTATAGGGTATAAGTCAAAGAAAACTCGACCAAATATAGATAAGTGTTATTTAAATAAAAGACAGTTTAAGGCTGATTGCTAAAAGGATACGAGCTGCACGTGATTCAGGACAGAACCGCTATTTGTCTAAAAATGGCCAGAAAACAGAATATTTGATAGCACGTATGCTAAAAATGACACTAAATCGCTAGAAATGACGCCTAAGATAGAGGGTAAATATAATTAATGTCATTAAAGCAATTTATAAAAAGTGTATATAAAGCGGGCGTTATGGCGAAGAAAAGCAACGCGCAAGCGTTATTTTTAACGATTGGTTAAAAATAATCCTGTGAGATACTCGCTACCTAGAGTAGAATGTCACGCTTTTTATTGCAACTACTATACTAAACTGGTTTTAGCAGTTGTCAGTAACCCTATATTTTTATACCGATGGTAAGAGGTTTAGCCGTGTTAGAGAATTTACGTAACATCGCCATTATTGCACACGTTGACCATGGTAAGACTACCTTGGTTGATAAGATGCTGGCGCAGTCAGGAACCCTTGAGTCTCGAGGAGAAGCCACTGAGCGGGTGATGGATTCAAATGATCTTGAAAAAGAACGTGGTATCACGATTCTGGCCAAGAACACTGCCATCAAGTGGAACGATTACCGTATCAACATCGTTGATACCCCTGGTCACGCCGATTTCGGTGGTGAGGTAGAGCGTGTTCTATCTATGGTTGACTCAGTATTACTACTAGTTGACGCAGTAGATGGTCCAATGCCACAAACTCGCTTCGTGACTAAGAAAGCATTTGCTCAAGGTCTTAAGCCAATCGTTGTTATTAACAAGATTGACCGTCCTGGCGCACGTCCTGATTGGGTTATCGATCAAGTATTCGACTTGTTTGACAACCTAGGCGCAACTGACGAGCAGTTAGACTTTCCAATCGTTTATGCTTCTGCATTAAACGGTTTTGCAACTTTAGATCCAGATGAAACTAGCGACAACATGACGCCGCTATTCGAAACTATCGTTGAAAAAGTTTCTTCACCAGATGCTGATGCTGAAGGTGATTTCCAGATGCAAATTTCGCAAATCGATTACAACTCATACGTGGGTGTTATCGGTATTGGCCGTATCAAGCGTGGTAGTGTTAAAACTAACCAGCAAGTTACAGTTATTGGTGCTGACGGTAAGACTCGTAACGGTAAGATGGGTCAAGTACTTGGTTACATGGGTCTTGAGCGTCACGAAGTTGCTGAAGCAAATGCGGGCGACATCGTTGCAATCACAGGTCTTGGCCAACTGCAAATCTCAGACACAATTTGTGCACCTACAACAGTAGAAGCACTGCCTGCACTGTCTGTTGATGAGCCAACACTAACAATGACTTTCCAAGTCAACACTTCTCCATTCGCTGGTAAAGAAGGTAAATACGTAACTTCACGTAACATCCTTGAGCGTCTAGAGCAGGAGCTAGTACACAACGTTGCACTTCGTGTTGAAGAGACTGACAGCCCAGATCGTTTCCGCGTTTCGGGTCGTGGTGAACTTCACCTTTCAATCTTGATTGAAAACATGCGTCGTGAAGGTTACGAGCTAGCAGTATCTCGTCCAGAAGTTATCGAAAAAGAGATCGATGGCGAGATGTGTGAACCATACGAAACACTAACTGTTGATGTTGAAGAAGAGCATCAAGGTGCAGTAATTGAGAAGCTTGGTACACGTAAAGGTGACATGCGTGACATGCAGCTAGATGGTAAGGGTCGTGTACGTATCGACTTCGTTATTCCTAGCCGTGGTCTAATCGGTTTCCAAACTGAGTTCATGACAGCGACTTCTGGTACTGGTCTTATCTACCATTCATTCGATCATTACGGTCCAGTGAAAGGCGGTGATATTGGTCAACGTGCTCGTGGCGTATTGATTTCAAACGCAACAGGTAAAGCACTGACATTCGCATTGTTTAACCTTCAAGAGCGTGGTCGTCTATTTATCACTCACGCTGCAGAAGTTTATGAAGGTCAAGTAGTTGGTCTACATGCTCGTGCTAACGATCTTACAGTTAACTGTTTGAAAGGTAAGCAGCTTACCAACATGCGCGCATCAGGTACTGATGAAGCACAGGTACTAACTCCGCATATCGAAATGACACTAGAGCAAGCGCTTGAGTTCATCGATGATGACGAGCTAGTAGAAGTAACGCCAGAGAACATCCGTGTTCGTAAGCGTTACTTGACTGAAAATGAGCGTAAGCGTCATAACCGTACTGCTAAAGACGCAAAATAATTTGCTGCAGCTAATGCTGCACAGTTAGTTTGTTAAAAGCATAACGTTATAGAAGCCCTAAGCATGCAAATGCTCGGGGCTTTTTTATACATGCCCATAAATGTTCCATTCATTTATTAGCATTCCCACCATCCTTGGCGGTCAGATGTATTTATCCGCGAAGTACAGGATGTGCTAGAAGGGGATTTATGTCTGGCCAACCCTTTATGAGTAAGAGTGTTCCATTCATTTATTGGCATTCCTAAGTCCATTTAGTCATGGAAAGTGCTGGTAGTTATACATGGCCAGCTCTTTATAAGTAAGAGTGTTCCATCCATTTATTGGCATTTCCATCTTGATAGGCTGTGATCACCTTAGCTTGTAAGAAATAGTTAAGCTGCGCTCAGTTGATAGAAACCCGCAGCACTCCCCGATGCGATAACCACAAATATTCCTAGCGTTTGGATCACTTTTTTATATTGTGCATCAGATATTTGATATTTAGTTAATCTTTGGCGGCCTATATATACATGTATAACCGCCATTCCAAGAAAACTAGGCACGAGCATCAGTACGTCATTTATCGCAAAGTAGACGCTAAGGGCAGATATTATTAACGCCACTGAAAACCAGATAAAAGCGAGTGGCTTACTTTCACTTATGCTGTTGTTCATAAAGTCCTTTTTAGTAAGGTAAAAAATGATGTTGTTTAACTGCTAAGGCGCTTCTTAGCTTCAATTCATAGCCGAAGACACGACTACACCAATAAACAGTAATATCACTGACTGAAATATGGCCACAGCTATATTGCCGTTTTTTATCTCCTGAATGAAATCAACATCTTTGAAGATAAACTTATCAATGACTACCAGTGCGATAACGCTGATAAACAAGCTTAGTACTGCGTAACCTAAGTTAATCAACATAAAGAAAATGTTTTGTTCTAGAGAGGTGATTTCCATTTTAATTCTCGATTTTAAAGGGAGGAGTCGGTTGCTGTTGTTGCCAGCCAATGGCCCATGCAGAAAGTGGATCAATGGTGGCGTATTTAAGATCTTTGCTGTAGTAATTCATCACATCGGTGACCGCATAATTCTTAGCACCTCTGATGTTATATAGATCTTTAGCGCCAAATAGATGCAGAACTTCATGGGCTTGTATTTGTGGTAATACCCAGGAAAAATGGTTGTTGTTCATTTTCTCGGTAAGCATTACATACTCATATTTACAGCGATTTGGTTTAGGGCTCGCAGGACAGCTCATTGCAAATGAGCGCCCTTGGTAGTTCGAATGGAACACGATGGCCACTTGTGCGTTTTTATCACTAGCGGCAATATTGTTTATGAATCCATCGATATTTTTAAAGTGCATCCGCTTTACTAATGAATTTAAGATCTGGTTAAAAGACTCTCTGTTTCGTAGCCACTGCTTAGAGATCCCTTTCGGACTGCGGACCACAAAATAACGTACCTTGAAATTAATATCGTCGACAGAATAACGGCTGGCTTGTGTTTGATACCAATTGGTTACGCTATCAATCGAGGATTGATTTCTAAGCCTTTGCTTTCCAGACCACTTACTGCTGGCATTATCATCAATGTAGATATAGGCGATGTTGACTTGCTTAGTGAGTGTTTTTGAGAGGCCTGCATGACGGCTATTTCGATAACTCTCTTTGAGCAGACGCTCTTTTTGCATCGAATCTATCTGTTGCTGCCAGTCTAACTTCTGCTGTTTATAGCGAGGTTCATCCCGGTGCTTTGCTGCCGCCGATATTGCTGTTATCGCATGGTGATAATGATACTTTGCAGCCATAATCGTGGCTTTCATCTCGTACAGCCAAGCGAGTGTAGCGCTGTTCATTGCTGCACTTCTCTCAAGAGTGAAAATCGCTGGCATGATAACGGCTTCAGCGAGGTCATAATCTCCGCTGATCATCAGCTGATAGATACGCTGTGTAGTATTGCGTAGCTCGATATTACCCGTCTCGGTAGGAGGCGAGGCTGACTGAGGAGTATCGAAAATCAGCAGCACGCCAATAACAACGATAAAGATGAAGATGTAAAATTTCATATAGTTGTTTTTGTTAAAAGTATTACAAGCGAGATGAGAGCCGTAGTGATTGGTTTATGTGTTTTCGCTGCCACGCTAGCTGTGATAAAAACAGTAGTACAATACAGTCCCATAGACTCAAAGATCCGCCACTATAACCGTCTCTATGGCTAATTTTAACTTGGTCTGGTTCCTGTTTTAACTTCTCTTTAAATTGTGTTAGCTGGCTATTTAAATTTTGCGTCATGTTTTCTGCTGCTTGCTCAAAGCCTCTAACGCTATCGCTCCTCAACTCTTCACTGAGGTTAACGGGTGTTGAACTACCTGTTATTTGGCTAGTGCCTGGTGCTCTAAACAGCATTTTTTTGCTGGATATATCGTACACAACCGTGTCCATTAAAGTGCTGGTGTCATTTTTTTCGCCTGAGACGATATAAGCCCCGACTATAGTCCAATAGCTAAGGGAGAGTGCGCCCTCATCGGTAAACTGCACTTGGTCATAGGACACCAAGGCAATAACGTCGATGCCATACATAGTTTTTATTTGCGATAAGTTTGCAAAGCTACCGCCGGGAGTTAGATAAGCAGTTGGGATGACTTCGATGCTACTTACAAAGTCTAAAGCTCTAAAGTTTTCTGAAACCTTTTCAAGGATCTGGTTTTTCTTAGCCTCGGCTATTGACCCTGAATATAGGTTTCCGGTCCAAAAGTGACGCGATGAACCGCTATCTTCGCTTTCTGGAACAAAGGCTACACCGACACGCAGAGGAAGTGTTAAATGGGGCGTAGAGGGGGTTTCAAAGGTATCTGATGATTTAGGGTATAAATACTCCATCACACTACTTTTGGTATTGACTTGCTGGCTAGCGCAACCCGTTAGCGACAATATTATAAATAGCAGTAAACCTTGTTGCTTTAATAAGTGGAGATTATTCATGCTTCCCTCTTGAATAAGTCTGAGTAGATTGTCTGGCAGACTCTATTAAACGTGAATCATCACCTTATGACAAGTCATTGTCATTAAAGGTATATTTTACTTTTAGTGGCTTTCTACTGGCTAAGCGAGTCTTTAGGGGATGGATCCGGCGGTCGCAGAGCGATAGTTTGATGGGCAACTGGCAGGCTAGGGAAGGTGAACTCCCCTAGCCTGATACCTGATCAGGTATCGGCTGATGCAATAGGCGTCGTTTGTGTGGCTGTCGCGGTAAGTTTTCGAGTCGCGAGTCTACGCCATACCCATTCCAGTGGACCTTGATTGAAATACTTTAGGTAAACACTGGCCAGAATGACTTGAAATAGTGAGAACCCAATGGCAATTAACATGTAGCCCGGTCTATCCAAGGTGCTCATTAGCGTCGGTTCAATATGCCGAAATAGCAGTACGCCACAAACAGATTGCAAAATATAAAGACTAAAAGCTAGGCGGCCAACTTTTTGCAAAGGGGCCAATATGGTTGCACGGTTTTGGCATAGTTTGACCAATAGGTGAATGTAAATCAGTGCCATGGGAATAGCACTGAGCATAACAATGCTATCAGACATGGTGTTTAGGCTGGGGTTTGTAGCGAGCGTGCAAGCACTATCCAGTGCCGAGAGTAATATGGTTGCCAGTAAAAGTTGAAGTAACTGTCGCTGGGTAAGTCCCTTTTCAAACACTTTTTTACGGTAAAGCACGACACCTAATAACATTAAGCCTGCTGTAAGCCACATTGTTGTTAGTGGAGTGATAAACAACATGCCAGTAAAAATAATGAGTTGCATCATTAATTGGCCACTGTAAGTACCTGACCATATTGATAAGTCTTCTTCAAACTGTGCGCTGCCACGAATAATGGCTTCTTCGGGTGAAATAAAGCTGATTATGGCAAAAATAAATAGTGGCAAAGTGATGAATATAATAGACTTTTTCAGTAGCTTTTTATTGTCTTGTTTAAGATAGCAAAGCGCCAAAAAACCACCTAGGGCATAAGTAAAGAGTATGTCGCCATACCAAATAAAAATGCCATGGATTACACCAAATAGTAATAGCCATTTTAGCCTTGATTTCATGGTTTGATAAGCAGCGCCATCAAGTGCCGATAGCTTGTTGTACTGTATTGCGAGCCCTACACCAAATAGCATAGAAAACAGGCTAATGAACCTGCCTTCTAAAAAAAAGTTACTAAATAGCATGATTACTGTGTCATGAATCGGCACTGTTTCGTGATTGGCGTAGCCGGAAAAGCTATTGCCAAAGAAATATATATTCATGAATAAAATACCCAGTACTGCTAGGCCACGAATGGCATCGATATTGGCATTACGTGCAGAGGGGGCTGGTGGTTGAAAGGTCTCTGAGGTTGTTAACGGTTCCATTTGTTATTGTGCATCCATAAGCTTTAAATGTGAGCAAACAATATCAGCATTTACTGATTAGATAAATTAACTTATCTTGTGGAGTAACTTTTTTCATTGCTGGTTTAATTTTCGTATTAAAAAGTAAAAAAAAGGCAACCCATGTGGGTTGCCGAAAATCATGTTCAATTTGGAGTGCGCTAGCGTCGAAACTGAATCTGGTGCCAAACCTAACTAGGAATGTGCAGTTGGGATGATGAACAAAACAAGAAAACAAATATTTAGCAAAGTATTTTACAGTGGTTAGCTAATAAAATTGGCGCGTAAACATTGGCCTCATATAATCAGAGTGCGAAAATTTCAGATGGTTCCAACTTTCTCCATTAACAAAACTTTAGATTTAAAAATGGCTAGCTCATTGGCAGTGAAATACCAATGAGCTACGGATATTGCTAGCACCTATCTTAAAGCTGAGCAGGTTCTAGGATGTTCGCCAATTTACAGCTAGGAAGGATTAGATCCAGCTAGGAAATCAACAGAAAACCCCCTATGGCTTTGCCAGAACCTTCTTTTAAAGTAGGTCGGCATTTATGCCGTCTTTTTTCTAGCTCTTATCGTAAGCGAAGCGTGCCGTAGGCCGTTCGTCTAAGGTTTTACTGTCTTTGCTAGAACCACTTACACCGAGCATCGCCCCTAGAACCTGTTGTACTCAAGTGTAGAGCCGATGATCTTAATGCCCTATCGAGTTTAAATGCTGGATCAAATACATCCGCGTTTCTGTTGGGGTTTGGCTTACCCAAAAACCACTTAAATAGGCGATAAGCGGAATTAAAAACAGTAGCAGCATTAAACCAATTGTCAGACCACGAGCGGACAGCTTTATCCCGTTGCGGGTACTCAAATGTAACGCCTCATTTTTTGGACAGGCAGAGACGCAGCGCATGCAGGCTTGGCATTCATCGGAGCGAACATTCAGCTGAGTATGCACGGCAATATTAGCGGGGCAGGCGCGAGTACATTTGTCACAACTCATCCCTTTACTTTCGATGAGGCAATGCTGTGTATTGCGACGAATTTTAAAGGGACTTAGAAAGCTAGCTAGTCCAAGTAAGGCTCCGTAGGGGCATATGTAGCGACAAAATCCTTGGCGCCGCCATGCAGCCAAGCTTAGAATTAAAGCAAAGCATAATAGCGTCACCAGTCCTGGAGTGACAAAAAATAGTGCCATCTTAAGATCTGCTATCTTGTGATAGTTGCCACTAAGGTAATGAGGAATACTCTGCGACGGCATGCTTATAATGATATAAAGCAAGCCTAAAAGTAGCAGGTATTTGAGCATTCTTAGTGGCCAATCTAACCAAGCGGGCGGCAGGTATTCGTGTTTGATAAAGCGCTTGCGCAGTTTGTAGAGGTACTCACCCGCTAGCCCTAGCGGACAGGCCCAGCCACAAAAGGCACGCTTGCACAACAATCCCGTTAATAGCACCACAAATAGCATAACCGCAGCAGCAGGGTGGGTTTGATCCCAAATCCCGAGTGTCGCAATGGCTTTTAACTCGATTCCGCCGGCAATGGGCAGAAATGCATCGCCCACGTCAGGTCGCATGAGCCAAGGGGTCACGCCAGCCTTGAGTAGTGCGCTGTTCACGGCAAATTGTACCCCAACTAGCAGCATCGATAATGCCAGCAGATGTTGCACTCCTTCACGAAGGTTATTGCTCCTCATGTTGCCCTGAGCGACTTGAGGCTGGAATTTGTTAACTAAGCCTATGACGATGGCCGCTATCGCAAGAGCAGCTATTAGGGGCCAGTATAGGCTCGATATGGCAGCGGCTGAAACGAGGACTCCGCTTGCTGCTGCTCCCCATTTTTTGCCACTCCAATAAAGCAGGCTAACACTGTAGGTGAGTGCCAATGTAAGCGTTAAGGATTCGATAAAACTCATAGCAAATACATTTAGTAATGATTGATACTAATGTGAAAACTTTATAGCAAATAAGTTCTTTTGCGGCGGCAAGGGTGTGCAGCAGATCGAGTAATTTGAAAAGGGTTGTGGAAAAGTAAGCTAAAGCTCACAAGTATGGTTCCTAGGCGTTAAAAGCTAGGAACCATACTTTAGACTGTGCTTATTTGCCTTCTAGTGCAGCAATAAACTTAGTGGATTCATCAATCGATTTGTTCATTTCGTTGATGAGGCCTGAGATGTCAGTCTGTAAGCTAGTAAATTCCCCTTTGATCGCACCAATGGCTTGGGCATTGAGGTTATGCTTTAAGTACAGCATGTTGTCTTTCATGGCAGTTAGCACTGGCGGCATTTTACTTTCAGCTCTGCGCATACTCCTGACCAATTGAGTATATGAACGACGGGTCTCTTTCAGCTTTGATTCACTACTGCGGCGTAGACTCGCTTTGCTGATTTCGCCAATTTCTGTTTGCCACTCGTCAAATAAGGCTTCGGCTACATCTTCAACTTTATCAATACGCTTAGTCACATCATCGGCAGCTTCTTGCGCTGACTCGTACTCATCTTTTGCTTTATTGTAGGCACTTTCTAAGTCGCCACCATCATGATTAAGCAAAGCCTGCATCTCTTCAAGTGCGGAGCTAAACTGCTCTTGCGCTTCCTCTTGAGACTCCTTTGCGTCCTCGACACGGTCCACCATGATGTCGCGTTTATGGTAACCGACTTTCTCCATTGCACCATAGTAAGCACTTTGGCAGCCAGTCAGCAGTAAGCTAGCACTGATAATGGTAACCGATAATATTTTCTTCATCTTATTCAATCCTGAAAGTGAATCTAAAATTTTGGCTTAAGATCAACAGCCCCTAGTCGGCGCGAAATTTTGCAGCATCGATAATGCTCCATAGGTGTGCTATACCACCTATGATCGCTGGGAAGATCAGCCACCACATGGCATAACCAACGACAGCGATTATACAAAACACGATAGCGGCAAAAATGCGCCCTTGTACTAACTGGCCAAGACCGGGAAAGAAAAAGCTGGCGATAGCGGCGATAACGTTGCCTGCGGAACCTTGTTGAGACATCAATTCAATCCTTATACTTGTAAAGAGAAGGTTATAAGCTTTATTGTACCAAGGTAGATCTAAATAAATCATTTACCGTCGTACAGATTTGGTACAACTTTAACAGAATCAAGAGTAACAAGTGAAAAATAAGATAGCAGTAAATCAGTTTCGGTCTTTTATGTGGAGTATTTGGGCATTTTTTTTACATTTGCTGCGCCGCTTTAAAGAGGATCAAGTCAACATTAAAGCAGGCCACCTTGCTTACGTCACTTTGTTGTCTTTAGTGCCGATAGTGGCGGTAATGTTTTCTATGTTGTCTGCTTTCCCAGTATTTGCAGGAATTAGAGGTCAATTAGAAGGTTTTGTTTATGATAACTTCTTACCCGCTGCAGGGGATACGGTTCAGATCTACATTAATGAGTTTGTTGCTAACGCCTCCAAAGGTACCACTGTGGGCATCGCCGCTTTAGTGGTAGTGGCTTTAATGCTCATCTCTGCGATTGATAAATCGCTCAACAGTATTTGGCGCACTAAAGAGAAACGTCAGGTAGCGGTCTCCTTCTCAATGTATTGGATGGTACTGACTTTGGGGCCTGTACTTGTGGGAGCGAGCCTAGTGGCAACCTCTTATTTAGTCTCGCTTAAGCTATTTAATGACTCAGAGCTATCTGGTGTTGTGCCATTAATTATTGAGCGACTGCCGATGATGTTCTCGGTGGCAGCCTTCCTATTGCTTTATATGGTCGTGCCAAATAAAAAAGTAAAGTTTTTCCATGCACTGCTTGGCGCTATAGTCGCGGCAATGTTATTTGAGCTTGGCAAGAAAGGCTTTGCATTTTACGTCACTCAATTTCCCAGTTATGAAGCGATTTACGGTGCACTAGCCGTGATCCCTATTTTGTTTGTGTGGGTATATGTTTCTTGGATCATTGTGTTGGTTGGTGCAGAGATTACTGCGGCGATGCCTGAGTATCTTCGCGAGCGACAAATCGCCAGAGCGGCACGGTTAGCGGAAGCTGCTCAGCTTGAGGAGTTAGAGTCGGCAACGCAGCGAACAGAGCAAGCAGCTAAGCAGGTGAAGCCGACTTCTGAAGGCGGAGCATAAAAAGGTGACATCTCAGCCCATATCACGAGACTGGCTGGCTGTTGGTGATGGGCATGAACTCTACGTTGCTCAATACGGTAATGTTAATGGGATCCCGCTGTTGTATCTGCATGGCGGCCCTGGAGCGGGATGCTCAACCGATGAATTAGTTTTGTTTGATCTATCTGTGTATCGGGTCATCTTTATGGATCAAAGGGGGGCAGGGCTTTCGCGTCCTAGGGGAGAACTTAAGCACAATAACCTCGGCAAACTATTGACTGATATTGAACAGGTACGGCAATGGTTAGGTTTATCTAAATGGACACTTGCTGGTGGTTCATTCGGCGCAACGTTAGCCTTGTTATATGCTGCAAAGTACCCTTCTCGAGTTATTGAACAAGTGCTCTGGGGGGCTTTTATCCCAAGCGAAGACAGCATTCGCTGGCTGTATGGTCAGCAAGGCGCTGCTCGGTTATTCCCTGCTGAACAGTTAGAGTTTAGCGTCACAGCCACAACTGATGAGCAGCTATCACAATTTTTTTCATGCTATCGAGCGGGCCTAGACAATCAGTGCGCGAGTGTGCGGCAAGACTTTACGCGTCGTTGGCTTAGTTGGGAAATGGCTCTGGCCTATCCCGGTTGTAAGCAAGATAGGAAAAATGTAAACCTCAGTCAGGTGTTAGCAAGCATAGAGCTTTACTATGTGTCTAATAATTATTTTGCTGCTTTTGAGCAATTATGTGTCTCAGTCGTGAATATTCAGGCAAAAACCGTAATTCTACAAGGAGAGCTGGACTGGGTATGCCCCAGCGGAGTGTTATTTAGCTTTTTGCAAGATCATAGGAATCAACATATAAGGTTGATGGAGATTAAAGGCGGCTACCATGCCTTGGCTGACATAAAAATGACCAGAGCCGTGGTGAGCGCTATTCGGGAAATGGCCCAAACAATAGTGAAAGGAAGTATAAATTAATGAGAAAACTACTTATAGCGGGCCTAATGTTAGGGCTGACAGCATGTGCAGCAACAGAGAGTAATTCCGATGTTGAGGTTATCTCTAAAGCCCCAGACAGTGTCACTCTAGGTGATATGTCAGATGCTGAAGCGGCCGACAAGCTTTTGGAAGCATTACTGAATAAAAGCTATCTAGCGAAAAAAGCAGGGCCAAATGGTGTAGCGGTAGAGTTTGATAATAGCCAGTTTATCTTACAGCCTAGTATTAACCCTGATGGGATCGATCGAATTCTAATGAACCGTTTCTACGCAATACATCCTAAGTATGTAGGCAGCAAAGAGATGCTAGTAATGATTGGTACTCTGAACCAGAAACTTAACTTTGCAAAGTTTGTTATAAGAGAGCGGGGGGCTGTGATCCAAGTGCAAGGTGCGGCAACCTTTGTTGATACCATTAGCATGGAAGAGATCCGTCGATTTATACTGTGGACCGATGAAGGTTTGCGCCAGGTTGGTAAGTCCTTGCCTGAAGGATCGGAAGATATCATTAAACCCATCCCTGTAATGCAAAGACTTCAGTCGATTTAAACAAGGTTCTTGGAAAAGAAGCTCCTTGGAGCAGAAAGTTCTAGGAAACGCTAAGACAAATGACCTTACGGATGTGACTCGGTTACATACGGAACTTTGCACTTACGAAAAGCATGTCTCTTCTGTAGATTGGGCTTTAACTGATCAAAAATTTAGAATTTGTCGGCATAAATGCCAATCTACAGAATGCCGGAAAACTGTTTTCCGTGAGTGAGTTTGCGATCATTCAATTATCCGTAAGCGGAGTATTCATCTTCGCTTCTTTCATTTTAACCATTAAATTTTTACAGGAGAGTGTGTAAGTGATTGCCTTAATTCAACGTGTAAGTGAAGCTAACGTAGTCGTTGATGGTGAAACCATTGGAGAGATAGATAAAGGCCTGTTAGTGCTATTAGGTGTTGAGCGCGAAGATGATTTAGCCAAAATGGAGAAGCTGGCGACTAAGGTGATGAGTTATCGAGTTTTCTCCGATGACAATGGCAAGATGAACCTTAACTTAGAGCAAGCTGGCGGCAGTTTATTAGTGGTGTCGCAGTTTACCTTAGCGGCAGATACTGGTCGCGGTCTACGCCCTAGCTTTTCGGGGGCAGGAACACCCGAACAAGCGCGAGAACTTTACCAAGCTTTTGTTGATTTTTGTCTATCTAAAGGCGTTAACACACAAACGGGTGAGTTTGCTGCAGATATGAAAGTCTCTTTGGTCAATGACGGCCCTGTTACCTTTAACCTACAGGTATAGTGAAATGGAATCGGCAGATATGGACGAAAGTAGCTTGCTGAAACAATTGCAAAAAACTTGGTATCAAACGATTCCAGTAAGTCAGTTTATGCAGATCACCCCGCTGGAATTCTCAAAACACGGATTCAGTGTCACAGCCCCATTAGCCCCGAACGTGAACCTGCACCAAACCATGTTTGCCGGTAGCATCTATACCCTTATGACCTTATCGGGCTGGGGCATGGTGTGGCTACAACAACAGCTGGCTAAGGTGGAAGGAGATATCGTGTTGGCGGATGCTAATGTGCGTTACATTGCCCCGGTAACTGTAGCACCTATCGCGAAAACGACTTGGGTAGATGCCGACTTGTCAGCACTGCAGCTTGGTAAACGGGTGCGCATAGGGTTAACAATTGAGTTATGGTGTGCTGATAAACGCTGTGCGGTATTTGAGGGCCGTTTTGTTAGCTTGCCCAAAAAATAATGGTTGAGCGTCGAGTCTATTGCGCTGCGGGTTGTTTGCTTATTTGCCAAACTAGAAATGATTAGTCGTTAGCGAAAGCCGTGCAAGTGACGGCATATACCCGTTCTACCTGAAATCTGCATCTTCAGGTTGGACGGGTATATCTGGTAGACTTTGATTAGCGCTTAGGCTCACAGGCGAGTAGATCTTTAAGGGCACCAGCGTTAACGACCCTTTGGAGGCCACCGCCAGACAAAATATCGCAACCCTTCTGCGCTCTGATCCCCGCACCACAATAGAGCAAAAATATTTGCTGTGAATTGCCAACCTGCGCTACCCAAGTTGCTAAAGTATCTAATGGCACATTGATAGCTTGAGGCAGGTGACCGCTGGCAAACTCTTGTGGGCTACGAACATCAATCACCGTGGCTCCTTGTTTAATGAGTCGCCAGCATTTATCACCAGGTTCACAATGAGACAGTTTGGATAGCGTCGCTTCTGGCATAAGGTTTCCTCTCGAAGTGGTATTAGCAATCATGCTGTTATTAAAACTGCTTATTAGATTTATTTCAATAAGAGTTTTCTAATTGAACGCTTGAACTGAAAAATAAGTAGTTAAATGCCTCCAGGTGGAGGCATATTTGATTGTGCTATTTAGACCATTTTTTAAAGATGAGCGAGGTATTTATGCCGCCAAAAGCAAAGTTGTTACTCATCACGTAGTCAGTCTCAATCTGCCTAATATCGCCTTTGATATAATCGAGTTGACCACATTCGGAATCGATCTCATTGAGGTTTAAGGTTGGTGCAAACCAGCCCTGATTCATCATCTCAATACTGGCCCAAGCTTCAATGGCTCCACATGCTCCTAGCGTGTGCCCTGTGTAGCTCTTTAACGATGATATAGGCTGTGAAATACCAAAAACGGCCTGAGTGGCTTGGGTTTCTGCAATATCTCCGCGATCAGTGGCCGTACCATGTGCATTGACATAGCCAACTTGGCGAGCTTCAAGCTCGGCATCTTTCAGCGCTAATCTGATTGCTTTCTCCATGGTGTCAGCATTGGGCTGTGTCACATGTAAGCCATCGGAGTTAGTACCGAAACCTACTATTTCAGCATAAATTTTTGCGCCGCGAGCCTTTGCATGTTCAAGCTCTTCAAGGACTAAGGTACATGCGCCTTCACCAATCACTAATCCGTCACGCTGTTTATCGAAGGGTTTCGGTGTTTCGGCTGGAGTATCATTTTGGGTGCTGGTGGCAAACAGGGTGTCGAACACCACGGCTTCTGTTGGGCATAGCTCTTCACCGCCGCCAGCTAGCATCAGATCTTGCTGGCCATATTTGATCGCTTCATAGGAGTAACCTATCCCTTGACTGCCAGAAGTACAGGCACTGCTGGTGGTGTGCACTCGGCCCTTTAAACCAAAGAATACTCCAACATTCACTGCGGTTGTGTGTGCCATCATGCGGATATAGCTAGTGGCTGTGACCCCAGACATGTCACCTGTTTTTAGCATATCGCCGAAGGCTATAATAGGGTCAGTACTGCCGGTGGAAGAGCCGTAGGCTATGCCCATTGCACCCGATGTAATAACTGGGTCGTCTAGCAGGTTGGCGTCAATCAGCGCAAGCTCACTGGCACGAGTGGCCATGATTGACACTCGCCCCATGGAACGAATTTTCTTTCGGGAGTAGTGCGCAGGCTGTTGAAAATCGGTTATAGGAGCCGCTAAACGGGTATTTAGTCCATCAAACTTATCCCACTCATCGAGTCTAACCACACAGTTCTTCTGTGCTTTTAGATTGCTAGCGATAGTTTGCCAGTCGTGCCCTAAAGCGGTAATACCCCCTATACCTGTAATCACAACCCTACGAGGCAGACGGCTCATATCATGCCTCCATTAACCGAAATCACTTGGCGTGTAATATAGGCAGCATCATCTGACATCAAGAAGTTAGCCAGTCCTGCTATTTCAGAGGCTTTGCCCATCCGTCGCATCGGTACAATAGAGTTGACCATATCTTTTGGAATATCTGACACCATGTCAGTTTCGATAAGTCCTGGAGCGATACAATTCACAGTGATTTTACGTTTTGCCAGTTCTAGAGACAGCGCTTTGGTTGCGCCAATGATGCCGGCTTTTGAGGCGCTGTAGTTTACTTGGCCGCGGTTGCCTGCAATACCAGAGACTGAAGCCATGGTGACAATACGTCCGCCTTGCCTTGCTTGTACCATCGGCATCACTGTAGGGTGAATAACATTATAAAAACCATCAAGGTTGGTATGCACTACGCTGTCCCACTCTGACTCGGTCATCGCAGGAAAAGCGGTGTCACAGTTTATGCCAGCATTCAAAATTACGCCGTAATAGGCGCCATGTTGTTCGATATCTTGCTCAATAGCTTGTTTGGCTGCTGCGCGATCGGCAATATCAAACTTGAGACAAGATACACTAACCCCAAGCTGCTCTAGGGCATGCTGGGTCTCTTGTGCGGCGCTAATGTTTTGATAATAATGCATTGCGATGTCAAACCCTGACTCGGCAAGCTTTAATGCGACAGCCTTGCCAATACCGCGGCTAGAGCCGGTAATTAATATTCTTTTGGTCATCCTTTCTCCCTAACAGCCCTTTAGATTTGCTTAAATGGAACTACGCTGTTTTCTATGATGTTATTTTTCTTGTTAGTCAGTGGCTTCAGCAATATAGGCTTGGGTATCTTGTGGCTGAAATACATTAACATTAGCCTCAGCAACTAGCTGTTTATTATGCATTATCTTGCAATCAAATACCGCTAGACCTGAATCCTCTTGATAGAGGCGAGTGACATGGGTTTGATAGGTCTCACCGTCTTTAAAATGGGTAATATGCATCTTTAGCTTACGGGTGCCCAGCAGGAAACCTACTCTAATAATATCGTCTCTTAGCCGTGCTTCTACTCCTGCTAAGGCGGCAATACTTTGCGCCATATATTCAATGCCGACATAGTTGGGCACACCAGATAGGCTTTCATCAAAATAGGCACTAGTGCTGCTGATAACAGTTTGAGTGAGCAAGCTATCGGCTTCAAACTCAAGTAACTGACTAATCAACACCATGGGTTGTCGGTGAGGAATAAACTGCTCAACGTCTTGACTGGCAAGTGTGGTTATATCAAACATCTGTATTCGCTCGCTCGGTTGTTGGTCTATTCCTGCTAAGAATTAGGCTGGCATTACTGCCGCCAAAGGCGAAAGAGTTACTCATAACATGCTGTAGTGGAGCACAATCCCCTTGAGCGACTATAGGTAATGCTGGATTATTGGGATCTTGTTGTCCGTCCCACACTTGTGGAGGCAATTGACCATCAATATTCAAATCACTAAGTAGTAGATAACAAAATGCCGCTTCAATCGCACCTGCTGCTCCTAAGGTATGGCCGACTAACGGTTTAGTTGAACTGCATACTGGTGGATGATGATTAAATACCGTGTTAACGGCGCGGCTTTCCATCGCATCATTTTTGGGTGTCGCAGTGCCGTGCAAGTTTAAGTAGCTAATTTGCTCCGGCGCTAACTGCGCCATTTTTAGCGCTGATTGCATTGCAGCTTTAGCACCAATCCCGTCTGGGTGTGGCGCGGAGATATGGTAGGCGTCGCTTGATTCACCTACACCTGTCAATAGTATTTCATCTTGCTCAGTTGCGCGCGCTAACAGAAATAGCGCTGCCCCTTCACCAATATTGATACCATCACGGTTGAGGCTAAAAGGCTGACAATGCCCTTTAGAAATTGACTCAAGCGAGTTAAAACCATTGAGGGTTAATTGGCACAGGGAGTCGACACCGCCAACAATAGCGATATCACAAAGATTGGCATTAAGCATTCTGCGGGCGCTAGCAAACGCTTTAGCACTTGAAGAGCAGGCTGTTGAAACGGTCAAACAAGGGCCGCAGAGGCCAAAGTAATGCTGTAAAAACAGGCTACTGTCACCTAGCTCTTGCTGCGCATAATCGTATCCTGCTGGAAACTCACCATCTTGGCTATACAGGGCGAGAGCTTGCTCACCTGTGGCAATGCCTGAAGTGCTGGTGCCGATGATTACCGCCACTCTATCTGCGCCATATTGCTCTTTGGCTGCTATGACTTGCGGTTCAATCTGTTTAGCCGCGACTAAGGCTATTTGATTATTGCGGGTATCAAAACGCTGCCATTTAATGGCTAATGATTGCAATACGCTGCTGACTTCACCCACAAGTGCAGGGCGTTCAAGCATCAAGTCGTCACGCCATTTCATACCATCAATGTTGGCGCTAATTAGGTTATTAAGCACGGCGGCTGGACTGTCACCTAAAGGCGTACATAAACCTATTTGAGTTATTGCTATTGCAGTCTTTGAGTTCACTTTAAATCACCATAACAGGTTTATAACGGGTTGATGATGAGCTCAAAGTTCGCTGCATCTATATTGAGTTTAACGTTTGCTGACCAAAGGTCCCGCTGACTATAACTAATCCTGACAATCGGCTTATCGCCAACAGCACCGTGTTGCTTATCGGCATAAAGCTTTCGGCAATAGCCTGCATCGCAATTATAGCCTTGTATATAACCATTTTGTAAATGCTGATTGATACTGTCTTCATCCCAGTAGATAAGCTGCATAATGGCAAGCAGATACTCTGCTTTGAATTGCGAACCGAGCAATGTACTTTGCTCACTAATGAGCTGATGACCGTCATAAGTGAGTGTGAATAATGGCTGCCCTAGAGGGGCTAAGCCAACTAAGGTTAACTGCTGTGCAGCAAGCTCAAGTTGAGTTAATAATTCATGCTGGCTTGACTGAGTTTTGATGGTGGCTTTTTGTGTCAGACTACGCTCAATAATAGGCGTCAGTTGACTCTGACTGCTAGCCGCTATCGGCGCTAAGCAATAATTAACATCGCTTGGAAGCTCAACGCAGGTCTGTCTTTGCAGAGTTTGGCTACAACCCGTTAATAGCAGCAGCCCAACAATGGCGAATGTTTTTAATCGATACCCTAGCTGCGGCATAATTCTACAACCATATTAAGGCGTCTTTTAGACTCGCTAACAAAAGGATTTTTCTGATCCCAAGCGTAGCCAGCTAAGATGGAGCAGATCATCTGCTTAATGGTGACATCAGGTTGTTGATAGAAGATAGCCTCTTGAAAGCGACAGTCATACCATGCTTCAACATAAGTTCTAAAGGTATCGACGCCTTTCATTAACGGCTCGGCATATTCAGTTTGCCAATTAATACTTTCACCATCAAGTTGCTTAACCAGCGCTTTTGCCGCTAAAGACGCGGACTGCATCGCAATGGTCACCCCAGATGAAAACACCGGGTCGAGGAACTCGCCAGCGTTCCCAAGCAGTGCAAATTTTTGGTTAGCCAAGGTGGTCACATTAGCAGAATAGCCTTTTAATATTCCGCATTCGTTAATCAACTCTGCATTGGCTAATAATCGCTTAAGTCCTGGCTCTTGAGAGACCATCTCAAGCAATACATCATCTAGATTAGCAGTTAGATCGCCAAGCAGGTGGGGCTCTGCCACCACGCCAATTGAGCAACGACCATCGCTAAACGGAATAAGCCAGTACCAAATATCTTGGTTTTGTGGGTGAACGCTAATAAGGATCTTGTTACGGTCAAAATCGCTACAAGTAATATTGTCTTGAATATGGTTAAACACAGCCGTGCGTGTTGGTAAGCTTGATGGTTTTCCTAGTTCAAGTAATCGCGGTAATACTCGACCAAAGCCACTGGCATCAAGGATAAACTTGGCGTTAACCCGGTAGCTTTCGCCAGCTTCACGATTAACCGTCAGCTGTGGCGCGTTCGTTAAATCTACCGACTCTACTGATTGGCCATAGCGGATCTCAACGCCTTGCTTGGTCGCTTCATCTGCCAATAGTTTATCGAATTTTGCCCGTTCAACTTGAAAGGTTGTGCCTGGACCTTGGCTAAACTTGTCTTCAAAATCAAAGGTGGTGTATTGGTCTCCGCACCTAAATGCGGCGCCATTCTTATATTGAAAGCCCGCTTGATTGACTGCATCGAGCATATTGGCTTCTGCGATTACCTGCATACAGCAGGGCAGTAAGCTCTCGCCAATGGAAAAGCGGGGGAAATGTTGCTTCTCAAGCACAAGTACACGCTTTCCTTGGGCATGCAGCAAGCTTGCAGCAATGCTACCTGATGGCCCTGCACCGATAATGGCGACATCGACTTCTTCAACACTTTTCGTGTTTTGATGTACGTGAGTGCTTAGCATTCCGCTGTTTTCCTTGTGAAAATCTGAATAAAGGGAGAGAGTAAAAAGGTAAAACTAATACCGATTAGTAGTGTTAAACCAAACGCACTAATCGCAGGTGTTTGGCTAAAGGCGAGTAAACCAAAGGCTAGCAATGTTGAGGTCGCAGACATGAGTACTGCCATCATCACCCCGCGAGTCTTTTGTTTAGCTTCTGCAAAAAATAGGCTGTAGTCGATACCGATACCAAACACTAAGATCAGCGCTAAGGCATGAAATAGCGTCAATGGCGCCTGCAGTAATCCTAAAGCAGATAAGGTTAGTAAAGCTGAAAATGCAGGTACACAAACGACAATAGTGGCTAACTTAATGCCGAATCTTAATGTGAAAATAGCCAGCGCTGCAGCCAGCGCGATAACCAGTAATGCTAAGGTGAGTTGTCGGTAGTGGCTCATCAATTTTGAGATCTCACCGACTTTATCAATTAACTGTACATTGGGGTTATTGCTAAACAGCGTTGCGAGTTTATCAAGTTGCTTAATACCCCCGAGCATAACAATCGCGCCATAGTCTGAGCCTTGCTCTGGCATAAGCCACAAAGGAGCTAACTGCCGGCCTGCTGCTGAGTTTATAAATGTTTGTGCGTCGATATAGTGGCCATTTGCGGTATGATACGCATCCACAAGTGGTTGAGCTATGCTCTCTTCAATACCTAATCTGGCTAAGATCTCTGTCAAGTTATCTAGATAGATCTGTTGCTGTAGTTGATAGTTACTCGTTTGGGTTTTCTCACTCGGAAGAAAGCGACTTAAACTGAAATGGTTACCTATCAACTGCTGTTTCGTTGCCGACTCAAGCAGTGGTTCGAGTTGCTCAAGCTGCAATTTAAGTGCCTCTTCACTGTTAGCGTGAACTAGTAAGAACTGATTGTCAGTACCGCCACTTAGCACGGTGCGGAGGCTGTCTTCTTGTTGTTGAATGGCTGCGGGAGTGTGTTGCAACTGGCGAATATCATCGTCACTGCGAAGCTGACTTAATCCAATCGCTGTAAAAGTCATGCCGACCAACAAGCATACACCCCTCGATAACCGAGATAATGGCATAACATGCATAAGCATAAAGCCTTGGTAGTGATCAGCAATATCGAGAAGGTGCTGGCTATCTTTGAGTTTTGCGCTGGCCAGCTTAGGGTAAGCAAACACCAAGGTTAAGTAAGCGCCAATGAGCCCTGCGGCGCAAAATATAGCCACTTGCTGCATACCGGGAAAAGGCGCTATCCCTAAAGACCCATAGGCAACAATACTGGTGATTAGTGCCAGTGATATAGCGGGTAAAATAGTCAATGAGGCTTGGTTAGCATCAAGGCTTGGATTATTGAGTCGTTCGCAGTAAAAGTGAAAGCAGTAATCAATGGCGATACCAACGAGGCTAGTGCCAAATACCAAGGTCAGTAGATGCAGTTCGCCAAATACCAATAACGTCAGCACAATGGCAAAAAGTAGGCTGCTACTCAAGGTCATGACGGCTATGGTCAGTGGCATTACCGAGCGAAAAGCCAACCACACCAAGGCGATTACACCGATAAGCGAGATAACCCCAATACTTGAGACTTCTTGTTTGGCATTGTCTGTGGCTGCAGCTGCATGAAACAGCGCGCCAGCCTTGATGAAACTTACCGCTGCATTATCATCGGTGACAGCGCTCATTGCTTGATTTAGTGCTGCTAACTGTTGCTGCTGAGCATTGGGACTAAAGGCGCTTTGTAGCCCCTTAGCCATCACAATCGCGATGTACTTGGGGGACGTATTGCTGTTGTTTTGGGGCAACGTGCTTAGCAATACGCCATTTTGTACCGATAGTGCTTGCTTGGGAGCAAGTGCCAGTAAATTATCAGGGTAGAGCAGTAACGGGTCTTGGCTAATGAGGCCACTATTGGCATAGCCAAATGCACTATAGAGTTTTTGTAGGCTGGCTTGGGTGAGTTGCGGCCATTGCTGTTGACTAAGTTGTTGCTGTTGTCTATCGGTGAGCAGGTTAAAGCGATAGGGAAAATAAAAAGCATTTAAAGCTTCAGCTTGCGAAATATCTGCGCTTGCAACATCAGTGAATACCGCTGCAGTGTTTGTTTTCAACTGCTGTATTAATAGTGAAGCGGCATTAACCGCCTGGCTTTTATCTGCTGCAATAACCCCAATATAAAGCCTGTTGGCGAGTTGCTGTTCAACGGATGCTATTGCTCGCTGTGTGAGCGGGCTTTCGCTCACTTTGGGCAGCATTGCTAAAATGTCGGTTTGAATCTTTGCGCCAGATTGCCATTGTACACAGCCGATAATGAGTGTGCTAACGACTAGCATCAACCAGATCACTAGCTTTTTGGTTGGGCTTATACGGGATAGAAAGCCAAGTATGACAACCTGCTGTTTGACGCTCATTGAGTCTCTCTGAGGTTATCTGCGATAGCGGGCGAGAAGCGCGCCTTGTCTTGCTCAGTTAATGGTTGCTCCACAAGCTCGGAAAACTCAATACGACTGCGATCTTGATTATCGCTAAATAGGATCAAGGTTTGAATTTGTGTCTCGCCGCTCAATACGAGCCGAGGCATGGCCTTTTGCACCATAGGATCTATCGGAATGAGTCCTAGCTGCCATTGCGGATTATTGCTGTTGGCGTTGTCGATGCTGAGTTTGAAATGCTGTTGTAGCGTTTGCAAATTGCCGCTAAGCAGTGCATTGAGTAGGGTAGGCATAAGGTGTGATAACTGACTTGCGCTAGCAGATTGCTGGGCTTGTGTTACCTGAATTTGCCCTTGACTGTCGATTTGCGTCAGCCTCCCTGCTTGTAAAATCAAGGTGCTGCTAAAAGGGGATTGTTGCTGCCAAACGATACCAAGTTGCTTAGCAAATACAAAATTACCGTTACTCACCAATGGCTTCTTAAGCACTTTTAAGTAGCGGTATTGAGTAAATAGTCCTTTAGCTTGCGGACTAGGTGATAATTGCAGTGCCAGTTGCTCAAGCTCTGCACTTGATGCCTGCTGGCTAAACAAAGCGGTAAAATCTGTTTGGCTAACGGCGCCAAAGCTTGCGCTACTTATCAGTAGTAAAGTGGTTAGCAATATGAGTTGCTGATACACTCTTTTCAGCTGCAGCACACTCATCGGCTTACGCCCTTAACTAACCCCGTTGCTGGGCTTGATAGCTCGAAGTCAGCCATTAGCGCTGCAATCTTATGCTGAAATATATCAGGGGTCACAAAGCACAGCTCTTCAGTTTGCATATCAACCGCAGCTTGAATGGTATAACCCTTGGTAATGCGTTTTTGAGTTGTGGCATCCAGCACTTGATAGTTGATTTTAAGGCGGTTCTCCCACTCTACAATGGCTGCTTTGATAATCACTTTTTGATCGAAAGTACTCGATTGCACATATTTTATCTGCAGGTCAACAATGGGCCAGCTATAGCCAGAATCCTGCATGGCACGGTAGCCATAATCGAGCTTGTCGAGTAACTGACAGCGGGCAACCTCAAAATAGCGTAAGTAGTTGCCATGCCAAGTGATGCCCATAGAATCGACATCATGGAATGGGATAATAACTTCGATCTCGGTGCTTATTATGCCTTTCATTAGTTCACAACTCTCCGCTTAATGCCGCTATGCATTAGCATACTTCCCAATAGCCCGATTGGATTTTATCAACAGTTGAGCGAAGTGTTTGCTCAAGGGGGCGGTCTTCGGTAAGCAGTTCAAAATCTTCTTCAACCTGAGCTAGCGTCTTGCCTAATGAGGGGGTGATAGAGCTTGGTACGAGTTCTTGCTGAGCTATTCGCAAACGAATGCCTTGTGACATTGCTAACAGCGCTGCAGCAGCCACTTGCTCGGTGAGTTGCAAAACTCGGATGCAGTCACGGGCAGAAATGGTACCCATACTAACCTTGTCTTGGTTGTGGCACTCAGTTGAACGCGAAAATACGCTGGCTGGCATGGTGTTTTTTAGCGCTTCAGCGGTCCAAGCAGACACGCCAATTTGCACTGCTTTAAAGCCGTGGTTAATCGCTTTACGTTTACCCATGGCGCCCGATAAATTTGCCGGTAGACCATTATTAAACTTTTGATCCATCACTAATGCCATCTGCCGATCGATAAGATCTGCGATGTTCGCCACTGCGTTCTTCATTGAATCCATGGCAAAGGCGATATGGCCGCCATAGAAATGTCCACCATGCAAAATATGTTCGCCCTCACCATCAACAATGGGATTATCGTTGGCGCTGTTTAGTTCAGTTTCAATAAACTGACGCATAAACGGTAGTGCATCTTGCAGTACTCCAATGACGTGCGGTGCGCAGCGGATAGAGTATCTGTCTTGTAATCGGTCTGAATTACGAGGATGAGTGTGATGATTGAGATCTTCACGGATCCAAGTTGCGATCTGATTTTGGCCTGGATGCGGTTTAGCGGCAAACAGGATGTCATCAAAGTGGTTTGAATTACCTTTTAACACTAATGATGCCATCGCTGTGATACGGCTTGAAAGGCGCGCCATATACTGGGCGCGGTCGTAGGCTAAGCAGGCTAATGCTGTCATTACTGCAGTGCCATTCATTAGCGCTAATCCCTCTTTAGGGCGCAGTGTTAGCGGTGTAATTCCTAGTTGCTGATAAACTTCGCTTGTTGGGCGGCGCTCACCTTGATACATCACATCACGCTCACCAACCAGCACTGCCGCGAGGTAAGACAGTGGGGTTAAGTCACCACTGGCGCCCACAGAGCCTTCCTCTGGGATAACCGGGGTTATATTAAGGTTAAGCAGTGTTTCTATGCGCTCGAGTAACTCGTAGCTGACACCGGATTTGCCTACCGCCAGTGAGCTCAAGCGACAGGCCATTACGGCTCTTGCTTGTGAGATAGAGAGAATATCGCCCATGCCGCAGCCATGAAAGCGGGTTAAATGCAGCGGTAATTCATGCACCAGATCAAGTCCAACTGTGACAGTACAAGAGTCTCCATAACCAGTGGTTACACCATAGACCACGCCTTCCTCTTCTAGCAAACTGTCAATAAACCAGGCACCTTTTTGAATATAGGCTCGATACTCATCAGTCTGGTTTAGCTTTGCAGTAGCGCCTTTGGCAATTGCTACAACGTCTTCTAGAGACAAGTTGCGGTAACCGAATTCTATCGATTGCTTATTGGTGTTTATGGAGCTTGCCTGTGTCATTTTTGTTGTTGTCCTTTACTGCTTTTAATGTTGGCGCGTTGAACATCTTCGTCCTTGTGCCAAAAATCATAAAAATTGAACCACTGCAGTGGCTGGCGCAGCGCAAAATATTCTAAGCGCTTGCTAAAATCGAGTACCGCATTTTCTAGCCGCTCGGCGCGACCTGCACGCGGGCCTTTTAAGGTATTTGCAAAGTGGCTTACATGGACGTGATAACGCCCCTGCTCACGTAAGCAAAATAGGGTAAATACTGGGCAATCTAATAATCCAGCAAGGATAAAAGGCCCTTGAGGAAATGGGGCTTCTTTACCTAAAAATGGTGCGTATATAACCCGACCTGCAGTTTGTGATGAGGTTCTATCACCTGCAATGACCACCAGTTCACCGTCATCTATCTTTTGCTGTAACAAGATCGAGGTACTCGGGCCAAGTTCAGTGACTTGAATAAGGTTCAGTGCACTGTCTGGATTGAGTTGTTTAAGCACGCGGTTAAAGTTTTCTGCGTTGTCAGTTAGCACCATGACGTTTACTTTTACTTTACGCTGATGGATCGATATCGCGCGGCAAAGTTCAAGGTTTCCTATGTGCGAGACCAGTAAAATTGCGCCCTTTCCTGTTTCAAGCTGGTCTGTCAGTAGCTGCCTATTTGGAAAGTCTACTTCAGCAAGTTTGATGCGGTCGCACCAAGCATCAATACGATCGAGTGCGGCATTTCCAAAGGAAAAAAAGTGTTTCAGGCTATCGCGCCAGCTAAGTTTATCACTAAGCTGTGGGTGGTTAGGTTGAGTTGTTTTCACTTGAGCTAAGAATTGTTTTGATGCGGTTCTAGCTGTTGTTCCTGTGACAAAAAAGTAGCAAATAACAGGATACATAATGGCGCGGCATAACCAGTGGCCGCCGTACCGATAGCTATCGGCAATAAGCTTGATGCCCCAGTAACTGCCACGTTCTTGCATGCTTGACCAATGTTTGTCTTGATTACGCAGGCTCAGCTTTTGCCATAGGCGCTTAGGTTGGCGTAGTAGCATGCCAAAAAATAATTGGCTGTGCATCGCTGATATCCGCACATTATCTTTAAAACCTTGAAAGTGGCTAATACCATCTTCAGGGTAGATCACGCGGGTGGGAATATGCACAACGGGGACGCCCTGCCAATATAAGCGTACTAATACTTCGATATCGAAATCCATTCGCTCGCCAAGGGCATGGCTTAAAAATAGCCTCTCTGTTGCTGCTAAGGGATAAACCCTAAAGCCACACATAGAGTCTTGGATATCAAAGCTTAAGGTCTCTATCCAAACCCAAAAGTGAGTGAGGTAGCGGCCATACAAGCGTCCTTTAGGGACGGAATCGTCATACTGTGGTAAGCCAGAAATCAAAGCGTTAGGCTCTGATTCTGCTCGCGCGATCATCGCTGGAATATCATCTAGGTTGTGCTGCCCATCAGCATCGACTTGCAATGCATGGCTGAAACCGTCCGTGTAGGCGGTGCGCAGTCCTGTCATTACTGCGGCGCCTTTGCCACGGTTAAAAGGATGGTGCAGCAATGTTACCCAAGGATATTTGTTTGCCAGTTCAATAAGCAAAAAACGAGTTTCATCATCGCTGCCGTCATTGACCAAATAACAGGGCAGGGCAAGCACATCCAGTCGCGCAAGCGTTTCTGCTATTGCGGCTCGGTGGTTATAGTTAGGAATGACCAAAGCGATGCGCATTAGCCTTTGACCTCATTCGCAGCTCTAGTGAGTGCTATTCGCCCCGATGCAAAGCGCTTTTCGCCATCGCTATAAGCAAAAATGAGCTTGGCTTTAGTAGCGTTATGACTGATGGTTAAATCTACCTGAGTGTCAGGTAACATCAACTGTTGAAACTTAAGTACCTCAAGCACTGCCACGCTACAATCGTAGCCAAAGTGTTGGCAACCGAGTTTGATCGCCCAGTCTAATTGAGTGACGCCTGGCAGCACAGGTTGTTCAGGAAAATGACCGTTAAAATACTCCAGCTCTGCGGCGATATTTAATCGCCAACAGATGGAGTCGGTCTCTGCTTGGGTACTGATAATCGCTGCTAGTGTTGATTTAATCATTTACTTTTAAACTTATCGATATCAAATAAAGCCAACATAGTGCTATGAACGCGTTTACCCTGCAGATCCTGTGGCAGTTGTTCTGGATAGCGCCAGCGTCTTGGCAGTGTGACGCGTTCAAATTGTGACAAGAGATGCTGTTTAAACTGATTGTTGAGGGCTAATTTTCCATCTAACTTTAGCTGCTCTATACCTTGTGGCGAAAGCTCTATTGCCGCACCCAACTGTGTTCTAGGCTGCTCAAGCATCAATAACGCTGCCTTGATGACATAGGGATGGCTCTCTAGCAATGACTCCATTTGCACCAGAGATAAGCGCTTCTCCTCAACTTTGATGATGCGGTCTAGGCGCCCTTCGAGGGTAAACTGACCGTCGGCAACAATGCTAATTTTGTCTTCACATCTAAGCCAATCATCATCCTCTAAATAGGGGGATCGAAGCTGCAGTGCACCATCGGCTGTATCGCGCTTTATCTCTATTTTGGCAAATGTTTGCCAAGGCTCTAAAGGAGAGTGTTGTTGTCTATAACCAACGCCTCCTGTTTCAGTGCTACCAAACACTTCAGTGGGTAGCTTACCGTAACAATGTTTAACTGCCATGGCAGCGTCAAAGCTTAGCGGACCGCCTGAGCTAAATACTAAGCTTGGCGCACGAATTTGCGGCTCGTTATCTAGGGCATCTGGTAGGCGAGACAGTTGTGCTGGACTGCTGATTAAGCAGAGGTTTGGAAATAGATTTGCGTAATAGCTCAGGGTTTCTGGGTATTCGACAAGGTCACTCAGAAATGGGCGGCTGGCAGCTAAAGGCCAAAGAATTTTAAATAACAGACCATAAATATGTTGGTGTGAAACCGTGGAGATCACACTACAGTGAGGTAAGTGTTCGGCAAAGGTATGCTCTAATACGCTGACCTCTGCATCGAGCTGGCTAAGTGATTTTGCTATTTTTTTAGGCTTACCGCTGCTACCTGAGGTAAATAGGAGCAGTTCGCCCCATTGTGTCAATTGAGGCCAAGTCGATGTTGGCAGGTTCAGCTCTTTATCTAGGCGCAGAAAAGCTTTGCCTTCACAGAGAGGTAGATCTGAAATCACCCCTTCAAACTCATGAGTCAATTCGCTCAATGTTCCAGCTTGAGTATTAGCAGGTAAGATAATCTGTTTACCCGCGAGCAAACCTGCACAGAGTCCAACGGCAAACATATCACTGCTTTCACAACTAAGTAGCCAGCGTTTTTCGATTGAGCTGACTAATTGCTGATGTAAGTGAGCAACTTGGCTACTGAAAACGGAACCAGTCACAATATTGTGATGGTTGAAGCTGATCAACTGCTGTGCGGTTGGCCCTTGAGACAACCAGGATTTAAGTAATTGAGTCATGTCTTTTTTAACCACAATGTTCTGTATAACCACTCTAGTGCGAGTAGTAAACCGATAAGCAAATAGGCGATTAAACCGTTATAGAGTGTCCAAGTCGCTAAATCTGTATAGAGCGCGGTATAAAATGCCACGCTAGCATTGAATACAAAGAGTCCACACCAAATAAGCGTTACTTTATTGAGATAGCTAACTGCCGTCTGTGGCAGATCAGGCTCTTTTAGTCTGGCTAACTGTTCGATCATGCTAGGGCCGCGAAGCAGTGAGTAACTAAATAGTCCCAACATGGTGAGATTAATCACCACTGGATAGAACAATAGAAGATCATGCTCTCTGGCGAAAAAACTACCAGCAGTAAGACCAATACCAATAAATATGGGTAAGCGTAATGCTTTAAGTTTCTGCTTTTGCAGCATTAAGCGCAGTAGTAATACTGCACATAGTAGCAGTGCTATTGTACCGCCTGGCAAATAGTGCAAACCGAAGTAGACGGCTAGTGGGTAGCCAATAACCACCAAACTGGTCACTATTTGCAAAAATAGCCGCATTAGCCTTTAACTAAACCTTCAATCGCAGTGACGACATCACCGACGCTACGGACTGCTTTGAACTCTTCAGGCTTAATTTTTTTACCTGTCATCTGCTGCAGTTTGATCACCAGATCGACCGCATCAATACTGTCTAGATCGAGTTCTTCATAGAGTGATGCCTCTAACGTTATATCGTCAGCTTCCACTTCAAATTCATCAACTAAGATGTGAGTCAGTGCTTCTAAGATCTGTTCACGAGTTTGCATAATACCTCCTACACTCGCTGTGACTTAACAAAGCTTGCTAAGCTAGCAACGCTGTAAAAATGCAATTTGGTTGCTTCAGAATTTGCTTCAATTTTTACATCGAACTGCTTCTTGATTGCTAAACCAAGTTCAAGGGCATCAATAGAGTCTAACCCCAGTCCTTCGCCAAATAGCGCCGCTTCGGCATCAATATCATCAATAGTGACATCCTCAAGGTCAAGGCTGTCGATGATCAATTGTTTAATTTCGTTTTCTAAGCTCATAAGTATTTATCTAATTGTTGTTTATAATATTCTTCAAGATCACGAGTCATTTTGCGAGCCATTTTAGCATCGCCACCCGCAGTAGCATCATAACGTAGATAGGGCAGTTTTTCGCCTACTTCGATGTGCATGCCGATTGTACGTCTAGGTAGTTGATACCAAGACTCTTGCTTACTAAAGCCGACACAGTTGGTTTTAAGTAGCAATGGTAGTAGATCGCTTTGAGTACGTATGGTGATGTTAGCTGCACCACGTGCAAAATCATTGACTCGTTTGCCGATAACCGTGCGGGTACCCTCAGGGAAAATAATGAGGTTATTGCCTCGGTTTAACACCTCTTTACAGTCCGCTAAAAGTAAATCTGCACCCCGATTCGGGATGTAACCGGCACTTGATACTACACCACGCATAAATGGATTGCGCCATATGCCTTGTTTAACAATGCAGCTGGTATTCGGCATTAAACTGATTAACACGACGACATCAACTAACGTCGGATGATTAGAGGTTACAATCACCCCTTGGGCATCTTTTAGTGGTTGTAGATCGCCGTGGGTCACTTTGATCAGACCAGTCCAAGTAAGCATACGGACAAAGCCTTTAAACATAATATGAACGGCATACTGCACTCGTGCTATACGCTGTGTGGTTGTGCCTGGCCAAAACCTGAGAATAGGTAAAATCGTTAATGAACTGATTAGGCCGCCAAGGCCAAAAACGACATAGCATAAGGTGCCTCCTAACCAGCGTGGTAGGTAAGCGATGCCTGTTAGTCGAGCTGGGGCAGGTTGGTTACTCAAAACTCAGGCTCCAATGTGTGCCTGAGAAGTTACCTGAGGTAGCTTTTTTCTGGGCAATACTCGCGAGTATCTCTACTAGTGTTAGCGAGTTTACTTTTGCCTGTAATGGTTTCAAATCGATTTGGGCAAGTGCAACATGTTGAGTGTTACTTGGCGCAACCACAAAAGCTGTTGAAATTGGCCACTCTGGCTCGCTGGCATATTGGTGGTAGATATCTGGGACAGTGTCATCAGCATAAGAAAGCAGTAAGGGTTCTGGATCATCAACTAACAACGCATATGCTTCGATAAATGCCTGATGCAGCGTTTCACTTCCTGCAGCGATAGAGGTCGATGCGTTTTGGTTTTGGCTCAAAATGCTATAGATACCACTGGCTGTATTGTGTACTGATTGGCTAAATGCGGTTGGCGACAGTGGAGACTGATCAACAATATCATTGAGTAAGTTGATAGTACGATTTATCTCGCCATGCTGAGAGGCAAAAATACTGCGACACTGAGCTGGGGGCTCGCATTGAAAAATCGAATCAAGGATTATTTTTGTCAGTTTACTCAAGCGGCGACGTTGCATTGCTGGGACTTGTGGCAACTTAGGCGCAGCTGTTGCTGTCGCTCCAATATCTGATATCGCAGCAGGCCAAGCTTGCCAGTCAGCTTTTTGCTGATACTGTGGCGACCAAGCGCCCCATGAAAGAATGCTAAACTTCATTGCACTGCCTCACATACGAATATCCGTTCGTAGTGCCTAAATAGAATATGTAAGTGACTGATTTATTAAATTATAAACCAATTACGCTGTACGAGCGCTAAATAAGTACGTAATCAGTGGAGATAACTTGAGATGGGGAGTAGTACGCAACCATCAAAAAGTACGCTGACGAGGCGTCATTCTACAACAGAATATGTTTGAACAAGAAGTGTTTTAAGATACGGCTGTAACTTAATGCGGTAGACCGTTATCGAAGTGTAGGGCTAAGGTAAGGGCTCTGTTATTTTAGAGCCCTTATATAGTTTTAAATGCAGTTAACGGATCAGTTTAGGTGTTTTTGTAACCGACGTAGTGCTGACTTAACCTTACGAGAGTTCTCGGGTCCCATACGGATCATCAACTTCTGTGCATTGGGTAGTGCTTCTAAATTCGGATCAACAAATTGATAGTTTACGCTGACACCATCTAGCTCAATAGGCTGCTCAATAATAGGTGCATCTAGCATGATAGCGATCGCCTGCTGCATTCTTTCATCAAACGAAGTGTCGTTATAGCCGAGTTCACTAAATGCTTCACCTAATAGTGGAGTCATCTCTTTGTAACTTTTAGCTAATTCCTCTTCATTTAGGCTGGCAAGAAAGTCAGCGTATAGATCGTAACGGTGGTAGCTATCAGGATCGATATAGGTTTTATTCGCTATTTCCGATACTGTGAAGTTGCTGTTTGGTGCTTTCAATGGGCTCACTTTTCGAGCCAATTCCCCTTGAGCCAAGTTATCCACAAACACCACAAACTGACGTACAACATTATCTTCAATCATCAGTGGCTCAATGGCCATTCCATCGGCTATATCTATCGCCTTTTGATGGATATAAGCGTCACTGTCAGCTAGAGCGGGAAGCGGTTCAACCTCAGGAACAGGCTCTACTTCGGGTAGCTGCACAGGCACGGGGTCAACAATTTCGGGCTCTGGTTCAGGCAGAGTCGCTTCTGTTTCAAGCGGCTCTGCTGGGATTGGGTCTGGCACGATCACAGGTGCAATAACCTGTGGTTCTTCACTCTTATCATCACCACTTAAATAGTAGTAACCTCCAGCAGAGATCAACACAACTGCGGCAATGGCAATAATTGCTAGGCCATTTGTACCTGAGGATTTCTCCTGAGGCGTAATTCTATCTTCTTGACTGAGTTGCATTTAGTTTCCTCTGCTACCGCACGATAATCGTTATAGTGGTAATGCACTTGCTATCCACCCATTTTGCAAAATTAAACAGGCTTGTCTATAGGTTGAAGCTCTATTAAGGATATTTAATTTGTATCAATCTTTAAACATAGTTGAATTGCCAGATAGAGTATGGTGCTATTGGCTACTCGTAGTGATTTATCCTTTAAGCTTGAACAAATTGCTCACGATCACCAAGCCAGCGCTGAATAATGGCATCGACACTGTCAGGAGCTTGCTGCATAACATGAGGTGCAAGCTTTTGCACATGGGGAATTAATGCTTGATCGCGCATTAAATCTGCGATTTTCATATCTGCAACCCCCGTTTGTTTTGTGCCTAGCACTTCCCCAGGGCCGCGGATCTCTAAATCTCGCTGTGCGATGATAAAGCCGTCGTTACTTTGCCTTAATACACCTAAGCGCTTAGTTGCAGTAGCTGACAGCGGTGGTTTATACATCAACACGCAATGGCTGGCGATGGCACCGCGACCAACACGGCCTCTTAGCTGGTGCAGTTGTGCTAGTCCTAGACGCTCTGGATTTTCGATAATCATTAAGCTGGCATTGGGCACATCTACCCCAACCTCTATCACCGTTGTCGCTACGAGCAAGTGTAATTCACCAGCTTTAAAGCTTGCCATTATTTGCTGCTTTTCAGCAGGCTTCATTCGGCCATGCACTAAACCTACTTTTAACTCCGGCAGGGCAAGTTTGAGCTCCTCTGCGGTGTCTTCAGCGGCTTGGCATTCTAATGCCTCAGACTCCTCAATGAGGGTACATACCCAATAGGCTTGACGGTTATCGTTAACGGCTGCTTGGCGGACTCTGTCGATAACTTCTTCACGGCGCTGATCTGATACTGCGACAGTGGTAACCGGAGTTCGTCCTGGTGGCAGTTCATCAATGACTGAGGTATCGAGATCGGCGTACGCTGTCATCGCCAAAGTCCGCGGAATTGGTGTTGCGGTCATAATCAGCTGATGCGGGTGAAAGCCCTGACTGACACCTTTCTCTCGCAAGCCTAATCGCTGGTGAACACCAAAACGATGTTGCTCATCGATGATGATTAACGCTAGCTTATTAAACACCACTTGTTGCTGAAATATAGCATGGGTACCAATAACGATATTGGCATCACCCGATTCAATATCGGCTAAAGATTGTGTTCTTGCCTTACCTTTTAATTTACCTGCAAGCCAACCTACTTTAATTCCAAGCGGTTCAAACCAGCTTCTAAAATTGATTGCATGCTGCTCAGCAAGAAGCTCTGTGGGTGCCATCATCGCGACTTGATAACCGCTCTCAATAGCTTGCAGGGCGGCAAGTGCAGCCACTAATGTTTTTCCTGAACCAACATCTCCCTGAACGAGGCGCATCATAGGTTCTGCTTTTTCAAGGTCGCGAGTGATGTCGCTAACCACTCGTTGCTGCGCCCCCGTTGGTTTAAAAGGCAATGATGCTAGAAACGGATTTAATAGTTGGCCCGTAGCCGACATACTGACGGCTGCATCTCGGCGGGTGCGCTGGCGAAGCCGCAGCATACTTAAGTTGTGCGCCAACAGCTCCTCTTGGATAAGGCGCTGCTGCGCGGGATGAGTGCCGTTTTCCAGATCAAACAGTGAAACCTGATTATTTGGGCGGTGCAGTAGCTGTAACGCCTGTTTCAGCTCCATATGATTGGGCTGCAGATTACTTGGTAATAACTCAGGTAGTCCGCCGTTGGCTAACATCATTAGTGCTTGTTCCGTTAGCTTAATCCAACTGGCTTGCTTAAGACCCTCGGTTGTTGGATAGACAGGGGTAAGCGTGTCACTTAATGGTGCGGGGTCATCAATGGAAACTAATTTGTACTCAGGATGAATGATCTCGTTGAAGTGTTTACCGCGGCGGATCTCGCCGTAAGCACGAATAACACTACCCGTTTGCAGACCATTTCGTTGTGCAACCGAGAAGTTGAAAAATCTTAGGGTTAAACTGCCAGTATCATCACGCACAGTGCAGGTAAGCATGCGCTTACGCCCCTGTAATACTTGGCTGGATTGGATTACAGCTTCTACTGTACCGTAGCTGCCAGGATAGAGTGAGGCAATCGGGTAAATTTGAGTGCGATCTTCATAGCGTAGCGGCAGGTGAAACAACAGATCTTGCACTGTTGTGATCCCCAGCTTTGCTAATCTCTCGGCCATCTTTTTAGCGACGCCCTTGAGTTCTGTTATCGGAACAAGATCGAGTCTTTGCAAACGTTTAGCACTCAAACACTGTAAATTTATACATATATTATCAGAGATATGGTTTTACGCAAATCTGAGCTTTTTTATATTAAAGCCAGCCTTTTTGTTGAGCGATTCTGGCGGCATCAATACGGTTTGTTGCATGTAGCTTGCTAATTGCTTCTGAGAGGTAATTTCTTACCGTGCCTTCTGCAATGAATAGCATCGCAGCAATCTCTGAAGTCGATTTCCCTTCGCCTGCAAGCTGCAGTGCTTTACGCTCTTTGTCATTTAGCGGGTCTGATTCACCGACCGCCATGATTGCTAGCTCTGGATCGATAATGCGTTTGCCTGCCATCACTTGGTTTATCGCTTTGATTAAAGTTTCTGATGGCGCATCTTTTAGTAAAAAGCCACCAACTCCAGATTCTATGGCGCGTTTAATATATCCAGCTCTGCCAAAAGTTGTGATGATCACAATCTTTAATTTTGGCTTATTTTTTTGGCACCAGTTTGCCAGTTCTAAACCACTGAGACCTGGCATCTCAATATCGGTGAGTAACAGGTCAAACTCAGACGTTTTCAATAGTGCTAACGCTTCATCTCCATCTGCGGCTTGGGTGATGTCAAATTCGCCACTTAATGACAACAGTGCTGAAAGTGCGCCCCGCACCATGGCTTGGTCTTCTGCTAATAAAATTCTCACTTAAGGGTTATCCTTGTGTTGGCAGACTAATAGTAAATTGGCAGTCAGGATCTAAACTCCAAGTGAGTGCGCCTTTAAATTTAGCGAGCCTTTCGTTGATCCCTGTCAGTCCGTTACCCTGTTCAATTTGGTTCGGGCAGCCATCATCGCTTATGACAATGCGCAGTTCTGTTGAGGTTTGCTCAAAGTGTAATTCGCAGTGAGTTCCTTTGCTGTGACGGACAATGTTGCTGCAAAGCTCGGTTAAACTTAAGATCAGTTGGGTTTCTAGTTCAGGATCTAATTTAGGGATCTCGCCAAATAAGTTCACGCTCAAGCCCTTGTCACGCAGAGTTTGGCAAAGCTGGGTAACACAGGCCGCTAATCCTTTGTGTTTATAGCCTGACACAGTTTGGCGGATCTGACTTAAGCTATCCCTAGCAATACTATTAAGCTCGGTTAATTGCTGCCTTGCTTGCTCAGTTTGATTATTGGCGATGAGCTTTTCTGCCAGCTCTGCTTTTAAAGAGATGGATGAAAGGCTGTGTCCCATGATGTCATGCAGATCGCGAGCTATTCGTTCTCGCTCTAACATTGTTGCCAGCTGTTGGATCTCAGCTTGGCTCTTCTTTTCTTTGCATTTATGCTCGACTCTTTTACGCTCTGCGACACCGAAAAGACCGATTCCAGCAATGAGGCCTGCACCATATATCACCCAATAATAGTGGTCAAAGTTGAGAGCAGCATTAAGTAGAGATAATAGAGTTATGAGCGCTATTAGGCTGAAAATGGCAGTTCTCAGCGGGTAGAAAAATCCGATAAAAAAGCCTGCAAAAGTAAACAGTGACAGTGAACCAGTATTAATCGGTGTGATAAGTACGCCAATGGTTATCATCGCCAAAATCGGTTGATAGGCATTAGCTGTGCTTGAACGGTAGGCCCAGAAATAGCAATAAATGAAAGGGATTAAAGCCGCTAAGCTTAAGGCTATCTCCCAAGGCAGCATTTTGGTAACGAAGATGGGGATAAGATAAAACCCCAGATTGACTAGATAAACCCAGGCCAATTTATCTTCTTTTGATTGAGCTGACTCTGTCATGAAAAACTCCTTTTATAGGAGAGCTAAGCGATATAGCCGCTCTCCACCTAGCTCATTATCGCTTGGCACTTTGGTTATTTTGCTGCAGTAAAAACTGTGCCCAAGCATAATCCTCTTCAACAGCCAAAGCTTGTTGCCAGTCAGCGATTGCGCCATCAGCATCACCTAAACTCTGTTTGGCCAGTCCCCGCCAAGTGTAAGCTTCTGCATGACCCCAACAAATGTTATCACAGGGAATTGCGTAAAGCTCAATCGCTTTACTACTCAGTTCAACGGCTCGTTGCTTACTGCCACCGTAGGTTTCAGGAGTATTGAAAGCAGCAATAGCCTGCACTAAAGGTACTCGAGGATTGGTGGGATCTAACGTTTTCGCTTGCTCAATCGCTTTGGCTGCTTTGGGACCGTATAGTGCTCCCTTGCTATAATCCAGGCCGATTAACATGCCATAAACAGAAGAGAGCAGGGCTAGGTTGTCGGCATTAGCATTCGATGTCGTTAGAGGTTCGAGGCTCTCTTTTGCTGACTCGAGTGCACTGATAGCGAGTTCGCGTTGACCTAGAATATTGGCGCTGATGGCGAGGCGGTAGCCGGCATAGGCTTGTTGGTAATTATCACCTTGTTCGGTGAGTGATTGTAGCGTTTTAACGTCCATTTTATTTGCTGCGGCATCTATATTGTTAATGGTATCTGCTTGAGCAAATTGGCTGATAATAGCCATTGAAGTAACAAGTAATAGTGATTTCATATCAATCTCCTTTTGAGCCCTGTATTGGGTACGGGACCATTATTAAAGATTGTGGGGTGACGCTGTAGGCACAAACGTCACCAGAACAGCATGACAAATGTCATCAATTCAAGCTTGAATCACTAAATAACTGATATAGGCTAGATAGCCTAATACCAAGATCGCTCCTTCGCGGCGACCAATACGCAAACCTGTGTAGGCAAAAGGGAGTAACATCACAGCGAGCCCTATCATCACCTGCCAGTCAAGGGCGCTGATATCATTGCCAATGATAGGATGGATAAGTGCGGTGACACCCAAGATCCCCAAAATATTAAACAGGTTTGAGCCTACAACATTGCCGATAGCAATATCACTTTGCCCTTTGAGTGCGGCAACGGTTGAAGTCACTAGCTCTGGCATACTTGTCCCTATCGCGACAATAGTCAGCCCAATAATGATTTCGCTGATCCCGAAGGATTGTGCCAGTGCGACGGCACCATCAACAAACAAGATCCCACCACCGACTAACATACTAATACCAACAATGATAAAGATGATGGACAGCCATTGGCTTTGTCCTGCGGCTTCAGCTTCATTTTCAGCAGAGGTTTGTTTGTCAGCAGTGAAATAGCTGTAGCTTAAGTAGGTAACGAGTAGAGTGGTAAGAATGGCACCATCGATAAAGCTCAGTCCATCATCAAGCAACAAGCCCCAAAATAGCAGTGATGCTGCAATCATAATAGGGATATCACGTTTCACCATTTGCGATTCAATTTTGATAGGACGAATGAGTGCGGTAATACCTAAGATCAAGCCAATATTTGCAATGTTGGAACCAATGACATTCCCCAGCGCAATTCCGCTATTGCCAGCAACTGCTGACTTTATACTGACTGCAAGCTCTGGCGCACTCGTACCAAAAGCCACTATCGTTAAGCCGATAATTAACGGTGATAAGCCAAGTTTTAGCGCGATACTGCTTGCGCCTCTCACTAGTGATTCAGCGCCTAGGGTTAAAATCACAAACCCGCCAATAATCGATAACCAAGTGAACATAGCACTACTTATTAGATAAAATTAAAAGGACGGCTAGCATAGTTATTTTTGCTAAGAGCGCAACAAATAATCAGCCAGTAAGCATTAAATATAATTTACCCGTCCAGCCAGAGAGTATGAGCTGGGCTTTGAAGTCTAGCCTATACAAAACAGCACACCAAAAGGTGTGCTGTAATTTTTTAAAGCATTATCGCTGGGTTGTTAAATTTCATCTTCCCAGCAGATTTTTCCGCCGCGAATACCGTCAACTTTTTCACTGAAGCTTTTCTCAAGTACGTGACGCTTGATCTTAAGAGTAGGAGTTAATATATCGTTATCAACATCCCACTTCTCGGTAACGACCACAATCGCATCGACCGTTTCATGAGACTCTAGATGAGGGTTAACCGCATCTAGTGTATTTTTAAGTGAGCTTCTTACCTCTTCTCGAGGCTGCAGTGAAGCACCTTCAGACAGCTGCACTAGCGCAATTGGGTGCGGTAGCCCAGAGCCAATGACACAGATCATTTCAACGTGAAGGTCTTGTGCTAGTTTGCGCTCGATAGGCACAGGTGCAACATACTTTCCTTTGGAGGTTTTGAAGTTGTCTTTTACTCGACCGGTAATGGTGACACAACCATCGTCATCGATACTGACGACATCACCAGTATAGAAGTAACCTTCTTCATCAAAGCAAGCTGCGGTCTCTTCTGGTTGCTTATAGTAGCCCTGCATTAATCCAGGGCTCTTAACCATGAGTTCGCCGACATCAGACTGCTTGATAGAACACCCCTCAACCGCATGCCCTACCGTACCAATCTTGCTGGCATCAAATGGGTGGTTAATAATGGAGTAGGCGCAGTTTTCTGTCATGCCCCAAGCTTCACTAATATTAAGGCCGATTTTGTGGTACCAGTTCACCAACGATGGCGGAATTGGGGCTGAACCTGAACCGAGAAGATGACAATGTTCAAGGCCAAGCCCGGCATGAATTTTACGTTTTACGATGCCGCTAACAATAGGAACCTTAAGTAAAAAGTTAAGCTTACTGGCACCAATTTTATCGATAATATTTTTCTGAAATAGGCTCCAAAGGCGTGGCACTGAGAAGAATACTGTCGGTCTAGCTCGCTGCACATCGGCAACGAAGCTATCGAGACTCTCAACAAAAGCGACACAACTACCTGAATAGAATGAAGAGCCTTGTATTGCCACACGCTCGGTGATGTGTGCCAGTGGCAGGTATGAGATTAATCTATCTTCAACATCGGTTTTTAAGTCACGCACTACGGCGTTACAAGTCCAGCCATAGCTAGCAAAAGTTTGGATTGCGCCTTTAGGTTTGCCTGTTGAACCTGAGGTATAAACTAAGCTCATGATCTGTTCAAGTGAAGGCAATGGTGCATCGATTAACGGCTGGCCTAGGGTGAGCAGTTTATCCCAGTGGTATTGTGCAGGCATGGTATCGTAAGGCATCGCCATACGTAGAATTTCACCACCAACGCCGCTTTCTTGGTCTGCCCAGTAATCAAGTTTGCCGATGAATATCGCTTTAGATTCACTGTGCTCTAGCGTGTATCGTATGGTGTCTGCATTGGCTGTTGGGTAAATAGGAACACTAATGTAGCCGCCATGCATAAGCGCTAGATCGGTGATAAACCATTCGGCACAGTTTTTAGAAAGAATGGCAACTTTATCGCCTGGGTTCAAGCCTAAGTGTCTAAGTGCGCCTGCAATTTGCTGCACTTTTACTTGTACATCTCGCCAAGTAAAGGTCTTGTACTGGCCGTCAATAGGCTGCTTTAGATAAACTTGATCGCCTTGTTTTTCAACCCAATGTTCAAGCATTTCAATTGGGGTTTTCATAGAAGATTCCATCGCAATTCCATATTGATTATTGTTAATTCCAATTCAGTCTGTTGCTGCTTTTTTGTTTTAATCGTTTGTTTAACAGCCTGATGTGACAATATTGAGTATGGCGAAAAATGTGATCTATGACAACTTTTTCAAACGCTCGTTATAATTTCTCGCAATGCAGCGATTAAAGCATGTCTTTTGAGTGAAGGGGAGTGAGGACTTAACGCAGTAGTTGACGTGCTAGCCTACAGTGCTAGCACGCTCTTTTATTGGCTTTACTCTGACGGCGCACGCATCTTTTGCCACCATTGCTCATCAGCAACAATTTGGCCGGCGTCATCTATGGCTGGGTAGGCGAGCTTTTTGCGGCGACAGGCTTTGGCATATATAGGGTGACCTTGTTCAAACAGTTTTATCTGACAATATTGCTCATCAAGCTTTCGAGTGCCGTACATGCCAGCGGCTTCGCGTTGACGTTGGGCTTCATACATTATCAGTGCCCCAGCAACGGAAACATTGAGTGACTGCACCATGCCAATCATCGGGATAATCACATGCTGATCGGCGCTAGCGATACCTTCAGGGCTGACGCCATCGCGCTCGTTACCTAAAATAATAGCGGTTGGGCGGGTATAATCGATTTCGCGAAAGTCGACCGCTGTTTCGGAGAAGTTGGTCGCGAGGATCTGCATATCTTGACGGCGAAACTCAGCCACTGCATCACTCATTTTATTGTGCGCTTTAGACTTCACCCATTGCTGGCTACCAGAGGCGGTGTTGCCGGAAACACGCATCTCAATCTCTGGCCATACAGCATGGATCTCATGAATGCCAACCGCATCTGCAGTGCGAATAACAGCTGCAATATTATTGGTTTTATGCACCTTGTCTAAACACAGTGTTAGATCTGGCTGGCGGTTGTCTAGCATACTGTTAATGCGGGCGAAGCGTTCTGGACTCATGTCTTTTACCAAACTTTTTTATCAATAAAAAGGGCGCCGTAGCGCCCGATTCTTTAGTCAATGGAATGGAATTACACTTCCATTACGCCGTCCATTTCAACTAATGAGCCTTTTGGAAGTTGGCTAACACCGATTGCTGCACGAGCTGGGTAAGGTTGCTCAAAGTAGCGACCCATAATTTCGTTTACCGTCGCAAAGTTGCTTAGGTCTGTCATAAAGATATTGAGTTTAACAATATCGCTTAATGAACCGCCAGCAGCAGCACAAACAGCTGTTAGGTTTTCAAAAACCTGTACGACTTGCGCATCAAATTCATCGCTAACCATTTCCATTGTTTCTGGGTTCAGTGGGATCTGACCTGATAGATAAACCGTACTGCCTACTTTAACTGCTTGAGAGTATGTACCGATAGCTTGCGGCGCTTTGTCGGTTGCAATGATAATCTTCTTTGCCATGATCTTCCCTTTGTATTAAGTAAACTAATGTTTAAGTTAAATGAGCTAGCGGTTACGTGAAGTTCGCAGTACTTCAGGCAGAACCCTAATACGGCGCATCACGTTAGCTAAATGAATACGATCTCGCACAGAAATACGCAGGTTGATAAGGAATACCCGCCCATCGCGCTCTTCTGTGGTTAAGTTATGAATATTCGAGCCTTCAGCAGCAACAATTGAGGTGATCTTAGCTAATGCACCTTGGTGGTTAACGATCTCTACTCGTAAGTTAGCTTGATACTCAACGCCTTCAGCGCTGTCCCACTGTACAGGGATATACTTGTCGGGTTCACCTTGGTAGCCGCGGATATTGGCGCAGCTTTCCATATGTACCACTAAGCCTTTACCTGGGCTAACATGGGCAATAACCGCATCACCAGGAATTGGGCGACAGCAATTAGCAAATGTCACCAACATACCTTCAGCGCCGCGGATCGGCATGGTATGTGACTCTCTTGCCTCTTGCGCATCGACTTGATCGCCACGTAAACGCTGGGCGATAACAATACTCATTGCATTACCCAAGCCGATATCGGCGAGTAGTTCATCAAGTGTATTGTGCTTAGTATCATTGACCACTTTTTCAACTTGCTCTTTAGGCAAGTCATCGAGCTTAGTATCGCCTAACGCATGGTTCAACAGGCGCTTGCCGAGTAGAACCGCATCATCTTCTTTAAGACTCTTTAGCAGTTGACGAATTTTAGCGCGAGCTTTACCTGTCACCACAAAGTTGAGCCATGCAGCATTAGGGCGAGCACCTTTTGCGGTGATGATCTCAACTGTCTGGCCTGAAATTAACGGTTGGCTTAATGGGTATGCTTGGCGATTGACGCGAGCACCAACACAAGTATTGCCGACATCCGTATGCACTTCATAAGCAAAGTCTACGGCGGTGGCGCCAACGGGGAGTTCTAGGATACGGCCTTCAGGGGTAAACACGTAGATCTCTTCAGGAAAAAGCTCGGTCTTAAAGTTTTCTACGAATTCAAAAGAGGTACTGGCGCTTTGTTGTAGTTCAAGCAGGCTCTGCATCCACTTACGCGCACGAACTTGCGTTGTGGTGCCTTGTTCTGCCGAGCTGCCTTTCTTGTATAGCCAATGTGCTGCGACCCCTTTATCAGCCATTTGGTCCATATCTTCAGTACGGATCTGGATCTCAACTGGCACGCCGTGAGGACCAAATAGTGAAGTATGCAGTGACTGATAGCCGTTGGCTTTAGGGATAGCGATATAATCTTTGAATCGACCTGGACGGGGTTTGTAGAGGCCATGCATGGCTCCCATAACGCGGTAACAGGTATCGATGGAGTCAACGATGACTCGGAAGGCATAGATATCCATGACTTCTTGAAACTGCAGCTCTTTGTTGCGCATCTTGTTATAGATGGAATAAAGATTCTTTTCACGGCCTTTGACAGTGCCTTCAAGGCCAGTGTCTTCGAGTCGAGTGCCAACAGCAGCTTCAATACTTTGGATTAACTCTTTACGATTACCTCGTGCGGCTTTTACCACCTCTTTTAATACACGGTAGCGCATCGGATAGTAGGCATGAAAACCTAAATCCTCTAACTCACTCTTAATATTATGAATACCAAGGCGGTTGGCGATTGGAGCGTAAATTTCGAGGGTTTCACGGGCAATACGGCGACGTTTATCGGGGCGCAAAGCACCTAAGGTACGCATGTTATGCGTTCTATCGGCAAGTTTGATTAAGATGACGCGAATATCTTGGGTCATCGCCATCATCATTTTGCGGAAGTTTTCAGCTTGCGCTTCTTTCTTATCGCGAAATTTTAGCTTGTCGAGCTTAGATACACCTTCCACCAATTCGGCAATAGACTCACTGAATATTTCAGCCAGTTCCTCTTTGGTAACGGGGGTGTCTTCGATGGTGTCATGTAAGAGTGCGGCCATAAGCGTCTCATGATCGAGACGCATATCGGCCAGGATGCGGGCTACCGCAACCGGATGAGTAATATAAGGTTCGCCACTCGTGCGCATCTGACCTTCATGGGCATCGCGCGCCACCTGATAGGCCTGCTTGAGTAATTCTACCTGTTCAGGTTCTAAATAACCTGAAGCAGACTCCTTGAGACCTTCAAACAGATACAAGTGACTCTACTCCTTATATAGCGTTACGGCCTTCAGCGATGGCAGCAACGGCAGCAATTTCAGCTGCTTCACGTTCACGAACTGTCTGGCGCTCATCGGCATCCAAAGTATCAGCTGTGACTAAACCTAGTTCGATTTCGCGTAGCGCGATAACCGTTGGCTTGTCGTTCTCTTCTTCAACCATAGGGTCTTTACCCTGCACGGCGATTTGGCGAGCACGACGCGCTGCAACCAGAATCATATCAAAACGGTTGCCGATTTTGTTTACGGCGTCTTCTACAGTTACGCGAGCCATGTTTGGAAACTCCAGTGTTTTATCGATTGAAAAAATGACGCAAAATTGTACATGAAGACAGTTAGTCTGCCAACAGATCTTTAATCATATCATTTTGCGTATGAATTTGGCTAGCAGTGGTTAATCTTTGGCTATGAATGATAGCTAAAAGATCGCTCTGCGCTTTGTCGAAATCATCGTTCACTAAAATAAAATCATACTCATTATAGTGCGACATCTCTGAAACAGCTTGTGCCATCCGGCCTGCAATCACTTCTTGGCTATCTTGGCCACGCCCAGTAAGACGGCGCTCTAGCTCAGCACGTGAAGGGGGAAGAATGAAAATACCGATGGATTCAGGCATCACTTTTTTCACTTGCTGAGCGCCTTGCCAATCAATATCGAGAAATACGTCGATACCTTTTGCCAATGTATGCTCAATGGTAACTCGTGAAGTGCCGTAGTAATTACCAAAAACCTCTGCCCATTCAAAAAAAGCATTTTCAGCAATTAGGCTTTTAAACTCATCTTGATTAACAAAGTGATAGTGCTGACCATGCTCTTCACCTGGACGAGGTTGGCGGGTGGTATGCGACACAGACACTTGCATATCAGCGGGTTGGTCTTTCAAAAGAGCTGATATCAGTGATGATTTACCTGCGCCACTTGGCGCTGAAACGATAAATAGATTTCCGCGTGCAGTCATTGTTTGCCTATCCGGTACGTATGCCCATATTGGGCGAGTGAAAAGATTTAGCCGCGCATTATACAGTCTAGGATGATATTTACGCTAGTCATGACAGCGGGCTCAAGCATAATTTAGTGCTTAACGTTATTTTTAGGGCTAATTTCGCTGTATACGGCTAAAACACTGACATCCTCAAGCAAAATTGGGTAGGCTAGAGTTTTATGTTTTCGCCTGAGCATAAATACAGTTAAGTGGGAAGCTATCCACTTTTATTCAGAATTCATTGAGATGGTAGGTATATCAAGGTATGCAGTTTTCAGCACTTTTTTGTATGGTAGGTCGTGATAATGGTCAGCGCTTTGCTGTCATCAGCGGATTGATTTTCTTTGTTTTGTTATTGGCTGCGGTACTACTGGGTTCTACAGCTGCATTGTATGTTGTTGGTATGCTATTACTACCCATTTTAGGCTTAACTAGTTATAGACGATTACGTGATAGTGGAAAAACGCCACGCTTGATTGCATTAACGCTGACTCCATTTATCTTGATATTACTTACATTAGTGCATATAGACAGTGTGATGCTACTGCTTACCTTTATGGTGTTTGCGGCGCTCGCGATAGGTTACATCGCTATTTTACCCTCTATTTCAAAGGCTAGTTACCGACAGGGATATTCTGGTCCTATTAAAATCGTCGACCGTGCAGTTGCAAAAGGTTCAAGGGTACGTGTTGAGCCAACGTTAACTGCCAGCGAGAATAAACCAGAAGCCGCAACGACTTCTTTTTCGAACTCGGAATCTGATTTTGAAGCAGAGCTAGCTAATGGCAGTGCAACAGATTCACCTGCGCAGGGAGCAAGCTTAAATAGTAGCAGCTTTATTAAAATACAGCGCTGGCTGATGGCCAATCAAAAAATGGCTTTCTCGGGAGTGGCATCTTTATTGGTTTGTATGTTGTTATTAAGTATTTGGTCGCTAATACCGACTGATGATGCTAGTGCCGCAGAGCAAACTACTGCTGAGGTAGAATCTTTAGCAAAGGAGCCTGCTGTTGAACGCAAAATGACGACCTTGCCGGACGGCTTTAGTCTAATACTTGAAGATGATGTTCTGATCGTCAGGTGGCTAGGAGAGACAGGAACACCGACAACGCTATGGTCTCTTGCTACTGCGAAAGGTGATAGAACATGTGCTGCGCTTAAGTTTAATAATGGTACTGAGTATCGCCCTGTTGAGGTCGACTTATTAGCCGATACTGGCACCGAAGCTCGTTTTTCCCCGCTTGATACTAAGGCGATTATTGTTGATATGGCGCGCCGTGGAAATGTGAGTCTCTGTGGTTATAATTTCAGCCTTAAAGGCAGCCAAGCCGCAATCGGAAAGGTTGCTGCATTCGCCACTTATTTATAACTTAGCGTATTGTGGTTAGGTATGACTGGAAATTGCAAGGGAGAGTCATTAAACTGCTTCGCCTTAACTTTTGCGTAATCGCTTACGCTAACAGCATATACCAGCAGATTTGATGGATGGCAAAATGGCTGATTTAACCTTAGTGATTCTAGCAGCGGGTTTAGGCTCACGCTTTGGTGGTGACAAGCAGCTTGCGGGGTTGGGGCCAAATGACGAAACCATGCTGGAACTGTCGCTCCGTAGCGCTTACAAAGCGGGCTTTACTCGTGCTGTGTTAGTTATCCGCCCCGAACTTGCTGCCAGCTTAGATCTACTCTTAGCTGATAAATTACCACAGGGTTTCCATTGTGATTATTGCATTCAGTCACTGGACGACTTGCCAGAGGCGGTGACGCATTATGTTGATTTAGCAGCACGTAAAAAACCATGGGGTACAGCACACGCCCTATGGAGTGCGAGAAAGCAGGTTACGGGCCCTATGGCGGTGATTAATGCCGATGATTATTATGGCGATAGTGCATTTTCATTGTTAGCTCAAGGCCTTGTTAAAAGCGCTAGCGATTGGATGATGGTAGCCTATCCAATCCATTTGACCCTATCTGAAAACGGTGGTGTTAACCGTGGTTTGTGTGAAGTCAAAAACGGCAAACTTGTTGACGTTGCTGAGTGGCTAGATATTCAGTCTCATGCTAATGAGCTAGTTGGTACTTTTGCAGGTAAACAGCAAACCATTGTTAGTGATGCTTTAGTATCGATGACATGCTGGGGCTTTAACGCCGATATTTTTGCAGTGATTGAAGCGCAGCTAACTGACTTTATTATTGGGTATGGTAGAGAGCCTAAAAGTGAGTGCTACCTGCCTAGTGTCGTGCAAGCGAGATTACAGCAAAATCTTACAAGCGAAGACACACGTAATGTGAATGTCAGCGTGGCGCAGGAGTCTTGGTATGGTGTTACCTATCCTGAAGATGCTAACTGGGTTAAACAGAAATTATTTGAAAAATTAGCGGCAGTTTAAACGCCGTTGCTAATACATAATGAGTTTGCATGGAAAACCTGCACCAAAAACAGGTCGAAGCAACGATATTGACAGAAACTGGAGAGTTGGGTGATTGATTTTATAAGACAGAACGTTTTGTCGCACTTTGGTGAGCAGATGGATAATGCCAAAGTTTCACCATTAGGTAATGGCCATATAAACCATACTTTTCTTGTGCGGAGCCCTGTACGAGAATTTGTGCTGCAAAAAATCAACACTCAAGTCTTTACCACTCCCGATGCTTTGGTTAGTAATGCTGATAGGATCAGTCGCCATTTAACGCTAAAGAACCAGCAACAGCAGTACCAGTTGCAAGTCGTTTCTCCTGAGCAGACTCAGACAGGTATGCTTGCAGTTGATCTCGGTGAAGATGGTTTCTGGCGAGCGATTAATTATTTGCCCCACAGTCATAGTGTAGATGTTGTTAGTACCGAAGCTCATGCCGAAATTGCGGCTAAAGCCTTCGGTCACTTTTCCTGCTCACTAAGCGATCTTGATGCCGAGCTTATCGTTGATGTTATTCCAAACTTCCATCACCTTCCTGGTCGAATCGAACAGTTATCGCTTGCTGCAGCTAACGATAGCCAAGGACGACTGAGCGTTTGTCAGCACTGGGTTGATATGGTGATGGCGCAAACTGAACTACTGCACGAACTTGCTGAGGTTGAAGCAAAACTGCCACGCCGAATTTGCCATAACGATACCAAGATCAACAATATGCTGTTTGATAAGCGCGATATGACCAGTATGGCGATTATTGACCTTGATACTTGCATGAAAGGCTACTTGATGTATGACTTTGGTGACATGGTACGTACTTTCTGTAGCCCTGAAGAGGAAGACTCAACCGCATTAGATAAGGTTACAGTGCGCGAGTCTATCTTTGCCGCTATCTGTAATGGGTATTTGGGCGAGTTAGCCCCTGTGCTATCTGAGCTTGAACGTCGTAGCTTATGGTTAGGTGCCAAAGTCATGTGTTTAATGATCGGCGTGAGGTTTCTAACTGACCACCTAAACGGAGACGTTTATTTCCATATCCATCATCAGGGGCATAACCTCGAACGTGCTGAAAATCAATTCACTCTGTATCAGAGTTTGTTGGAACAACAGGATATATTAAGTGCCTACCTAAACTAGACACGCCTAAATAGCAGTTTGTCTAATGGCCAACCGTTAACTTTACCAGGGGCTAGTACCATTATTGATGGACAAGATAATGGCTGTTCTTTTTAATCAATGCGCTTCAAATTGAAAAGATAGTGTGCCTCTGAATTGACTCAATATTTAATGCAATTGGTATAGCATGATATTTGGTTGAATTGTTTAAGATCAAACCATTGTTAACTGGTAGCTCTAACTGCTGTTAATGAACGCTGGAACCTCCTACACTGCCGACATAATAATCATATTAGGTATCTTAGATGGCTCCAATTATCTGCAGTAGTGCGAGACAAGCTGTGTCTTTAATCGAAAGTGGTGAAACACTTTGGACCCATTCTATGGGGGCAACCCCAACACTGTTACTTAATGCTCTTGCTGAGCACGCGCTGACTAAACATGACTTAACCTTGTTACAATTGCACACTGAATGTGCGGAGTCTTTGAGTGATGAAAAGCTTATAGGGCATCTGCGACATCGTTGTTACTTTGGTGGTTTGCCAACACGATCATTGCTGCAGCAAGGGGACGCTGACTATGTACCGATCTTCCTTTCCGAAGTACCCAAATTATTTCGTTCTGGAGAGCAAGCTATTGATACTGCCATTATTCAAGTATCGCCACCTGATAAACATGGGATCTGTTCTTTAGGGATCTCAGTAGAGGCCACGCTGGCAGCCTGTCAAGTGGCGAAGAAAATCATTGCTCATATCAATCCACAAATGCCGCGTACCCATGGCGATGGTTTTATCCATTATGATAAATTCGCCGCGGTATTTGAGCAGAGCATGGCGTTACCTCAGCACCCACTAGCAGCGAGTGATGAAGTCAGTCTGGCTGTTGGTAAAAATGTTGCCAAGCTAGTGCGTGACGGAGATTGCCTGCAGATGGGAATAGGCGCCATTCCAGATGCGGTGCTCTCATGTTTAACTGAGCATGAAAACCTTGGAGTACACACTGAATTATTCTCTGATGGAGTGCTTAATCTAATTGAACAAGGGGTGATCACTAATCGCTGTAAAAAAGTACATCCGGGCAAGATTGTCACTGGTTTTGCACTAGGAAGTCAGCGACTCTACGATTATGTTGATGATAATCCATCGGTAATTTTTATGGATATTGAACAGGTTAACGACACCTCGATAATACGTAAGAACCCCAATATGATGGCGATAAACTCGGCCCTACAGGTGGATATTTCAGGGCAGATCTGCGCTGACTCTTTAGGCACTAAAATATACTCTGGCGTGGGTGGGCAGATGGACTTTATCCGCGGAGCTGGTTTATCTGATGGGGGGCGCTCGGTCATAGCGTTGCCTAGTACTGCTGCTCGGGGCTCGGTATCTCGAATATCGACGGTGTTATCGCCTGGTGCTGGAGTGGTTACGACTCGCGCGCATGTGCACTATATTGTCACTGAATACGGTATTGCCAACTTAAGAGGCAAGTCCTTGCGTGAAAGGGCGCGTGATTTAATTGCCATTGCGCATCCCGACTTTAGAGAGCAATTACGGCGCGAGACTTTCGATGTTTGGGGCTTAACAGTATAAGCGAGACAGTTAATTGCAGCAGCTAAGGCAATAACGATTAAAGGCCAGCGTGTTGCGCTGCGAGAAAATCGTTAGGGGTAAGCCTCGATGGCTTACCAATCGGGTTGTATTTACTGGGTTTATCGATTTGCTGAGCGATGAAATCATGCCTAAGGGCTGGGAGTAGTAGCTCAGCAAACATATCTACCTGGTGATTATTAGGATTTAGCCAAGCATTCATTGTTGGTTCATCTTGAGGCAAGATCATCGGACTCGCCTTACGATGAAAAGGCATTAAGTCGGGATGTGGAGCGTTGGTGATAATAGAGCAGGAAGTTAAGCTCTCACCTGTTCTTGGATGCTGCCATTCTCTAAATAAACCACCAAAAGCAATTGCAGCGTCTTCAGCGATAAAATCATGGTAAACAGTGCTTGAATCAGATTTTTCTGTTTCACCAAACCCTTTGGCAATCACAATACAACGACTTTCCCGAAAGGCACTATAGCCTGCGCTGTTCGGCTGGTTGAGCTTGTCATAGCGGGTATTAAATGAGGTAAATCGACTTGGTTTAAAGCCATCATAAGTGGTCTGTTGTAGCAGCCACCACGAGGCTGTTTGCAAAAATCGTTCGCCATTGTGTTCACGTACAATACTGATATCATTTGTGGGCATTTTGAAGCGAGAAAACAGCATCTCCTCACTGTTATTAATACGCAGATCTTCCATCAATGCCTGTACAAACATATCATCGATAACATTAAGTCGTCCGCACATCAGTACTCTCTTTTAAGCCGTAGTCTTAGCTTTAACGTAGCACAGTTATTTATTTAATGGTGCTTGAGCTGACAAGACAGTTACAGATACAAAAAATCCAACAAAATACATTGCTGGATTTTTGTTTGCCTGTTGCGCTAGCGTTAGGCTGTTATCTATTTTCGACTCGCTTAGAAGCGGTAGTCTACTGATAGATATAGTTGTTGGCTGTCATTTAGCGAAGCTGTTTCTGAGCCTGGTACTGCTCCGTTGTATGGTGTAGGTACTGGGCTATTATCGACATCATAATCTTGCTTTAAGTAACGGTAACCAATTTCAGTACTGAGTTTGTCGTTTATTTTGTACATGATACCCGTTTGGCCACCCCATACGAATTTGTTCTTGGACTCTAGTGAGCTCGCATCTGGACTAATGTGGTTCATACCCGCTGTTGCACCAATAAACCAGTTCAGCTTGTTGCTATCGCCAAGTCCAACTAGGTAATCATATGACATTAAAAAGCTTTGCTGCTTCGTGAAATCATCTGAGTTGTAAGAATAAGTACCGTATACACGGTTGTTGTCATTTAAGTAAACACCGGCTCTTAGTTCATAAACTGCATTGCTATCAGTTTCTTTGACAGATTCTGTTTGTGGACCACCTGCAATAGGGTTTTGAACTTCTGGCACGTAAGAACCTTTGTAGGTGTTCTCTTGTGCGCCGACGCCGCCACCGATAAACCAATCAGCTGCCATTGTTGGTGCTGAAATTGCTGTTGCGAATACTGACGCTAAGATAAGTGATTTAGTTTTCATGTTTGTGCTCCCACACTAATAAATAGTTTGATTGTGCTAATTGCCAATCTGGTGTTTCGTTTTGTTGGAGCCATAGTAGGGGACAGTAGCTGAATAATAACTGAATGATATTAGCGATCGTTCTGTTTTCTGTTTTAGCTATAAGTAACAGAATGCGATACCGTTAAATATTTGATCTATATAGTTTAAATTATATATTGGAATTGATAGTAATAAGTATTGGTGTCGCTAAATGGCAACTTGTTTTAGATCCATTGACGGCTGTTATGCTTATGTTCAGCTTGAAGAGCAAGAAAATAAGTATTTTTATTAGTCAAAAGTGCTGACTGGTAAATGACAACTTCAGCTCAAATGCCGAGATCGTAAACTTAAAGTTAGTGGGCTTAGATTTTCAACTCTATTTATGGGTGTTCTAAGTTTAACTTCAGCATCACTTCAGTTTAATGGGTAATAATTACCCATTGCTAATGGATTGTTTGGTTTAAGTTCAACCCGTTTGACCTTCATTTAAACATCATTTACCTCATTATTTCTTTATAGGCTCAATCTAGACATGCTTAATTTTTTAAAAATTATGGCGGTATCGTCGATGCTGCTGTGTATGACATCTGCTAACGCAATAGAGCGGGAGCCTCATAAAGAGCGCTATGACCGTACTTTTCCTATTTGGGCTCAAGAAGCGATAGATCTTGGTCATGAACTGCCAAAGCCCTACGGTTTTACTTTTAATTATATGACCATGGAGCAGCCGCTAGTTGTAGATTCCGTCTCATTCACTGGACTTGGTGGTCTTGACGACTTGCTGAGTATTAAGGGCAGCGAAGCACAGCAAGACTCGGAGACAATTACATTTAGAGCGGATGCTTGGGTGCTGCCGTTCTTAAATCTTTATGGCCTTATTGGGCATACAAAAGGGAGTAGCGTCGCCAATGTGCAGTTAGAAGCTGACTGGTCAACCATTTTGCCGCCGGCTGCCTGCTTGGTCGCTCCTTGTTTTGGCACCAGTGATCCTTTTGATTTTGAACTCAACTTCAAAGGCACTACTTATGGCGTTGGCGGTACGTTAGTTGGTGGTATCGGCAACTGGTTTGCACTACTGGATGTTAATTACACCAACACAAACTTAGATATTTTAGATGGCGAGATCAGCAGTATTGTCGTCTCCCCTCGAGCGGGTTACAGGACGAGTTATAACCAGCGTGACATTCAAGTTTGGGTTGGCGCTATGTATCAAAATGTTGAGCAAACATTTAGCGGTTACTTACGAGATATAGGCATTCCACTGGGTAATGCGAAATTTGAAGTAAACCAGCATCTTGAAGATAAATGGAATGGATTACTTGGTGGTCAGGTGGGGATTACTAAAAATATCGATCTGTTGCTGGAGTTGGGTTTCGGCACCCGAACCAGCTTTATGATGGGATTAGGCTACCGTTTCTAGCTTACGAATGGCAGGGGGAGTTATGCGGGTAATAAATCTATTACTTTTTGTGTTACTGGCGGCTGGATGTTCTATCGTCGATAAGGTCGACTCGACTGAAAAGTCATTACTGATGGAAGCTGGTTTTGTGCAGCAACAAGTCACTCTCTATGAGGGGGGCACGCTTAACTATTGGCAAGCTGGGCAGGGCAAAACCGTACTACTTATTCATGGTTTTGGTGGCAGTGCCGTGACTAGCTGGCAGCAGGTGATGCTGCAACTGAGTCAAAACTACCACGTAATAGCACCCGATCTTGCTTGGTTTGGCGACTCAGTGAGCCAGGCTAAACCGAGCCTAGAAGTGCAGTCTAAAGCAATGACCCAGCTTATCGATAAGCTCGAACTTGATAAGGTCAATGTTGTTGGGATCTCTTATGGCGGTTTTGTCACATTTGATTTAATGATTAATGAACCGAAAGTAGATAAAGCAGTGCTATTGGCAAGTCCTGGAGTATTGTTCTCAAATGCCGACTTGGCGGCATTGAATCAGCGTTTTGGGGTTGCGGACGCAAGTGATATTTTTGTGCCGCGAACACCTAAGCAGATGCGCCGTTTATTGGAAGCAACATTTATCGATTTCCCTTGGTATCCGAGCTTTATCGACAGTGCTATTTATGATCGCTATTTTGCTAAACATCTTGATGAAAAACGTCAGCTTATCGGTGGCTTAACTGAAGATAGAGATCGTATTGCGAGCAATATTAACATCGAGACCCTGCCCGCAAGCATGCTTATCTGGGGCGAGCATGATGTCGTATTTCCATTGGCATCTGGCATTCAACTCGCTGATTACCTTAATTCGCCAATCGTGGTTATTCCCGAAGCTGCCCATGGGTTGAGTAATGACCATCCAGATATCATCAGTCGCGCTATTAAGGCATTCATCCAATGATGCCAACTCAGATTAACCTGCAGCTCATCACGATTATAGCGCTATTATTACTGGCTGGATGCAGCAGTGCTGACTGGCAAGTGCGCGCGCTACCGAGTGAAACAGCAGTTGCTGCGGCACTCGATAACGAGCCGGATCCATTACTGTTGGGTGAGGTTGTGCTGCAAGACTTACCATTGGTGCGGATGCCGGAAGATGTTCGGCCTTGCTGCGCATTTGGTAATGCTCAAAAAGTGCAAGTAGCGTCAATATCAGTGCCATTCTTTCGCTATGCCAATACCCTAGCGGTCAACAGCGTTGGGCCACATGCTTTTGAGGCGGGCACATTTAGCTATCAGAAAGATGCACCTAATGGCAGTCGTGGTGGAGAAAACAACGGCCAGATCTATACGTTGCGCGGCGGCTTTATCGATTTGGCCCATGTGCGAGATACTGCCGACAATGCGGTTGCATTGTTCTATCGTATTTTCCCCAAGTTAGGGCAAGCTCAATCTATTGTATTACCTAATGAGATAGGACCTCGCACCATAGAGTTGACGGCCTTTGATACCCAAGGGTTAACCGCAGCTCAGCGTTGGGAGGTGGCTGCGACTATTGCTGTCAGGCAGGCATACTTTATGGCAGAAGCTCATGAGATCGCCCAGTGGCATGGTTACCGTAGCTGGGCACCTTGGTCTGAAGCGGTATCTGCTTACTCGCCTGAAGATCTGTATTCCAACATGTTGGGGGCCAAAATAGCACTGGCTTTGCTAAGCAATAATCTGGCGATGAATAAGGAGCTGTATAACCAGCATATGACCCAATGGCTCAGCGCGACGCTCGACTGGTTAGAGCCGGTAACGATAGCGCAAACCAATGCCATGTTTGATGTGATTGATGGCGTGTGGTGGGACTCCAAGCAGCCGCTTCCGAGCAAGTTTATGTTGCTGAAACGTCACTACAAGTTAGGGGATAAGCAATCGCCCTATTTGGTACCGGAGGCGCTGGCAAAATCACATGCTCAGTGGATGGAGGTTAGCAAACTCTATCAGGCTGATGTTCAACCGCATCACCTCGCGCTGACTAACACCCTACATGGTATCGATATCGATGCCATCGCCGAGCAAAAACTGCTGGTGGCGGACAAATTCCAAGCCAGCTTTGGGCACATTCCTGAGTCGTTGTGGCGCAATGGGTTTAGTCACAAGGATTTCTATCGCATCAGTGAATACAACCAAACTCAAGACAATATTGAGTTAGCTGAACATATAGAGCAGACGGCGCCGCACCTTAGTGAATTAGCGGTGCAACCATGAGTATGAGTTATAGCGCCAAAGCTGTCGGGGTCTGCTGTGGGCTTATTTTCGCGCTGAGCACTGCAATCGCAGACGCTAGTGAGCAGGTTACTCCTCCGGAGCAGCACTCGGACGCTGAATCACAAGGCTGGCTGGAAGATTTTTTAGCGACTCTTGGTGCAGATGGCGAGTTTGACTCTGACAAGCTTATAGATTTTAGTTATCTGCCGGGGCCTTTCTATAACCCCGAGATGGACTTGGGGGTGGGGATCTCTGCGGTGGGTTTATACCAATACGACTCCGATGATGAGGTTAGCCAACTATCCTCACTCGTCATCAATGGCTTGGCATCCACTAACGGCGCTTTAGGTGTCGCCATTGCCAATAAGACCTTCATTAACCAAGACAGGCAACGCTTCTATCTCAACGCTGAGTTTTTTGACGCACCGGATGTGTTTTATGGTATTGGCTACGATAATAATCATAGTGACGTTAATCGGGTTGAGTTCAATCAGCGCATCATGTCGGTCAATCCTATGTTGCTACAGCGCATGAGTCCTACCAGTTTTGTTGGTATCGGATTTGATTTTAGCTACGCCAGCGCAGATAGCATTAACCCTTTAGATTCAAGTGTAGGGACCGAGATATTACAAGATAGCTCCCGCAGTGTCGGTGTGAATCTACTTGCGAATCACGACAGTCGAGATAACGTGCTGAATCCACAATCCGGGCGGATCTTGGAGATTGATGCGGCTTTCTATCGGCAGTATCTGGGCAGTAAAACGGACTTCGATGTTTATAATGCGCTGTATAGCGAGTACCTGAAAACTGGCCGTGGAGAAGACGTATTAGCTTGGCAAGTGCGTGGTCGGTTTACCTCCGGTGATGTTCCTTGGGATCAACTTTCAAAGGCGGGTGGCGGGGACTTACTGCGTGGCTATACTTCGGGACGTTACCGAGATAAACAGATGTTGATGACTCAACTGGAGTATCGACTTAATCTTCCAGGTCGTCACGGCATGGTTTTTTGGGGTGGTGTTGGTGCTATCGCTGATAATGTCAGTGCGTTTAGCAGCAATCAACTTTTACCTAATGGAGGTGTCGGTTATCGGTTTGAAGTTAAACCTAGGGTTAATTTAAGACTTGATATGGCATGGGGCGATGGTGACACGGGCTTTTATTTTAACGTCAATGAGGCGTTTTAGTAGCATTGATATGTATGAAAAAGGGCTCTTATGAGCCCTTTTAATATTGTCGGTTTTAAAGTGGTTTAACTAACGATTACTTAAAGACTTTTTCGTTGGTACCGTATGGGCCTAAGTTAAGGTCACGCTTACGGATCTCATCAACACGGTCAAATGCTTCTTCTGCTACGCTTAGGTTTTTAACATTTTTGCGCCAGTAGTATTTGAAGCCGTTGAAATGTGCATTGTTCGGGTACCAGTACATCATGCCTAAACCTCTGTCTGACATGATTGGGGTGTTGTGTATTGTTGCACCAGGAATATAGAAGTATTGACCAGTGCCGAGTTTTTTAAACTGGTTATCAGCAAGAGTTTGCCCTTCACCATTGACGACGTAGTAACACTCTGGCTGACCATGGAAATGTGGTGCATGGTCTGATTTACCACCATCAGTAATACCAATTACGGTAGGGCTATCAGAAAGCTCTTTCCAGATGTAGCCAACAGGTGATTTAGACTTATCACAGTCTTTAACTTCTAATACATTACCGTCATCATCGAGCGTTTTACAGAACTGCTGGTATGGAAGTTGTGCATGGTCACATAGGGGCCTCTTCTTTTGAGAGTAAGTTGATGGATGAGCAGTATTTTACTAGCGAAGATGTACTGGCTTATCGTCATGTCAGCCGCTTAATGAATCACTATCAGTGGCGTAAGCCTATTACCCAAGAGATGATGCAAGGCTTGAGTAAAAGAATTTGTGCCTTCCTAGATAAAGGCTCAGGAAAAATTCGAAGTTGTGATACCTGTTTAGCGATTGGAAAACTGAATGATTGTCGTCAGTCTGCGGTATGAGTAAGAATAAGCTGGTCGAGCCATCAATTTCAATAAAATTTGGCGATAGTTGAATTGCATTTTTGGACTGAAATTATTGATGCTAGCCCGCGTTTCACTTGACTTTTTTGTGACCACTGCATAGGCTGCTCAGTCAGTATTCAAGGTGGTATGCAATGCAAATAAACTATAATTTAAAACCTGCGTCAGAGCGCCGTACAGAGCAGTTCAAACCGACCACAAATGTTGGCTTTGGTAACCTCAGAACTGACCATATGTTTTTAATGGATTACCGTGATGGGCAGTGGTGTGATCCTAGAGTGGTACCTTATGGTCCATTTGAAGTGGCACCGGGTGCAATTGCGTTGCATTACGGTCAATCAGTGTTTGAAGGTGCTAAAGCCTTTCAGCATGAAGATGGCGAAATTTATACCTTCCGAATTGATAAAAATGCCGAGCGTTTAAACCGCTCTGCAGACATTATCTGTATTCCAGCAATACCTGAAGCATTGCAAATTGAAGCTATAAACGCACTGATTGATGTTGACCGTTTATGGTTCCCGATGCAGGAAGATGCCTGCCTTTATATTCGTCCATTTGTATTTGCTACTGAAGATCGATTATCGGTGAGCCCAAGTGAACAATACACTTTTTGTGTGATGCTCAGTCCAAGTGGCCCTTATTATACTGATGGTTTCGATAAAGCGATTCGTCTGCTGATCAGTGAGCGCTTCCACCGCGCAGTATCGGGTGGCACTGGCGCATCAAAAGCAGCGGGTAACTATGCCGCCTCACTTAAGGCGGGTAAAGCCGCGGCAGAGTATGGCGCAGCGCAAGTACTGTATTTAGATGCTAACAACAAGCAGATTGAGGAAGTGGGTGCGATGAACCACTTTCATGTGCTTAAAGACGGCAGCATTATCATCCCTAAGTTTACTGACACCATTTTGAAGTCGATTACCTCGCAATCCATTCTCGATTTAGGTCAGATTCTAGGCTGTGAAGTTCGCCAAGAAACAGTGATGTTAGACAAATTTATTGCTGATATAGAATCTGGCGAAATTATCGAAGCGGGTGGCTTTGGTACTGCAGCAGTGGTATCGCCAGTAGGCTCATATATCTTTGAAGATAATCGTGTGGTTACGGTCGGTGATGGCAATGTTGGCGAGCATACCAAGCGCATTTATAAAGTCTTGACTGAAATCCAAAAAGGCCATATTGCTGGGCCTGATGGTTGGGTTAAATTGGTAGAACGTCGAGTTTAGTCCCTCCTTTTCGATATGAAAAAGCTCCTTAAAGGAGCTTTTTTTATGGTTTCCATAACACTATTTCAGCCAATATTATAATCGAAAGCTGGTATTTACCTGCACCGCTTGCAGCGCGCTATTTTGTGCCGTAGGGTAAAACTCATGGCTGGATATATCAGCTAAAGCTGCTTGCTCTAACAGTTCGCCAGTGACGCTGTTGATAATTTCTAACTGAGTCAGTTGACCATGACTGTCAACGATAAATGATGCTTTATAATGAGTGGTATTTTCTTTTGAATCACTGTGAAATTCTGCTGGTAGAGCCTTACGCCAATCAATGAGCTTATCTTTTGCCACCCAATACTGAGCGAAACTCGCGCTATCTAACGGCAGTACGTGCTGGTTTTTATACTGGGAGGGGCTGGTACTGCATGCAGTTAAAGAAAAGAATACCAATAAAGAGGCCACAAAAGCATTGTTAGTCTTTAGTCTGTCGAAAGACATAATTAGTACTCCAAATATACGTTTGTTGTTTATATGTTAATGGTTGACCAATATATAATCCTAAAGTATTAGTGTCTAGTCATTGAATACACAAAATAAGAGTAATGAGATAACGATCAAGCTTAAGCACAATCACTGGCTATTTTTTAGTATTTAATACCAATCAGTAAAAAGATTTGATCGCTCAGCGAGAATTTAGCGGCTTTGAAGTCAGGTCATTAAATGCTCCTCGGTAACTGCTCCTGTGTGACTCTCGATAATTGCTCCTGCATTATTCTAGCTTCGAGCATCCTTACCCTCGTACCTCCTATATCTGACCTCCAAGGAGGGAGTGAGGGAATGCCTTAAGCATGTCCGGAATATGCTTGGCCATGTAGTTAGCAATGAATGAGAGTGTTATTGGCTTCCAATTTCTGCGTTGAATAAACTCATAAGGGAATAACCATTGTGTCATTGCTCACTTTGAATTAGCCTGCCTGGAATGAGATCGCCAGAAACACTCTGAGTAGATCAACTTCTTATACCGATTGGTGTAAGTTATTGATAATGACTACTAATATTGTCTGTGGTGGGTGTTGGATTAATTGCTGATGACAGCGAGTAAAGGTTTGTAAAGCAGTTTAAGCGGCGGGGTAATGATAAAAACGAGGCTGGAGTTGAGAGCTGAGTTAAAAAAGCGCACTGTATTGAGTGCGCCTTGAATGGGCATACATAACCTAGCTGTTAGTTAGCGGTTTCTATCTCTTTTACCGGCTCCGTTGGCGCACCATGTTTTATCATCAACTGATGGATCTCTTCATCCTTTTCTAGCCAAAGTTGATTCAACCAACGCTGGAACTCAACACGGTAACTCGACTCTGAAAAATAACGTTTATTGTCCACTTCTGGTACTGGCAGCACCTTCACCCGTACTACAATCTTCTTCAAGCGGCCATGCATCACTTCGTACAAAGCATCTTTTTTAAAGACTTCAGGATAGAGCACCGTTACGTTCAGCACATTGGTAAACTGTTCGCCCATTGCTGATAACGCAAAGGCGATACCACCTGCTTTAGGGCGTAGCAAGTAGCGGTAAGGTGAATCTTGACGTCGATGTTTCTCTTCAGTAAATCGGCTGCCTTCAACATAGTTAATGATTGATGTCGGCATAAAGCGGAATTTCTCACAGGCTTTGCGGGTGCTTTCTAAGTCCTTACCTTTAAGCTTAGGGTTTTTCTTTAATTTAGCCGGGCTGGTGCGGCTCATAAACGGCATATCAAGTGCCCAGCAACCTAAACCAAGAAAAGGGACGTACATCAGCTCGCGCTTTAAAAAGAACTTAAGCATCGGGATATGATTACGCAATACATAGGTTTGCGCAGCGATGTCAAAACCACTCAAATGATTGCTTATCAGTAGATACCAGCTTTTTTTATCAAGATTTTCTAAGCCTTCGATATCCCATTCGATATCCGCAAGTAAATGCAAGATACCGCCATTACAGGTCGCCCAAGCCCACATAAAACGATTCATCAAATGGGTTAATGCGTTGCGACCCGCAGTAAAAGGCACTACAAGTTTAATGATCCCACCAATAGAGATAAGCGAGGCCCATAAAACCGTGTTGATGATTAATAAAGTGGTGCTCATAAAATATAACAGTGAGCCGGGTAAAAAATTCAACATTGTGCTTAAGCCTCTTTGCTGCTTGTATCTGCTTGTGCTAACTGGGTAAGCACCTGGTCTTTTTGTTGCCACATTTGATTTAATTGATTCTGAAATTCAATTTTAAATTCACGATCTTTTATGTAATCGCCACGCAGTGATTCGCCAATTTCACTGACCTCTATATGCACTTTAATGTCATCAACTTGACCACTAATAAACTCCCAGTAAGTTGGCACTTTTCCAGGGTAGTAGATAGACACATTAACGAGCTTATGAATATGATCGCCCATTGCCGACAACGCAAAAGCCATACCGCCAGCCTTAGGTTTAAGCAGGTGAGTAAAAGGCGAGTTTTGCTTCTTATGCTTCCCAGGGTGGAAACGTGTGCCCTCGACAAAGTTCATTACACTGACAGGCTTATGCTTAAATTTGGCGCATGCTTTACGGGTGATCTCAATGTCTTTGCCACGCAGTTTAGGGTTTTTACGCAGTTGGGCATTGCTATAGCGACGCATAAAAGGAAAGTCGAGCGCCCACCAAGCCAGCCCTAAAACGGGCACAAAAATCAGTTGCTGTTTTAAGAAGAACTTCAGAAATGGAATCTTTCCATTTAACACTCGTTGTAAAATTAGAATATCGACCCAAGACTGATGATTGGCTATTACCATGTACCACTCTTTGGTTGATAGTTGTGCAGCACCTTGTACATCAATGGTCACTCGATGAAAAATATCTTCAATAACACCGTTACAGCGGATCCAAGAACTGGCACAAAAATCAAGAAAATAGGTGCAAGCTGTACGCGTGAGGTTGAGTGGGATTAGCTTAAAAATACTAACGACTAAAATGGGAGTAACCCAAAAAATAGTATTAATAAAGTAACAGAAGAACGCTAAACTTCCCCGAATGCGTGACACTATCGCGCCCATTAACAACCCCAAGATAAAAAACGGAGACCTATAGTACTCGTTGTCGGAGTTTGTCTCAATCTAGATGTTAATTTTTGCCGATAAAAGCAGCGAACAATGTGTTCTATTCACCAAGCTTAATACTGTTTCAAGCTGGCTAGGAGCCGATCGACGGCGCGGTAACCTAGCGCCTGGGCTATATGAGCACGTGATACATCTTGTTGCTGTTGTAGATCGGCAATGGTGCGAGCTACACGTTGCAGTCTATGGTAACTGCGAACCGACAAACCGAGTTTATTGACACTTTCCTCTAGAAATAGCAGATCATCACTGCTGAACCTTGCATCCTGCTTAAGCTGCTTACCACTTAATTCAGCGTTTAGTACGCCGGAGCGTGCGAGTTGCACCTCTCTAGCTACATGTACGCGTTGGGCGATAACAGCACTAGTTTCAGCCTGCATATCACTGCTATTTAAAGCGCCGAGTGGCAGTTTAGGCACGTCAATGGTTAAATCAAAACGGTCTAAAAATGGCCCCGAAAGCTTAGATAAATATCGCAGGATCTGTTCATTGCTGGCTCTGGCGTTATCGGCGTCACCACATGGACTCGGGTTCATCGCTGCGACTAATTGAAAGCGGCATAAAAAATTCAGCTTAGCGGCCGCACGGGAGATGCTCACTTCACCGGTTTCCATCGGTTCACGTAAGCAATCAAGTACTTTGCGTGGAAACTCTGCCACCTCATCGAGAAACAACACACCGCGATGGGCAAGGGATATCTCCCCAGGCTTTGGTATCGCGCCGCCACCCACCAATGATATTGCCGAGCTAGTATGGTGTGGGCTTCTAAAAGGACGTTGATAGAAGTGTTGCGGTAACATGTTCTGCCCTGCAACAGAGTGAATCGAAGCCACCTCAAGCGCTTCGGTGTAATCCAGTGGCGGTAGCAGTTGCATCATACGTGTGGCCAGCATGGTTTTTCCTGTGCCAGGCGGTCCGAGCATCATCAGGTTATGTCCGCCGGCGGCTGCAATTTCTAGTGCCATCTTTGCATGTTGCTGGCCAACCACTTCGCTAAGGCAGTGAGTATTAGCATCATTATTTGAATTCGGTGTTATCCACTCCAAACCAGGGTCAATACCTGGCAGCTCTGACTGTCCCTGCAGATAGGCTGCTAAAGATTGTAAGTGGGTGGCAAACAGTACTCGCTGATAGCCGACCAATTCAGCATCGGCGCGGTTATCAATGGGCAGCACTAAAAGGCTATTGACGTGGCTTGCCGCAACAATAACCGGCAATATGCCTTGGCAGCCACGCACATGGCCTGAAAGTGCTAACTCGCCGACAAACTCATGCTGCTCAATCGATTGTGGCGGGATCTGTTTGGAAGCGGCAAGAATGCCAATGGCGATGGGCAGATCGTAACGACCACCCTGTTTCGGCAGATCGGCGGGAGCAAGGTTAACGGTAATTCTGCGCATCGGGAACTCGAAGCCTGCGTTTATTAAAGCGCTGCGAACCCGCTCTTTGGCTTCCTTGACTGAAGCCTCGGGCAGCCCTACCAACGAGAAAGCGGGTAAGCCATTGCTTAGATGGACTTCAACGGTAACCGCTGGGGCGTCGACGCCGCTACTTGCACGGGTGGCAACACAGGCGAGGGCCATAAACAAATCCTTTTGTTTTATGAGTTGGAGTTGGTTTGCTCAAGCATAGCCAAAGTTTTGAATTTTGGTGGTTTTTGGGTTGGGTTTGGTTGTGATTTCATACTTTGGGTTTGCTTTTGGGCTGCGCCTGACTAACGTCGTGGGATTCCATCCCACACCCGGGCTGAGATAATCAAACTCCGTTTGATAAAGGTCGTGGTGCTTCGCCCACACCTGAGCCAAGGGGTAAAGCGCTTGTCCCCCGCTCTTGATTTCATAAGAGTCTATCCCTCAGCGCCCCGGCGAAATTTAAAAAGCTAAATTTCCAACGGGGGAGATTGGTGTCTTTGCGTAGGGTACTTAGGTTTATGGCTGGTGTTTAATGTAGGCGTTGTGAAAGAGGAGGAGCTACGGAGCAGAAAGTTAACACTGACCCCACAGACCCAATGTCTTGAAGTGCATGGATGCATGAGAAAAATCGTGTGGGCATTACGGCCTTAAATTTGTAAAGAGTCTGCAACGCACTTCGGCAACTTCGATGGGGATTGGTGTTTCACGTAGAGTTTTGAATTGGGAATAAGTCGGTGTTTAATTTTTGGGGATATATAAGGGCGCTAGATTTGAAAGTTTACTAAGACGGTGCCGCTTTTTATACCCAGTGTAGATGCGGTTGAGGCCTTCGGTTTCAGGGACGAAACCGCAGAGCGGCCATGGATGGCGTAAAGCGTGCCTCAGCAGTATCTGCACATGCGCTGGCCGCAGGCCATTGGAACCACGGTTGCTTGATGGTCTCAAATTGGAAAAAATACTACATAAACCGCGCTTGATCATTTCACTGCTGTAGCCATATAGGCACTGCCGCTAATTAAAAAACTGCCACCTACATAACCTAAGTATTTCTCAGATTTTTGATGTTGAAAAAATCGACTTGCGCTTGCTGCGACTAGGGCATAGCCCGCTAAAATAACAGCGACTACTACTGAGGATGTCACAATCAGTATTGCGAACTGTAAAACTTGATCACTCCCAGGCGTCATAAATTGTGGGAGGAATGCCATATAGAATGCGATGGCTTTGGGGTTGAGTGAGGAGGCAATAAAGCCGGCTTTCATACTGTCTATATTTTGAGCTTGGTCATCTGTGGGGTTGTTGTTAGCAGTGTATGCCCTTGCATCTTTTATCTGGCAATAGCCAAGGTAAGCCATATACCCCACACCTAACCATTTAAAAATCATAAAGAGTGTGGCGGAGGTTGCTAAGATAGCACCAACACCAACTAAAGATAGCACCATTAGTATTATTCCGCCGATAACATCTCCCAGTATGCACATCAAAGCGGCTCTTATTCCCTTGGTTAACGACTGACTAATTACCAGTAACACGCAAGGGCCGGGGATAAGTGTGAGCACGGCGCAGGCGATGACAAAAGATAACCAAACTTCAATGGACATAAATATTCTCTGTAAGGTGAATTATTTTTTTATAGCAATAAAGCACGGCAAAAGTTGCGATTAAAAATTCGGAGATTACCGCCGTTATGGTGTTTGGGCTACGCTAGCATCACAGTCTCTGTGCTGTAAACGTGTTAATTTTCACGTTAAAAGTTCATACAGTTAGCTGCACAACTGTAGTAAAACAGGGGCTGAGGAAGTTTAATAAACGATCATTCTGATGCCGGGCGGTGCCGCTTTTTATACCCGGTGTAGATGCGGTTGAGGCCTTCGGTTTCAGGGACGAAACCGCAGAGCGGCCATGGATGGCGTACAGCGTGCCTCAGCAGTATCTGCACATGCGCTGGCCGCAGGCCATTGGAACCACTGTTGCTTGATGATTACTTATAGCTAAAAAGATAGCGAGACAACATGAACATCGGTGAGTTTGCATGGCTGAAATTGCAGCGAGTCTCAGACATATTGGCACATGCGCTGGCCGCAGGCCATTGGAACCACAGATTTTAACTATCAAACTCCGTTTGACCAAAGTCGTGGGATTCCATCCCACACCCGGTCAAAAGGGGATCAACTGCAATCCCCTCTTGCCTAATTCTTACAAAAGAAGTCCCGTGCCGCCCCGACGAAGTTACATGTGTTGAGTACAGGCCTCGTACTTATTCGAAATTGCCTAACGCTTCCGATGGGACATCTGATGTAAATGGATTTACGAATGCCGTGATGGCATGGTCAATGATGTTCCCGACATCATATAGACATTTGCCATATCCATATGGGTCAGATGTCAAAGAACGACCTGTCCCGCGAAAGCTATGCCCAACTCTGATAGGCTGGATGCCTGAATGCATGAGAAAGACCGTGTGGGCATTACGGCCTTAAATTTGTAAAGAGTCTGCAACGCACTTCGGCAACTTCGATGGGGAATGGGTGTTTCACGTAGAGTTTTGAATTAGGAATAAGTCGGTGTTTAATTTTTGGGGATATATAAGGGGCGCTAGATTTGAAAGTTTACTCTTGTTCCCAGTTGTTTGCTTCGCCCACATTTGTACAGTATCAGACTGCGTCTGATTAAGGTCGTGGAACTCCATCCCACACCCGGCCAAAAGGGGATCAACAGCAATCCCCTCTTGGATCACCCGTGCCGCCCCGACGAAGTTGACCTCCTCGTACTTATTCGAAATAGCCTAACGCTTCCGATGGGACATCCTGTCCCGCGAAAGCTATGCCCACGTCCGTGTGGGCATTACGGCTATTTCTTCAACGCACTTCGGCAACTTCGATGGGGAATGGGTGTTTCACGTAGAGTTTTGAGTTGGGAATCATTCGGTGTTTAATTTGGGGGATACAGAAGGGGCGCTGGAATTGAAAGTTTACTCTGAATCCCAATTGTTCTTGACCCCAATTGTTTATTCTAAATCAGTTCTTGTTTCGCACATGCAACATAAGCATATTGCTTTAGGTGTTCAGGTAGTTTCACTGGTGCATTGTGTCTCATTATGCTCATTCCAATTCCCCCTATTACCGATGCACCTTTTAGTGCTAATCCACAATTATTATCAACACCTAATTCTGTAAGTATTCCAGAAGTGAATCCTACTGCCCCTTCTATGGTTAGGACATCTACTGAACATCGAAGTAACGATGGATACTTAGCTTCATCAATGACCCTATTTAGTTCCGCAATGTCATTTTCTATTTTTCTCTGCTTCCGTTGAAGTGTGTCTACACTGCTCGGTGACATGACAATAAAATCTTTGAGGTCATCCATGCTATCTCTAAATTCAAGTAACATGTCTTGGCGTTTCTTTTTAAACTCGAGTATTTCTGGGAGGGGAACCTCTGGGGTAAAGACTTTTAATGCATCGACTAGGTGAAAACACAAAGCTTCGTGCTTAGTTTTTTTATCTGTACTCAACCCTAGGGTTGTTATGCTAGAAGCAAGACTCCAATCGGTGCTTCCGTTGGTTGTAAGCTCCGTAAATGCCCGATCTTCTAAAGACCGCCAAAATGAAGCGCCTGCATTTGTAGGTCCGTCAACATTAACTCTTAGATACTTAGCTACTCCTGAGTTGATTAAGTATTCAAAGCTATCTCCCATGCCGAAGTGAAATATGTTGCTTTGTGGACATACTAAATGATCCCAGAATAGTAGGTATTGTCTTAAGTTTTGTTCGTCTACTCCCCCATTCATTGTGAAGCCTGAGGCGTTTGCAGCTATATTTTGAGTGATCATCAAACCACGGTGGCTCATAGAATACAGCCTTTTAAATAATAGAGTTTGTTACAATGAATATCTCATTTAACGATCTAATTTTCTAGAGTATTTATCTGAAAATATAACAATTTTACATTTGTACTAATCAGACACTCTACTGCTAGAAGGATACCGCTTTTATACCCCGTGTAGATGCGGTTGAGGCCTTCGATTTCAGGGACGAAACCGCAGAGCGGCCATGGACGGCGTACAGCGTGCCTCAGCAGTATCTGCACATGCGCTGGCCGCAGGTCATTGGAACCACTGCTGCTTGATGATTACTTATAGCTAAAAAGATAGCGAGACAACATGAACATCGGTGAGTTTACATGGCTGAAATTGCAGCGAGTCTCAGACATATTGGCACATGTGCTGGTCGCAGACCATTGGAACCACCTTTGTTAAGTAATCCCAATAGCCCAATTGAATCCCCCACAAACCCTACAAAACATACTAAGCAATAGCGGCAGCGATACTTAACGATTCAACTGTTGCTCTACTGCAACAGCCAACGCCACACTTGCACCAACCATAGGGTTATTGCCCATGCCGATAAAGCCCATCATTGCCACATGGGCGGGGACTGATGAACTGCCTGCAAACTGTGCGTCGGCGTGCATTCTGCCCATAGTGTCGGTCATGCCATATGAGGCGGGGCCAGCTGCGACATTATCTGGGTGTAGTGTACGGCCTGTACCGCCGCCAGATGCAACAGAGAAATAGGGTTTCGCTTGGTTAATGCGCTCCGATTTATAGATCCCAGCGACAGGATGCTGAAAGCGAGTTGGGTTGGTGGAGTTACCGGTAATGCTCACATCAACATCAGCGTAATGCATGATAGCCACACCCTCTCGAACGTCATCGGCGCCAAAGCATAAGATCTCCCCTCGTTGGCTGTCGGAAAAACGCTTGCGACTCACTTCATGCAGCTGACCTGTTTGGTAGTCGAACTGGGTGCGCACATAGGTAAAGCCGTTAATACGGGAGATTAGATAGGCGGCATCTTTACCTAAACCGTTAAGAATGACTTTTAGCGGTGATTGACGAGACTTATTGGCGTTAAGGGCGATTTTTATCGCGCCTTCGGCGGCGGCAAAGGATTCATGTCCAGCTAAAAAGCAGAAACATTGAGTCTGTTCGCTCAGCAACCTTGCAGCCAGTGCGCCATGACCTAAGCCTACTTGACGCTGGGCGGCGACACTACCGGTCTTACAAAATGCCTGTAGTGCCTCACCAATATTACTGGCAGCGAGTGTGGCTGAATTATCCTTGGTCGCCAAGGCTCTATGCAGTGCTAACGCTGTGCCTAAGGTGTAAGCATCACAGGCATTATCAAAGGCAATTGGTTGGGTCTCGAGTACCATTTTTGGTGCATCAATATGATGTTGTAGACAAAACTCATTAGCCTCAGCAATAGAGCCCAGCTTCATCTCAGTCAGTAAGGTTTCGATTTGAGTGTTCATGGCTAGCTCCTCTATTAGGCTTGACGTGGGTTGACAGTGGTTACGGCATCGTTAAAACGACCATAAGTGCCGGTGGCTTCGGTTGCGGCAGTATCGGGTGCACGACCTTCATTCATTAGTGCCATCATCTTGCCTAAGTTGAGGTAGCGATAACCAATAACCTCACCGTCGCCGTCAAGGGCTAACTGGGTGACATAGCCTTCTGCCAATTCCATATAGCGCACGCCTTTGGCGTTAGTGGAGTAGCTCGTGCCGACTTGGCTGCGTTGGGTTTTGCCTAAATCTTCAAGGGCTGCACCTATTTCGAGTCCGTCTTCTGAAAACGCGGATTGAGTGCGGCCATAAACAAACTGCAGGAATATCTCCCGCATCGCCACGTTAATGGCGTCGCACACTAAGTCGGTGTTGAGTGCTTCGAGTATGGTTTTACCAGTGATTATCTCGGCGGCCATTGCCGCTGAATGAGTCATACCTGAACAGCCAATGGTTTCGATAAGCGCTTCTTCGATGATCCCCTGCTTGACGTTTAAAGTCAGTTTGGCGGCGCCTTGTTGCGGTGCGCAGGCACCTACGCCATGGCTCAAGCCTGAAATGGCAATGACATCTTTGGGATTGAGCATACGTCCTTCAATAGGAATGGGGGCTGACGGATGCAAGTCGCCCCGCTGAATAGGGCACATAGACTGAATTTCTGAAGAGTATTGCATGGTGTTTTCCTAAATAAATGCTAGGAAAACAAGAAAGCGGAGATAGTGACTGATTGGGCATGTCCCACAGAAATACGCTGACAACACTTGTTGTCATCTCAGGCTAACCTGTTTTCGATTCTGTAGGAGTCATCAGCCAAAATTGGCGGTTAAGTCGGTGGAACCCCATCACCTGCAAAGTTGACTAATCAACCTTTCACTAAAGTATAGGTCAGCACTTTTCAGTAAAAGTTGATCATGATCTCATTTTGAGAATTATTGAATACAGGGCCTCAACGTAGTCGTTCATCAATAGGCTCGCCGACGGCAGTTCTTGCGAACATCTCTTTAAAATAGCGTTGCAAAGGGAGTTATTCGGCTGTTATAGCCCGCTTTTATATATTATTTTCTACGATATTTAGAAATTTTATTTTGACTCCGTTTGATAGATTTAACACTGTTCGATGGCTGCGCTATGTGTATTATTTGTCGCTTGCTTACAATCGCTTACCTGGGAATTACACTTGGTTACAGTGATGGGTATAGCTCAGTGATAGCCTAATGTGGTCATCCATTATGAGCTGTTATTGCGGAATGAAGAGCCCAGAAAAACATACTAATTCTCAGTCTATTTTTCAGTATAAGTTGAGCGTAAATCAGCTTGTCTGCATCACCTCACTATATTTTACCTTAGTCTTTAATTCTCCATTCTTAAAAGAGGTTAGAGCTGTTGTAACCGCGCTGCCTGAATATAGTCTTGGGTTTCTATATAGCATTCCGCTGCTAGTCTTCTGTCTATGTGTTCTGCTATTCAATTTTCTGAGTCTTGGCGGTAATCGATATCTAGTGAAGCCAGTGCTTATTGGCATATTACTGATCTCGTCATTAGTGTTTTATAGCAAGCTTACTTTTGGTGTCGTGTTTGACTACGGCATGGTGCAGAACTCAATGCAGAGCCACAGTTCTGAAGCAACGACGTATTTGAATCAATACTCGGTGCTATTTTTCTTATTGAGTGGTGTATTACCAGCAATCTTGATTGCTCGCTGTGATATCCGCTACTTGTCGATGGGACGAAATATTTCTCAAAGCATAAAGCTGAGTGTCATCTGTATTGTCACTATCGTGCTAATTGCTTACCTGTATTACCCTAATTACGCCTCAGTCGGTCGAAATAACAAACATCTACAGAAGTCATCAATACCCTTTCAGTACCTTGTCGCAACAGGAAAATATGTGCGCGATAATTACTTTTCGACGCCACTAGAGTTCAAGGTGTTAGATAGTCAACCTAAGCTGCATATACAACCAAATGAAGCTAGGCGGGTGGTTGTTATGCTGGTGGGAGAAACGGCAAGGGCCGATCACTTTGCGCTAAATGGTTATCCGAAACAGACTAATCCCTATACCCAAGGGCAAGCGATAACGTCATTTAAGAATGTGTATTCCTGTGGAACGGCAACGGCAGTCTCTATCCCTTGTATGTTTTCAGCACTAAGTCGAGCAGATTACGAGCATAATAGAGCCAACTCACAACAGAATTTACTCGATTTAGTCTCACTCGCGGGCGTTGATGTGTTGTGGGTCGACAATAATGGTTGCAAGGGAGTGTGTGAACGAGTGCCAACAGTAACCATTGACGTCAATTCAGGATCACCTTTATGTGATGGTGATTACTGTTTTGACGAAGCTTTGCTGGCACCGCTTGAGCACAAATTACAAAACTTAACTGCAAGCAGCACTTTGATCGTACTGCATATGATGGGCTCACACGGACCGACCTACTATAAACGTTACCCAGAGCAGAGACGTGTATTTGCTGATGACTGCCCCCGCAGTGATATTCAAAATTGCGATACAGCTGCGCTCATTAATACTTATGACAATACCATCGCTTATACTGACTGGGTGATCTCAAAAGTGATTGGCGAGCTTAATGAATTACCGCTTGGTACCGAATCAGCAATGTTATACGTTTCCGATCATGGTGAGTCACTAGGGGAAAATGGGGCGTATTTGCATGGTTTCCCTTACGCATTGGCTCCTGAGTCACAAAAGCACGTACCGCTATTAGCTTGGTTTACAAAACCAATGAAAGTCGATAGCAAGTGCTTAAAGCAAAGTGCCGATAATACCCACTTTAGCCACGATAATATTTTTCACAGCATGCTTGGAGTCCTACAAGTGAGTTCAAGCGTGTATCAAGCATCATTAGATATGTTTGCACGTTGCAAAAAACGCGTAAACACACGGTTGGCGACTGTAAATGCTGCCGGTTAGCCGTAAGCATGATGCTCCCTCAATGATTAGCAGTTCATGGCTAATCCCATCATTGAGCTGTGCTGAGCAGGCCATTAGTCATTGGAAGCGCCAATGCGCCTTTCTGCGCCGTGCTTGAGGGGGAATCAATTGAGTGGCACTCAATCACAGCTAAAACTGACATTGTTTCAACGTTTGGTAGCTGAAATCTTTATAGTAACTCTGAGCTGCACCTAATGCAGGATCAAACTCCCCAGCCCAAACGGAAATATCCTCATGGGTCGCCCACATGTTCATCATTGTCATCAAGTTTGATTCATTTGTTGTGGGGATATGCGGACTGTTGTTTGAATCGACTTGGTGGACCAATAGACCATCGACGTACCACTGTATTTTCCCTGATGACCAACGTATGCCGTAACGGTGAAAATCTAATGCTGCGTCAAATTGTAGTGGGATGAGCAAGGCGTTTTCGCCTGCTGCAGGCTCACCGTTACGCCAAAAATTTATCTGCATAAAGTTGGTATTGTCGCCTAAGAACTCGATATCTATCTCGTGGTGTAGGCCATTGCCGTTTGGGGCGATATCGTAGGGGCTGGCAAAGAGAAAAAAGCTACTGACAACCCCTGCACGAGCAGCGGGTTTCATACTTATTTCATAGCAACCATAGCCTCGGTACTCATGGCTACGTAACTCGCCGGAGACTCAGTCAGGGCTGTCAGGTGTGCCAAGGTTACTTAAGGTGAGCTGCATGCCATCGCCGCTATGGCTAATCGCATCGGCTTGCCAGCGATTTACAAAAGGAAAGCCATTATGCCAGCCATCGCTGGCCCACCAATAGCTGTAATCCAATTGAGTTAATCCATCACTAAAGCCACTGCTTTTAGCGGGTTTTCCTTTGTTGTCTTTTTTGTTATTTGAGTTAGCTTTTTGCAAGGAGTCCTCCTTAGCAATACGCTGGGCAGATGCCTGTTGCTGCGAAAATTTTGCTGATTTCCCGCGGATTTTGATATCTGTTTTGTCGTTATTCTTAGCGTAAACGCCACTTTGGTAGCCGATGAGTAAGATACAGCTAAGGCAAAGGGTTGATTGCTTGGCTTTGTTGAGCAGGTAACTTGGCATGAAGACTCCAGCAGTGTCGTGACTAGTGGATGACTAATTATAGCTACTGTTTCTAGAATGGATTGGTTCAGAGCCCTAAGTTTTTCCAAAGATACATAAGTAGTAATCAATACCGAGCCTAGACGGGGGCTGTATCTAGTTTCGCCTTAACGAGTTGTGATTGATGGCAGTGTCATTCCTCTTGAATTCAGAATATTAAGGTAAAGTGCTAGTGGATCTTGTATTTATCCTCTCTTACGGCACTATAAACAGTGATTAAGGAGAATCAACTATGCAAGAAAAGTCGCTTTCGGTAGCTGATGCGCAGCAACGGGTGGATCAGATCCATGCATTTCAGCAAGAGATGCAACAGCTAGAACATGACGACGTCATGGCGATATCCGTTAAGCAAAAAAGTCAGCTTGATGGTTACCATAACCAGCTGTTACAACGTTTAGCCATGGTTTACGACGTCGATATAAGTAGCCAATCTAAGCAGCTTTCTTTGGGGATGAAAATCGCTTCAATGCTAGGTGCACTGGCGATGGCTACTAGCCTGTTTTTTCTGTTCTATCAGTTCTGGGGTTACATAAACACGCCTGTACAGGTCGCTATTTTAGTGGTGGCGCCAGTACTGTTATTTCTGCTGTCGTTAAAGCTGGCGCAAACCGAGCAGGGGAGTTATTACTCCAAGATAGCAGCATTGGTTAGCTTGGCCTGCTTTGTTCTTAATCTGTCGATGTTGGGGCAGATCTTTAATATTACCCCGTCGCCTAATGCGTTTGCTGTTTGGTCCGCATTTGCTTTTTTACTCGCCTACGCCTGTAATGCGCGCTTACTGCTGTTCTTCGCTATTGTTAGTTTCAGTGGCTTTATTGCCATGAAACTGGGCAGTTGGTCGGGCATGTATTGGATAAGCTTTGGTGAGCGACCGGAAAACTTCTTACTGCCGAGCCTAGTCATCTTTTTATTACCGCAGTTTATCTCGCAAAGAGCGTTCACTGGTTTTGATTCCATCTATAGGGTGACGGCAATGATTATGCTGTTTTTACCTATGCTGATCTTGTCGAATTGGGGCGATATTAGTTATTTAGATTGGGACGCTGAAATCATTGAAGGTACCTATCAGGTCTGTGGCTTTGTCATTTCGGCAGCAGCGATCTGGCTAGGGGTTAAGCGCCAATGGGGAGCGGTCACTAATACTGGCAACGTATTTTTTATCTTGTTCCTCTATACCAAGTTCTTTGACTGGTGGTGGCAGTGGATGCCGAAATACATTTTCTTCTTCATTCTTGGTCTGTCAGCACTGCTGGCATTAATGGTGTTTAAGCGCATTCGTTCGAGTAACTTAAATCAAGGAGCCGCATCATGAAAAAGTACTTATTGCTGGGGTTACTACTGCTGATTGGCAGTAATCTTGTGGCATTAGCTGGCGTGGCATACAACAGACTGAATGAGATCACTGCGGCGCTCACCTTAACCGAAAGAGAGTTGCAGCTACCCTATAACAGTAGTGCGCAGCAAGAGAATTCGGGGCTGTCTTTGCAGATGGTATGGCGCTCTCCCTCGGCTGATGACGAGGCTTATCAGCCTTATAATGTAAAAGAGAGTCGTTTAAGCAAAGAGCAAGTGCTAGCTCTCGGGTTTGAATTACCCGATGAACGCTATTATGGCGCGCAGTCGCAACCGTTATATTGGGCTCTGGAATTTGATGGCGAATTGCATGACGCTGAAGTTGTTAAGGCTGAGCTGCGTTACCAAAAAGCGCTCGACAGCTATAATGCACAGCCAAATGAAGATAATACTCGTCTAAAAAATGATGCTTTTGACTTTTTGGAGAAAGAGAAGCTAACCAATAGCAGGTTGTTTTTTGTTAAAGCCGCTGCTGATTATCAGTCGCTTGCCACGGAGTTTGCTGGCAAAGACAACATGATATTTGTCAAAGGGCTGGCCAAGGCTTATTACCATCAAAATAGCGACAGTTATGGTTTGTCTTTGAACCAATTACTGGTCAATCGCATCATGGTACCTCTGGCGGATACAGAGCCGCTTAAAGGCTTATCGAGATTAGGTTACCGAGATATTACCGCGCCGCGATATTCGGTTGAAGTCAATTGGGGTAGCCGCCTAGAACCGTGGATAGTTGCAGTTACTGAACGTTAGCGAATTCAGAAAAGAGTCGTCAGAAAATGTAACAAACTTGAGGTTAACCTCAACGGTTAAATACCAGTTTGCTACTATAGCAAACAGAACAAATATTTGATCGCTGAGGTGTGGGTGAAACAGCTAGATTTCAATTTATTGCGGGTGTTAGAGGTACTGCTTGAGGAGCAAAGCGTTACTGCGGCAGCATCGAGACTGCACCTGAGCCAGTCGGCAGTGAGTAAGCAGTTAAGCAAGCTGCGCGAGACCTTTGATGATCAGCTGTTTGAGCGCACCGCTTATGGCTTAAAAGCCACGCCTAGGGCACTGCAGTTAGCGCCTGAACTGCGTGAAGTATTGCAACGACTGGATCAGTTCACTCGGCCTAATAGCTTTGAGCCTGCCGATAGTCAGCGCAGGTTCCGCATGCATTTGGTTGAAACATCTTACTCATTAGTATTTCCGCATTTTGTACCCACTTTACTCAATCAGGCGCCGCAGGTGAGCATTAATAGCCAAACTTGGGCGACTGACAGTATGGATAAACTGCTGCGCTGTGAAATTGATCTGGGGATCATCTGCCGCGAGTGGGATAAACGCTCTTTACTGCACATGAATAATCTTCCCGACGAGTTGGGTTACGCAGAGCTTATCCGTGATTATCCAGTTTGCCTTGTGCGGCAAGGGCACCCATTACTTAGTGAGACCTGGGATCTCGATACCTTTTTAAAATACCGCCACTTGCAAGTGAGCTTCGGTGGCTTGGAGCATTGGCTATTGGATGATGTATTACGACTTGAGCACCTTCAGCGTGATATTGCGGTCAATATGACGGACTTTAATAGTGCTTTAGATCTGTGTCAGCACAGTGATTTGATCTTATGCGCGCCGAAAAAATACGTGATGCACATGCTACCCGGCCATGATTTAGTTTGTCTGGATGTGCCTGTTCATGTTGAACCGGGCGCTTATGTGTTGGTTTGGCATAAGCACTTTAACTTAGACCCAAGCCATAGCTGGCTGCGTAATCTAATGATTGATGGCGTGCGGGCTCATAAACAATGATGACAAGCTTGGTTAGATAGCTTCTAAAAATGCACTGATCACGGGTTCTTGCACCCGCTTCTCTCTACAGCAACAACCTAGCTCAAACGGCGGGATAGCAATTGGCGAGGCAAGCAACTGAATACGGTCTCGTACAGGGCTGTTATTAATCACCACTTCGGGGGTAATACTCACGCCACAACCCAGTGCCACCATAGATGTTATCGCTTCTTGACCAGAGACTTGCGCATAAATGTTAGGGGTTAACCCGAGTGCTTTAAACCAGTTATCGATGCGTTTACGTCCGGGGCCATGCTCTGGCACGATAAAAGGTAGCCTGTCCCAAGGGATGTAAGACTCGGTTAGCAACTCTTGTACTTGGCAGCGAAAAGTCGGTGCGATAATCGATAACGGCACGTCATCTATTTTGGCAAAATGCAGGTTTTCTGGAAAAGGATCTGGCAGCGCGGCAATCGCAATATCAGCGCGATTATTACGAATTTCATTCACTGCATTAGCGGCATCACCTGTGGTTAAGGCAATTTCAACTAATGGGTGTTCACGTCTAAAGCGGTCGAGCAAACCGGGCAGATGACTATAAGCTGCGGTGACCGAGCAATATAGATTAAGCCGGCCTCTGAGCAAGTCTTGCTTAGGATCTATTTTGGTTTTCAGCTTGCTCCAGTGGTCGAGCGTCAGTTCGGCAAAGTGGCGATATTCAACGCCTGCACTGGTTAAGGTGACACTGCGATTATCGCGCTGAAATAGCTGGGCACCGACTTCCTCCTCCAGCCTTTGCATTGCACGGCTCAGTGTTGACGGGCTCACATGCATCGCTTGGGCGGTGCGGGCAAAATGCAAACTATCTGACAGATGTAAATAGAGTTTAATGGTGCGAATATCCAAATTTTTCATCCTCTGTCAGTAGTATTAATAGCGAGTAATTGCTAGGCCGGCATAGAATGCCCATGTTGCACAAAACGCAACATCATGTTCCGAATATATCATTTTAAGCAATGAAAAGCTTGCGCTATAGTGATCTCAATCACAGCTTAGCTCGCGCTTGAGCAAGCCCGTTTAAATATCCAGAATCAAGGTGGTATATCAGATGGCTAACTATTTTAACTCTCTGAATTTGCGTCAACAATTAGAACAGCTGGCTCAATGCCGCTTTATGGATCGCAGTGAGTTCAGCGAAGGCTGTAATCATATTAAGGGTTGGAATATTGTCATCCTTGGTTGTGGTGCACAAGGTTTGAACCAAGGTTTGAACATGCGTGACTCAGGCTTGAACATCGCTTTTGCACTGCGTGAGCAAGCGATTAGCGAAAAACGCGAATCTTACCAGAAAGCAACTGGCAATGGTTTCCGCGTTGGCACTATCGAAGAGTTAATTCCTGACGCTGACTTGGTATTAAACCTAACGCCTGATAAGCAGCACACTAACGCTGTAAACACTGTGATGCCATTGATGAAGCAGGGCGCAACACTGTCCTACTCTCACGGTTTCAATATTGTTGAAGAGGGGATGCAAGTGCGTCCTGACATCACGGTCATCATGGTTGCCCCTAAGTGTCCGGGTACTGAAGTACGTGAAGAGTACAAGCGTGGCTTTGGTGTTCCAACACTGATTGCTGTTCACCCCGAAAACGATCCTAAGGGTGAAGGTTTCGATATTGCTAAAGCTTATGCTAGTGCAACAGGTGGTGACCGTGCAGGTGTATTGCACTCATCTTTCATCGCTGAAGTTAAGTCTGACTTGATGGGTGAGCAAACTATTCTTTGTGGCATGCTACAAACAGGTGCAATTTTAGGTTACGAGAAGATGGTTGCTGATGGCGTTGAGCCAGGATACGCAGCGAAATTAATCCAGCAGGGCTGGGAAACCACTACCGAAGCGCTTAAGCACGGTGGTATTACTCACATGATGGATAGACTGTCTAACCCAGCTAAGATCAAAGCATTCGAAATGGCTGAAGAATTGAAAACGATTCTACGTCCATTATTCGAAAAGCACATGGATGACATCATCGGTGGCGAGTTCTCTAAAACCATGATGGAAGACTGGGCGAACGATGATGCGAACCTACTTAAGTGGCGCAGCGAAACCAACGAAACAGCCTTTGAAAATGCGCCGCAAACTGACGAGCAGATTGACGAGCAAACCTACTTTGATAAAGGCATCTTCTTAGTTGCCATGATCAAAGCCGGTGTGGAGCTTGCGTTCGATACCATGGTTGCTGCAGGTATTGTTGAAGAGTCAGCGTACTACGAGTCTTTACATGAAACGCCGCTTATTGCTAATACAATTGCCCGTAAGCGTCTGTACGAAATGAACGTGGTTATCTCGGACACTGCTGAATATGGCTGCTACCTATTCAACCACGCAGCAGTACCAATGCTACGGGATTACGTGGAAAACATGTCATCTGAGTTCTTGGGTGGCGGCTTGAAAGATAGCGGTAATGGTGTTGATAACGTGCGTCTTATCGAAGTTAACGAAGAGATCCGCGGTACTGCCGTTGAGTTCATCGGTGCAGAGCTTCGTGGTTACATGACCGAAATGAAGCGTATCGTCGAAGAAGGTTAATTTATTTTGTGACTTGCCTGTGACGTTTATCCGTTGCAGGCAAGACTGAAATATCTTTCATTAAGAGCAAAGAAAAGTTTTCAATAAAACATTAACGATTAACACCTTAGTGACAATAAAGAGAGGCGGCAGTCAATTATTATTACACCGAATAGCTAGCGCTAAATTGCAGGCTAATACTTGAGTGTTACTAATGATGCAAAAGTTTTCATTGTGTTTTTTATTCGCTTTGTGGTAAATCTTAATGGTGGTCTGATTGATAAAGACCGATACCGAATTTAAGCAAACACCTTATTAGGAATACAAGTCGCGTATGTTTAACCAAGCTGCCCAAATTATTATTGTGATTATTACCGTCGTGATTATTAAATCACAGCGGGGGCCGCGCATGCTAAATCGACACACCTAATTAGGTCTAAGATTGCAAACAACCCCCGCTCCGAAAGGAACGGGGGTTTTTTCGTTTAAGGGCCGACCAAAATGATTGAGCGTCGCCATTAAGCTATAACCGAGTTATCGAAACATTGAGTAGTGGAGCAAGAGCAGATGGAACAAGGGCAGATGATACGGGGCGCCGACGCAGTAATAAAAGCGATAGCCGCGCATGGCGTGACCACAGTGTTTGGTTATCCTGGTGGCGCTATTATGCCAATTTACGATGCCCTCTATGGTAGCCCTGTAGAGCACCTGCTAAGCCGTCATGAGCAAGGCGCTGCATTTGCCGCTGTGGGTTACGCTCGAGCGAGTGGCAAGACTGGAGTTTGTTTTGCAACTTCAGGTCCAGGTGCAACTAACCTCATCACCTCACTGGCTGATGCGCTGCTCGACTCAGTGCCTGTAGTAGCTATAACAGGTCAGGTATCCACCGCCGTAATTGGTACTGATGCGTTCCAAGAGATCGATGTCTTAGGTATGTCTCTGTCTTGTACCAAACATAGCTTTATGGTCACTAGCGTTGAAGAGTTAGTGCCGACGCTATATCAGGCCTTTGAGATTGCAGCTTCAGGCCGTCCAGGCCCTGTTTTGGTTGATATCCCGAAAGATATTCAAATCGCTTTGATGGAGTACAAGACGCCATTGCAAGCTGCAATGCCAGAACCGGAACATACTGCAAGCCAAATTGATGCTGCAAAAGCACTGCTGGCAGAATCTAAGCAGCCTATGCTGTATGTGGGCGGCGGTGTCGGCATGGCCAGTGCCGTTGAGCCACTAAGACAATTTATTACTGCAACCGGTATTCCGTCGGTGGCGACCTTGAAAGGACTTGGTGCTATTCGCTATGACACCGCAGGTTACTTGGGGATGCTGGGTATGCATGGCTCCAAGGCGGCCAATTTGGCGGTGCAGCAATGCGACTTGTTGATTGTTGTTGGTGCACGTTTTGATGATCGGGTGACGGGGCGTTTAGCATCGTTCGCTGAAAATGCCAAAGTTCTGCACTTGGACATTGATGCCGCTGAGCTAGGCAAGTTAAGAATGCCTGATGTAGCGATCGCAGGCGATTTGCGTCAAATCTTACCTGCGTTAAGCCAAACCATGCAGATTACAAACTGGCAAGCAGAAGTCGCAGCACTAAAAGTGCAGCATCAATGGCGGTACGATCGCCCGGGAGAGCTTATTTATGCGCCGGCGATGCTGAACCGTTTAGCACAAAAGCTGCCACAAGACAGCGTGGTAGCCTGCGATGTGGGTCAGCACCAGATGTGGGTTGCCCAGCACATGTACTTTAGGCGCCCAGAAGATCACTTATCCAGTGCAGGACTTGGCACTATGGGTTTTGGTTTACCGGCGGCTATTGGCGCTAAAGTCGCCCGACCTAATGCTGCGGTGGTGGCTGTGTCTGGTGATGGTTCATTTATGATGAATGTGCAGGAGCTTACCACCATTAAGCGCAAACGTTTGCCAGTAAAAATACTGCTGGTGGATAACCAAAAGCTTGGCATGGTTAAGCAGTGGCAACAGCTATTCTTTGAAGAGCGTTACAGCGAAACGGATCTGTCGGATAACCCTGACTTTGTCAAAATGGCCTCAGCCTTTGATATACCAGGTCGAAACATCACCCAGGCCAGCGAAGTCGAAGCAGGCTTAGATGAAATGCTCAATAGTGAGGGGCCATTCTTACTGCACGTATCGATAGATGATGCACACAACGTATGGCCGTTAGTCCCCCCCGGTGCGTCAAACCAAGACATGATGGATGAGATGGAGAAACAAACATGAGCAATTACGCAATCGCAATCAATGTGCAGCAGCGACCAGAAGTGTTAGAGCGCGTGCTACGTGTCGTCCGTCATCGTGGTTTTAATATTACCAACTTAGCGATGCAGCTCAATGACAATAACACTAGCAGTATCGATATGTCGCTGCAGAGTGACCGAGCCATTGAGTTACTCACCAACCAAATAAACAAACTAATTGATGTACTTGACTGCCAAGTGTTGGTGGTTCAATCAAACATGACAACCGAATCTGCAAAGGGATAAGAATATGGCCGCTAAAACAGCTGAGTTAATCTGGTTCAATGGTGAAATGATGCCTTGGGGTGATGCTAAGGTTCATGTCATGTCCCATGCACTGCATTACGGTACATCAGTATTTGAAGGGATCCGTGTTTATGACACGCCAAGTGGACCAGCAGGTTTTCGTTTAACAGAACATGTGCAGCGTTTATTTGATTCAGCCAAGATCTATCGCATGCCAATTCCATATAGCTTTGATGAAGTGATGCAAGCATGTCGTGACGCGGTACTAGGTAATGGTTTAACCAGCGCTTATATTCGCCCGCTGGCGTTTTACGGTGATGTTGGTATGGGGATTACACCGCCTAAAGATGCTCAATGCGATGTCATGGTTGCAGGTTTTCCGTGGGGGGCTTATCTAGGTGAAGATAGCATGGATGCAGGCGTTGATGTTGCAGTGACATCTTGGAATCGCCTAGCGCCAAACACCATTCCAACAGGTGCCAAAGCGGGGGGTAACTATCTGTCATCAGTACAGGTTTCAACCGAAGCTAAGCGTAATGGTTTTGACGAAGGTATTGCGCTAGATACTAACGGTTTAGTTAGCGAAGCTGCTGGCGCTAATCTTTTTGTGATCAAGAAGAATAAGATCTACACACCACCGGCCACAGCCGCTATTCTGATGGGATTGACGCGCGATACGATTATCACCTTAGCCCGAGATAAAGGTTATGAAGTCGTTGAAGAAAACATGTCACGCGAGTTCCTTTATTTAGCCGATGAAATATTCATGACAGGTACTGCAGCCGAGCTAGTGCCAGTGCGCAGCGTTGACAGAATTGATGTCGGTTGTGGCAAGCGTGGTGAGATCACCAAGCAAATTCAGCAAAGTTTCTTTGGCTTATTCAATGGTGAAACTGAAGATAAATGGGGTTGGCTGGAGCCTTTGAAAAGCTAACCGCTTCGCTCAATAAGTTTTGTAGGTCGGGAGATGTTGTTTTGTAGGTCGGGCTTCAGCCCGTCAACAAAGGGTTTGATGTAATGATTGTCGGCATAAATACCGACCTACAGGAAAATGTTGTTTCGCAGGTCGGGCTTCAGCCCGTCAACAAAGGGTTTGATGTAATGTTTGTCGATATAAATACCGAACTACTGGTAAACATTGTTTGTAGGTCGGGCTTCAGCCCGTCAATTAAGGGTTTGATGTAATGTTTGTCGGCATAAATACCGACCTACAGGAAAATATTGTTTTGTAGGTTGGGCTTCAGCCCGTCGACAAAGGGTTTGATGTAATGATTGTCGGCATAAATACCGAACTACTGGTAAACATTGTTTGTAGGTCGGGCTTCAGCCCGTCAACAAAGGGTTTGATGTAATGTTTGTCGATATAAATACCGAACTACTGGTAAACATTGTTTGTAGGTCGGGCTTCAGCCCATCAACAAAGGGTTTGATGTAATGATTGTCGGCATAAATACCGACCTACAGGAAAATGTTGTTTTGTAGGTTGGGCTTCAGCCCGTCAACAAAGGGTTTGATGTAATGCTTGTCGATATAAATACCGACCTACACGAAAGCGAAAGATATTAACACCGAACATAAAAGCTGAGAGCGATATCTCAAGCTAATGAATTGAAAAATAGCAGGTAAGAATAGGTGTTTTGCACCTACAACCTTCTCTAAACAAGGATTAAAGCAATGCCAAAATTACGTTCAGCAACCAGTACCGAAGGTCGTAACATGGCGGGAGCGCGTGCGCTTTGGCGTGCTACCGGTGTTAAAGATAATGACTTTGGTAAGCCTATTATTGCCATCTCTAACTCGTTCACGCAGTTTGTGCCGGGTCATGTGCACCTAAAAGATATGGGGCAACTCGTTGCTGGCGCCATTGAAGAAGCGGGCGGTATCGCTAAAGAGTTCAACACCATTGCGGTTGATGACGGGATAGCCATGGGCCACGGCGGTATGCTTTATAGCTTGCCATCACGTGAGCTGATTGCCGACAGTGTAGAGTACATGGTTAATGCTCACTGCGCCGATGCTTTGGTGTGTATCTCAAACTGTGACAAGATCACCCCAGGCATGCTGATGGCAGCTTTAAGATTGAATATCCCAGTGATTTTTGTCTCTGGTGGACCGATGGAAGCGGGTAAAACCAAGCTGTCGGATAAGCTAATTAAGCTCGATTTAGTCGATGCCATGGTCGCTGGCGCTGATGACCGCGTATCAGATGCTGACAGCGAACAGATTGAACGTAGCGCTTGCCCAACCTGCGGCTCTTGTTCAGGCATGTTTACCGCCAACTCAATGAACTGCCTAACAGAAGCGTTGGGTCTATCACTGCCGGGCAATGGCTCAATGCTCGCAACCCACGCCGATCGTCGCGAACTGTTTTTAGAGGCCGGTCGCCGTATAATGGATTTAACGACTCGTTACTACCGTGATGATGACCAGTCTGCACTGCCGCGTAATATCGCCAACTTTAACGCCTTTGAAAATGCCATGACGCTAGATATCGCCATGGGGGGCTCAAGCAACACGGTATTGCATCTACTTGCAGCTGCAATTGAAGCTGAAGTTGATTTCAGCATGGACGATATCGACCGTTTATCTCGTCTGGTGCCACATTTGTGTAAGGTTGCACCTTCTACGCCTAAATACCACATGGAAGATGTTCACCGCGCAGGTGGGGTGATGGGTATTTTGGGTGAACTTGACCGTGCAGGTTTGCTACATAACGACGCTTACCATGTTGCCGGAAGTAATTTGGCCGAAGTACTGGCTAAATACGATATTGCTCAAAGCAAAGATGAAGCGGTGCATAAGTTCTTCTCGGCAGGCCCTGCTGGTATTCCAACGACGAAAGCCTTTAGCCAAGATTGTCGCTGGGACAGCGTCGATATTGACCGAGAAGCGGGCTGTATTCGTACTCGTGAATTCGCGTTTAGCCAAGAGGGCGGCCTTGCAGTTCTATCTGGTAACGTGGCGCTTGATGGCTGTATTGTTAAAACGGCCGGTGTTGAGGTGGAAAACCATACCTTTATCGGTAGCGCTCGGGTGTATGAGAGCCAAGACGATGCCGTAGCGGGTATTTTAGGTGGTGAAGTGGTTGAAGGTGACGTGGTGGTTATTCGTTACGAAGGCCCGAAAGGCGGCCCTGGTATGCAAGAGATGCTCTACCCAACCAGTTACCTCAAATCACGCGGTTTAGGCACTAAATGTGCGCTGATTACTGATGGTCGATTCTCCGGTGGTACTTCGGGCTTATCGATTGGTCATGTTTCACCAGAAGCTGCTGCGGGTGGCACTATCGCATTGGTTAATACTGGTGACAGAATCGAGATTGATATCCCTGCGCGCTCAATTAAGTTAGCCATTAGCGATGTTGAACTTGCAGCGCGCCGCACTGCAATGGAAGCGCTCGGCAAAGATGCTTGGAAGCCCGTTGGACGAGTTAGACAAGTGTCGATGGCACTCAAAGCTTATGCATTACTTGCCACCAGTGCCGATAAAGGCGCGGTACGTGACACCAGTAAACTGGGCTAATCGATTGAAGAGGTAGTTTATGTTGGCACTAGCATCACAATCACAACTGGATCTGGCGCACTATTATCTACAGAAAATATTATTGTCTTCTGTATATGATGTGGCCAAAGTCACCCCGCTTTCAAGCCTTAATAAGCTGTCGGCGCGTATTGGCTGCCAAGTTTTTTTAAAGCGTGAAGATATGCAGCCGGTGCATTCTTTTAAACTACGGGGGGCTTACAATAAGATTGCTGAGCTAACTAAAGAGCAGTGCGAGTGTGGCGTGGTGTGCGCATCTGCTGGTAACCATGCTCAAGGTGTGGCGATGTCTGCTCAAGCGCGAGGGATTAGTGCTGTTATTGTGATGCCTGAAACTACGCCGGATATTAAAGTCGATGCTGTTAGGCGCTTAGGTGGTGAAGTCGTCCTGCATGGCCAAGCGTTTGACCAAGCCAATGCCTATGCACAAAATCTATCTAAGACAGAGGGGCGTGTTTATGTAGCGCCGTTTGATGATGAAGCGGTTATTGCTGGCCAAGGCACTGTGGCACAAGAGATGGTGCAGCAACAGCGTGACCTTGAAGTGGTATTCGTACCTGTCGGTGGCGGTGGTTTAATTGCGGGGGTTGCCGCTTACTATAAAGCAGTGATGCCGCAAGTTAAGATCATCGGTGTAGAGCCAGAAGACTCTGCCTGTTTAAAGGCGGCGCTCGATGCCGACGAGCGTGTTGTGTTACCGCAAGTCGGTTTATTTGCCGACGGCGTAGCAGTTAAGCAAATTGGCGCTGAACCATTTAGGCTTGCTCGTGAATATGTGGATGATGTGATTACCGTTAGCTCTGATGAAATTTGCGCAGCGGTTAAAGATATTTTTGAAGATACTCGCGCCATTGCTGAGCCTTCGGGCGCATTGTCGTTAGCGGGTCTTAAAAAATATGTTGGCAATAATGGCAAGGGCGAAAAGCTCGGTGCGATATTAAGCGGTGCCAATGTTAATTTTCATGGTTTACGTTATGTGTCAGAGCGCTGTGAACTCGGCGAACAAAAAGAAGCAATTTTGGCGGTTAAAGTGCCAGAGCGTCCGGGAATATTCCTGCGTTTTTGCGAGCTGCTGGGTAAACGGGCGATGACGGAGTTTAACTATCGTTATAGCAGTCGCGACAAAGCGGTGGTGTTTGCGGGTATTCGTTTATCTGAGGGGCAAGCTGAAGTTGATGAGATCATTGCCAACCTAGAGTCTGAAGGCTTTGGGGTGCAAGATCTGTCGCAAGATGAAACAGCTAAGCTGCATGTGCGCTACATGGTCGGCGGGCATCCGCCAGAGCCATTAGAGGAGCGCTTGTTTAGCTTTGAGTTTCCAGAGCACCCAGGCGCCTTGTTTAAATTTTTGACCACCTTACAGAGCAAGTGGAATATCAGTTTATTCCATTACCGTAACCATGGTGCAGCCTACGGCAGAGTGTTAGCTGGCTTTGAAGTGCCTGAGAGTGACAATCTTGCATTTCAGCAGTTTTTGACTGAGCTTGGTTTTGTTTATCAAGAGGAAACCAAGAGCCCAGCTTATAAGCTGTTTCTAGATAATCGTGATTGATAAGTGATTATACCAATTGCATTAAAAGTTTGACGATACAGCGTTTTGAATCCCGCACAACGTGAGCCCCTCAGTCTTTCCACTTCTGCTTTGCATTGGTTTAAAAGGGAATAATTTCTTTGCCGATGCGCTTTGAATTGAAAAGACTGAGGGGCTCTGAACTGGCCAAATACTTAATGCAATTGATGGGGATTGGAACCAATGAAAGGGCGCATTAGCGTCCTTTTTTATATGTTCTGCTACTGGGTCAGGCATCATCAATCCTATGCATTCGACTTGAATTCGTTTGTCAGGAAATACTCTGAGTAGATCAACTTCTTATACTGATCGCTATAAGACCGTTTGGCTATAGTTTTACCGCTGTTTTTGTAATATGGTCTTATACCAAATAACAATAATATTTTTTGGTATAACACTGTAGCCATGTAGGGCTTTTGTTTAGGCAAAATCAATCGGCAGTTCAGTCTTAACCGCAGCACAGTATTTGTTTCTAAGGAAATGTAATGTTAATAGCACCCTATATCGAACCGTTTAATCCACCACGCAGAGTGCTGATGGGGCCGGGGCCTTCAGACGTTTATCCAGAGGTACTCGCAGCTCAAGCAAAGCCGACTATTGGTCATCTAGACCCATTATTTGTTGGTATGATGGATGAGTTAAAGTCTTTGATTCAATATGCATTTCAAACCAAAAATGAGATGACATTAGCTGTGTCAGCACCAGGCAGTGCAGGCATGGAAACTTGTTTTGTTAACCTGGTTGAGCCAGGTGAAAAAGTCATTGTTTGTCGCAATGGTGTCTTTGGTGAACGTATGCGCCAGAACGTCGAACGTGTTGGTGCTATCGCTGTAATGGTTGATAACGAGTGGGGCGAAGCGGTATCGATTGATGACGTTGCCATTGCATTAGCTGAAAACCCAGATGCTAAGTTTCTTGCCTTTGTGCATGCCGAGACTTCTACTGGAGCGCTTTCTGACGCTAAAGCCTTATGTGCGCTCGCTAAGCAGCACAACTGTTTATCAATTGTTGATGCGGTTACATCGCTTGGTGGCGTAGAGCTGAGAGTTGATGAGTGGGGAATTGATGCTATCTATTCAGGTAGTCAGAAGTGTCTATCTTGTGTACCGGGGTTGTCGCCAGTGTCATTTTCACCCGCAGCAGTAGAGAAAATGAAAGCACGCAAGACTCAAGTGCAGAGCTGGTTTCTCGATCAAACACTGGTGATGGGTTACTGGACAGGTGAGAGTGGCGGTAAACGTAGTTATCACCATACTGCCCCTGTTAATGCGCTATATGCACTGCATGAATCATTGCGTCTGTTGTCGCTTGAAGGGCTTGAGCATGCATGGCAACGCCATGCGGATATGCATCAAGTATTGCGTCATGGGCTGCAGCGCCTTGGGCTCAAATTTGTAGTGGCTGAAGCGGATAGATTACCGCAGCTAAACGCGGTATATATTCCTGAAGGTATCGATGACGCTAAAGTACGTAAGCAGCTACTTGAGAACTATAACCTTGAAATTGGTGCTGGTCTTGGCGCCTTAGCTGGCAAGGCATGGCGCATCGGTTTGATGGGGTACGCCGCCCGGCGCGAAAATGTTGCGTTGTGTATTAAGGCCTTGGATGAAGTCTTGGTTAAGGTGTGAGACTTGATAGCTTAAGTTTTAAAGTTAAGGCTGCGTATAACTAAGCAGCCTTAATTATTTCGCTTCTTTTATTGCTTTAACTTCCTGCTTCACCAGCTATTCAGGAATTGCTACCGAAGCTTACCGATAGTAACTGCTGATCACTGCTGAAGTCCGAGATTCTTTCTGGCAATACATACAACAGCTTACCCATAACTTGTTCAGTATTAACCAGACCATAAATACGACTATCTTTACTGTTTCTTGATTGATCGCCTAATACATATAGGTAGCCTTTTGGCAGCTTAAAGCTTTCAGAGTATTGGCAGTCTTGTGCATAGTCTGCTTGGTAATGTGTTTGCCACTGATTACTCGCGTCATTTTGAACCCAAGTATTGGCTACTCCATTAATAAACACTAAGTTCATACATTCGGTGACGTTATCTCCGGCTATGCCATGAATGCGCTTTTCTAAATATTCGCCATTAATTTCAAATGAGACGATATCGCCATTTGTAAGCTTATTCCGGTCAAAATAGATATTCTGTAAAACAAACTCACCGTTGTTAATGTGAGTAATACTAGAGTTATGACTGATCTTGGCTTTGGCATATCCGCTGAACTGCGAGAAATGTGTCACGCTGTAATAAATCACAATAAGGTAAGATAACACCATTAAGGCAGGGACTTTTATGGCTTGATTGCCTTTCGTGTTTCTAGGGAGAAAAGCAATGACGATACCGACAGCTATCACTAAATGAAGCGAGATAAACCAAGCAATTAGTCCCTGTGGGGTATCGGCTAGACCTAAAAATCGCAACGATGGGAGCAAAAGAAATGCCGCTATATAGAGGCTAAACCCTAGTTTTCGGTAACCTAAAAGTACGCTAGCAACCCCAGGTAAAGGAGAAAGTAAAAGTGCCGCAGCTCTTGTTTTTGAAATCAAAAATTCATTCCATTTTAGTGATGATTTAAAATAAGCAGCTCGAAAGGCTGCTCATTGAGGTTCATGCTATTTTAGGCTGTTCTAGTACCATCATCATGAGGTCTTCCTGCACCATCTGCATCTTTAGCGTCATCACGAGGTTTGTCCCGCAATCCCATTTCATCTAGCATGTCTTCCCACATTTCAAAGTAACCGTCAATAATACCTGGACTTCCATCTCTACCGGGAGCGCCCGCTCCGGTAATCATTTTAGTTTCCCCGAGCTTAAGTTCTCGTGTTGTGTTCGATTCGAATAATTTTAACTTTCGCATAGGCACCCTTAAATATATCTAAACATTGAGATGATAGGATGGCATGCATAGATGCAGCTTTCTTGTTTAAAACTCAAATTCAATATTTATTCATGAACATAAACTCAGTCTAGTTCTAAGGTATTATCCCTTATTTTAATGCCCACCAATGAGTTGTTTTATGGATTTCATTGACTGCGAGGAGCTCTCCCATCTTTGGGGTAACGATTTCTACATTAGCATCACTGGCAAGCTGAGCGATTTGATTTAATGGGTCATACCAACTGTGAAAAGCCAGATCGAAGGTGCCATTATGGATCGGCATCATCTTCTTTCCCTGCAGGTCGATATGAGCTTGTAAGCTCTGCGCTGGCGTCATATGAATAGTTGCCCAGTCCTTATCATAAGCTCCAGTTTCAACCATGGTTAAGTCAAATGGACCAAAGCGTTCACCTATCTGCTTGAAGCCATCAAAGTAGCCCGAGTCACCGCTGAAGTACAGTGAACTGCTGCTAGATTTGATTACATAAGACGCCCACAAGGTTTCATTCTTATCGAACAGACTACGGCCAGAGAAATGCTGCGTCGGTGTGGCGGTGATTGTTACATCATCGAGCTTAAACGCCTGCCACCAATCTAATGGGTGAATATGTTCGCTAACGACGCCCCAATCTTTAAGATGTTTATCTACTCCTAGTGGCACCACAAAATGACTTACGCTAGTGGCGAGCTGTTTAATGCTTGCTTTGTCTAAGTGATCGTAATGATCGTGACTGATGATCACTCCATCGATCTCAGGCAGATCTGTCAGCGCGATAGGTGGCTGGTGGAAACGTTTAGGGCCAGCAAAGCTAAATGGCGAGGCGCGTTCACTAAAGACGGGATCGATAAGCCAGCGCTGACCATTGACTTGTAAAAAGATACTTGAGTGACCGAGGCGAATGACACTGTCTTGGTTTTTGGGCAATTGATTCAGCTGCTCAGCTGTTACTGCGATAACTGGAATGCTCGTATTAGGTGTCGCATCCACCCGGGTCTCGGTAATATAGCGCTTAAGCAGCGGTAATATGGCGGTATCGTCACTAAAAGTCGGACTGGTATTCACAAAGCCACCTTTAGCTTTATGGTGCGCCAGTTGCTCAGTGGCATTAACTTCACTGAGATTATTTGTTGATGTACACGCTGTCGTTGCCAACATAATGCCTCCGATAGATAACAAGATACAGATGATAATGAGTTTCATAGTGACAGATTAAAGTAAACTATACAGTGTAGTTTACTAATTTATTTTGAAAAGTAAACTGCTGAGTGTAAAATGAGTGGGTGAATGCTAGCTGCTATTGATTAAGGCTTTGAAAGGTATGAATAAAAAATTAACTCGCTCAGAAATAAAACATAAGGCAGTCATCGATGCTGCTATTACAGAGTTTCGTGCTAAGGGTTTTAAGGCAGCAAGCATGGATGATATTGCTAAGCGGGCTGATGTTTCTAAGCGAACGGTGTACAACCATTTTCCCAGTAAAGAAGCCTTGTTCGGCGCGATTATGCAAGAGATGATGTCGATGCTGTGCGCGTTAGAAAGCGTACCTTACAGTGCGAATGCGTCGCTTAAATCGCAGCTTACCTTACTTGCTAATCATGAAATAGCCTTACTAAAAGCGGAAGGATTTATCGCGACTTCAAAAGTGATTATTGCCGAAGCTATTCACTCGCCAGAATTGATAGAAGAAGCGATGCAGCAGCTGAGTAAGCAAGAGTCTCCTATGGCCAATTGGTTTGAATCAGCCATTAAGGCTGGTGTGATAAAAGCGAGCAGCCCTGAGATGTTAGTAACGCAGTTTTTAGCGGTTATTAAAGCGTTCTGTTTCTGGCCACAGTTGATACAAAACGCCCCATTTCCTGATGATGCAAAAACAGCAGAGGTTGTTGATACAGCAGTAGAGATGATCATTAAACAGTATGGTGTTTAATGACGCTGCCCGATATCGGTACCATAAATTAATAGGCATTACCTAGATTTGCTGAGGGAATAGCTATAATGAAGTATATGATTATATTGGTTTTATTATTAATATCATTTCATGTTGATGCCAAAAATTGTAAAAAAGGTCAGAGTTGCGGAAACTCATGTATATCATGGAACAAGATCTGCAGAATTGGTACATCACCTGATTATATTTCAAAAGAAAGCAAGTTAGTTAAAACATCGCTAAGTAATCAAGATATTCAAGTTAGCATATCTAAAGTTGCAGGTTTTGAGCAAACTGACGAGGTTGTTTTTGGGTGTGAAACTAGTTGGGGAGCTATAGTCGATAGGTTTATATTTAATGACAATGTAACTTATGTAATTGATAAAGCGGTAGCAAAAATTAGATCTAGGTTCGAGGAACGTGAAGAGGCTTTAAGTGTTGAATTAGAAAAAGAAGTAAGGATTCAATATAGGAACTTATTAGGTAGCTCATTATTTAATGAACCAACAATTAAAGAGATAAAGACACACTCTCATAAAATGAAAAAAGATTATATTCCATCTTGTGTAACGCAGTCTTTTGAGTTAAGTAGTAAAAAAATACTTCACTTAGCCAATAAAATGCATAAATAGAGAGGAGAGTGAACTCTGGTAGACATGTATAGCTACTCCTAATATCTAGAAATACTCTCTAAAAAATTTGATTTCTATTTTTAATTAACTGTTTAGTAAACATTAATAGCTTAAAAAATAGATGGCTAAATTCACACTGATAGTAGTATCTGGAAATATTCTCATTACTCACTGCAGGTCTGTAAACGGTCCTCTCTGCATAGGGTTATAAAAACACAAATGTTTCACCTCGGAGTTTTCAGATCAGGAACATAGTCATTAGTTGATTGCGCAACTAACTAGTTGCGCTAATTCCCCATTGAAGTTGCTGAAGTGCGTTGAAGAAAGAGCCGTAATGCCCACACGGACGTGGGGATAGCTTTCGCGGGACAGGATGTCCCATCGGAAGCGTTAGGCTATTTCGAATTAGTACGAGGCCTGTGCTCAATGCATGTAACTTCGTCGGGGCGGCAGGGGTGATGCAAGAGGGGATTGCTGTTGATCCCCTTTTGCCCGAGTGTGAGCTGGAAGCTCACGACTTTTATCAAACGAAGTTTGACATCTTGAAGCTCATAGCTCGGTATGCGCGAAGCACCATGGCATTATCGGCCGTAGGTCGTACCTAAAATCGTAACGATAGCGCAATCGTTATTGGCTAAACAACTGCATGATAATCACGATAATCAACAGCGGACAAACAAACTTCACGTACACTGGCCATAGCTTCCAAAACCAGCTATCTGCTTTAACGCCTTCTTGGGCGGCGATAGTACTAATTAATTTATTACGGTTCCACACCCAACCTGTGAAGACGGCGATGCCTAGGGCGATGAGTGGTTGTGCTCGCTCTGTGGTCATGGTGATCATAAAGCCAAACAGGGCGCTGAAGTTAAATACTACCACCATCGATAAAATGGCAATCACCGCGCCGACTAGTAAGGTCGCTTTATCACGGCTTAAGTTGGTTTTCTCGACGATATAGCTGGTTGGTACTTCAACAATAGAGATGGCTGAGGTGAGTCCTGCAATGGTCATCAACATAAAGAAGATAATGGCTAACAGGTACTGACTTACGCCACCTAGGGTTTTGAATAGTTCAGGCAATACAGTAAATACTAAGGTATCAGAATTAAGCAGGCTGCCATCTTCGGCAAAAATCTGCACACCGTTATGTTGAGCGACATACATGGCTGGGATCACCATTAACGCCGCGAGAAAGGCTACGCTAGTATCGGTTAAGGTGACATAAGCGGTCAGCTTGCCAAGATCTTCTTTTTGGCTCAAATAAGCACCGTAAACCATCATGGCACCTGTGCCTATAGTGAGCGAGAAGAAGGTTTGTCCGAGAGCACCAACTAATACATCTGCCTCAAAGATACGGCTAAAATCAGGGATTAATAACACTTCTAGGCCTTGCATAGCACCCGGCTGAGTTAAAATGTAACCTACGCCAGCGACTAAAATAAGCAACAACATCGGCATCAGGCGCTTTGACCAACGCTCAATACCTTGCTGTACACCTTGGCGGATCACTAAAATGACCATTGCAATGAAGATAAGCGTAAATACCAGATTACGCGCAAGCGAAAAGTCCATTAACCAGCTGGCAATATCACTCTGACCGCTGACTTGCGCCACTGGCGCTAGCGCAAAACTAACGAACCAGCCTGATAGAATACTGTAGAAGGTACAGATTAAAGTGGCGGTGATGATAGAGATAAAACCTATGCTTTTACCTATCTTCTTAGCCATTGGGCTGGAAGCAACTTTAGCCATCGCGTCAGCAGGGTTGGTTTGCCCATGACGACCAATCATCAACTCTGCCAATAGCATGGGGTAACCGAGTAGTAGAATAAGGAAAAGGTATACCAGTAGAAAGGCACCACCACCGTGAGTTGCTGCTTGGGTTGGAAATCCCCAGATATTACCCACACCTACTGCGCTACCAGCTGCAGCCATGATGAAGCCTATTCTAGAGCTGAAGTGCCCCTGTTTTACTGTGCTCATACCTAATCTCGAACCATTGAAAGAGCGCGCATAATAGAGCTTTAACTTAATAGGTCAACGCAAAAACTATTTGATAAATAGTAATGGATTGATGATAAAGCGCTAAAAAATATCTTTAATTGAAGATAATGCTCGCATCTATTGGTTTTGGCGAGTTTATTGTGCGCTGACTAAAGTTTAGTGTCAGCGCTACGCAATTTAATCATTTTTGGATTAATTAGCAAAGTGCGACCGAATCCACAGATTATAGTCGCTACTGGGGAGAATCGCGGTCATTAACAGCTGTTAGTCAGCAGAAGGAGGTAGTGGAATTTGGGTTTGGTTTTTAACCTGCTTTAACACAAAGCTTGAATGCACACCGGCTATTTTCTCATTGGTGGTCAGCTTGTCGAGTAGGAACACTTTAAAAGCTGGCATATCTTTTACTAGCACTTTTAATTGATAATCGGCATCGCTACCGGTTAGCAAGCAACACTCTTGTACTTCATCGTATGAGGCTACTGTTGCTTCGAAGTTTTCCAGCGTTTCACTAGAGTGTTTTTCAAGGCGCACGTGGATATAAGCAGTTAATGCTAAGTCAAAATGTGCCGGACTTAGCAAGGTAGCATAACCCGCTATGTAGCCAGCTTCCTCCAGTGCTTTTACCCTGCGAGAACAGGGTGAGGGAGAGAGGCCCACTTTTTCGGCTAGCTCTTGGTTAGACAACTTTCCGTGTTGCTGCACCAGCTTAAGAATATGCAGATCAATTTTGTCCAGTTGAATGTCGGCCATTGGGATCTCTCTTAGGGTTTGAGGTGTTTGCTAAGGAGGATACCTACATTCTCTTAAAGTTCAAGGTGTTGTAGTGAGACTACTATTTAGTTGCCGATAGTTTCTGCAAAACGGCAATTGTTGGAGATAGTTTATGAATCAAATAGATAGATGCAAAACTGATCATTCCACCAATACAAGTTGAAGCGAGTACATCTTGTGGCCAGTGCATACCTAGTAGCATGCGACTAAAGCCCATAAAAATTGCCCAACTAAACAGCATTAACGGAAACAGAGTCTGTCCTGCCATGAGCAGATAGAAGCCCATGCTTAAGGCCAATGTCACCGCAAATAAAGTGTGCCCAGAGGGGAAGGAGTAACCCACTTCATATTGCCAATGCTTTTTGATTGCTGGGCTTAATACTAAATCAGCTCGCGCCGTAGCTAATAGGTTCAAGCTAGTGGTGATTTTGTCTTTTTTAACTGCGTTGTCTGCTTGATAGAAATCATTCAGGTTGAGTAGGTTTTCTTGCTGCATTAATACCGCATAAGGCCGAGGTTCACTAAAGAACGGCTTGAGGAAGTGATTTAGGCTAAGCGTTGCCGCCATGCTTAAAGATACGGTGAGAATTAAAGGGATAAATTGCTGTCGAGTCAGAGTGTAGTAACAGGCTATTAGCAGTATTAGACCAGTGATAATGCCGTAAGGAACGGTGCCACTGCTGGTGATCCAAAACCATGCTTCGGCAAATAGAGTATCGAGTTCAATTCGAGGAAATAGCTGCACTGAAAAAGCGTATAGCACTGCAGGTATGACGATGAGAATACTCCAAGCGATGAGTGTTATTTTACCGCTGGTTTTGAAATCGCGTTGTGAGTTGGTCAATTTGTCCCCGATATATACTTCAGTGCGCAGTGTCAGTACTGGCTATTAAAATGATCAGATTAGGATTTAAGGCGGCGCTATGCTAGCCCATTAGCATGAAGTGTAAATTAAACTTAAATCATATTGTGGTGAGGATTATGTTTCTCTTTCTCAATCTCTTGTTCTGCCTGTTGAGTGAATAAGCTTGAATAGTACAGATATCACCGCTTTTTAATTGCTCATTGAAAGGGAATAGCACTTTAGTAGGTCTATAGAGGAAATAATTAGGAGATCCTATGTCTGTACCTACAATCATCAACGATAAACAAAGCCTTGTCATTGCCAGAGTGTTACTCGGGCTGTTTTTATTATTGACCGCAATTACCCGCTTCACTGCTACTGATGCCAGTTATTTCTCTAAACAACTACAGGCAGTGAATATCCCAGACTTACCTTGGTTGTCTGCTTTTTTGGGAGTGATGCAACTGCTAACGCTGGTGGCATTGATTGTTCCTCGACATCGGTTGAGCCAAGCGATGCTTTATATATACGCGGGCTTAGCGACTGTGCCACTGTTGATGATGTTTACTCATCCGGTGTGGATTGATGCGTTAGGTGGTTTTCCAGCCATTGGCGCTGGCCAAGGCTTGATTAAGTATTTGGGAATTGTGGCGGTGTCACTATTTTTAGCTTCTCATTATGCGGGTCATACTCAGATTAATAAGTTGGCAGTCAAGTTAGCGGTTGCTGGTATTTTGCTGGTGATGGTGTGGATTGGCGGGATGAAGTTTACCCAAATTGAGGCCGATGGTATTGAAGGCTTAATGAGCACCAGTCCACTCTTTAGCTGGATCTATTCATTGTTTAGCGTATTACATGGCTCTTATTTTATCGGTGTAGTGGAGCTGGTTGCGGTGGTCGGTATTCTACTGGCGCCTTGGTCTGACAAGGCTTATGTGTTTGGCTTGGGTGTAGCGGCACTAACGTTTGCAGCAACGCAGACTTTCCTTATTACTTTACCTGGTTATGAGACCAGTTTAGGTTTTCCAGTGCTAACCGGCAGTGGCCAGTTCATTGTCAAAGATTTAGCACTGCTAGCTTGTTGTATCATATTGTTTAACAATAGAAAGCTTGTTGGTCATTAATAAGCTATAGCCAATAAAAAAGCACCTATTAAAGGTGCTTTTTTATTGCGAAACAGCAAACTAGTCTGCAGCGTTAAGCTTTGCTTCAAGTGCATCGACTTGAGCTTGCAGGGCTTCTAGCTTTTCGCGGGTTTTAATCAATACATGTTGCTGTACTTCAAACTCTTCGCGAGAAACGACATCTAGCTTCTGTAACTGATTTTGTAGAACCTGCTTGCTACGCTCTTCAAACTCACCAGCAAACTGCTTGAGGCCAGTAGGTAGGTTATCACTAAGCTGCTTTGCTACATCTTCGATTTTCTTTGGGTTGATCATCTTTAGTATCCGCTAAGGTGCCTGTTTCAATATGTGTTGATTGTACCTTAGGGGTTAGCGATTGCCAAAAATATCGCTGCTTGAGTACCTTATCTTTTGATAGCAATTGGCCTAAAACGAAAGACCCCCACAGATTAGCTTGTAAGCGAAATAAGTGGAGGTCTTTATTGTGCTAGCAATACTGACTAAGCGGTAGGTTTTAGTTCCTCATCAAATACCGGCAGAGGCTCATGTCTTTCGGCTAGATAGGTGTAGATAACCGGCAATACGAACAACGTGAATATGGTACCAATGGCAAGGCCAGATACAATCACTAGCCCAATATTGAATCGAGCTACCGCACCAGCGCCAACGGCAAATAACAGTGGGATGAGGCCGGCAATCATTGCTGCTGTGGTCATCAGAATCGGGCGTAGACGAATTGTGGCAGCATGCTTAATGGCATCGACTTTGCTCAAGCCGTTATGCAGTTGCTCCTCTTTCGCCACTTCACACATTAAGATCCCGTGTTTAGTGATAAGACCCACCAAGGTGATCAAGCCGACTTGGGTATAGATGTTCATCGACGACAATCCCATCACATGGGTCCAGCCGAGCGCTATTAATGCACCACTTATCGCCAAAGGCACCGACACCAATATCACTAATGGGTCCTTAAGGCTTTCGAACTGGCTGGCCAAAACTAAGAAGATAATAGCTAAGGCCAGTGCAAAGGTGGCGTATAACGCTGAACCTTCAGTGACATACTGGCGTGCTTCACCTAAGAAGTCGTAGCTGTAACCTTTAGGTAGCTCGTTATCGCCAATGTTTTGCAAGAAGGCAATCGCATCACCAATGGCAACACCTGGAGTGGCAACACCACCCACTGTTATCGCATTCATCTGGTTAAAGTGTGGCAGTGAACGTGGCTCTGAAATCATCTCTATATCGACCAAGCTTGATAGCGGAATAGAGCGACCATCTGCTGCAGTGACATAGTAACCGTCAAGTGACTCTGGGTTAGCTCGGTACTTACGATCCACTTGCGGGATCACTTCATAGGAGCGGCCATCAAGGTTGATACGGTTGACGTAACCATCACTCATCATAGTCGTCAGTGTCATACCAATATCTTGCATCGTAACACCATAGGTTCCGGCTAAGTCACGCTTGATATGGATCTTCATGGTGCCTGAGTCGAATTTCAGGTTGATCTCAGAGTAAACAAACAGCGGACTTTGCTGTACTTTCTCAAGTACACCACTACCAATTTGGAATAGGCTCTCAAACGAGGCTGAGCTGGTTATTACGAACTGGATTGGCAATCCGCCTGATGCGCCTGGTAACTCAGGCATCTGGAAGGTGGTAACTGCCATACCCGGTACGGTTTTAACTTTGTCACCGAGTAGCTTTTGCATCTCTTTTTGGCTCTTGTCGCGTTCGCTCCAAGGTACCAGTGGTGCGATACCAAATGCTTGGTTTGCATTCGGCACACCCACAAAGGCCAGTGATGCAGCAGCTTCTGGCTGGGCACTGATCATATCGGTCACTATGGCCATATTCGACTGAATGTAGTCTAAGTTAGCGCTTGAGGGCGCTGTGCCCATCATCATCACCACACTCTTGTCTTCATTGGGTGCCAGTTCTGATGGAATAAAACTAAACATCACTGGTAGTGAGGCAAACACGATAACCGCGAATGCTACCATCACCGGACGGTGGTTAAGTACTGCGGTTAGCATGCGGCTGTAGCGCGTGGTTAAGCCATTGAGAAAGCGCTCAACACCTCGCTCAAATCGATTAGGCTCTGAGTGGGCTTTGAGGATTTTAGAGCACATCATTGGTGATAGCGTCAGCGCCACAATACCGGAGATAAATACCGCACCAGCAAGGGTTAAGGCAAACTCTTTAAAGAGTGAGCCAGTAATACCGCCCATTAAGGCAATCGGTGCATACACCGCAGCTAGAGTAATGGTCATTGATATTACTGGTACTGCAATTTCTCGGGTACCGATAATAGCAGCTCTAAAGGGAGATTCACCAAGCTTGATATGCCGATCGACGTTTTCAACCACCACTATAGCGTCATCCACCACCAAACCAATGGCGAGTACCATCGCTAGTAGTGTCATCAGGTTAAGCGTAAAGCCAAACATTTGCATGATGACGGCTACACCAATGAGTGACAGTGGAATAGTAACAATAGGGATGATTACCGCTCTAAACGAGCCTAAAAATAGCGTGATAACCACGATTACGATCAATGCCGCTTCACCAATGGTTTTTATCACTTCGTTGATAGACTCATCAATTGCCAGTGATGAGTCGTATAAGATGCGTGCCTTCATCGATACCGGCAAGTTGCGAGTGATGTCAGGCATCATATTGCGGGCATCAGCGGCGACAACCAATGGGTTCGCCGTAGGGGTTACATCTAAGCCAATCACTACAGCTTCTTGGCCATCGGCTAAGGCGCGATATACATCGTGGCTCTTTTCAAGGCTAACATCTGCAATGTCCCCAAGGCGGATGACTAGGCCATCTTTACTGCCTACAACCAACTTTTCTAGCTCGGCAACCGTTGCCACTTGAGTGTCGGCTGTGCCATTGAACAGAGTAAAGGTGTTGTTAGCTTGACCGACCGCAGACTGATAGTTATTAGCTTGCAGTACATTCATGACATCGGTTGATGACAGATTAAATGCGCCCATACGAGCAGGGTCTAGCCAGATACGCATAGCGTATTTAATACCGCCATAAAGGTTAACTTTGGCTACACCATCAATAGTGAATAGCTCAGGTTTTACCACGCGCTCAAGGTAGTCGGTGATTTGGCTTGAATTAATTTGGTCACTGTAGAAAGAGATATACAGGACAGAGGTTTGCGAACCGGTCGACATATCAACGGTTGGGTCTTCAGCCTCTTTTGGCAGCTGTGAGCGTACCGAATTTACCTTGGCTAAAATATCAGCCAAAGCGCCGTTGGGATCGGTATTGAGCTTCATATAGACGGTGATTTTGGAACTGCCCAAAAAACTGTCTGAGGTCATGAAGTCAACGTTATCAGCTTGGGCTAATGCTTGCTCAAGTGGCTGAGTAATAAAGCCTTGAATAAGATTAGAGTCCGCGCCGTAGTAACTGGTGGTTACCGTCACCACGGTATTGGTCATTTCTGGGTACTCTCGTACCTGCATACTATTAAGCGAGTAAAAGCCTAGCAGCAGTATAAGAAAGCTAATTGACGCAGCCAGCACAGGCCTGCGGATGAAAATATCAGTAAAGCGCATAGCTGTATCTCCGCTTATAGCTGTGGCAGTGTGGCGGGAGGTGTTAGTGCATCATTGTCGCTGATACTCACCTTGCTGCCGTTACTTAAGCGCACTTGACCAGACGTTACAATCATATCGCCAGCTTTGATGTCGCCAGTGACTAACGCATCATTTATGCCACGTTCAAGCACATTGACGTTAATCTGTTTAACTCGCTTTAGGCTTTCGCCATCTTCAACGATATCTTCTATGACATAAACAGAGTTACCATAAAGGGTAAAACTAATTGCTGTTTGCGGCAGTACGATTTGCTCGGTGAGCTCTGGCAGCTGAATATCAACTTTGGCAAACATACCGCTACGCAGTTTTGAGTCGGTGTTTGGGATTTGTGCTTGCACTTGAATCAAACCGCTTTGGTAGAAAACTGCAGGTTCAATGGCTGAGATCACGCCTTCAAAGGGTTCGGTCGGGTAGGCATCAACATATACATGCACAGGTTGGCCTTTGGCAATACGTGGTAGTTGTGTTTGTGGGATAGTAAAGCGGATCTTCATGGTACTGATATCTTCAAGACGCACTATTTCAGTACCAGTTTGTAGATACTCACCTAAGTTCACATTTCGGATCCCGACTAAACCAGCAAAAGGCGCCTTAATTTCACGACGACCAATAGTGGCACTCAAGCTTTCGCTATCAGCAACCAATGCAAGGTACTTTGATTCGCTGTTATCAAGATCTTGTTTGGAGACAGAGTTTTGCTTGTAGAGCTTTGTGAGGCGTTTAAAGTCTTCTGATGCAGCAGGTAGTTGCACCTGCTTACTCTTAAGGTTTGCTTTTTCTACTTTTGAGTCCAACTCAATTAGCATTTGACCCGCTTCGACAGAGCTGCCATTTTCAAATTTAATAGCAGAAACAACGCCCGCCAACTCGTTAGCAATAGTGACACCTTGATTAGGCTCTACAAAACCAATGGCATTGATGGTTGGCTGCCAGCCTTCGGGGGTTACGGTGATAGCGGTTACCGGAGCAACAGGTTCGGGCATATTGGCGATAGCATCGGCAATTTTGCCCTTAACAAATAGGTTGAATCCAATGACAGATCCAAATGCCAGTACAGCAATAACTAACATGACCAGGGTCCATTTTTTCATGTCCTGACAGCTCCTTTAGTGAGTCGGTTGGGTTGGGAGTAAAATTGTTTTCCAGCAGAGGTCGCAAGCGAGCTTAATTTCGTGTGCTTCATAATGAACTAAGCCGCGGCGTATACTGCGCGCGAGGGTCATAGCTGGCTCCATGGATAAAGCGTAAAGCGCTCGGGAGTGCAATGGCTGCAATAATCCCTCTGCCTTACCCTCTTCAAAGAGTTGCTGCAATGGTGCAAATAGTTTGAATTCCGTATTGCGGATTTCATCAGTGTTGGTTTCTGGCAAATGGGCGTACTGCTCATAGCTTAAATTAGCGGGAGAGGGCTGTTTGCCAAAATTATGCATCTTCATCCAGATGCGTTTGAATCGCTCTTCGAGTGTACCTAAGTGGTGATCTTCTAAAATGTGAGCCGCCACTTGTGCTAACACATCTTTGCGAAGCTCTAAAATAAGTTCGTTCTTATCTTTAAAGTAGCGGTAGATTGTTCCTGCTGCTACACCAGCTTCATTAGCAACTTGTTGCATAGACAGCCCTTGAATCCCGCCTGAGGCGATGATTGCTTCAGAGGCCCTTAATATTAAATCACGTTTGTTTGACATAAAAATACACTAATGAATGAACGTTCATTCATTAGTGTAGTGTTCACTTTGTGGATAAGCAAGAATTAATGGCAATATAGATCCTTCTTTACACTGCTATACGGTAGTAAATATAGTCTACTGTGAGAGGAATTTTTTGATTACTTTTCGCTACAGAATGGCTTTCTGCTATCATTCCTTTTTTAGTGCCTCCCTTTAATATCTTGGTTGTTTAGTACAGATGAAGCTCAATCCCGGACAAAATGATGCCGTCCACTACGTTAGTGGTCCATGTTTAGTGCTTGCTGGTGCAGGCAGTGGCAAAACCAGAGTGATTATTAACAAGATCGCTTATCTGGTGGAAAAGTGTGGCTACAAGGCGCGTAATATTGCTGCCGTGACCTTTACCAATAAAGCTGCGCGTGAGATGAAAGAGCGTGTGTCCCAGTCAATGGGGCGTAAAGAAGCCCGCGGTCTGTGGATCTCTACCTTCCATACCCTCGGATTAGAGATCATTAAACGTGAACATAAAGTGGTCGGCTTAAAGCCTGGTTTTTCACTGTTTGATGATCAAGATACGTTAGCGCTACTGAAAGAGTTAACGCTTGATGAACTAGATGAAGATAAAGATCTACTGCGGTTGCTAGCCACCACCATCTCTAATTGGAAAGGTGACTTAGTTATCCCTGCGCAGGCATCAAAAATCGCCAAGGATGAGCAGCAACAGCTATTTGCGGTGCTGTATCATCGCTACGCGCAACACATGAAAGCTTATAATGCGCTTGATTTCGACGACCTTATTTTGCTGCCCACTTTATTGCTCAGGCAAAATGAAGAGGTCAGAACGCGCTGGCAAACGCGTATTCAATATATGCTGGTGGATGAATACCAAGATACCAATACCAGTCAGTATGAGATGGTTAAGCTGCTGGTGGGTGAGAGAGCACGTTTTACTGTGGTAGGGGATGATGATCAGTCTATCTACTCGTGGCGTGGAGCTAAACCGCAAAACTTAGTGTTACTCGGTAAAGATTTCCCTAAATTGAAACTGATCAAGCTGGAGCAGAATTACCGCTCTAGTCAGCGTATCTTACGCGCAGCCAATATATTGATCGCTAATAACCCGCACGTATATGAAAAAGCTCTGTTTAGTGAACTGGCTTATGGTGAACCTATTCGGGTGCTGATTGCGGCCAATGAGGAGCAAGAAGCCGAGCGGGTTATTGCGGAGATGATCCGCCATAAGTTTGTCGGCCGTACCCAATTTGGTGATTACGCTATCTTGTATCGAGGAAACCATCAGTCTCGTCTACTTGAGCGAGCATTGATGACCAACCGCATTCCTTACAAACTCAGCGGTGGTACCTCATTTTTTGGTCGTGCAGAGATTAAAGATATCATGGCTTACCTGCGTTTGGTGGTGAACCCTGATGATGATAATGCCTTTTTGCGCATTGTTAACTTGCCTAAGCGTGGCATTGGTCCTGCGACTTTGGAGCGTTTAGGTAATTTTTCAAACCAGAAACAGATCTCAATGTTTGCCGCGATTTTTGAAACGGATCTTAACCATGAATTACCTCCTGCAGCGATGGCTTCTTTGTACAAGTTTGGTCGTTTTGTGGTGGAGATGGGCGACTGTGCCGAACGTGGTGATCCTGTTGAAGCGGTGAAGCAGTTGATCCGAAATATCAATTACGAAGATTACCTTTACGAAACCAGCACCAGTGCCAAAGCTGCAGAGATGCGGATGAAGAACATTTCAGAGCTGTACCGTTGGGTGACTGAAATGCTGCAAGGTGATGACCTAGATGAGGCAATGACATTACCTGAGGTTGTGGCTCGTTTAACATTGCGCGATATGATGGAGCGTAACAGCGAAGATGAAGGCGGCGATCAGGTGCAATTGATGACATTACATGCATCAAAAGGGTTGGAGTTCCCCTATGTGTTCATGGTGGGCGCTGAAGAGCGTATCTTGCCACACCAAAGTAGTATTGATGAAGATAATGTCGATGAAGAGCGTCGCCTAGCTTACGTTGGGATCACTCGAGCTCAAAAAGAGTTATGGTTTATTATCTGTCGTGAACGGCGCCAGTTTGGTGAAACTATTCGTTGTGAGCCAAGTCGCTTTTTAATGGAGTTGCCACAAGATGATCTTATTTGGGAAAATAGGAAACCAGTGCAAAGTGTTGAACAGCGCCAGCAAACGGGTAAAGCTAATATTGCGAACCTAAGAGATATGTTTAAAAAGTAGTTGCTGTTGTTTCGCAGTAGTGGCTTAGGCTGCTACTGCGCTAGGCGCAAACTTGGTTGCTTGAATTATCAAGTTCAAACACTTTTCCTAGCGCGATCCCCTGTCCCTTTTCAAAACCTATATCAGATAACAGCTGGCAATGTGCTTTAGTTGAAACCCCCACTGCAAATATTTCCAGCTCCAACGCTCTAGCTGCACTGTAATACGCTTTAATTATTTTTAGGTGTTGCTCGCTCTCAAGATGAGTTGCGTAGCTAGAGTCTAACTTTAATGATTGAATAGGCAGAAAGGTTAAGCTACTTATCGCGCTATGGGCACTGCCATAGCCATCAATACCGAGTTGCACATTGAGACCATTGAGCTGCTCAAAAGCATTGATATGATTGTTAGTATTTTGGACAAAGTCTTTTTCGTTGAAAAATAGCGTTAGCTTAGTCAAATCGAAGCTACATTGCTTTACCTTATTTTTTAAAGCTCTGAGTGCGTGTTTGTGATTCAAATGTTGGCTGGATATGGAGACTTGTATATGGAAGTCCACTCCAAAGCGCTGTTCTAGCGAGTGAAAGCCGTCGTTAATCATTGCCAGCTTGTAGTTATCAAGCTCAATAAGCAGATTGCAGTGTTCTGCGATGTTATTGAGTTGTAATTGCTTTACTTTTCCTAAGGTTGGGTGACGCCAAAATAACCTAGGTTCGAACGCGATTACACGTTCGCTCTCGAGCTCCATTATGGGCAGGTAACTCAGCTGTAGATCGCCTTTATCTAGGGCGATTTTTAGCTCATTCTCTAGCTCAAGCTCCTGTACATGTTGTTTATTATTACCTTGGGCAAAGAGCACGTAGCAACCTTTACCTTTAGATTTTGCCTGATACATAGCACTGTCAGCATTGCGTAAAATTGATTCACTAGTATCTGAATTGTTTTGCCCGCTCATAGCGAGACCTATACTTGCGCTAGAGTTGAGTTGTTGATTCGCTAGCGTATAGGGTCGCGATAACTCAAGTAATATCCGCTCAGCGACATCTTCTGCATCTTTTTGGCTACCAACAGAATCGAGCAAGATCACAAATTCATCGCCGCCTAAACGGGCTAGCATGTCATTGTTGCGAATGCAGAGCTTTAGACGTTTTGCTGTCTCGATAAGGAAGCGGTCGCCTTCAAGGTGACCTAAGGTGTCGTTAAGTAGTTTAAACCTATCCATATCGATAAATAGCACGGCAAACTTGTCGAGAGTATGCCTGCGAACGTGCTTAATTGACTGTGATAAACGTTCCATAAACATGGCTCTATTGGGCAAGCCTGTAAGGTTGTCATGTTTGGCGTCGTGTACCAGTTGGCGCTCGATACGTTTACGCTGATTTATCTCTTTCTCAAGATCATCGTTAACACATGCTAATGCTTGAGTACGTTCATTGATTTTTTCTTCAAGTTGTTCATAGCTAAATTGTAATGATTCAGCGGATAGCTTTTTTTCTATGGCTGTCGCAATATGCTGTGATACAAACGTCAGTAGTTCGAGATCTTTTTCTTGATAATTCTGACTATAGCTATAGCTGTAAATAGTTAGCGAGCCTCTAACTTTACCGTGAATAAATAGCGGCAAGCCTATCCACTGGTTTATTTCTTGGGTATCGTTCAATTCAGGCGCTTCACAGTACAACTCTCCAGATTGTATTAGCGCATCAATATCGCTGCGCTCTAATAACCTGGGTTTTCGATTGAGTAAGATATACTCCGTTAAGCCGTCGCTGATAGCTCTGGGCTTGGGAGATGGAAGGTCGAATTGAGATACAAAATAGGGAAAACTCAGCGAGTCTCGCTCTTCATTGAGTAGTGAAATAAAGCAGTTGTTGATTGGAATTAAATGGCTAATAACTCGGTGAAGTTCTTCGTAAAACTCTAAATTATCAATGTTTGAAGTGGCCAGATCGGCGATTTCAAAAAGAGATTTTTGTAAGCGTTCTGCTCTTCGTCTTTCATAGACTTCAAGTTTTAGCTTGTTGTAAGCAATGCTTAACTCTTTAGTGCGAGTTTCGATAGCAAGTTCGAGTTGCTCCTGATATTGCAGACGTTCTATTACCGCTGATATATGGTGGCTAATGAATGTCATCAGCTCTAATTCCATATCACCGTAATAGGTATCGGTATGATAACTTTGTACGACGAGTACACCTGTGGTGCTTTCTGCACTTTTAATAGGGACGCCTACCCATTGATGACAATCGCTGCCCCTCGGAATTATCTCGTTAGATGCGACCAACTGTGTATAGGTGTCGTTATTACAAATCAAAGCCTGTTCAGTTTTTAGTACGTATCCGGTCAAGCCACTAAAGAGCATGTCGGATAGATCTTCTTCTGGATAGCAATCTTCAGGGTGGAGATCTTTTTCATCTTCGAAAAAAGGAACTTCAATTCTTTCTGTCGCAGGATTAAGAGTTGCGATAAAAAAATTGTCAGCAGGAATTAGCTTTTTGAGTGATTGATGTAGAGATGAATAGAATTCTTCAGGTGTACTGACGCTTGCAGCGAAGTTAGAAATCTCTAACAAAGCATTTTGGGTGACTTCTGCGCGCTTGTATTTTTGAGCCAATACTTTTAAGCGTGCAATCCTTTTGTTTAATTTCACAGTTTCTGTCGACTGCGATGTTTCTTCCCTAAACATGCATTTCCGCCAAGCGCTATTTTTTATTCTGACCAGGAATTAAGCTAATCAATATAAATAACATGAAAAATCTTTATATCCAAGGCTTTATTTTGTACAGCAATGCTTTAAAAGCATACTGATCACTCAAATCTTGAGCAAACAGATAAAAAAAAGCAAATCAACTGTAGACGGGGGGGCCTTTTATCCATATTATATGCGGCGCTAACAAGGCAGGCACCCATAGCTCAGCTGGATAGAGCGCACCCCTCCGGAGGGTGAGGCCGAGGGTTCGAATCCTTCTGGGTGCACCAGATTGGAAACGACGGTTTTGTTAGTAGGAAATAAGCAGTGGTGATTGTAGCTCAGTTGGTAGAGCCCCGGATTGTGATTCCGGTTGTCGTGGGTTCGAGCCCCATCAGTCACCCCATTTTCCTTGTGAAGTTTTAAAGTAAAAAGCTCGGTGATTAGTGTATCAGGGTTGTGATAAGAAGCGGAGCAGAGGGTGACCCTCTTAAAAATATCTAAATTAAAACTCGGTGATTAGCGCAGCCCGGTAGCGCATCTGGTTTGGGACCAGAGGGTCAGAGGTTCGAATCCTCTATCACCGACCACATTAATAAATAACGAGCTTACTCGGTATTTAGCAAGATAAAAGATTACGGTGATTAGCGCAGCCCTTTAGCGCATCATGATTTTAAGCAAGAGCGGACCATAGAGTCAGAGGTTCGAATTCAGCTTTTAGAAAATACCGACCATCTTTAAAAGTTTACGGTGATTAGCGCAGCCCGGTAGCGCATCTGGTTTGGGACCAGAGGGTCAGAGGTTCGAATCCTCTATCACCGACCACTTTACATTAAGCCCTTCGAGTAATCGAAGGGCTTTTTTGTTAGTTCGTAATAAAGAAAGTATTTGAATCCAACATTAACATTTTAGAAAAGTCTCTTGAGGAACTGAGAGGCTCTTTTGTCGGTTTGTCATAAAAACTTGAATCCAGTTTTTAACAACCGGCCACTTTCGAGAATCCTCTTGAGAAATCAAGAGGATTTTTTCTTTTTGGGAAAGGTGAAATAAACCAATCATGTTTTAGCTATTGGTTACTTTACAGCTCGCACTCCCCAAAGGGGGGATCAGCGAATAGCTTGTCAGGATACATTTGGATACAGAGTCCTAAAACGACATCAAATATAGTGATTCCACTGTCATTTGAACGATGTAAAAGGACGAACCGATGAAAAACATTTATTTCGCTATCTCAGCAATCTTACTGTCTAACGCCGCCTTAGCTGAAGGCAATACCTACATTCGCAACGGCAACATATATAGCCACCAAGGGCAGTTCTTCGCAGGTGCAGGTGCCGCAACAGGCAGTGAGTTTTACAAAGGGCAAGACCATAAAACAGCTGCCTATATTAACGGTGGTTATCATGGCGAGGACTTTAATGCTGATCTCGCCGGTGTGAACTATCGATTCTTTGGCTCAAACGATAGCGCTATTAACTTCAGTGTTTTTGCTGCTGCTAACCCAGGGTTTGATGCAGATGATGCTGATATCTTAAAAGGAATGAAAGATCGTAAAATTAGTGGAGATTTAGGCTTGAATGCCGATCTTCGTCTAGGCCAAGGTACTCTCTCTGGAAAATTCCAACATGATGTAACCGGGGTTTACGATGGCTATCAAGCAGACGTTACCTATTACCATCCGATGAATATTGGCTTTGCTGATTTCGTGCCTTATGCAGGCGTTCATTACTTTAGTAAGGATTACGTGAACTATTACACTGAGGTCTCTAAATCTGATGCCACAGCTAATCGTCCTGTATATCAAGCTGATGGGGCATTTGCCTATAAAGTCGGTTATGCCATGGTGGTACCTATTAGTGAACACTTAGATATTACCCAAGCAACAGGTTACTCACGCCTAAGCTCCGACATGGCTGATTCACCGCTTATCGACAGCAATAATCAATGGGTAACTACGTTAGGGGTTAACTACAGCTTCTAAGTTGTGAGGTAGAAACGATGAGATTCAATAGAGTGAAAAAGTTAGCGGTACAGAAGTTATCCATAGGGGTCATTTTGGCAATAGTATTAACAGCCTGTGCGACCCCTTACGATACAGAGAAGAGTTTTTGGACTTTTGGTAAAGGGTTTGAAACGATGCAAATTGCCGCCGATAGTTGGCAGATAAGTTTTGTTGGTAATACTAATACTGATAGGGCGCTGACACGTAAGTATGTCATGCTGAAATCTGCAGAGTTGTGCCAAAAAGCAGGTTATCCTTATTTTACCTTTACCAATGAGCAAACTAACCGAGACTCGGTTGGCCAATTTGGTGCAGGCACGACCACTAGTGACATTCTGTGGGGCAGTTCTACCATTGATAAAGAGACATCTACGGTTGTTGAGGTCACAGGGCTTAAACAGCACCCTGCGAATTCAGGATTACGTGTTTATGATACGAACTACATTCTGAGTCATGTATCTTCCGATAGCTGAGTTACAGCGCATATGAAAGCGCCCTAAAAAGGTGCTTTCTGTATTGCGCTGCAATATATTGAGAGTTAACGGTGATTGGTTATACCAATCAGTATAAAGATTTGATCGCTCAGCGAGAGTTTAGCGACTTTGAGGTAAGGCAATGAATGAAGAGCATAGTTATTCTACGTTCAAATTCATTAACGCAGCATCAAAGTCGCTAAAACTCGCCTTTAGGAGTGTTTTTGGCTTGCTACTTCTGCGTTGAATAAACTCATAAGGGAATAACCATTATGTCATTACTCACTTTGAATTAGCCGGCCTTGACTTAGGCGTGCCAAAAACGCTCTGAGTAGATCAACTTCTTATACTGATTGGTATTACTTAAACTTTAACGATATTTTTGCCCCACCTAGCTCCAGAGAACGACCAATAACAAGCTCCGCTCCCATCCAGCCCCCAATGCGTTTGACTATTGCTAGCCCCATACCGTGGCCTGCATTGTCACGACTTTGCTGCCCTCGGACAAAAGGCTTAACCACTTGTTCTGTTTCAGCTTCATCAATTCCATGGCCATCATCTTCAACGTGTAGCCAAGTCGTGTTGTCTACAAGTTCCACTCGAACCATTATTTTTGACTGGCCAAAGCGCTCGGCATTGCTGAGCAAGTTAGCAATTTGCATCGACAAGTACTTGGGATCGGTGTTGACAATTATTTGTTGTGAATAGGGTATGTATTCCAGTTGTAGATTACCACCTGCATGTACTGATAGTTTTTGTTCTAACCAGGCGTTAATTTCTATGGCCTGTAATTCAGGTTGGATATTGGCTTGATCAAGTCGTGCGTAGTTTAATAGTGTTGCAACGAGCTCTTCCATTGCATCTATATCACGGTTTAATCGCTGGAAATACTTAAGCCGTAGCTGATCATTTTGAGTTTCTTCAAGCACTTCTATGCCGAAACGTAAACGTGCAATAGGGGTTTTGAGGTCGTGAGATACTGCTCTGCTTAGCAATTTATTATCATCAATTAACTGCTGGATTCGATCAGCCATTCGGTTAAATTCTGTTTCAATGGTACCAATATAGGAAGTTTTACTGACAGCAATTCGCTGCTGTAACTCCCCCATGCCAAATGCTTGTGTTGTCTTACTTAGGGTCAATAATTGTTTAATCAGCGGCGATACCCATATTAGTAATATTGCCACCACGCCAAAATAGAACAGCATGGTATAGAGTTCGTTGTGGTTAAAGTCATTTTCTTCAGGTGAAGTCAGCTGGGTTTTGATGTTCAATACTTGCTCAGTATTTGGTAATAGGTAATGTAGCGATATTCCTTCATCAGACTCAAGTAGTAGAGATTGTTCACTATTAAACTGCCGTTTTAATGATGGAGGTAGAGCAAAGCTTGCTTCTGGTGTTAGTGACAGTTGCTGCTGGTTATGTCTATTCCAGTTATCGATAAATGGTTGCTGAATGGAATTTTTCTCGTCAAGTGTGTGCGACAGGGCAACGCCAACTAGCTTTAATGCGGCTAATTGTTCACTGGTGCCGGGGCTATCAGTATCGGGGTTTTGTAATGTGGCGAATTCACTTATTGACCAGCCTAAACTGATAATAGAGGCAAGCACCACCAGTACGAGAGAGACGATTAGTTTTTTCATGTTTATGACCTAGTCCCTGAACAGAATATTGATAGTTATGATTCATCTTCACGGCAAAATAGGTAACCCTTACCTCTAATAGTTTTAATCTTATAGGGCTGGTTTTTCGCTTCATGTAGCTTCTTGCGTAGGCGAGATATACGAATATCAATAGAGCGGTCAAAGCCGTCGTATTCAATTCCCCTAAGCTCTGCAATCAAATCGGAACGACTAACGACAGTGCCAACTTTTAGTGCTAGTAACCATAAAACATCAAACTCATTTGCGTTTAGATCTAAGACTTGCTGTTCAATAGCGACAGATTTTGCTGCTGCATTTAGAGTTAAAGAGTCAAATACTAGTTTTTGCTTTATGTTATCGTCAGTTGCTCGACGTAGTAGGGCTTTGATTCGAGCAAGCAAGACTTGTGGTCGAATAGGTTTAGTCAGGTAATCATCAGCGCCTACGTCTAGTCCTTGAATTTCATCACCATCTTCAACACAAGCGGTCATAAATAGAATGGGGCCGGTATAGAAAGCTCGGGCTTCTTTGCAGACATCGAAACCATTTTTAACAGGTAACATGACATCTAATAGCACTAAGTCAGGCCGCTCCTCTGCGATCATTGCTAGCGCAAAATCGCCCTGATTTGCCACAGTAATACTATATCCATGGTCGAGTAGGTAATCACTTATCCACTCAGCCAGAGAACTATCGTCTTCGACAACCAATATGTGTTTCACATTAGCCATTATTAAAATAGTCTCCAGCCAGACGGACTTTGCTTTGGTGCTTTGTAAACCCAAGTCACTATAACTTTTACCTCGGCAACAGCATTTAAGTCATCTTGACTCACTAAGCTGAATATTGTGGTTGAGTCACTCTCGAAGCTGTATTTATATTGCTGCAGCGCTTTTCCTTCCCAACAGGTTAATGGTTGCTGATTTTGTGACAACACGAGGCAAAAGCGGCCACTCGCCGGAGTTTGCCATTGAAATAATACATCTTGATAGCAAACCTGTCCTTTGTGCAAAGCTACACATTGCTCTGGTGTTGCAGTGAATTTGATAGGCTGTTTTTGCTCTGAGGCGAACGATGGGGCTGCAAATAAGATTAGCGGCAACCAGGAATAAAATCTATTCATAAGCCACCTAGAATACGTAGCTGATTGATGCATTAAAAAACGACACATAACCAGACTCGTTGAAGGGGCTGTCTGTGACTTCATCAGATAGCACGTTGAACCTATACATTGCACGAAACACAAAGCTTTCGCTGATAGGGTAAGCCACTCCCAGTTCTACACCATAACTGAATGAACTGTCAGGTTGGTATTGAGGCAGTAACTCAGTTGCCTCCGCAGCACTTATACCGAACAGGTACTGGTTTAGCGTAGCGGATGAATACTCAATACTGCCTAATGCATGGAAGTTCCAGTTTCTAACTTGCCAAGACTTGCCTAACCTTGCTGAGCTTTGTATCCCTTGACCATCGTAATAGTCGCTGACGATTCGATACTGAAAGACGTAGTGGTCATCCCAATAGCGCGTTGCGCGAAAGCCTGCACCAACATAGATGGATTCTTCAGACATTAGGTAGGCGTTACGTCCCGCCTCGTTCAGTGTTGCGGGGTCTATTCCTTCTGGGCGAGCCCATGAACTCTTGAGGTTGGCGGCTAGCAGATCTAAGGACCAGTTTTCAGAATTCCAAAAGTTATATCCTAGATTGATACCATCTTGAGATTGATGAACCATCTCAACAAAAAAGCCTTTGTGTTGATACATACCACTGATTAATAATGAGGGCTGTACCGCTTGGTGGTCACTTTGTCGGATATCAATCTTATTGACGCTATAAGCGCTTGCTCCCAACTCAAAATAGCCGCCGTCTGCAAGGCGGTCATCAACGCCACCGGATACACTGGTTGCTATGTCTGATGCTAATCCGATTGCGGGCACGAAAGTTAGCATGAGTAAAAGTATTTTCTGGAAATACCTTGGTGTATCAGGAGAGACCTTATTCATGATATTAATTGGCTTATTAATAAAGTTAAATTGCCCAAACTCTTTGGAATAAGGCTCAAAGTATTATTCCATTGGATTGATTGTTAATGTTTCAAAGAGATTTTATGACCTGCGATTACCACCATTGTTTGTGGCACAAAAATTATGCTTGGTGGGCTTCCTTTCTAAAAAACTACTGAGTATTGAACATTAAACTTTGTTGCTAACTAGTGCAATAGTTCAGGTTTTAGTGATGACTATTTACATGTGTTGCCTGGATTGTACATGAGTTATCTTGCCTCTACATGTTTATCTTTTTATTGGGGGGCGTATTTTGCTAGGGAATAACGCTCAAAATAAAGGCCTCTATTGAGGCCTTCTGTATTTGCTTATGTTGTCACTATAGCTCTATATCAACAGGTGGAGACACATAGCCCATATAGGCGTTGGTTTTTAAAGGAACAAAGCGCTCGAGCTGTTGTTTCTCTTCAATACCAGTGACGATAACTTCAATCTCCAATCCTTTCGCAACGTTAATCAAGGCTCTGCATAATTCACTGCTGTGCTCACTTTCATCATAATATGCGAATGACTGATCTAGTTTGACGTAGCTTGGTCGTAAGTTTTGTAAGTAGCTCATTGAACCGAATTGGCGACCAAAATGATCAATACCAAAATGTGCACCGTTGTCTCTGATAATGGTACACAGGGCTTCACAGGCCTCAGGACTGCTATATACAGCTGCCTCAGGGATATCAAAACAGATACGCTCTCTTAAGGCTGAAGAGCGGAGTAACTTGTTCAGCCATTGATGAAACTCTAAATCATTTATACTTTCAAAAGTGAGGTTAATTGCGATAGGTTCGAAATTTCTATCTAACAGAGCTTTACCGCTGATGGTCTCTATCAAACATTTATCGAGTAAACTACCCAAAGACAATAGCTCAACATACGGCATGAACTGACCTGCGAATATCTTCTTATCACCAATTTCTAGCTGACAGTAGAGTTCTCTTTGTAGCACGGCGTCATGATCATTGAGCAATATCGGCTGCCATTTAAATTTGAACTTGCCCGCACTAATTGCGCTGCTTAAGTGTTCTCGCCATTGTTCACGGGTGAACAGCTGCTTCTCACTGGTTTCAAACCAATGGAATACTTTGTTTTCTTGCAATGACTTTTGTAGCGCATTGTCAGCCTGAGCTAGGATATCACTAACCGTCATCTGCCCCTTACGCTCTGCAATACCTAGCGCAAACCCTTCGTTTGGCTTGCAACCCGCTTTGGAGATCTCTTGGTTGATGGTGCGAATAAGTGTTTGTAGATACTTACTGGTCTGTTCATGCTCAGAGCTAGTAATCAAAAATGCAAACTCATAGGCCGCGATACGCGCAATGACAGAAGTGCTGGCGCCATCTAAATGTTGCTTCATCTTTTGAGATAACAACTTTATGGTTTCATCTCTAACTTGGTAACCATACTTACTATGTACCTCTTCCAGCCAATCCATTTTGGCCATGATCAGTGCACCATTTTTAGGCTCACTTAGCCAACCGCTAAGTCTGCCCATCATATATTGGCGATTGGGTAGGGTTGACACTTGGTCCACAAGGTTTTTCTTTCTGAGTTCACCGACCTCTTCATCGAGAGAGCTGAAAATCTGTTTAAGCTGAGCAGACATGCTATTGAAAGCTTGCACCACGGATTTTAATTCGCGAGTTTTAGGCACCGCCATATCTGGGCCAAACTTCCTATCTGCAATCTCTTTGGCATGCTCTGCAATTTCATGCAACGGCCTTAAAATCCAAGTTAGGCCAACGCGAGCGAGGATAATAGCGATTAAAAACAGTACAGAGAAAACCATTATTGCATTAGTCATGGTGCGCCATAGTTCATGGTAGCCAAAACCAGGATGGGCGGTAATTTCAAGTCTAGCCAGTTGGATCCATCCTGTCGTAATCGTGCTTTCACGTCGAATGGTTTTAAATAGGCCAAGGTCAATAAACCACTGTGGCACGCCTTCGATAGTCAATGGGTTTTGCCAAACTTGTTGTTTACCATCAACTAACCAAGTTAGTTTTACTTCTTGGTAATAGCCGCCCTCAAAGATCACATTGATTAAGGTTTCTGCACCAACTATGTCGCCAGCCTCTAAATCAGGTACCAGCATGATGCCCAGAGAGTTACTGGTATTGTTGAGGTCAGACTCCATTTGCTTAGTGAGAAAGCTTTGAGTCTCGGTAAACTGCACATAACCTAAACTCGCAACTACTAGCAAAAATAGTGCAAACAGAAGTGTGTATATCTGTCGAAACAGTGTCATCTTGGTAACTACTCCAGTTTTAGTTTAGGTTGCTTTAGTCGTTCAACACCTAAACGATGCTTTAGGTCATTCCATTTCGCAAGTTTCGATGAAGAGCCTGCCAGAACGCCTCGTCCTTTTTCTTTATTTAGCCACAATTGTCGACCGTTAAAACTGTATACAGGTATAAGATCTTTACGCTGAGTTGCTGGTTTTATAGATTTATCAAGGTTATCTAAAACGAGAGGAATAGAGGAGGGAGTTTCATAATACGCAAGCACCATATGGTACTGGTTAACACTTGTCGCCTTAACCATAGTGATGCGTAACTTATCTTCTGAAACACCAAGCTGCAGTAACGTGAAATACTTTGCGATAGAGAAGTCTTCGCAATCACCACCACTAACACCAATAAACTCCATTGGCGTTGCCCAATAATTCTTGTTTCCCCAAAGTTTTATATCATCGACAAAATGAAAAAGGTTAAAAAAATTATTAACCATTAATATCTTATCGCTATCTTTCAGCCCCTTAGCTTCATTAATGATTTTAAACCAAGCCCTAATACGTTTACCCGCACGCTCTCCATACTGAGATTCAATGGTTTGGGTAATATGGGCTTCGTCTAATTGTGGTATTGGGTCTGCGTCCAGATAAAGTGAGGACACAGATAAAGCTAATCCAGTCAAAGTGAATTGGCAGACTTTTTTTAATTTTTGTAATTTATAAAGCCTGCCATTCATACGACGTTAGTGAATCTCCTACTTAACCACTTCATCTACAGTATATATATGCCATTTCATATCGGCGGTGGTGTCGTCACCTGTTAGTTCAGCAATAACCCGACGGTTTACCTTGTGTGCTGCTGCGGTATGAGTGGGATCGATTGGTCGATCAAAGCTATATCCTACAGCACTTAATCGAGACGATTCAATATCAAAGCGCTCGCTAAGTAGTGCACTCACTGCATTGGCTCTGTTTTGAGATAACTCTTGGTTATGTTCATGGGTACCCGTCTTACTACAGTGCCCCTCTATCACGGCTTGTGTATTGGGGAACTTTTGCATAAAGGTAGCTATAATTTCGACTTGAGTATAATACACAGGATCGATGTAGTAAGAGTCATTAGCAAACAAGATCTTTAGCTCTTGACGCTCGTTAATCGGTTTGATTTTACCACAACCGTAGTTATCGATCGTCGCCCCGAGCTCTGTTTCGGTGCAACGTTCTCTGGCAACAATCACACCATCATGGTCGATGTCATTTAAGTCATGTACCTGCTTCGTTGGAGTATCCATCGATACGGTATCACGCATTGAGCAGCCACCTAATATAGCGAAACTCAATAATATAATTAGGGTTCTCATTGCGGTACTCCTCCTTCGTAATCACGTTCACCTTGCCATACATCTGGACGCGTCACTCTTAGTGAGTCGAGCAGCTGTCCTGTAGCATTAAGAACGCGATACTGTGACACTATTTCGTCGTACTCAGATTCTAAGTAGTCTTTTCGTGCTTCAAATAACTCATTTTCTGTATCGAGCAGATCCAGCAATGTGCGTTGGCCTAAATTGAACTGTTGGCTATAAGCGACTTGAGTGTCTTTTGCGGCAATGACATGATCTCGAATGTACATCTTCTGCGGGGTAAGAAGCTCGTAAGCGTTCCATGCAAGGTTGACGCCTTCAACCACTTGTCTATGAGCTCGCTGACGGATCTCTTTTGCTTCACCTATTTTGTAGGCGGCTTCTTTTTCTCGAGCTAAATCACGACCACCTGCAAACAGGTTATATTTAACCCTGATCATTGCGACTAGGTCGTTGTTGTGACCGCCGACATTTTGAAAAGTACCGGCACCATCTTCACCATCAATATCATTATTCCAGTTACCATCTAGCTCTAGAGTAAACTTGGGGTAGTAATTTGATTGGGCTGACTCTCGCTCATTCTCTGCCGCAAAAATATCACTTGAAGCTGACTTCAAAATCGGGTGGTTCTCTTGTGCCATCATGACACTTGTTTGTAAGTCGACGGGTAACATATCGGCATCAGGTACAGGTACAATCATATCTTCTGGTTGTTGTTCTACGATACGAACAAACTGTGACTTGGCATCGTAGAAATTATTACGTGCAGAGATAACATTGGCATTAGCGCGGGCTAGACGACCGGTTATCTGTGATAAATCGGCGGTTGAACCTAAGCCTGAATCGGTTCTCTGTTTAATTTGGTCATAAATATCTTTATGGCTTTCGAGGTTTTTCTCGGCCAATGTAAGTACTTGCTCACTGCGAATGTAATTGGTGTAAACTTTAACGACGTCCAGTGCCATATCTTCGGCTGCAGCAAATAGTGCCCACTGCTCTGCACTCGCTTCAAAGCTATACCTGTCAACTTCACTGCTGGTATAAAAACCATCAAAAAGCATTTGTTTGATACTAAAGCCTGCTTCGCCACGTTCAAGCTCAATGACTCCGTCAGAATCGACTTCGCCTTGGCCTGCACGACGACGAGTCGATGGGCTATTCGTTTGCTCCCAACCATAGCCGCCTGAGATATCTACCGTCGGCATATAACCGGCAACGGCTTGGTTGACTTGCTCTTCGCGCGCTTTAAAGCGGTTAAATGCGATCCGTATTTCAGGATTCGTATCTAATGTGTGCGCTACTGCTTGTTCCAACGTTTGGCTATAAGCCGCTGCTGGTAATATCAGCGCGCCAACGGCGAGTGCAATTGCACTACGTTTTACCTGCCGTATTGTGCTGGTGTCCATGTTAACCCCTCCAGGTCGTTTTTTGGGCTTCAACGCTCTCTGAGCGCGGTATCTTTAGCCCGTAATATTGGATTAAGTATGTACTCTAAAACGGATCTCTGCCCAGTAATTACATCAACCGAGGTCAACATCCCTGGTATGATAGGCATTTCCGTGCCATCGTCCTTTGTTAAGCTAGAAAACTCCGTTCTAACTTTTACAATATAGAAACTATTACCCTCTTCATCTTGGGTTGTATCGGCACTAATGTGCTCAACAACGCCATCTAGCCCACCATAACGAGTAAAGTCATAAGCGGTGACTTTGACTACGGCTGGTAGTCCAGGATGTAAAAAGGCAATGTCCTTTGGAACAATTTTGGTTTCGATAAGTAGTTTGTCTTCGGATGGGACTATCTCAATGATATCGACACCGGGCTGGACAACACCACCAAGGGTATTGATATGCACTGACTTAATGGTGCCATTAACGGGTGAGACTATTTCTGCCTTACTGACCTTATCTTGTGCGCCCACTTGTGCTTCATTCATGCGTGATAATTTAGTTTGCATCTCATTTAACTGAGCGCGAGCATCAGCAGCAAATATCAGCACAGATTCACGACGTTTTAATATCGCTTCATCCATAGTTGATTTTACTTTTGGTCGTAATAACCTTAGGGAGGAAAGTTCACCTTGAATGTCATTGACCACACGTTGCAGTTTTAGCAGCTCAACCTCAGGCACAATTCCTTTGTCTGCAAGTGGTCTTGTAAGCTCGAGTTCTCTAGAAACTAGTTGGAAGCTGGTAGTCAGTGTTCTAATTTTTGAGGCTAGTTCTTGGATCTCTTGATTACGTTGCTGGATCTGTCTAGCTTGGATCTCGAGCTGGTTACTGAGGTTATCAATACGGCCGAGGTATTCTTCTCGTTGCCTTTTGGTTAGCTCTGGCTCATTGGTTTCTAATAACTGAGGAAAGATCAAAGCTTGAGGTAGTATTTTTACCTGCTCTCGCCAATCAGAGCCAATACTGGAAATGGTAATACTGTTCAGCTCTGTCTTTAGTCGAATAACATTGGCTAGAAGACTATTGACCTCTTGTTCCTGTTGCGCAAAGTCAGATTGAAAACGAGTGGCATCAATACGCGCAAGGGGCTGACCTTTGGTTACGATCAAACCTTCTTGCACGTACATATCTTGCAATATGCCGCCATCTAAACTCTGTATAACCTGTATTTGCGAAGAGGGAATAACTTTACCCATCCCCGTAGTTACTTGGTCCAGTTCAGCAAAGTAGGCCCAAATTAAAAACGTAACGGCAAGTGACGAAAGTGCCCAAATGGTTAATCTGTGACTGGCTGGCGCATCGGTCATCATTGCGCCATAGACATCATCAACCATCTCTAAATCATGTGACGTGAGGTGTTTACTCATTTCTTAACTACTCCTGCAAGTAGCCCTTCATTCAGCTTCTTAAGCACGTCCGCTTTTGGCCCATCGGCAACAATGTGGCCACGGTCTAACACAATAATGCGGTCAACTAAGTTCAATAAGTGCATTTTGTGAGTAATTAGTAGCAGTGTGCGGTCTCGGCTGACATTGTGCATCGCTTGGATAAACTGTTTCTCTGCTCTAGCATCTAAGCTTGCAGTAGGTTCATCCATCAGTAAAACAGGAGGATCGTTTAAGGTCGCTCGTGCTAGAGCGATTGTCTGACGTTGGCCGCGAGACAGTTCTCGTCCACCTTCTCCCACTTGTTGGTCGAGGCCTTCAGATTCTAGGTTGGTAAATAAGTTAACGCCGGATAGCTGTACCGCTCTGATCAATTGATGCTCAGTCACTTGGCGGGTTCCAAAAAGGATGTTGTCGCGAATGCTGCCATGAAACAGGGTGATATCTTGTGGTAAATAGCCAAAGTTACGCCTTAAGTCACTAGGGTGTATTTGAGCAGAGTCGAGACCATCGTAGGTTATGCTGCCCTTACTCGGCTGAAAAAGACCGACTAAAATTTTAGCTAAGGTACTTTTTCCTGATCCATTACGACCAATGATGGCGATTCGCTCACCAGGCTCAATGTTTAATGACATTGGGTGCAGTATTGGGCGTTCAGAGTTTGGATAGCTAAAGCCTAAAGTATGAGCGTTTATCTGTCCGCGCAGGCGCTGACGACTAACAAGGTGCCCCTTGTTTTCAAACTCATCTTCTTGGGTCATAATTTCGTTTAGCTGACGCAGTGCACTGGCAGTTTGATTGCCGCGGGTCATCAGGCCTGCCAATTGCGCCATTGGTGATATGGCGCGGCTGGATAAGATCACTGCAGCGATAATTCCACCCATGGATATTTCATTATCAGCAACGCGATAAACACCTAGAATAACTACAAAAATTACAGATGTTTGCACCACGAAAGTGGCAACGTTTGTGACTGAGGTGGAGATTTTTTTCGCTTTCAACTGCCAGTTAGCAGTATGGCCAATCATCTGCTGCCAACTTTTCTGCACAAGCCCTTCAGCACCGCTCGATTTTATCGACTCCAGTGATGATAAAGACTCGATTAGGTGGCCATGTTTGAGGCCTGAGAACTTATTGGTTTCTTCAATAGCAGCTTTGAGTTTTGGCTGCATAATCAGGGTATAACCAATAATGATGAAGCTACCGAACAATGGAATAAATGCCAGATCACCTGCGACTAAATAGATGATCATCAAGAAAAATAGTGCAAAAGGCAGATCCACTAAAGTGGTGATGGTCGCTGAGGTGAGAATATCTCTAATACTGTCAAATTCACCTAGTTGTTTTGCCATACCACCGACACTTGGTGAACGTTTCTCTAATGGAATACCAACGGCTTTGGCGAACAGTTTTGATGAGACAATAATATCGACCTTTTTGCCTGCAACATCAATTAAGTAACTGCGTAATTGGCGCATTATCAGATCGAAAATATAGGCTATACCTGCGCCAATTGCTAACACCCATAATGAGTCGAATGCAAGATTGGGCACGACTTTGTCGTATACATTCATGATGAATAGCGGTGATACCAGTGCAAATAGATTAACTAAAACCGAAGCAATTAAAGCATCTCGGTAGATTGGTGCAGAATCTTTAAGTGTTTGCAGTAACCAGTGAGATTTATTCTCGTGCAGGTGGACATCAAAGCCCATATCGCCACGATACTCTTGCTTAACAAGAAACAGGTATCCGACATAAATGGCTTCTAGCTCTTCAATCGATAATGTCTCTTCACCACCGGTCTCTGGTAGCTGAATAATCGCTTTATCTTGCTCAATATCGAGCTCTCTAAGCAGGCAAGCCTTTTTATCCTTAAGTAACAATATGCTGGGTAGCAGAATTGGGGTGATCTCATTTAACCCTTTACGAGAAAGCTTAGCGGCGAGTCCTGCTCGAGCTGCTGCTTGTGGCAATAACTCAGGCGTTAAAACATGACCTTGCATAGGAAGGCCTGCGGCTAAAGAATCGCTAGAGCAGGGGCTACCGAAATATTCAGTAAGCAAAACTAAACTGTCTAACAGTGGATCGACTACAACTCGTTGAGAAGCCGATATCGTCCACTGATCAGTTTTCTTAGAAGCTGAAGCTGGCACCTTGGGGACTTATCCTTAAGATTTTATTATATATTGTTAGTATCGGTCATGATGGCCCATTTTTCCATAGGCCACCATTTCACTGTAGTGCTTGCTTAAGGTATGTGATTAAATACTTGCATGTTAAGCTCATCAACTATTTTATCGGGTGCATTAACTGCAACTGCAAAAGGATCTCCGCTTGAAGTGCTTACTATAAGCGCTCCTTCACCGTTACTACCTAATAATCCAGAAATGATATCGGCTTCACTAGCGCCAAACGTAGCAAAGAGGTCAACACCGTCGAGAACAATATGTTGGTCAAATGTCCCATCCTGATCGGTATCTATGTTGATTGAGGTACTGCCATTTTCATCAGTGAAGCTGATGTACTGAGACAATTCATTTATTGAGTCACCTTGGAGGATATCGCTAAGGTCAAGTTTATCTTCCGCAAGATTAAAGTCGGTAATATGATCTGTGGTATCGGTGCCATCGACTGAACCCGCACTCCAAACAAAGGTATCTTCACCTTCTCCCCCCGTCATAGTATCGTCACCAAGGCCGCCAATCATGGTGTCTTCGCCAGTACCGCCAATTAACGTGTCGTTGCCACCTTGACCAAAGAGAATGTCATTGCCTATTCCACCAACAAGATCATCGGCGCCATCTTTTAATTTTGCCACATCGAACAACGATGCATTTGCTGTGATAAATGCGTGTACATCTTGTACTGAAACGCTATTGGCATCGACATTGGTTTGTTGAGCGACTAACTCTTGCAGTGCTGTGAGGCCCTGACCATCAATGCCATCAAATTGCACCAGATCGCCAAATATAATGTCATTCCCCAAGCCTCCTGAGGCTTGATCGTCTCCTTGTAGTAAGGTAGCTTCACGCCCAAGTATCACATCTGCGAGATTATCGACACTGATTTTTGCTCTGACCTGCCCATCGGTGTCATAGCTAATAATATCTTCTGCTTTAATGCTATCTTTGATCCCAACAGCTTCTACCTCCGACAGTCCGCTTAGTAGGTCAAATGCATCTTGTGGTGAGCCTCCAGCATTGTGCTTTCCATCGGTTATGAAGTACGTGAGGTTATTACCAGGGTTATTCGTCACATCACTGCTGTTGAACCAGTTTTTAGCGGCGTTGAATGCATCGACATAATCTGTACTTCCGCCACTGGTAATGGCATTCCAAGCGGCATCGGTGCCACTTTCGAGCGCGTTAATATCCAGATCTTTAATATTAAGAGAGAGGCTTATTACTGCGGAACCTGAAAAGTCAACGACAGCTACATTGACGACGCCTGAGTGTTGACCTGAGGCTGAAGCAAGAAGAGTCTTAAATACCTCTATCAATTGCTCTTTAGCTGTATTAACTGCGGATGATCCCATACTACCAGAGGAGTCTAAAATAAAGGCAATATTGTAATTTTCACCTTGTACTATTTGAATGCCTGAGCTATCGCTGACAATAATGTCGTGCCCATCTGTTCCGTCAAGCACGTTATCGCCGTGGCTACCGTCCAAGTAGCTATAATCTCTATCCGGCAGTACATCAAAGTAGACGGTTGCTGTATCAGTTAATCCATCAGGATCTTCAATTGTATACTCATAGCTTGCAGGGCCGGTATAACCTGCTGTCGGCGTGAAAACTATATCGCCGTCAGCATTGAGCGATACAGTGCCGTTTTGAGCATTGCCGACACTAATAATTGACAGCGCATCGCCATCAGGATCGGAATCATTTGCAAGTATTGATTCGGCTGTAAAGGTGAATGGTGTATCTTCAAACACCATAACATCATTGGAAATAATCTGATCGCCTAGCGGTGTGTAGTTACCAATTTGTTGATCATTCTCGTCGAATTCGCCGAGCTGGATATCAAGTTCGTAAGCGCCGCCCTGATCCCAGTAAATAATCTCAATACTATGGGCGCCTGGATCGGTGATATCAAAATAGATATGACCTTGCTCACCTGGATAGCGCGTACTTGAGGATTGATTACGAGAAACCTCCGCAACAACTACACCATCAATGACTACGGAGTAACCATCATCTGCTGTGACTTTTAATCCATAGGTGCCAGCATCCAGTTCGACGAATCCCTGCATATGTAAAATGGCGTCGGAACTATCATTTGGATCGGTACTTAAGCTTGCTGCGTCATCGCCAAGAAAATCTTGAAGACTAGTACCGGTGCCTAAATTTCCATTGCCCCAAGCGTAAGTAAGTGTCGTAGCGATAAATGTGGCGTCAGCATCGTTGCTGTTAATGAAATTACGTACTTGGGTAACAGATGATAGGTTACCGCCATCCGCAGCGTCATTGTAGCTGAAATATTGGCTATACAGGCCCGAGCCGAAGTAATCGTTGGTTGCAACTGGCGGGTCATTTACATCGCTGACGTTCAGAGTGACATCAGCGGTATCGCTGCCGCCATTACCGTCACTAACCGTGTAGCTAAAACTCGTTGGGATAGGCTGGTCGCCGTTATGGCTGTAGGTGAAGCTGCCATCTTGGTTGATCAACAAGCTGCCGCTATCAATCGCCACGGTGGCCACGCTAGCAATAAAGGTGACCGGTACGCCATTGATATGGGTGATAGTTAAGCTGTCGCCGTCTAAGTCACTATCAACACCGGAGCTGCTGTTATCAGTGATGAGGTTGCCTGACACGCTAGCACCTTCATCTACGTCGTAACTGTTGTCGATAGCGTCAGGAGTGTCATTGACGTTGCTGACGGTGATGTTCACGGTGGCGCTATCAGTGTCACCATCGGCGTCGACAGCGACATAGTCAAAGCTGACTGGGCCGTAGTAATTATCAGCAGGCTCAAAGGTCATGCTGCCATTAGCGGCGATAATCACGGTACCGTTGGTGACAGCAATGGTTTGCGCGCCGCCGGTTAAGGTGACGCCATTGATAGACTGAATCGTCAGGCCGCCATCGGCGGCAGAGTCGTTGGCTAAGAGGTTGAGTGTGACACTACCATCCTCTATCACTGAGTAGCTGTCATCATCGGCATCTACGCCTTCGTCAAGATTGTTGACGGTGATGTTCACGGTGGCGCTATCAGTGTCACCATCGGCGTCGACAGCGACATAGTCAAAGCTGACTGGGCCGTAGTAATTATCAGCAGGCTCAAAGGTCATGCTGCCATTAGCGGCGATAATCACGGTACCGTTGGTGACAGCAATGGTTTGCGCGCCGCCGGTTAAGGTGACGCCATTGATAGACTGAATCGTCAGGCCGCCATCGGCGGCAGAGTCGTTGGCTAAGAGGTTGAGTGTGACACTACCATCCTCTATCACTGAGTAGCTGTCATCATCGGCATCTACGCCTTCGTCAAGATTGTTGACGGTGATGTTCACGGTGGCGCTATCAGTGTCACCATCGGCGTCGACAGCGACATAGTCAAAGCTGACTGGGCCGTAGTAATTATCAGCAGGCTCAAAGGTCATGCTGCCATTAGCGGCGATAATCACGGTACCGTTGGTGACAGCAATGGTTTGCGCGCCGCCGGTTAAGGTGACGCCATTGATAGACTGAATCGTCAGGCCGCCATCGGCGGCAGAGTCGTTGGCTAAGAGGTTGAGTGTGACACTACCATCCTCTATCACTGAGTAGCTGTCATCATCGGCATCTACGCCTTCGTCAAGATTGTTGACGGTGATGTTCACGGTGGCGCTATCAGTGTCACCATCGGCGTCGACAGCGACATAGTCAAAGCTGACTGGGCCGTAGTAATTATCAGCAGGCTCAAAGGTCATGCTGCCATTAGCGGCGATAATCACGGTACCGTTGGTGACAGCAATGGTTTGCGCGCCGCCGGTTAAGGTGACGCCATTGATAGACTGAATCGTCAGGCCGCCATCGGCGGCAGAGTCGTTGGCTAAGAGGTTGAGTGTAACACTACCATCCTCTATCACTGAGTAGCTGTCATCATCGGCATCTACGCCTTCGTCAAGATTGTTGACGGTGATGTTCACGGTGGCGCTATCAGTGTCACCATCGGCGTCGACAGCGACATAGTCAAAGCTGACTGGGCCGTAGTAATTATCAGCAGGCTCAAAGGTCATGCTGCCATTAGCGGCGATAATCACGGTACCGTTGGTGACAGCAATGGTTTGCGCGCCGCCGGTTAAGGTGACGCCATTGATAGACTGAATCGTCAGGCCGCCATCGGCGGCAGAGTCGTTGGCTAAGAGGTTGAGTGTGACACTACCATCCTCTATCACTGAGTAGCTGTCATCATCGGCATCTATGAGATCATTCACAGGTGTCACTTCAATTGTCAGAGTGGCTGTCGAACCGGTATTTGTTGTATAGATAATGGCTGGTACGCTACCGTTCCAATTTTCGTTTGGTGTGAACGTATAACTGCCGTCTTCATTGATAACGAGGCTGCCACCATCAAGCTCCACTGTGGTACCTGCAGCAACTGTTTGTCCATTAACTTCAAAGCTAACTACCGCGAGGTCATTATCTATATCGCTATCGTTGTCGAGAACGTTACCAGTTGCGATTTCACCTTCGTCTATGGTGTTAGTGTCATTTTCTAGCTGACTTGGATCATCGACAGGTGTCACTTTAATGGTGAGTGTTGCCGTAGAACCGGTGTTAGTGGTGTAGGTGATGACAGGTACGCTACCGTTCCAATTTTCGTTTGGTGTGAACGTATAACTGCCGTCTTCATTGATAACGAGGCTGCCACCATCAAGCTCCACAGTGGTGCCTGCAGTAACTGTTTGTCCATTAACTTCAAAGCTAACTACCGCGAGGTCATTATCTAAATCGCTATCGTTGTCGAGAACGTTACCAGTTGCTATTTCACCTTCGTCTATGGTGTTAGTGTCATTTTCTAGCTGGCTTGGATCATCGACAGGTGTCACTTCAATGGTGAGTGTTGCCGTAGAACCGGTGTTAGTGGTGTAGGTGATGACAGGTACGCTACCGTTCCAATTTTCGTTTGGTGTGAACGTATAACTGCCGTCTTCATTGATAACGAGACTGCCACCATCAAGCTCCACAGTGGTTCCTGCATTAACAGTTTGACCGTCGACTTCAAAGCTTGTCACTGTGAGCTGGTCATCGAGATCGCTATCGTTATCGAGAACGTTACCAGTTGCAACGGTATCTTCGGCTATTGTTTGGTTATCATTTTGAAGAACTGTTTCTAAGTCGTAGTTCTCGGTTGTGGTATCTTCAGCTCGCTCCCCGTTATTTCCAAACCCATATACAATAGCGTCGACAACAGTATCAGCGTCGAGAATAAGCTCTGAGCCAGATACAGTAATTGAGAAAGTGCCATCAGCATTCATTAACGTTTGATAATTGGTACCATTGATGGTGACAACCACAATACCGATAGTGATAGCAGCATCTGCAGTAACTGTTCCAGTAACAATGATGGACTGCTGCCCCTCCTCATTTGTCACTACGTTATCGCCTGTTATTGGATCTAAATCGATAGCGATATCGGCATTAATAGGGCTGTCATTGTCAAATATGCGCAAGGTGCCTTGAGAGTCAGCAAGAGTCGCATTGATCGGATCGGTCAGGTTTATTAGTGCAAATTCCGGGCTACCTTCGACGATAAGATCGTCAACGATAGGAACTGTAATATAAGCAGTTGTTTGCCCGGGTAAGAATGTTACTGTGCCTGAGACATTAATAAAATCTTCACCAAAGAGTGCAGAAAGCTCTTCACTTGAATAGTTAACAGTAATTGTTTCTGTACTAGCTTCACTCAAGCTTAGCGTAAATACAGCGCTTTCCATTCCTTCTACGGCAATAGCGTAATCAATATTGATTAATGGCAGATCGCTTGCTGGAGTATCATTATCGAAGATCGCGAACTGTAAAGTTTCATCGTAAACGTTCTCACCAGTGACCACAGCTCGAAAATATTCGGTAGGCTCAATTTGCGCATCATCAAATATTGGTACACGGATTAAAACACTAGAATCGCCAGCACCTAAAACAAAACCGAATACAGGGCGGGGAATACTACCGCTGTAATCAATTGAAGTCACCGTCATTGACTGCCACGTTATGCCGCCATCGTTTGAATATTGAATTGGAACAATATAATCATCAGCATACTCCGCAATGGGTATACCGAACTGTTCGCTTAATAGCTCGCTGGTAAAGGTGATTTCAAGAGCGGAATCCTCATCAAATACCAGTTCACTGTTTAATGTGAATTGATTGAATCCATCATGCTCAAAAACATCTGGAATATCTGCAGATAAATGTGACTTATACTGATCTTGTGTTTGTGAGGTTATATCTCTAAAGGCGGTCCAGTCTTCAACGCGATAATCCAAAGAGAGTCCCTCTAGATCATACTGATTGATACCGTCATTAAGGATGATGGCATAATTACCATCACCTAGATCGACGAGGGTACCAATATCTTGGAATTCTGCGCTTAGCTGTACATTTTTAACTACAAGGTTTTCAGTGATAACTTGTTGCCCTGTTGCACCTGCGAGCAAATCATCTGCTGAAAATGTAATACGTCCATCGAGTTCGTTGTAGTTGTAGGTTACAAGACCACCAGGCACATCAAGAATATCCACCAGTCTTTCGTCGGCAGCATCTGGTGCGCGGTCCCCTGCTAAATCGTCAATAGTGTCAGCAACATGGGCCATGGCTAAGCTTTCAAATACGTTTTGCTCATCAGCAGAACGCTCACTATCTCTAGTAAATTCTATGCCTAGTTGGGCTAGCACTAACGACAGCATCTCTTTACCAGCTGTTGCAATATTAAGTGGTTCGCCAGTGGTTGGATCTATATAGCCTGAGAGTGCTTGGTGTATGGCAAATATGATATTAATATTAGTTGCGTAGCTTGCATCCAAATTTAAAGAGCTGCTGTTTGTTTGCAGCAGGCCGTCATTGTTACCATCAGACAGATCACTGTCTAATGCTTGCAGGAATATCGCCATATTCTCTACATAGTTTAGATTACTATCTGATAAAGACGTTCCAGCAATATCTTGTAAAAAGAGGATGGTTCCTTGAATTGCATCTGCGCTAAATGTCGCTATGGTGACATCACCTACGGTAAAGGTGATTATGTCGCCAGGTTGGTAAGCAAAGGAGCCAGGAGCTCCCATATCCCCTGTAAAACCAGAAATCCCTGATGAGGTTGTGTATGCCACACCATTCACAAAATTGTCGGTAAACTGCGCGACCAAAAAGTTGTTATCGTCACCAGTACTTTGGCTTTGATTATTGATTGTAAGGCTGGTTATTTGAGCATCATTATTTTGACCTGTAGTGTCAAATCCTGAGCTAGCTATTGTTTCTGCGCCGCCGCGATCGACAGAGACGTGCCCTGAAGAACCTTCGTTCCCGGCTTGATTACCCGCTGCTGTATCAGGACCTTCAGTTGGATCTTCCCCAGCCGCAATAAGCGATTGAATCTCTTCGATTTCATTAAGGGCTTCTTGCTCAGTTCCTGAAGGGGGTGTGTTTGCTGAAGGAATCGCTTCACTATTAGAGGAAATGATAGAGCCGTCTTCAAGGCGAAGCTCAACAAAGCTACTATCGTCTACGGATAAGTTAGTTCCAGCTGGAATGAAGTCACCACTTACTACCTTTTTGATATTACCGTTAACTTCTGCGGTAACAGCTCCTGTTACGTTCTGAATGTGGCCTGCTTTTGTTGTAATTATTGACTTCATCGTCTTGCTCCTTGCCGCGACACATCTTCAATTGAAATGTAGCTTACGCGTTATTTTCTGCAACTTATCATTAACTGATGTTATAGGAGATGAAAACAATGGTCAATTTTTTGACGCTTACTTATGGTGAATGATTTGAAGCTTAACTAATTGCTACTAAGTCATTAGTTCTGCCCAAAAATAAAAGCCACTAAATATAGTGACTTCTATCCTTATGTGGACTGACTCGCAAATGGGTACTACTTTAGACTGATTTCTCTAAGGGATGATGTTTCCTTGATCTATTTGCTCATACGGAGGGATAAAGGTGCTATTCGGGTCGACGATTAAAGCATCATCGGCAATGAGTCCGGCGATAATGTCTGATTCATTATTACTGCCGTAGACTAATGATAGATCTATGCCGTCCAAAACAATTGTTACCCCATCACCACCTGCTACCCCATCTATGTCAAGTACTATAGTTGTATCTCCTCCACTAATAGTAATAGAGCTAAAGTAATCTTCCAAATTACCATTTTCTTCGTTAATCAGTAGGTCGGATAGGTCTAATACATCGATTTGCTGATTGAAGCCGTAGACCGTATCTGTCGAATTATCGGCAGAATCTTCAGACCACCAGAAAAAGTCTCTTTCGCTGTCATCTGCGCTAGCGATTGTACCACCATAAAGGGAATCATCTCCTTTACCTCCAGAAAGGAGATCACGACCGGAACCACCACTAATGGTGTCGTTATCATCTCCTCCCATGATAATATCGTTGCCAGCCCCACCGTTGAGTATGTCCATACCTCCCTGGCCAAATAGAATATCATTACCATTTGCGCCGTTAAGTGTGTCTCCTCCATCATCAATTTGAGATACATCAAAGTCTTCAATATTTTGACTAATGAAGTTATGAACTTCAGCATCAGTAACTGTGGCGACATTAACGCTTAATTCATCTGCAACGTATTGCCTTATTGCATCCATGCCTTGCATAGAGTTACCAAAGAAATCGGTTAAGTCACCGAAAATGATATCGTCTCCTTCTCCGGCATTAATCGTGTCATTCCCTGGGAGTATATTGGATCCCAAAATAGCGTCAGCAAGGTCGTCGACATCAACATTATTAATAATTGGTGCTTCAGTATCAAATTGTTGAAGAGTTGAGCTATTTACATTGCCACCAAGGCCAATTGCTTCCACGTATGATAGTGCGTTTAATAGGGCAAATGCATTTTGAGCATTTTCAAAGTAATCACCGGGTTGGCCATTATCAGTATTTGGCTCTCCATCTGTAATAAAGAAAGTTCGATTATTACCTTGAGGATAATTGTCATTAAACCAGTTATAGGCAGCAGTGAATGCTGCTGAATAGTTTGTGGTTCCTCCGCTACTCATAGCTTCTAATGCGGTAGTTATACTGGCAAGGGGGTCGTTAGAACTGAGGTCAATTGCAATCAATATTTTTGCCGTTTGATCAAAGTCGACCAATAGCACATTGACGGTACCTGCACTGGGTTGATTTGCATTGGTAATTAGCGTTGCAAGTACGGATAAGATTTGTGCTTTAGCGGTTGCGACTGCGCTGTCTCCCATACTACCTGAAGAGTCAATGAGAAAAGCTAAGTTGTAATCAGCACCAGCTAAAATATCTGGGGTATCGCTGATAATAGTGTCGTTACCGTCGGTGCCTATGTAGTTGTCGTCACCTGGGTTAAGGGTTTCGCTATCATAAACGGCAATGCTCACATTTGCAGTGTCTGTTCCTCCATTGCCATCGTTAATGGTGTAGCTGAAGTTAATTGGTGTAGAGCTATTACCATCGTGCTCGAAAGTATATGAGCCGTCCTCTTGTATCGTTAACAGCCCTCCTTGAAGTATTACTTCTGCTTCACCACCAATAAAGTTCAAGTCGATACCATTTACTTGTGTCAGTAAAAGAGGATCATTATTCGAGTCGCTATCAACTCCTGAGCCAGTGTCATCAGTAATTACATTACCGGCAACTAAGCCTTCGTAATCGACTTGGTAGAAGTTATTTAAGGCGTTTGGAACATAATTGTCAGGAGTTAAAGTGACACTAAACTCCCCTGTATTTGCACCAGCAAAGACAACCGCGTCACCATCACCATCAGTTGCAGCGTAACCAAATGCTATATCTATTGGCGCGTTAAATACTAAGCCATTGGATGCTAGGCCTGTAATTTGGAAATCTTCTCCGCTTACATGGACGATTTCGATCGACATGATTGACAAACCATTGAACTCTAACTCTTCAATGAGCAATGTTGGGCCGATGGTCGTATTCACAATTTTGGTACTGTTGTCTGAGTAAGTTACTATATATTGAATGTCAGCTGAGCCACTATGGTTTCCGTTATTGTTGGTGCCTAAGTTGATAGCAAGTAAATTTGTGCCGTTTACGCCATAGTCAATTATGATCGACTCATTATTCGCGATTGAGGTTTGTGGTCCAACACCAATACCGTGGCTATTCGAGTTTATTTGAGAAGATATGCCGTTGGTGTAACCAGTAATAGTGGAGATAACATTACTAGCTTGGCCATTTTGAGCGTATATAGCGCCATCAGAGTCGACAAAATAGGTTGTGTTATTTCCTGCTGGAGCTGAATCTATGTCGTAATCAATGATCGTTTCAAGATCGATTTGCTGCAGCAACGTAAATTGATAGTCGTAATGACCATTTCCATCAAGCACTGCAGTTAGTGTGAATACGTCCACTCCATTAGCGCTAGCGGTTAACGTGCTGCCGCTCATTGTATACTCAAGTGCTACGCCATTGTACTGCAATCCATTCGTCAAGACATTAAAATTGATACTGCCAAAGCCATCAGCGCCCGGGTCAAATAAGTCTGCGATTACACTCTCTCCTATTAGGTGAGGGATATTGTGGACTAAGTTTTCATCAACTTCATCGACGGGTGCATCATCTTCAACGGTAACGTTAAAGTTTGCATTGACATCTTGAACGCCGTCATTAATTGTCACCCCGAAAGCAAATGTTAAGATATCTTCGATGCTATTTAGAGGGTGATCAATGGAGTCGAATAATGTCACGGTATAGCCGACTTCAAAACCTGTTAGGTTAGAGGTTACGGTGCCTAAAGCTATAGACATAATTGTATTTTGCCCCACAGAACCCGTCAGTGTTTTGCTTGCATTATTCCAGCTCCAACTGATTAATTGACCATCTGAGAACATGTCCGTAGTAGGCCCTGAAAGTGTTACATCAAAGATACTACTGTCTTGAGCATCAGCATCAGCATCAGTAAAGGTAATCAGTCCACTATTTACCTTCAGATTAGTTGTATCCGTAGGAACGCCAACATTATCTATAATACCGCTATCAAGCCCCTCTTCGGAAACGGTTACAGAAGTGATGTTAGAGATAACAGGAGTATCGTTATCACCATTAATAGTGATATTAACGGTCTCGGTGTCGGTGGCACCAAAGCTATCAGTGACGGTGACCTCAAAGCTGAGGCTGATGGTTTCGCCTTCGCTGAGGAACTGAGTGAGGGAGTTGAGTACCGTATAATCCCAGCTGTCGCTGTCAGCACTGAAGCCCGCGATGAAGTCATCAATTTGGCCCTGGGTTAAATTACCGCCAGACCAAATAACACTGCCAACATGGGCAAAGGAGATAGTGTGGTTATCGCCATTATCAACGTCGGTGAAACTTAACGCGCCGCTGTCAGACAGGCTAGGCTCATCGTCATCTTCAGTTACCGCACCTTCGGTATCGTTGATTGTTAGCACCGGAATATCGTTGGTACCGTTGACTGTGATGGTGACATCTTGGGTGGTGAACGCGCCGAATTGATCGGTCAAGGTCACGGTAAAGACTTCAAGGTGTGACTCACCAGAGGCGAGGGCATCCACCAAGGCGCTGTCATTAAGGGTATACGTCCAATTACCATTATTGTCGATGGTGAACTCACCATACACACCGCTGGCGTTACCCGACCAAGTGATAACGGCATTATCATCGGCATCGCTGCCGACAAGGGTACCGTTAGCTTCCAATACTGCAACCGCTGGGGTGTTATTGTTGCCAGGGTCTTGGTCGAAGTCATCAATCACTCCGGCTTCTTTCACGCTGCCGCTGTCTTCGCCTTCGTTAACCGTAATGACGGGAGTATCGTTATCACCATTAATAGTGATATTAACGGTCTCGGTGTCGGTGGCACCAAAGCTATCAGTGACGGTGACCTCAAAGCTGAGGCTGATAGTTTCGCCTTCGCTGAGGAACTGAGTGAGGGAGTTGAGTACCGTATAATCCCAGCTGTCGCTGTCAGCACTGAAGCCCGCGATGAAGTCATCAATTTGGCCCTGGGTTAAATTACCGCCAGACCAAATAACACTGCCAACATGGGCAAAGGAGATAGTGTGGTTATCGCCATTATCAACGTCGGTGAAACTTAACGCGCCGCTGTCAGACAGGCTAGGCTCATCGTCATCTTCAGTTACCGCACCTTCGGTATCGTTGATTGTTAGCACCGGAATATCGTTGGTACCGTTGACTGTGATGGTGACATCTTGGGTGGTGAACGCGCCGAATTGATCGGTCAAGGTCACGGTAAAGACTTCCAAGGTGTGACTCACCAGAGGCGAGGGCATCCACCAAGGCGCTGTCATTAAGGGTATACGTCCAATTACCATTATTGTCGATGGTGAACTCACCATACACACCGCTGGCGTTACCCGACCAAGTGATAACGGCATTATCATCGGCATCGCTGCCGACAAGGGTACCGTTAGCTTCCAATACTGCAACCGCTGGGGTGTTATTGTTGCCAGGGTCTTGGTCGAAGTCATCAATCACTCCGGCTTCTTTCACGCTGCCGCTGTCTTCGCCTTCGTTAACCGTAATGACGGGAGTATCGTTATCACCATTAATAGTGATATTAACGGTCTCGGTGTCGGTGGCACCAAAGCTATCAGTGACGGTGACCTCAAAGCTGAGGCTGATAGTTTCGCCTTCGCTGAGGAACTGAGTGAGGGAGTTGAGTACCGTATAATCCCAGCTGTCGCTGTCAGCACTGAAGCCTGCGATGAAGTCATCAATTTGGCCCTGGGTTAAATTACCGCCAGACCAAATAACACTGCCAACATGGGCAAAGGAGATAGTGTGGTTATCGCCATTATCAACGTCGGTGAAACTTAACGCGCCGCTGTCAGACAGGCTAGGCTCATCGTCATCTTCAGTTACCGCACCTTCAGTATCGTTGATTGTTAGCACCGGAATATCGTTGGTACCTTCAATAGTCACCGTGACGATCTGACTTGCAGAGAGTCCATATTCATCAGTTACTGTAATATTGAATGTTTCAGTGATTTGATCGCCGAACGCTAAACTATCTGCAAGTTCATTACTGAGAGTAAAGGTCCAGTCACCAGTTACTTCATCAAGGCTGAACATGCCGTAAGGTGTTTCTGCCGCGCTGTCTAGGCTCCAATTAAGAATTGCGCCATCATCTAAGTCAGTTGCGGTTAATGTGCCACCTGTCTGGGCAATACCTGCTGTTGCGATGTTCCCGCCGACGAGCACACCTGCTTCCACTACAGTGCCCTGAGCATCTTCAAATGAAGAGGTGATAACGGGCGCATCGTTTTCACCTGTAATGGTTATTACCAATGTTAAAGTCACTTCATCACCGTCAGCATCCACTAACAGGTAGTCGAATGTATCGGTTATTTGCTCGCCGAGGGCTAACGACTGAACTTCACTGGTTTGATTATTAAGAATGTAACTGTAGCTACCATCGGCGGCGATGATTAGCGAGCCATAAGCGCCGGCGATTGTACTTTCAGCGCCGACATCAGTCGTTCCAGAAACTGAAGTTATTTGGGTTACTTGGGCTAAATCAGCTCCTAAGGTATCGTTGGCTAAAACATTTCCGAACACTCCTGCAAGATTGTCCTCATTAATGGCATTAATATCATCAAGGCCAGTTGGAGCGTCATCGACAATATTGGCCGTTACGACGGCAGTGGTGCTTTCTCCCTGATTATCGGTGAGTTGCACTACAAATAGCTCAGATAGAATGTCAGATTCACTGTGGTCTAATGCGCTATTAAGAGTGTAACTGTAGGTAAGAATTGAATTTATGGGGTCATATGCTGATATCACTAGTGTGCCATATTCACTCGGGATGGTCACAGGTCCAATAAAGTTACCATCGACGAATACTTGGACCCCATTGATAGTAAGGGCTTGAATTCCCGCTTGTACTGCAACGGAAACACTTTCAGCTTGTGATAGTGCAGCAACTTGAGGGGCAGAGCCTTCCGCCAAGTTCTCTTCATAAAGAGTCACCGAACTAGCTGAAACTGTTGGCTGGGCAAACTGTTCTAGAAAGCTGGGCAGTTCGTCTTGGCGAGAGGTTTGTGGCTGAATAAAGCCATCTGTATCGTGTCCTGCCCCAGCAATGGTTTCATCACCTGCACGGCCTACAGATACAAAACCACCGCCTTCGTTACCTGTTGGGCTAGTTTCACCTGCTGCGGTATCTGGCAAGTTCAATGTTGGATCTTCACCGCTAAGGATTTGTGCTTGTAAGGCGGCAATTTCAGGATCGATAGTTTCACTGATTACTTCAGTTGCTTCAAATCCGCCTGTCGCGATTTCGCTCGAGTCTTGGAAATCTAGTTGGGTGACTATGGTGCCGTCACTATATTCAAGTTTAAACGTCGCATCTGAAGCAACAGTAAATGAGGTGTTTTTAAGTAAGGTATCGCCCACTTGAAGTGGCACCATCTCGCCTTGACTATTTTGTTTGCTAATAACGCCTGAAAGCTCAACTACGGTGGCATCCAGCTTTGAAGTATAGGTACCCATCATAAAATACTCGACAATCTCGTCCGTGAGCTAAATGAAGGTTAGTTAGTACTTAAGTATTATTAGTCAGTGTACTAACAGTACTAATTTCGTATGCGCTTCAAATGTTGTCAAATCGGATAAAGTCAAGGAGGTGAGACAATATATTTTTAGAAAATTGTATAAGGTTTTAAAGATCAGTCTTATCAGCCAGCTAGCTTGTTCGGGAGTTGAGAGGTCATTATTTAAAGACAAAAAGCCACTATAGAGTGGCTTTTATATACATAATGGATATAAAAATAAGTTACAGCTTAGCGGCATTTCTTCTGGTTTGAAGTGCTCTGTTTAATTCGCCTTGGTGCTCTTGTACGTCAGCAAGCGCGTGTAAGTTACTGATATCGTCCTGGAGGTAACAAGCTTTTTGCCACCATATTTTAGCATTGTGATAGTCATGATTTTGGTGATACAACTTAGCTAAACAGACCTGATAATCTACGTTATCTTCAAAGTTAGCTTCGAGCGCTAATAGCTGCTTTTTAGCTTCAACATCCGACGGGGTGAGCACTTGAGATAATGCTTCAAAAATGGCTTTTGATGGAGATGTTTTAAGCTGCTTTTGCAGCAGCTTTATAGACTGCTCTTTTTGGTTATAGCGATTTAAGCCGATGGCATATTCTGCGATATACTCAGCTTGTTTTCGTTCGCTACGTGATAGCCAGTGCCAACATTTCTCTAGTTCTTGCTCATTTGTACTTGCGGCATTCTTTAGTAAAGCGATATTGGTTTCAAAGGTAAGCTTTTTAAATATATCGTCAGCCATAATCTGTTTTTTGCTGGCAATTGGTAAAATAAGTTTAAGGGCTTGCCAATCTTGCTGCGCTTTATATAGGTCAACAGCGAGCTTTATCACGGGGGCTTTGCTTTTGCTGGTAGGATTGAGCTTATCTAGCTCTTCTCGGGCTAAAGCTAATTCACCCTGTTGCAACAAATAGCGGGTGCGGGTAGTACTCACCGCTTTTGTGGCTAACGGTTCAAGCTCTGCTTTTGCCAGATACTCATCACGTGCGGCAATATTATTTTGATGTTGTGCTGCTCGCGCAGCCGCGAGCAGATTAAGTGCGGGGATTTCACCCTTATCAGCACCTTTAACCATGGCTTTTTCGGCAGCGGCCCAATCTTCTTCTGCAAGCGCTAAAGCCCCCATTAGGGTGTGCTTTCTTGCTGCCTTTTTACGCCACTTTTCAGGTAGTAGTCGACTTCCTAAAATGAGGTTTAACACCCAAACAATAACAAACTCAGCCAGTTGTAGCAGACTGTAAAATATAACCAGTGCAATAACGGCAAAGACGATACTGGTCTCTACTTGATAGTCACCAACGGCAAGATAAAGGTAGCCTTTATTTCCTGCTAGAAATGGACTGATGAAGAAGCCCAGTAAAATAATGCCTAGATAGACCAGAACGCGAACCATTATTGTGCCCCCTCTGTCATCAAGTTACCGTAGGTGACCAATTGATTTAATAAGTTAGATGAATCAAATCGTTCAAGCGACGTTGTTTGAATCTTCAAGGTTTCTAATGCATCTAAAGTGGTTAGAGCATCTGTGACTTGTTGATCTTTAAGATCGAAATACTGATAGACCCATTTTCTCGCCAGCTTAACTGAATTGCGGTAATTCACTTGGTCTTGGCGATATAGTGCGAGTTGAGCTTGTAGTAATTTGTTGCGGGTATTTTCGACAAGGTACCACTGTTGATCGGGTTCTAGTAATGGTGCGGCATCAGTGGTGCGCTTTCTTATAATGACGAAGTCATCAATTAGCGCTTGCCATGATTTGGCAAGGTTTGATTGCCAATCATCTAATGAATCACTCACCTGGGTATCTTTTAACTCTTCAGCAGAAAAATGAGTTTCAGCTCGGTTTAATGGCAAGGTCTCCAATCCATCAATTAAAGTATCAAGGGTTAATACTGTTCCGGCAATATCGGTATTTTTAATCGAGGCGGTAGCGGCAATATCTTTTGCGAGCGCTTTTCTAAGTGGCATTAGTGACGGATCGCGCATTGACTTTATGCGTTCGTCGGCCGCTTTTAGTAGGCTAGTTGCAGTGCTAGGATCTTTCTCTAACCACAATTTTTGCCCTGCAAGGCGTACTAGGTATTTCGCTTCCTCTGCGCGCCAATGGTTAGGGTTGCGTTGAGCAATTATCGAGACTCTTTCTTGTAGTTGCGTTTGTTCGCTTTGAGCGGTTGATAGCGCTAAATCCACAGCAGATTTAAATTGATTCTGCTGCTGCTCTAAAAAGGCGATACGCTGATTGGGTTTAACAAGTTCAGCCTGTAACTTCTGCTCTAATGCCAAAGATTGCGCTTTTTGCGTTTCAAGCTGTTGATATAGATGGTATCCGCCAGCAGCTGTGGCAAAAGCGATTATCAATAGTAAAAAAAGCGTAATAATAACGCCCCATGGTGTCGTTTTATTTGCTGCAGGAGGTTCATTCACCGCTGGTTGTGCTGCGCTACTTTGCGGTTCAGACTGAGCCTCAATAACGGGCTGTGACGCATTAGTTTCTTCTGGAGTAGGCTCTGTGGAGCTGGCGTCAGTGTGCTTGTTTTCCATTAAACAGTCCTTGAAAGCGATGATGCTGCAGTAAAACGAGTATTTACTAATGCTTAAGTGACTAAACTATAAGGATAGTGCAGTCAGCATAGCATTGGTATTGGCTGCTTTTGCATTGGTTACGGTGATTAGACCGTACGCAGTAGCTTTATCATATACTCGGGAGCTAGGGACTATAATATGACAAGTTTGCAGCCATGCAAATAGTTCATTTGGAACAGTTTTGACGAGGTTATCGAGTATTTCGCCACTGGTAATGATGATAGTGTCTATACCAAACGATTGCCATTGCTGGCAAATATTACTCATATCTAACTCGGGACATCCTCTTTGATAGACTTCCCAATAAGCTAAATTTGCGTTGCGCTTGGTTAGCTCTATTGCTAAATCCTCTCTGCCACCAACGCCTCGAACAATGACAATATTCTTATCATCGACACTTTTAAGTGAGGGTAAGCTGAGTAAGCCTTCTGTTTGCTGACAATTATCAGGCGCTTTCTCAGCACTAATATCAAGGGCTTGTAAGGCTAGATAAGTCGCTTGGCCGACAGCATAGTATTTTGCAGATTCTGGCCATCTGGCTGCAATGGCTTCGGAAGCAAACTTTACGGCATTGGTACTAATAAAAATGATGATATCAGCATGGGCAAGTGTGCTGCTGACTTGTGTTGATTGGAGATTTGAAGTGGGTGTTACCTGTAATAAAGGCGTAGTAAGGTAAGAGACGTTCCTAAAAGATAACGCCTCTTCCATTAACTGATTGCGCCCTTCTGGACGCGTCAGTAATACCTTCATTGAATCAACTTATGCTTTTGCATACACTGCATCAAGAATAGTCTTTGCGCCTTTTGAAAGCAGCTCTTCAGCAAGTGCTACACCAAGTTGCTCTGCATCGTTCTTATTGCCAGAGGTTGCGGCTTCAATGACTTGGCTTCCATCTGGATTACCCACTAAACCGCGCAGGCTTAACGTATCGCCGTCGATTTCAGCATAAGCGCCGATAGGCACCTGACATCCACCCTCTAGACGGGTGTTCATTGCACGTTCAGCGATCACGCGTTGACGTGTTTCTAAATGCTCCAATGGTGCAAGAAGTGCTTTTACACGAGCATCATCAGTACGACATTCAATGCCTACAGCACCTTGGCCGTTTGCTGGCAGTGAGTCTTCTGCTGATATGAAACTGGTAATTCTCTCTTCAAGCTTTAAGCGCTTCAGACCTGCTGCTGCAAGAATGATGGCATCATAGTTACCTGCATCAAGTTTAGCTAAACGAGTACCTACATTACCGCGAAGATCTTTGATTTGAAGATCTGGACGAGCCGCTCTGATCTGGCATTGACGACGTAAGCTTGAAGTTCCAACCACTGCGCCTTGCGGTAGTTCATTGATGCTAGAGAAGTTGTTTGACACAAATGCATCACGTGGATCTTCACGTTCACAAATAACTTCAAGACCTAGGCCTTCAGGGAAATCAACTGGTACGTCTTTCATTGAATGAACGGCGATATCAGCTCTGTCTTCTAACATGGCAACTTCGAGTTCTTTTACGAATAAGCCTTTACCACCAACTTTAGCAAGCGGTGTGTCTAAGATGATGTCACCTTTAGTGCTCATCGGCAGCAATTCAACGGTGAGGCCTTCATGGATTTTTTCCAGTTCAGCTTTCACAAATTCAGCTTGCCACATGGCAAGAGGGCTCTTACGTGTTGCGATACGGATTACATTTTGAGACATGCAGAATATTCCATCTTAGAACTTAGTTGCGCCAATGCTAACATTGCCCGATTGCAGATGTAACATTCTGCTGTTGATTCTTTGAAGTATACCCAATTATATACCCGTTCTACCTGAAGATGCAGGATTCAGTGGGAATTTAATGGACTTTAATCACGGCATTGATTGCAACGAATGGTCATTTCCTTGGTAAAATCAATAACACAGAGTAAAGTCCATTAAAGCCCATCGCAGAAGGCTTTGTGGCAGCCCGCTTCGTTGTTGCACTAATTTAAAAGGGAAGAACCATTTCTACATTAATGCGCCTAGAATTGAACTGACACAATGCCTCTGAAACGAGCACCTTCAAGTAGAACGGGTATATACCACTGAAAAATGTGATCGGAGTCACATTTACTTGCTGCAAAACATTTTGCCGTATACATTAGAGATAGCGATATAGACTAAGGAGTTAGCTTAACTTGGTAGAAAAGCTCGATATGCACGAATGTGCAGCTGAAAGATTGGATAGTATTCGATACGCCAGAGCGAGCGCTTTACTGTCGCCCCTTAAACGCTACCTGCTTCGTCTAATCCCTGTTCTATTGCATCATCGTTCTGAAAAGCTACCTGGCTACAATGGGCCGTTTACCCCATGTGGCATATTTGATTTCCATTTAAGCAGTGAAGACTTTGAAGCTTGTGACACCCTAAACCTCAATGTTCCGCCAAATGCTACTAAATCTAACCCTATGATTGAAGGGGTTTATAGCATGGGAAGTACTGCCAGCTTCGGGCAGAATTCACAGAGTGATATAGATGTTTGGCTTATCCATAGTCAATTAATGAGCAAAAATCAGTGTGAGTTATTATCCCAAAAAGCCACATTATTAACCGAGTGGTTTGCCCAGTATGACTTCGAAGTGAATATTTATTTGGTTCATCCTGAGCAGTTCATTATGGCTCAAGAGGAGCAAGCACATCTATATAATTGTATGGGACATGAGCACAGTGGCAGTGCTCAGCATTGGTTGTTATTAGAAGAGTTCTATCGCAGCCATTTTAAGCTTGCAGGCAAAGTCATTGCTTGGTGGCCTAAAGCCAAAACCAAATCTTATTTACTTTCGCTTGGCGATGCGCAAACACTGCCGGCTAGTGAGTATTTTGGTGCGTCTTTGTGGCAGCTCTATAAAGGGGTCGAAAAGCCTCATAAAGCATTGTTAAAAGTACTACTGCTAGAAGCATATGCCAGTGAGTATCCGAGTACTCAATTGGTGAGCGAACGCATTTGGCAGCGTACCTTAGAAGGTGATTTTTCAGCAGGCAATGACGCTTATTACTTATTGTATGAGTCAATCGAAAAATACCTATTGAAGCTAGGTGATGCGAGAAGGTTAGAGATCACGCGTCGCTGTTTTTATCTAAAGTGCGGCGTAAGACTCAGTCTGCCAGAACAAGCGAAAGACTGGCGCTACTATAAAATCCACCAGTTGGTTGAAGATTGGGGCTGGGCAGCCAGCCTAGTTGAAACCCTCGATAATTGTGAGCATTGGCATTGCGGACAACTGCAGTGGTTTAATGAACAACTCAATGAGCTAATGCTAGGTAGTTATCAAACCTTGCTGCACTTCGCTTCGGCTCACCGGTTGAGTGAGAGTTTGAGAATTTCCGAACTGGGTCTGCTGACCCGAAAGCTGCATACCTATTTTAGCGAAGATGAGCATCAGATCATGACGCTTAACCAGCTTTGGAGTCGCTCTCTGACAGAATCGCACCTGTCGATTATCTATAGTGAGCAAGATAAAAACTATTATCTGTATCGATGCGCGCCTCAGCCGAGAAATTTTTTACAGCATAGTGCCGTTTATCACTCAAAAAGTAAGGCTAAGCTATTGGTGTGGGCCTCACTAAATGGAGTCTCTGTTGAGGGAACGCGCTGGTATGAGGTTAAGAAGAGTAAGCACAGAGCGACTTTTTTAACAACGGCGGCAGATCGCTTAGTTGGTTTAATTGATATTGGTTCGATGAAAGTTTCAAAGTTGGCGCTCTGCCAGCCTTGGCACTTTAAAAAGTTGGTGTTCCTGCTTAACTTTAATAGTGACCCTACTGAGCAATGGGTGGGGCAGGAGATAATGGCGGATTATCTAAACAGCAATGTATTTTCCATGGGAAAAAGCAGTAGCAATATGCTGGGCTCTATCGATGTCATCAGTCTAAATAGTTGGGGGGAGTGGCATTGCCACCATTTCGAGGGACAGAAGGCGTTATTGGATACGCTGGCCTTTATCACTCCTGGGATGAAAAGAGCCTCGCAAGATGTTGCTATGGAAGTGATTAGTTGTTCGAGTAAGCTCAGATCTCAAACTGAACGAAGCGTTAAAAATCTACTTGATAGAACGGTTCGCTTAAGTCGTGGTGCACAAGAGTCATCAACATTGGTCTATCCGCTTAAAGTCGGTAAGATCCGTTATGGTATTTTCTTTAATAACAGAGGTATGCATTTTGAAAACCTCAGTGATGCTAAGTCATTCTATCAGCAGTTATCAAAGAAAAAACTGGTTGAAATACCAAGGCCAGAGCTTGGCAATGAGCCGTTTTCAAAGATCCCTTCGGTTATTCAAGATTACGCCGCGAGAGGGGCTATTCAGTATTTCTTGCGTCAAAGAAGCGAAGGCTTAGATGTGTTTATCTTAGATGAAAACAATGCCCTCAATCATTATGTGCAGGAGGAGGTTGATATTGAAGGATTAGTGAGTCAGGTCAGTCATCACCATGCTTTTAATGATTCTATATTGGAGCGAGAGCAATTTAACATGCCTCAATTTTTTAAGCTGGAACGCTTGAGTGGTAAATTGGTAGCGCTGCCTTTTGGTGTCTCGAAAGAGGCCTATGAGGTAGAGTTTTAGGTCAAATTATTAACAGAAAAAGAGGAGTGTTAGTTCTCCTCTTTTTTATAATGAGCTATTTGATATCTAGTTTTAGACCACTTTGCTTGAAAATAGACTCAATGACAAATGGCATAAACTCATTGTCATTACGTTGATCTAACCATTTTCCGTCAATGTAAGCGAAGTGGTACCCGCCGAACTGAGTCGCTAACCAAATCTCATGCATCGGCTCTTGTTTGTTGATTACAATTTTAGAATTACCGTTGAACTCTAACTGCAATACATTACCTGAACCATCCACATCGACGTCAGCATCTTGCTCGTCAATGAGTACCTCTATCGCACTATCAATTGCTTGAAACATTTCATCTGCTAGTTGATGAAATTCGAAATCTGTCATAGCCATGGGAGTCATTCCTCAGATTTTTAAGATTGCCGCGTTAATGAAGTCAATACTACCAATCCAGCTTGAGTTTACCAATCACAATAATTTTAAGGTTATTGATTACTGTGATTATAAATCACCGTTAATTTAATTATATGGTTGTTTTATATGCATTTGTTTTGACTGCGATTCAACAGGGGGGTATGTCAATGATGTCGTGAAATATAGATAAATGGCGTGCTGACTACGATTAACTCGCCAAATTATGGTTTATTACCTATAAACCTTAGTAAAACACATATTACTTAGCACTAAATAAGTGTTAGAAACAGTGGATATAAATGCGATATAGGGTTGACTGCTAATAGCCTAGTCTGCAACCATCAAGGTATCTATTTTTTGCCACACAGCAAGACATTGACTGATGTTACCTCAGTTCAAGTTATTGCGCTAAAGGGTCATCGATGTTGAAAAAAATGAGACTGTTTTTGTTGCTTGGGCTTGGTAGCCTAGTACTTTTAGGCTGTGGGCAAAAAAGTGCACTATTTAGAGCACCTCCGCAAGACGTTAATCAAGCAGCGACGGATGCAAAGTCGCCTGACGCAGAGCCGAAGCAAAGCGAAGAAAGTAAGAAGGATTAAAGACGTTGGATCATTTTATATATCAAGCAGAAGAACTCTACGCCGAACAATGCCAGGTTGCAGAATTAGCTAAGCAACATGGCACGCCTCTTTACATCTATTCTCGAGCGACATTAGAGCGTCATTGGTATGCTTTTGATAATGCAGTCGCTAATCATCCACACCTCATCTGTTATGCGGTTAAGGCAAACTCCAATATTGCAGTGTTAAATGTACTTGCACGTTTGGGGAGTGGCTTTGATATTGTCTCTGGCGGCGAGCTTGCTAGAGTGATCGAAGCCGGTGGTGATCCCGCTAAAGTGGTATTTTCTGGCGTAGGTAAAACTGTAGCTGAAATGGAGCTGGCGTTAGAGATAGGTATTTACTGCTTTAATGTTGAGTCTGCGGCTGAGTTGGAACAATTAAGTGTTGTTGCACAGCGGATGAATAAAGTGGCTCCAGTGTCGTTGCGCATCAATCCAGATGTTGATGCTGGCACTCACCCTTACATCTCTACAGGCCTTAAAGAGAATAAATTTGGTATTGCGATGGAAGAAGCTGAAGCTATTTTCCTGCGTGCTAAAGAGTTACCTTGCATCGAAATCAAAGGCGTAGATTGTCATATTGGTTCTCAGCTTACTGAGATAAAACCGTTTTTAGATGCAATGGACAGAATGCTAGCTTTAATCGATCGATTAGCTGAGCTTGGTATTGAAATTAAGCATTTTGATGTTGGTGGTGGGCTAGGTGTAACTTATGATGATGAGTTACCACCGCAACCTGACGTATATGCTGCCGCGCTATTGGAGCGCTTAGGTGGTCGAGATCTTAAGCTGATTTTTGAACCAGGCAGAGCGATTGCCGCCAATGCAGGTATCTTTGTCACGCAAGTACTATACCTTAAAGAAAATAGCGATAAGCGTTTTGCTTTAGTTGATGGTGCGATGAATGACTTGATTAGACCTTCGCTTTACAGCGCATGGCAAAAAATTATCCCCGCGATCGATCGTGGTGGTGAAACCTTGAACTATGATGTTGTCGGCCCCGTTTGTGAAACCGGTGACTTTTTAGGTAAGGATCGCCAACTAAACATAGCTGCAGGTGACTACTTGGCTATTCGCTCATCGGGCGCCTATGGTTTTACTATGGCTTCGAATTACAATTCGCGTCCACGAGCAGCGGAATTGATGGTTGATGGCGACAATGCTTACGTGATCAGAGAAAGAGAAAAACTTGCACAGCTGTGGCAAGGTGAGCAGTTACTGCCGTAAACTCAATAAATAGAATGTAGCGTGGTAGGTACTATCCGCTACTGTTACCTTAAAGGAAGTCCATCTTGATTCAATTCACGAAGATGCACGGTTTGGGCAATGACTTCATGGTTGTTGATGGGGTCACACAGAATGTGTTCTTCTCTCCCGATCAGATCAAGCGCTTAGCCGATAGAAATTTTGGCATTGGCTTTGATCAATTATTGTTGGTGGAGCCTCCGTACGATCCGGATCTCGATTTCCACTACCGCATTTTTAATGCAGACGGCAGCGAAGTCGAGCAGTGTGGTAATGGCGCGCGCTGTTTTGCACGCTTTGTCCGTAATAAAGGTCTGACTCAAAAACATAAAATCCGAGTCAGTACTTCATCAGGTAAAATAACGCTAAGGCTAGAGCGAGATGGCAAGGTGACGGTCAACATGGGGGTGCCTATGCTTGAGCCGTCGAAGATCCCATTCAATGCTAAGAAAGTTGAGAAAACCTACTTACTTATGGCATCTACCGGAACCTACCTTTGTGGGGCGGTATCTATGGGGAATCCACATTGTGTGATTGATGTCGACGATGTAGCCAATACAGATGTCGACACCATTGGTAGCGAATTGACCCAGCATGAACGTTTTCCTAAAGGGGTGAATGTTGGCTTTATGCAGGTGGTTAATCCTGGCTATATAAAACTACGAGTCTATGAGCGCGGCGCGGCTGAAACATTAGCCTGTGGCACTGGCGCTTGTGCGGCGGTAGTTGTGGGTATTCTGCAAGGTAAACTAGAAAGAAACGTGCGAGTTGATTTACCTGGTGGCACCCTGATGATCAATTGGGATGGTGAAGGTAAGCCACTATGGATGACCGGACCTGCCGAGCATGTTTATGATGGACAAATTCCCCAATGACAGATAGCAGCATGAAACAGCAACCTCCTTTTGATGAGATATTGATTAGAGAGTACTTGCTCGATAACCCTGATTTTTTTAGTCGCTACCCAGAGTTATTATTGGCAATGCGGATCCCTCATGCAGAGCGCGGTGCAGTTTCGCTCGTTGAGCGTCAGCAAGAATCACTGCGTCAACGAGTGTCTCAGCTTGAAGAGGAGATCACTTCCTTACTGTCTATGGCGTCTCGTAATGAACAGATCTACATGTTTAACAGTGCATTGTCGATGCAGATGCTAAAATGTGATGATATGGGTGAGTTGCGCCAAGTATTATCGAGTGGTTTAAAAGAGCAATTCCAGTTCAGCCATGTGCGGTTAATCACGGTACATGATATCGACAGTGAACTGTCGCAGATTTGGAGAAAACGTTTAGATTCTGGTTACTATTTTGGTCGCTTAACCAATGAAGAGTCAAAACGCTTATTTGGCTCTGAAGTAGGCTCAGTGGCATTATCGCGTTTATCGCAAGAGTGCGGCCAAGTGATCTTTGCTATCGCCAGCTCAGATCCGATGCATTTTCACCCTGATATGGATCACCTGTTACTTTCACAGCTCAAACAGTTACTGGATCATCAGTTGCCCAAAATTTAATAGTGAGGCTTTATGGTCGACAATGTATCTTCGGGCACGTCACCTTGGCTTATTGATTTTGAACGATACTTAACAACTGAAAGGCAGGTTTCTGCTTACACAGTGAGAAACTATCTGTTTGAGTTAAAGCGGGTAGAAGCGGTATTTGCAGCTAATGATGATTGGCTTGAACTTAAGCATGAGTCGCTGCAAGCCATTATTGCTAAATTACACCGTAAGGGGCTGAGTCCACGGTCTCTGTCTCTTACGTTGTCATCAATTAAACAGTTTTTTGATTTTTTACTCCGAGAACAGCAAATCTCCGTTAATCCAGCACTTAACCTCAGTGCGCCTAAACAAGCTAAGCCGTTGCCGAAAAATATGGATGTAGACTCGGTGACCCATCTGTTAGAAATCGATGCGAACGATCCGCTAAGTTATCGAGACAAAGCGATAATGGAGCTGTTTTACTCTTCAGGGTTACGATTGGCAGAGCTTGCAGCGTTGAATGTCACAGATATTAAATTCTCCCAAGCGCAAGTTAAAGTCATGGGCAAAGGCAGCAAAGAGCGTATCGTACCGATTGGAAAATTAGCACTGACCGCTATCTCCCAGTGGCTTGATATTAAACGTGATATTCCCTGTGAAGATGATGCATTGTTTGTCACCGCCAAAGGCCGACGTTTGGCGCATCGCAGTATACAAGCCAGACTGGCTAAATGGGGGCAGGAGCAAGCGCTGAGCGTAAAGGTACACCCCCATAAACTGCGGCACTCATTTGCTACGCATATGCTTGAATCAAGTGCAGATCTGCGCGCCGTTCAAGAGCTTTTAGGCCATGCGAACTTGTCAACAACTCAAGTCTATACCAGCTTGGATTTCCAACATTTAGCTAAGGTATACGACAGTGCACATCCCAGAGCAAAAAAGCGAGGCAATAAATCATGAAGCTGTTTATTAGGCCGCAAAGCTTCAGCACTATTAGCTTTGATTTAGATGATACCTTATACGACAACCGACCTATTATTCGTCAAGCAGAGGCGGCATCACAGCAATTTCTGAATCATCATTACCCCAAATCTCAAGCGTGGCAAATAGCCGATTGGCATCGATTAAAGCTAACGATAATCAAGCAGCGCCCGCAACTGCGCCATGACCCCAGCCTAGCTCGGCAAGTAATGCTTGAGTGTGGTTTAGTTGAATTAGGTTACGACGCAACTACGGCCAAATTAGGAGCGACAGCTGTGTTTGACCACTTTGCCATGCATCGAAGTCACTTTTCAGTATCTCAGCAGGTACTTGAGTTACTCGCGAACCTTAAGCAGCAATATCGGTTAATAGGCATCACCAACGGCAATGTTGATTATCAGCGTATAGGTTTAGGTGATCTACTTGAATTTGTTTTACATCCGGGGCAGGGCTTCAAGCAAAAGCCCGCAGCAGATATGTTTGTGCAAGCTGCTAAGCGGCTCAATATTCCACAGAGACAAATACTGCATGTTGGCGATAGCGCCATGAGCGATGTGGTTGGGGCAAGGCAAGCGGGTTGCCAGGCTGTGTGGCTCAATCCTGGCTTTGGTGTAACAAAAGAGGCTGCTTTAACTCAACAGCTGCCTCATATTGAAATTAATAATATCCAAGAGTTAGTCAAACTTAAGTCATTTTGGCGATAGTGACTTAAGCCGTTAATGCTAATGCTTTTGGAAATAGCACGTTATTTTCTATGTAGATATGCTGCTTTAAATCCGTATCGAATTCTGCAAGGCTGGCATAACAGACACGCCAAGTGGTGCAAGCATGCTCTGGCGGTTGAAAGCCGTTAGTGAGCTCGCTAATCTTCTCCATAATCTGCAGCGCGTCATCATGTTCATACTGCATCGCATTGATTGGGTTACTGATGTGACCAAAGCAAGTTTGGCTTTCAACTTGATTGTGCAATCCTAAAATGGCCGGAAACAGGATCTGTTCCTCTTTCATCAAATGTGGCATTAAGTCATCGACTAGCGCAGCAATCCAGCCTGCTAACGGTTTTATTTCGCTGTGGTTTTCACCGTGAGCACGTACCATCTTCTGGCTGTACTCTACTAACAGCGGTGCTTTATCTCTGACAAAGGTGTGGTGGGTGGCTTCGATGTAGTTAAGCAAATCAGGCAATGCTAGCTCCGTTAGCCCGTCATTTGTAATCGTGTTGCCATCAAGTGCTAAAAGCGTATTAAGTAATGCTTCTTCATCGGCATTAAAACGTGAAATAGCACGATCTAGGGTAATACCGCCACCACAACAAAAGTCGATACCATATTGACTGAAAATATGGGCGCTGCGAAAGTCATTGGCGACTAACTCCCCGACTCGAGTATTAAGTAGCACTTCTTTTGATTGAGACATGGTGGCACTCCAACAAATTAATATAACAAGTATATTATTTGCATCTTTTGGTTTTCTCAATCATTAGTTGAGTAAAATGCTCGGGTAATCACGTTTCTTGGGCAAAACCTTACTTTAGAGGTACGCTTAGAACTTGTTTGCTTACCTGCTGCTTTTCAAGCATGCCGCCGATACGAATAGCCTGGTTTTTATAGGTAATCAGGCCGCGATGATCCATTGATGGGGTTGCCACGATCGCTGCTGGTAGCCATTGATGGGAAGTTAAATCAAAGCGGTGCATCAGGTCTGAGGCACCGCTTGGTTGGCCGTTATAGCCGATACCATCATAGTTGTATGGATTATTGCTGCCGCCAATAAAAATGATTTGTTGGTTGTGCTCATCGCCTACAGCAGCCATTCGATAATGGGCCACAGCATCGGGTTGTGGCAAATTACCTGCCACCTGCTGTGAGTAATGGGGTAATAGCTGCCAGTCTATACGTAGGTGATTATCTGTTTTGATTTTGCCATATACACATATCGGCGAAGCGCTAAAGGTTCTTGATTTATTGAGTTGAGCTTGAACTGTTACGCCGTCACACATGACCTATTCATTACCCACAATGCCGCCAGCCTGGCCAAATACTGCTGGAATAGGTAGCGGACTGGCTTGCGCCCAGCTATCGGTTTTAGTGTCGTAAACTTGTACTAAGTTGACGTTACCATGTTGATGCCAACCACTTAACAGATAGATATAACGATTCTGATAAACCAGTGCGGTAGTGTCATCAACAGCTACCGGCATATCGGCGATGCGAGTATAGCTTTTATCCTTAATTGAGAAGCGGTAGTTATCGGCAGTCGATAGCTCTTGATGATCACTAGAAACAGTAAAGCCACCAAAAAGGTAAGCATCACTGTTAATGCCAACAGCTATAGCGGCCAAGCGTCCACTTATTTTATTTATGTGTGGTACGGCTGGTAACGGTTGCCATTGAGCTGCTGGATGGCTTATCTCCAGTGACCATGCTTTGTTATGAATCGCCTTATTATCTTTGTTTTGCCCCATCCCCATAAAGCTCAGCAGGTAATCCTTTGAATCGTTGCTGACTATTGCCACTGCATTATTCGTGACCGGCTCTGGCAAATCAGCTATTGGTTTAGCGGTCGCCGTTGTTGAGTAGGCGAACAAGAGTAAAAAGATAATGACGTTTGACATGATTAGGCTCGCTAAATTGTTTGAGAAAGTTAATGTAGCAAAATCTGATAGTGGGGCAAAATTAATCATTGTAGATTCGCTTTGATGCAATTTTGGCCATTAACTGTCATTTTTATTCGCCTAGTAAAATTACTAGTTTTATTTTTTTTGTGCTGAGCATTGATAGGGATGGGAATGAATTGGTTATTTTTTTCAATATAATATGGAGCGTTAAGTTATTTATATTTATGGCGAATAACAATTCTCACTTTTAGGTTTATGAATGGCATTTAAAGATAATAAAATTAGTAAGTGGTTAGAAGGTAATAAATTTAGTCAGTGGTTAAAAGATGATAAATATCATCGCCGCGTTGCTTACATGGATGAGGTGCTGGAAAGGGTCGAAAAATCTGAGTCCGTCGATGAATTAACCGAGCTAGTGGACGAATACCAAGAAAAAAAAGGAGACCTTTTTTATAGTTTCCTTTGTAGTCGTTCGATAAATGTTTTGCATAGCTTAATAGTATTAGTATTTGCTAGTTACATTGGTTGGATGTATTTAACTTTGTTGAATTCGAGATATACATATGGCTCTAGTTCCAGTAATGGTTTTATCGTTACTGTGGCAACTCTTGCACTAATGTATCTGCTAGTTAAGCTTGTTGCTAACTTAAAGAAAACCAAAAAAGACAAATTTGTAAACTACATTAAAAGGCAAACCAAAGCTGTTTATAACAAGGTGCTGTTGCTACGCCATGGCGCACAAGTGAAATCATTAAGTAGCTCAGCATTTTACGATTTTCAGCGTGGCAATTATAGTAACCATGTTGCTGCTTATCGAATTGAGCTAGGTGATGAATTTGAAGGGGTGAATGCCTTTGCAATTGTTCGCTCTGAGCATACTGAACAAATTAAACGTACCGAAGGGTTTGGCAAGAATAAAAGAGTCTACTACGAGTACAAGACATTCTGGCGTTATGGTGTTGTCATGAGTGGATGCAATCGTCATAAAGGAGTCAAAATTTCTAATTCAGGCAGTGTTGTTAAGTCTGCTGGTTATGAAACTTTTAAACCTTCGCTAATTTCTTTTGATAAAAAATTCTACAGTGAAGGCGAAACTCAAATAGCGGTTGCACAATTTTTAACGCCGAAGATGATGTTGAATATTGAGGCATTATCACAGCAGTATAGTAATTTAACTATTGAAGCGGATAAGGATGGTCATCTGTTAGTTTCACAGGTTGATTTTGATATTTTACCTCCTTTGGAAGGTTATATTACATTCGATAACTTCACAGAAGAATTGTTCGAAAAAACCTCACTTGAAATCTTTATGCAATATACCCGTAACGTCCATAGTAAAATATATAATTAGGAATTGATAATGTTTGAACAAGTAATCGCTGGTACCATTATAGTGTCTGTCATTGGTACCATCATCGCGCTATATAATAGTATTGTTTCTGAGCATAAATCAGTACAGCAATCTTGGGATGATGTGATTGTTATTGAAAGACAACGCATGCGCATTTTGCCTGAATTGGAAAAAGTGCTTAATGAACACAAGCTGTTTGAATCTGATGTGTTTAAGAAAATTGCTGCCTTAAGAAATAGTGTCGAGCAGCTTGATGGCAAAGAGATTGAACCTAGCCGCTGCAGCGAAGTGAGCAATGTCTCAGAGCAGTTGATGCAGAGCTTGAGGTTTGTTTCTGAAAGCTACCCTGAATTAAAGGCATCAGAGTCGTTCAGCAAGAACATGGCAGAGATTGTTAATCAAGAAGAGCATGTAGGAGCGGCATTGCGGGTGTTTAACCAAAACGTCGCGATATTCAATACCCGGATTGAAAGTTTCCCAAGCAATATGATTAATGGCGTATTGAATAAGAAAAAGCCAGTCGACAACTTTGTTGATCAGTCAGCATCAGGTTCTTTTGATTATTCACCTAATCTATAGCGCTCCGAGCCGATATTTTTCGATAAAAAGCCCTTCAAGGGCTTTTTTTCGTTGTGGCCTCTGCATATACCCGTTCTACCTGAAGATGCTGGATTCAGTAGGAATTTAATGGGCTTTAGTCAAGGTCAGTTATTGCTCCTGCTAAACTGACATTCGAACCTTCCCTGGTGCTTGCATTGATTGCCATTAATGGTCGTTCCCTTGGTAAAATCATATATTGCGAGCGGCTTGAATATCCATATTTGGATGCTTTTTTGAACAGCTGTAAGTCGACATAAACCTTTGATTTGTATGCTGTGTCACAGCAAGGTGTGACACAGTGTCGCAGTTAGCTGGGTTTTAATTGTTACCTGTCATCAATCATTTATAAATCGCTGCATAATCAAAACAAATTTGTCATAGGACTGTTTATGTATCGCTGTGCATTGGTGAGTGCAATGACACTTTCTTTGGGCCTTCTGCCCCATTTTCATGTTTATAGTGCTGATTCAAATCTCGAACTGCCGTCCCTCGCAGCTTCCATGGCTAAGCCCACTGAGCAAGCTGAGAAGATGGAGCACATAGCGATAACTGGCAGTCGTATCTTTCGCGAAGAGATGACTTCGAGCGCGCCGATAACCGTTTTTACCGCAGAGGATATTGAGAAAATTGGTGCAACCTCGGTGGATGTGTTGTTGCAACGCATGTCTGCCTTGCTTCTTGGGTGTCCCTACTCCCAATATCCAGTATTACTTCTCTGTGGAATAGTGCCTTTGTAGCCTTTGTGTTGAACTAGCTTAGGGGGGCCTTGGTATCAGTTCACGCTAATGACAAAAGATTTATTAGATTTAGGAAACAAGGCACTTCACTGGTGCAAAAGTTGTTTGGAGACATTAAATTGGTTCGTTGTACTACGAGCACATTCAAACTAAGGGGGAGAGTTTAACTGGTTTTATTCTAGTTCTCATTTACCTGTGTGCGACGGCAAACAATAGTGTTAGCCCAATGAGTCGGTAACGTTTTACAGGTCTTAAGGTATATCTTAATGATGATTGCGGCCCAACCTCACCGCTTTGTAATGTGTGGTAGTTATATGGAATTGCGAAAAAGTAAGGGAAGGGGAGTATTGGGAATGCAAAATTTATCGCGGAAATCACACATCAAGCTATCGCAATGCCTCAATAAATCTAAGGTGAAAATTCTGAATTAGAAGCCAATGATACCAAAATTGACCATAGATGGTAGAGGTCGATTATGCAATGTAAAGTGGCTAGAGCAGTTTCTATTAGAAATTTCTTCGGTAATTGTAGGCATTATCCTTAGTTAAATAGCACCAATAGAAGCACGAAAGGTTGTAGAAGGTAGTCAAAACGCCAATATGTCCCTATTTTTGGGGCGAATCAACACTCATATGATTCTCTTGTTTTTTGTTCCTGGTAAACGTTGAAGTGAATCAAGGGGTTAGAAGTAGATAACAGTACTGGAGGTACTAGATAGTGTTAGGTTAGGCAAAAAAGGGGTCACAGGGCTGAAATCATGTTCTACGAGCACCTTCACTACTTTCCCTGCACTTAGATCCAGTAAATTACCATTTTGTTCCCATGTCGTGGTGACAGAAATACCTTTTAAAGGTCTTGCTCTTAAAGTTACATATGCTTCTACTTTAGTGGATGTCGTCGGAGCGTCACCAGCTCGCCTCAGATCCTCTCCTGCTTCAGCCCCTCGCACTACAGCGTAGCGAACTCCTTCTCTGGCTGCATGTGCTACTGTACCGTAGGCATAGATCATTCTCGCTCCATCTAAAATAACAAACAGTAGTAGAAAAAAGAGTGGGGCTACAATAGCGGCTTCTACGGCAGTTATTCCTCTTTGGTGCGTACTTGGATTACGCTGTTGATTAAATAAATGGTTACTCATCATGGTTATTGCGCTCTTATAATTGCAGTTCGACTAATTGGAATGTCATTCGGAATGAACGGGTATTCAACCACCGTCCTAAAATCGCGGCTAGCTGTAACTTCAATAAATATCTGGAGCTCAGCTGCGCATAAGTTACTAGTGCAAGAGACTTCTGTAATGCTGCCTGGACATTTACAAATTCGCTTAGAGCTCACATCAACAGCTTGTTCGTTTGCATTATTTATGAGAAGGTCATTCGCTTCCTGCTGAGCAGATGCTTGAATCCCAGAGGTATCAACGACTAAGTTAGTGCTTTGTGCTGCATATCCTGCTGCGGCTCTCGCTGCGCTGGTTGTGGTAATTGAAACATACATTACTCGACCAAAATCCATAACTAAGAGCATCACTAAGATTAAAAATGGCAAAGTAATCACGGCTTCTATGGCTGCGACTCCTCTCTGTTTTGTATGAGATCTATAATGATTATTCATGAACGATATTTACTCTACTAAGGTGACGCGTTTTAGTGGTGAACCGCCTGCGCCAGTGAAGTTGGTTATTTCCACTTCTGAACCACTCGATATTTCCAAAAACTTTGAAACTAAAATGGCATCAGAGGGGTTGCCTGATGAGCCACTGTGGAACTTTAAATGTTGGTTCCACACATATATCGCGCCTGCAAGTGTGGCGGTCACACTGCTGTCGATTCGGTTGACTGGGTACGCTCCAGGATCTTTCGATGAAGGTGCATCTCTATCTGAGAAAAAGAGCACACCATCTAAGTCATTTTCGCACGCTGTTCCGCTGCTACCACCATTACAAAGAGGGGCTGAAAAATCGACTTCGGCACTTGAGTTAATGTCCAGCGTCCAATACCACTCTTTACCTTTTTCCGGATCTTTATTTCCACTGGAATTACAATCGAAATAACAGGTGTTATAGAATGAAACACCTGAGCCAGTGGCTTCTGAGTCACTACCTTCTATTCGTAGCCCACCACCTCGAAGAATGTATACGCCTGGGTTAAATGTGACGTTTCCTTTCTTGACTAATATTCCGCCACAGTACGTTCCTGGGTTTAGGGTCGAGTTGCCACTTTTGTCGACGGTGTAGGACTCATAAGGACCATTGGAATCTTTTTTCTTACCGCTACAACCGGTAGCGTCACATTGCTCTTCATTGGGGCAAGCGCCGGAACTACGATCTACAGTGGGAGTTGGTAATCCACTGAAAGGGTCGGGAGCTGGAAGTGGCGATTGAGCGGCTGGTAATCCTTTGCCGCTAAGTGGGCAATCGCCTGGATTGTCGCACTGATAAGCATCTCCCCCAGAGTCACAATTCTGGTTTTTTTTAAAGCCTCCAACGACAGTAATTGTACCTGCTTTAACACAAGCTCCACTTTCGACAGAGCTAGCTTCGTTGTCATCTGAATTTACCCATATTCCACAACGAGCATCTAGTAGTGAGTCACTGCTTACTTCAAAAGCTTTTTCCTCGTTATCATCCAAAACATAGACGCAGTTGTTACCACTCGCGGTATTTCCATTGGCAACAGCTCTGACAGTGTAAGGTATGGAGTTGATACCAAGAACGCGTGAAAAGAAAGTTAGAGTAGGTTGTGTGATAATGACTTCTACAGAAAACGGGTCACCGACATAAAACCCAGACAAAGGAGGGTTGTTAATTGCTACATTAATGCCGTCATCACCATGAGTAAAACCATTGGCCACTGCTTCAGCATCAGCAGCACTAATTATGCCTCCATCACGGCCGTAGAATTTTTCGAATGCTCCAGCCAATGCCGCAGCATCTGCCGCTGTTTGGGCTCGGCGATAATCTGAAAATACTTTTCCAGAGTCTAAGGCTAAGCCAGCTAGTGCCAACAGGGTAAGCAATGATACTACTGCCAAGGGGGCAACGATCCCTTTCATTTTCCTATGTGTAGAAAGCATGATTTCCTTTCGACAAATTGACATTATCATTACTTAATTCTAGAAGAGGATCTGCTGTTTTGCTAGGGACTGAGAACCCTCTAAATTGGCTTTCAAATTTCTTAGTAAATCGGTCGGCTTTAGGGGGATGTTTTTTCGCTGGCAAGGAGAAGCAGGGCTGTTCTTACTGGCGCTTAGTTGCATATATAGTATCAAGTGTTTGCGTTTTATCGTTTACTCGATATCTATCTAGATGTAACTAGGTTTCTGTGGCCTCTTTAGTAATGAGTTGATCCGTCAGGTTCTATTGGTAGCCATACCCCTGTAACAGGAGGTGACTGACTTAGTATTAGTCGTCTTCCATGTTTTAAGCTTAGAACTGCTTTGTTTAATTAAAAAGGTGTGTGGGGTCATTGGGCTATAGTTAGGGGAAAACTCGAAGCTTACTATCAGCCGATACTTCCTCAATCAATATCGCGTAGCGTGATAGAAATAATCAGACATTGTATTGCTGCAAAAAATTCACAATCCAGCGAGTCACAAGTTTGTCATCAACTGGCTGCGACAGTGATTCAATGCCGGCTTCGACTCTGCGGTGAGGGATGCGATCGCGACGTGCATTCATTAGATCTTTTGAGTAATGCTTGCTAAATTCTGGGTGCCCTTGGACACCTAAAAAGTGTTCGTTTATCTGGATCATAGCAAAGGGGCAAAAATCACTAGTGGCAATGATCTGGCTATCAATGGGCAGTTCACTGACTTGATCTTGATGACTCACCACCAAGGATATTGCTGCTACAGCTTCATTCATCCAAGGCGTGCTCTGAGTTACTTGGGATGTTGCCACGCCAACCCCCCAACCTTTTGGAGATTTAATGACCTTGCCCCCTAACGCTTTAACCATCATTTGATGACCAAAACAGATCCCAATAAACTTTCTCTTAGCTGCATAGAGTTCGGCAATATAATGTTTAAGTTGGCGCACCCAAGCCTCATTATCATAAACACTGTAACGGCTCCCCGTGGTGATGTAGGCGTCACATTCATCCATTGAACTTGGGTAAATACCATCGATAACCCGGTACACTGAAAAGCTCATTTCAGCGTCAAAGTCTTCAAACAGACGCATAAACATCATAGGGTAATTACCATGTTTAGCTTGCAGTGAGCTCGTGACATCATCGCATTGTAAAATGCCTATTTTCATCACACCTCTCCTTGTCGAAAAATCTATTTTCATTCCAATGAATTCAGCACCCACAGGTAGGATGGGTATTTAGCAGTCGACCGTTTACCGCATCGCTAAACAGTAATGAATACTCGACGTCGGTCAACGCGACGGGGTTTCCGGCAGCTGCCGCATCTTTAGCTGCCATTTGGCCTATTAAAACCTCATCAGTTAGCTCTATGCCTATTTCAGCTAAGGTGTGCGGAATAGCTAGCTGCGTTCTAAGTGTTAACACCCAAGCTAGAAAACCATCGAAACTGGCATCATCAAGTTCAAGATACTTAGATAAGCGTATGATACGTTCCTCTATTGCACTGCGGTTTCGGAGTAGTACGTAGGGCATTAAAATCGCATTTAATAATCCATGATGCTGGTTATACAGGGCGCCAAGTGAGTGCGCGATGGCATGCATGCCGCCTAAGCCGCGTTGAAAGCTGGTGGCGCCCATGCTTGAAGCGACTAGCATCTGGGTTCGTGCTGCAACGTCTTCACCATTGGCAACGGCTCTGGGAAGGTACTCTTTAACCAAGCGTATCCCTTCAATCGCTATGCCCTCTGCCATCGGATGATAAAAAGGGGCGCAATAGGCTTCCAAGTTATGGGATAAGGCATCTAAACCTGTTGCTGCAGTTATATGAGCTGGCAAACTTAAGCTGAGTGCTGGATCGAGTAAAACACTGGCGGGCAGCATGTTCGGGTGAAAGATAATGCGTTTAATTGGGTGCTGACCATCGGTATCGGTGATCACCGACGCTCGGCCGACTTCAGAACCTGTGCCCGCGGTGGTTGGAACGGCTACAACGGGCAGCATTAAGCTTGCATCGACACGGGTCCAATTACTGCCAATATCTTCTGCTTGCCATAGCGTGATTGCTTGCTTGGCGATCATGGCAATGGCTTTGGCGGTATCTAAACTTGAACCACCACCGAGTGCCACCACACCATCAAAATCGCCAGCGTTTAAAAACTTCACCCCATCGCGAACATTGTTGCCGGTTGGATTGGCTTGAATATCAGCAAACACTGCAGATTTAAGCCCTGCGGCTGTGCAGTATCCAATGGCCTCTTCGATCATAGGCAGAGCGGCTAAACCGGGATCGGTGATCAGCAACACCTTGGTCATATTGAGGGATTTGCAGCGCTCCCCCAGCTGCACCAAACAGCCTGCACCCACGGTGATGGCCGTGGGGAAATTCCAACTTGCATGTAAATCCATGATGACTCCTTTTTGGAACCCGCCTTGACGAGTTCTGAGTTAAGGATGTTTAATATGAAATGACTTAGGGCGAGTTAGATGCTCAAACCCCAATTGAGATAAGGTGCAGCCCCGTCCAGATTGCTTTACCCCAGTCCAGGCTAGTGCAGGATCTAAGTAATCACAGCGATTGAGAAAAAAAGTCCCCGTCTGCAACCGCTCGCCTAATACAATGCCTTGGTTTATATCTTGAGTGAATATACTGGCTGTTAAGCCAAAATCACTGTCGTTCATCAAGGTAATTGCTTGCTCATCTGCTGAGACTTTCATTATTCCGACCACGGGGCCGAACGATTCTTGTGTCATGACGCTCATGGTGTGATCAACTTGGGTGAGGATTTGAGGGGCAAGGTAGGGTGTGCCTTGTTGACTCATGGGAAATAGCGTTTCGTCTATATGCGCTATGGCACCTTTATCAAGCGCATCAGCTATCTGTTGCCTAACAAAATCTGCAGCAGAGGTACGTACCATAGGGCCTAGTGTGGTGGTTGGATCGTCAGCCCGTCCCAGCTGGTATTGTTTGGCTAAGGCGATTGCCTTACTGATAAATTCATCAAAAATACTTTGATGAACATAGATGCGCTCGATACCACAGCAAGATTGGCCTGAATTGAAAAAGGCACCGTCTACTAAGGTGGCAACAGCGTTGTCGATATCGGCATCCTCACGTACATAAGCGGGATCTTTGCCACCAAGTTCTAGTCCTACACCAATAAAGCGGCCACTAGCGGCTTTCTCTACCATTTCGCCACCATAAACCGAGCCAGTAAAGGCGACATAATCGACCTGCTCATTGGCAATAAGCTTAGCGGTATTATCGTGACTCATATGCAGATATTGAAAAACGCCTGCCGGTAATCCTGCATCTGTAAATGCTTGGTATAGGCGCTCAGCACATAAGGGGGTTTGCGCTGAGTGTTTGAGGATCACGCAATTTCCCGCCAGTAAAGCCGGAATAATGACATTTATCGCAGTCAAAAAAGGATAATTCCATGGCGCGATTACCACCACAACACCTAAGGGTTCACGTTTTATATAACGAGTAAATCCAGGCTTATCTTCAATATTAATATCCACTAAGGCTTGCTCAGATACGCTGAACATATAGTCGCTGCGCTCGGCCACGCCATTAAGCTCTCCTTTACAGTAACGTATCGGGCGACCCATCATCCAACTGAGTTCCTTGGCGATATCATCTTTATGACTCAATAACTGCTCAATGGCTTTTTGACACAAGGCTTTACGCCGCGCTAGCGGCGTTTGTTTCCAGCTGTTATTGGAACCACTATAAGCTGTAACTGCTTGCTCAACACTGGCTAATACTTGATGCTCATTGGCGAGCTGACGGCTAACAAACACACTGCCATCTATTGGAGATACGGTGTCTTGCGTCTCTATTTTTGGTGGTAATGGCATAAATAACTCAACTCCAATGCTTTGAATTTCACTTTCAGCTGCACTTTCAATCTCAACTCGCTATGACTGCATCATCTAAAGTCGAATTGTGAGCCTAAATAATCTCGAAATAACGCGCCATTTCCCAGTCTGTTACGTGCTTTCTAAACTCACGCTCTTCCCATTCGCGACTAATGGCGTAATGCTCGACAAAGGATTCTCCAAAGCAGCTTTTGGCCGCGGTAGATTGCTTGAATCGCTGCGCTGCATCCCACAGTGTGGCGGGCAGTGCGAGAGAAGCGTCATGAGTTTGTTCATAAGCGTTGCCTATCACTTGTGCTTGTGGCTCTAACTGGTGCTCTATGCCATAAAGGCCGCTGGCAAGCGCGGCAGCAAGTGCAAGGTAGGGGTTGGCGTCGGCAGCGCCTAAGCGATATTCAACACGCTGAGATGATGCCGAACCAGGAATAACCCGCAGAGCGGTCGTTCTATTTTCTACTCCCCAAGTGGCATCGGTGGGTGCCCAAAAGCCGGGGATCATGCGCGAGTAACTATTAATGGTGGGGGCAATCATGCACAGGAATTCTGGCATTAACGCCTGTTGACCTGCCAAAAAATGTCGCTGTATTTTACTCATGCAGTGAGTCTGGCTAGGGTCATAAAATGCAGAGCTACCATCTTTGTTTTGTAGTGATAGGTGAATATGACCACTTTGCCCCGGATAATCTGCAGACCACTTGGCCATAAAAGTCGCCATCAAGTCTCGCTTCTGTGCCAATACTTTCATAAAGGTTTTAAACAGTGCGCCTTTATCGGCAGCGGATTCGGCACAATCAACCGCAATCGCTGCTTCAATGACCCCCGGACCCGTTTCAGAATGGATCCCTTCAATCGGAAAGTCCATGGTCTCAGACATCGACAAAATATCCTGATAAAGCTCTGAGTGCACCGAGTTGCGGATCATCGAATAACCGAACCAGTCGGGGGTGATCGTCTCTAGGTTACGGAAGTTCTTTTCCCTAATTGATTGTGGTGTCTCTTTAAATAGAAAGAACTCATACTCCAATGCTGCAAATGGGTTAAAACCCATGCTTTGCGCTTTCTCTATTACCCGTCTTAAAGTTCCCCGTGGGCAGACGGCTTCAGCATCTTCGGCAAATTCAGCGATAAATAGCAGCATGCCCGCTTCACCAACAACATCGCGGCAGGTATGGGGTAAGATTCTCATTGGTGCATCGGGGTAACCTGTGTGCCAACCAGTATACTTAGCGTTGTCGTACAGTTGATCTTTTACATCCCAGCCCAGTACCACATCGCAGAAGGAAAAGCCTTTTTCTAAAGAGGCGACAAACTTAGCCTTAGACATGTATTTGCCGCGCATCACCCCGTCTATATCGAATAGACCGACCTTAATATGGGACAGTCCCCGTTTCTCAATGATGGCAATGGTATCGGCAATACTGTTTACTTGTCTCGCTTGCATATTCGCGCTTCCGTGTGACCTATTATATTTTTAATAGTAGTCGCTATAGACAGTTAGGCGTTTTTTTAACGGCAAAAATTAACTGAGTTACTTGGTGAGTTTGTTTATCAAAATAGGTATCGAACAGAGGGAGGGCTTAATACCAATTGCATTAAAAGTTTGACCATTCAGCGGGAATTAAAAACGCTGTAGGCAAGTAGTGGAATTTGAGCTAATAGTTATTCTATATCCAAATCCCATAACGAAGCATACAGCGTTTTGAAACCCGCACTACGTGAGCCCCTCAGTCTTTCCACTTCTGCTTTGCATTGGCTTAAAAGGGAATAACCATTTCTTTACCAATGCGTTTTGAATTGAAAAGACTGAGGGGCTCTGAACTGCTCAAATACTTAATGCAATTGGTATAAGAAGTTCAGTGTTTGTTTTCTTATCTGTAGCAAAGAGAGCTGCTGGTGTTAGGAATAAAAAGTTGAGATAAGTCAGTAGGTGGACGCTGTTAGCAGTTTTGTGAAATTAGCGACGAGTGAAAAAGCAGTGTGCCCTTTGGAAACAAAAACGGGCTCCCCATTACTGGAAAGCCCGTTTCAATACAACAGCTTAAGAGGTGAGTCTTAGTTCATGCCGTACTTTTTTAATTTCTTACGCAAAGTACCACGGTTGATACCTAGCATGTTTGCAGCACGAGTCTGGTTACCGCGAGTGTGTTGCATGATGATATCTAGCAGAGGTGCTTCAACTTCGCTTAACACCATTTCATAGACTTCTTCAGCTTCTTGCCCGTCCATTTGAGCGAAAAAGTTTGTTACTGCACGCTTGACCGCATCGCGTAACAATTGTGGCTTGATAGCGCCACTTGCGGTTTCAATTTTGCCAACAGTAAGTGGGTGAACTTCAGTGTGAGTTGTTTGATCAAACATTCGTATTCTGCTCTTTATTAATTTGCTGCAAATTCATCAAAATAGTGTTCCACCATGGAACATTGTTCTTCAACGGTTACTAGCCGATTAAATTCGGCTCGAAAAGCGCGTTGTGATTCTTGGTTTAGGTACCATCCAACGTGCTTTCTTGCGAAACGAATGCCCTTATAATCGCCATACAATGCGTAAAGCATTTTAAGGTGCTCAAGCATCAATTGACGCTTTTCATCCGTTTCAACGGGCGCTAGCTTATTACCTGTATCCAGATAATGTTGGATTTCCCTAAATATCCAAGGCCGTCCTTGAGCGCCCCGTCCTATCATCAAAGCATCCACCCCAGTATAATCCAGCACAAAACGCGCTTTCTCTGGCGTTAAAATGTCTCCATTAGCGACAACAGGTATCGAGATCTGTTTTTTAATTGCTTTAATCGTGTCGTACTCGGCTTCGCCTTTATACATGCACTGCCGTGTTCTACCGTGAACGGCTAACGAGGCAATACCACAATTTTCCGCAATCTGGGCAATATGAACACCATTCCTGTGCTCTGGGGCCCAACCCGTTCGAATTTTTAGCGTAACTGGCACATCCACTGCTGCTACCACTGCCTTTAGAATTGCTTCTACCTGCTGTGGATCTTGCAATAGCGCAGAACCCGCTAGCTTCTTATTCACTTTCTTTGCCGGACAGCCCATATTAATATCAATGATCTGAGCGCCTTGCTGTACGTTCACAGCGGCGGCATTCGCCATTAACTCAGGGTCTGAACCCGCAATTTGAACCGAACGTATCCCGTCTTCACCTGCATGTGTCATACGCAAGCGGCTTTTATCTGTATCCCAAACATCAGGATTTGATGAAAGCATCTCCGAAACCGCCATGGCTGCGCCATAACGAATGCAAAGATTTCTAAAGGGCTGGTCTGTGACGCCTGCCATTGGTGCCACGATCAGCTGATTTTTCAGTCGATAGGGTCCAATCTGCATTTATCAAATCACCTTGCTCGTCAAAGGGGCGCTATAGTACGCCTTTTTCAAGCCTGTGAAAAGGTCAATAAATGACCTGAGGGCAACTTTTTTGCTTGACTTTTGCTAGGTGCGAAGTCTGTCGCGGCGCAGAGTGCGCCGCGCAATACCGTTATTTGCGTATCCCTGTCAAGCGGCTCCAGTCGTCTTTGTGAGCAGGCGCGTCCATCTCGAACCATTGGCTGTAAAAGGCTGAAACCTCGTCAGCTTGCTCTTTTAATAGTCCTGAAAGTGCTAGCTGACCGCCGGGCTTTACTTTTTCGGCAATCAAAGGTGCCAATTCACGCAATGGTCCTGCAAGAATGTTGGCCACTAAGATATCGGCGATTAAGCCTTCTGGCTGATCTTCAGGTAGGTATAGTGCAAGTTGATCTTCAACACCATTGCGCTCAGCATTAGCTTTAGAGGCTTCAATCGCTTGGTAATCGATATCGACACCTGTCACTTTCTCTGCGCCAAGTTTGAGTGCTGCTACCGCTAAAATGCCTGAACCACAACCAAAGTCGATGACGTCTTTATTACGGTAGTCGAGTCCATCTAGCCATTCTAAACACAGCGCTGTGGTTGGGTGAGTTCCAGTACCAAATGCCAAACCGGGATCAAGAATAACGTTGACAGCAGTAGGGTCGGGAATTTCACGCCAGCTCGGGCAGATCCATAATCTGTCGCCAAACTTAATCGGATGGAAATTATCCATCCATTCGCGTTCCCAGTCTTTATCTTCGACCTGCTCAATCTTGTGACTGAAGTTCTCGCCTAAATAAGGCAGTAACTTTAGCCGCTCAACCACTGGCACTAAATCATGGTCTGCTTCAAATAGAGCGATGATTACCGTGTGGTTCCACAGTGGTGTTTCACCTAAGGTTGGTTCATAAATAGGTGTGTCTTTACCGTCTTCGAACGTAATAGATATTGACCCTTCTTCCATCAGCTGATCGCTAAGTGCGTCTGCATGAGGACCGTCGGTATCAATTCTTAGTTGGATCCAAGGCATGAGAATTCTCGTTTGCTAGATATATCGCCGTATTGTATACCCAAACGAATAGAAGGTGCAGGATCTACAGGCAATATTCATGTTTTTACTTAACGATTCAACGGCTAAACGAAAGAGCAGTATTATTGTAAGTGCAAAAAATTAATATGATTTGTTTTGTTTGAAAGTGATGTTCAAGTTACTGAAACTTGGTGGTTAAATGGTATTACCACTGTTTTTGTTTTACCCCCTTGTTTGTGATCTTGCTCTAATGATTAGCTGAAATAGGGTGAGCAAAGTCACGATTGAAAATGGTGGTTCAACCTTGTGAGAAACAACTTGCTAGAGTGTAAATCCCACGACTAGGCATAAGATAAACAAGATAACCACCATGTTAGCATCCTACATAAGCGCAAATGGACACCCCGCCTCGGCAAAAGCGGACAAAATACAAAGCATCACCGGCGTATTGATGGGCTGCTTCTTATTAGCTCACCTGCATTTCGAATCTAGCATTTTACTTGGCAAAGAAGCCTTTTATACCGTGGTGCAGTTTCTTGAGGGCGGAATGTTTAGCTCTACAGGCCACGGCTTTCCAATTGTGACTAAGGTCTTCTCGGTATTTATGTTGCTGGTGGTGATGGCTCATGCTGCAGTGGCATTACGTCGTTTTCCTGCGCAATTAGGTCAGTGGCGCGCACTGAGACGGCATATGTCCGTGATTAACCATAAAGATAGTCATGCGTGGTTCTGGCAGCTAGCGACTGGTTTCGTGCTGTTTTTCCTAGTCCCTGTACATCTTTTTACCATGATCGCTAACCCTGAAATCGGCCCTCATCTTTCTGCTGAGCGTGTTTACCACCAAAACGCGTGGTTGCTGTATGCCTTATTGCTGCCAGCGGTAGTGATCCACGCCATGGTCGGTTTGTACCGTGTCGCAGTTAAATGGGGCTTAACCACCAAGCGCACTGCACTGCGAAAACTGGCGAAAGGATTGATCATTTACCTTATCGTTATTGGCATTCTTAGTTTGATTTCATACTTAATCATTGGCAGCGATTTGAGCATGCCGGTGGAGGCGTATCGACCAAGTTAACAGCGGTTTTTAATGCCTTAACAGATAAATTAGCTGTCGCTGGATTAATCACTTCTTTGTTGATCTATCTCACTGTTGGAAAGTTATTTGTGAGCGACATTGGTAACAGTGTCGTTATGCGAAAATCAACAACATGAATAGGGAAGCGAATGAGAATAATAAAAAATCGCGAAAAGCTAAGCGGCTGGCTTGATATCAGCCAAAGCGCAAGTGGAGTGGTGTTAGCAGTGTTTCTGTGGACTCACTTGTTACTAGTCTCATCGATTTTATTCGGTGAGGAAGCGATGACATGGGTCGCCAAAACCATGGAGCTGAGTTTCTTATCGGCTGACGGTCATGGCTACCCTTGGGTCGTCACTATCATGGCCATGGCTATTGCGGTTATCGCTTTGCTGCACGTGTTGGTTGCTGTACATAAGATGCCGCTTAATTTTCGTCAGCAAAAAGCGTTAAAACAGCAGCTAAATCTGGTCAATCACGGGGATACCCGTTTATGGGTTTGGCAAGCAGTGACCGGCGCAGTGATTTTCTTATTGCTGCCAGTGCATTTGTGGTTGATAGGCGCAGCACCTGAAACCATAGGGCCATTTGGTAGCGCCGCTAGGATTTGGCAGCAAGGTGTTTGGCTACTTTATCTGCCGCTACTGCTTTGTGTTGAACTGCATGCGGCGATAGGGGTGTATCGAGTCGCTGTAAAGTGGGGCGCGGTTAGAGATCTCAATAGCCGTAGTCGGCTGAAAAAGATTAAGAGCATTGTTAGCGTCATTTTCATTGTGGTGGGAATAGCGTCTCTGTTGGCATTTTTGCCCTACGCAAATGTGCAATAGATAGATTTGATTAACAGCGCTTAGCCATCTGGCTGAGCAAAACAAGTAACTGGATAAACTCTGCACCCGCTTAAGGAGCACGTGTGAAACTGATATATACCGATTCGTTAGTGATCGGCGCTGGACTTGCTGGATTACGAGTCGCTATCGCGTCTAAAGAGCGCGGGCTAGATACTGTTGTGTTGTCACTTATTCCTGCCAAACGGTCGCACTCGGCAGCAGCGCAAGGTGGCATGCAAGCAAGTCTGGGCAATACCGTCAAAGGCATGGGTGATGATGAAGATGTGCATTTCCAAGATACGGTCAAGGGATCGGACTGGGGCTGCGATCAAGATGTGGCACGTATGTTCGCCCATTGTGCACCCAAAGCGGTACGTGAGCTGGCAAATTGGGGAGTACCTTGGACTCGAGTCACTAAAGGGCCGCGACAAGTGGTGGTTAATGCCGAGAAAGTCACCATTGAGGAAGCTGAAGCGGCGCATGGTCTAATTAACGCGCGTGACTTTGGTGGCACCAAGAAATGGCGTACTTGCTATACCGCAGATGGCACTGGGCACTCCTTATTGTATGCCGTTGATAACAAAGCTATCTCGATGGATATTCCCGTGCATGAGCGTATGGAAGCTTTGTCGCTGATTCATGACGGTAAGCGTTGTCATGGTGTGGTTGCGCGTTGTTTGGTCACAGGTGAATTGCGCGCTTATGTGGCTAAGTCGACTACCATTGCTACCGGTGGCTATGGCCGCTTATATGAAGTCTCTACCAATGCGATTATCTGTGAAGGCATCGGCCAAGCCTTAGCGCTAGAAACTGGTGTTGCCAAACTGGGTAATATGGAAGCGGTGCAGTTCCATCCTACAGCTATTGTGCCTGTTGGTATTTTAACGACAGAAGGTTGTCGAGGTGATGGCGGTTTATTACGTGATAAAGATGGTCATCGCTTTATGCCGGACTATGAGCCTGAAAAGAAAGAGCTCGCTTCACGGGATGTGGTTTCACGCCGAATGACAGAGCATATGCGCAAAGGCAAGGGCGTTGATAGTCCTTACGGACCGCATTTGTGGCTTGATATTACGCTGCTGGGCCGTAAGCATGTTGAAGCTAACCTGCGTGAAGTTAAAGAGATCTGTGAGAATTTCTTAGGCATCGACCCTGCTAAAGACTGGATCCCTGTGAGGCCGACTCAACATTATTCAATGGGAGGTATTCGCACCGATGCTACTGGGCAAAACCCGCAGCTTAAAGGTTTGTTTAGTGTTGGTGAGGCTGCATGTTGGGATATGCATGGCTTTAACCGTCTTGGTGGTAATTCATTGGCTGAAACCGTCGTCGGCGGCATGATTATCGGTAAGTATGTCGCTGATTTCTGTCAGCAGAACACGTTAGAGATAGACACTGGCTTAGCGGAGTCTTTTGTCGCGAAAGTGCAAACTGAGATCGACACCTTAGTCGATGGCGACGGCAGTGAAAATCCGTTTGAACTTAAACAGCAGATGCAGCGCATCATGATGGATTATGTGGGTATTTTCCGCAATGGCCCAGAGTTAGATAAAGCGGTGAGTGAGTTACAAGCGTTATTGAAACGCGCCAATGCGTTAGGGCTTAAATGTAAGAAGCGTCATGCTAACCCTGAGCTTGTCGAAGCATTGCGAGTTAAACGTATGCTCAAAGTCGCATTAACCGTTGCTGCAGGGGCTGCTGCTCGCACAGAGAGCCGCGGAGCACATGCCCGTGAAGATTTCCCTCAACGCAACGATAAAGACTGGCTGAGTCGTACATTAGCGAGTTGGCCAGATGCTGAGGCATTGTCACCTCAGCTCGATTACGAGCAGCTTGACGTGATGAAGATGGAGTTGCCGCCGGGATACCGTGGTTACGGTATTGATAATGCAATCGCCCACCCAGATACAGAGAAGCGCGAACAGCAGATAACAGATATTTTGGACGATCTAGGCGAAGGTGCCGATCGCCATGAGCGACAAAGTGCACTTATGCCGTTTGAAGTGCCAGAGTCATTAACACCTAAGAATGAACGTTTGAGTGAAATGCTAGAACAGCAAGTTGCAGGAGAGGCCCAATGAGCCAAGAAGCCACAAAAGGCCGTATGTTAACCTTTAATATCTTTCGTTATGACCCTCAAGAGCCGGGTGATAAGCCAAAAATGGTGAAATACCAGCTCGAGGAAACACCGGGAATGACGGTATTTATTGCGCTGAATCGTTTGCGTGAGGAGCAAGATACCTCGCTGCAGTTCGACTTTGTTTGCCGTGCTGGTATTTGTGGTAGCTGCGCAATGGTGATCAATGGTTTTCCTACTTTGGCTTGCCGCACTTTAACCAGTAAATACCCTAAAGGTGAGATCATGTTGATGCCATTGCCAGGGTTTGAATTGATTGGCGATCTGTCGGTGAACACAGGTAAGTTTATGCGTGAACTCGCTGAACGCTTGAAGCTTTGGTTACACCCTATCAGTGATGACATTGACGTGCATCGTTTAGAAGCTCCTATGGATCCTGCAGAAGCCGCTAAGCTTTATGAGTTAGAGCGCTGCGTAGAGTGTGGCGTTTGTGTATCAGCCTGTGCGACGGCGCAGATGCGAGACACTTTTGTCGGTGCGGTTGGCATGATGAAGTTGGCACGCTTTGAGCTCGATAGCCGAGATGGCCGTGAGCTTGAAGATTTTTACCATGTGATAGGAAATCAAGATGGTGTCTTTGGCTGTATGACGCTGCTGGGCTGTCAAGACAACTGTCCAAAAGATCTGCCGCACATGCAGCAGATAGCCTATCTAAGACGTAAGATGGCGGTGACATTAGTTTGAGGCTAATTTTGCTTTAAGAAAGGGCCTGCATAAGCAGGCTTTTTTGTGGATGAAGTTTAGCGCTCGATTATACAGATTGGTATTATCTATAATTTAATTATAATCAGATGATATTTATAAGCGGAATGTTGAATAATGCAGCTAAATGATTTAACTCTTTTTGTTAGAGTTGCCGATTGCGGTAGCTTAACTGCTGCGGCGGTGGAGCTTGATATTTCCACTGCAGTAGCGAGCGCGGGCCTTAAAAGGCTAGAAAAAGAGCTTGGTACCTCACTATTTATCCGCAGTACTCGCAGCCTTAGATTGACAGATGCTGGCGAGCGTTACCTGATCCATTGCAGGAGTGCGCTTGCTGATCTTGATATGGGGCAGCGTGCAATTACTTCGAGCCTTGCTGAAATATCCGGCTCTATCAGCCTAGCAGTGCCATCAGATGTGGGCCGTAATGTGGTACTTTCATGGCTGGATGATTTTCTTTCTGAGTATCCTGAACTTAATCTTCGGCTGCATATCGGCGATAACTTATCAGACTTTTATCGCGATAAAATTGATGTCGCATTACGATCGGGTAAACCAAAAGATTCATCGCTGGTGGCATTTAAAATTTGTAATTCTAGCCGTGTGTTATGCGCTTCACCTGAGTATATTGAGCGAGTAGGCGCTGTGACCTCATTAGAACAGTTGCAACAACATAACTGTTTATTCTTTATGTTGGACGAGCGTACTCATGACCAATGGTTCTTTAGCCGTGATGGCCAGAAACATAAAGTGCGGGTAACTTCTAATCGCACTTGCAATGATGCTGATGTCGCCAGGCGCTGGGCAGTAGCAGGTCAAGGTGTTGTTTATAAGTCTTGGTTAGATTTAACGGATGATATTGATGCAGGGCGACTTGTGCCAATGCTCACTGAGTTCGCTGGTGAGGAGGCTGATTTATATCTAGTTTGCCCCGGACGTGAGCATGTTACGCCTGTAGTTTTATTGCTTAGAGACATGCTTAGAGATCACTGCAAAGCTTGGCTAGCAAGGACTAAAGATCGCTGTTTAAAAGACACTTCTGCAAAGCTTCCTGTAAAGGTTATTAGGCCAGCTGAACAGGCTGACTTAACCACAGTACAAGCTTTAGCAAGAGAGACGATAGATAAGTGCTATCGTTCATTTCTAGGTGATGAGGGCGTTGACTGGTTTATCAATGGCGGTGGCAGCGACAAAGAGATTGTTGAGCATCTTGCCAATATTATTGTGCTTGAAGTTGACAGCGTTATCGTTGGTTACTGCGCCGCAGAAGAGGGCTTCATCCATATACTGATGATAAGTCCTCAGTGGCAAGGAGCGAGCTTGGGTGCTTACTTATTAGCACAAGTTGAGAAAATGCAACAAGCTGCAGGCTATGAGCATTTGCGTCTAGAAACCTTTAAGGGCAATCAACAAGCACTTAGTTTTTATCATAAGCAGGGCTGGTCGATTAGCCGCGAAGAGCAAGATGAATCCTTTGGCTTTGTTAGGGTCTCTATGCGCAAGATACTCGAATGAGTTAAAAAGTTGCAAGCACAAAAAAACCGCATCGAGTGCGGTTTTTTAGTTTATTAACTCGCTTAAGATTTAAGTCTTAGCGCGCTTCATCGCAGTGAAGAACTCATCGTTAGTCTTGGTCATTGCCAATTTGTCGATTAGGAATTCCATACCAGTCACTTCATCCATTGGGTTCAAGATTTTACGCAAGATCCACATTTTTTGAAGTTCATCTGGAGTGGTTAGCTTCTCTTCACGGCGAGTACCAGAGCGATTGAAATCAATTGCTGGGAATACACGCTTTTCAGCGGCTTTACGCGACAGGTGTAACTCTTGGTTACCTGTACCTTTAAACTCTTCGTAAATCACTTCGTCCATCTTAGAACCAGTATCAACAAGCGCTGTTGCGATAATGGTTAGGCTGCCGCCATGTTCGATGTTACGAGCTGCACCGAAGAAGCGCTTAGGACGGTGTAGTGCGTTAGCGTCAACACCACCGGTAAGAACTTTACCCGATGATGGAATAACAGTGTTATAGGCACGTGCTAGACGAGTAATCGAGTCGAGCAGAATGACGACGTCTTTCTTATGCTCAACAAGACGTTTAGCTTTTTCAATCACCATCTCAGCAACTTGTACGTGACGGCTTGCTGGCTCGTCAAAAGTAGAAGCAATAACTTCACCTTTAACCATGCGCTGCATCTCGGTAACTTCTTCAGGACGTTCGTCAATTAGCAGTACCATCAATACAACGTCTGGATTGTTGTAAGTGATGCTTTGCGCCATGTTCTGCAGTAATAGTGTTTTACCTGCTTTTGGAGGCGCAACAATCAAACCACGTTGACCTTTACCAACTGGCGAACATAAATCCAGAATACGTGAGGTAATATCTTCTGTAGAACCATTACCGCGCTCCATGCGTAATCGCTCTTCGGCATGCAGTGGGGTTAAGTTTTCAAAAAGGATTTTATTACGAGAGTTTTCTGGACGATCGAAGTTGACCTCAGTCACTTTCAATAGTGCAAAATAACGCTCACCATCTTTAGGTGGGCGGATCTTGCCGAAGATAGTATCACCTGTACGCATGTTAAAGCGGCGAATTTGGCTTGGTGATACATAAATATCATCTGGACCCGCTAAGTAAGACCCATCAGAGCTACGTAGGAAACCAAAACCGTCTTGTAGGATCTCTAATACGCCGCCACCGAAAATATCTTCACCGCTTTTGGCGTGGGCTTTTAAGATCGAGAAAATAATGTCCTGTTTACGAGCACGGGCCATATTTTCGAGCTTCATGTCTTGGGCTAGTTGTACTAAATCTGAAATCGATGTGTCTTTTAATTCTGATAAATTCATCTTGGTGGGTCTTGTTTTTTACGTGACGATGCCATCTTAGATCAATGAGGTTAAAACTTTTTGAATATCGATCGGATAGCGAGAAGTGGGTTAGTTAGAATCGCTTTGGTTATTAAAGTAGCACTAACTTGGCGGGGCGTCTAGAAATTTAGTTAAACCCGACACATTTTCTTGTTGAAGCTGTGTCGGGGGTCACTCTAACTTGCTTTAGTGGCTTATAGCGCTACTAAAGTGTTATACCAATCGGTATAAGTAGTGGGTCTACTCAGAGTGTTTTTTTGCGAACTAATTCAAGGCGGATAATTGCCATAATGGTTGCTCCCTTATGCCTTTATCCAACACCGAAGTAGGAAGCCAAAAACACTCCTTACAGGCGAGTGTTAGCGGCTCCGATGCTGCGTTAATGAGCTTGAACGTAGAATAACTATGTACTTCACTCAAAGCCTTGCCTCAAAACCACTAAACTCTCGCTGAGCGACCAAATCTTTATACCGGTTGGTATATTACAGTTGGCCGTCAATAAACTCTTTAAGTTGAGTCTTTGAAAGAGCACCAACTTTAGTCGCTGCAAGCTCACCAGCTTTAAATAGTAGTAGAGTTGGGATGCCACGAACACCATATTTAGCTGGTGATACGTTGTTTTGGTCAACGTTTAACTTAGCAACAGTGATCTTACCTGCATACTCTTCAGCTACGTCATCTAAGATTGGGGCAATCATTTTACAAGGACCACACCATTCTGCCCAAAAATCAACCAGAACTGGCAGTTCAGAGTTAATTACGTCGTTTTCGAAGCTGTCGTCGCTTAGGTATACAATCTTGTCGCTCATGTTGTTCTCCAGTTTGGTTGCCATTGCTGGTTTGTTAATGGCTTAACCTGTATATTGGGTCGGTAAAATAGCTTTTCAAGCTAAAAGTTAATCATTTAATAAAGTCGCTACTCTCGGGTATCGAAAAACGCTTTAGACAAGACGATGATTTATAGGCATAGTGAGCCTAAGTCAACGATGACTAACGCATAAAAACGTATTTAATTCGCCTTAAGAGAACGCTAAATACACGCTAAAATTTCATCGCATCACCATAAAATAGAGGGAATAGTGATTCCGTCACTGATGCTGCAAATATCGTGAAAAACGTTTCTCTGAGTGTGTACCAATTTTCAGCGATAAAAATAATATCGTTATTTCAAACGATCACGTTTCTTATTGCAACCTTTTACAGGTAAGCCTGCGCTATGAGCGAAACACATTTATCTACAAAAAAGTTTGCCGACTTCCCGTTACATAAAGAAGTTCAACAAGCACTTAACGAAGTTGGTTTTGAGTTTTGTACGCCGATCCAAGCGTTATCATTGCCGATTTTATTAGCCAAAAAAGATATCGCCGGACAAGCACAAACGGGAACAGGTAAGACATTAGCTTTTTTAGTCGCGACATTTAACCACCTGTTGACTGAAGCTGCTCCTACTGAGCGTAAAATCAATCAGCCACGAGCCATTATCATGGCGCCAACACGTGAGCTTGCCATTCAGATTGCTAAAGATGCCAACCTATTAGCGAAACATACCGGCCTTAAAGTCGGCATTGTTTATGGTGGTGAAGGTTATGAAGCACAACGAAAAGTGCTTGATAAAGGCATCGATATCTTGATTGGTACTACAGGTCGTATCATCGATTACGTTCGCCAAGGTGTTATTGACGTGAGTGCGATTCAAGCGGTAGTGCTTGATGAAGCGGATCGTATGTTTGATTTAGGTTTTATTAAAGACATTCGTTTCTTGTTTAGACGCATGCCTGATGCTAAATCACGTTTGAATATGCTGTTTTCTGCAACGCTTTCAATGAAAGTGCAAGAGTTGGCATATGATCATATGAACGAGCCTGAAAAAGTTGAAATCGCGCCGAATGAGAAAACCTCTAAGAACATTAAAGAGGAGATCTTCTATCCATCGATGGAAGAGAAGATGCCGTTGCTATTGTCTTTGCTCGAAGAAGATTGGCCAGAAAAAGCAATTGTTTTCTCAAATACCAAACATAGCTGTGAAAAAGTATGGTCATGGCTTGAGGGTGATGGACACCGAGTTGGCTTACTGACTGGTGATGTACCACAAAAGAAGCGTTTACGTATTCTTGAACAATTTACCAGTGGCGACATCGACGTTTTAGTGGCAACGGACGTAGCAGCTCGTGGATTACACATTGCTGATGTGTCTCATGTATACAACTATGACCTGCCAGATGACTGCGAAGATTATGTACACCGTATCGGTCGTACAGGTCGAGCTGGTCAAAAAGGGGTATCGGTTAGCTTTGCTTGCGAAGAGTATGCGCTGAACCTGCCAGCTATTGAGAGTTATATTCAACACTCAATTCCGGTGACATCATACGACAGTGAAGCTTTGCTTGATGATATCCCTGCGCCAAAACGTATCCATCGCAAACCAAGCAGTCACAGCCGTAATTCTCGCGATCGTAGTGGCTCTCGTCCACAAGGCGGCCATCGTGGTAATGCACCACGTCGTCACGATAAGACGCGTAGACATTCGTAATAGAGATACCGGGTAAATGACTTCTCCTAGCTATGCCGCCATTACGTTAGGCTCAAATAGTTTTAATATGATGGTGGCTAAAACCGTTAGCCACCATCCTAAAATTGTTGCCAAATACAAGCGTAAGGTGCGTTTGGCTGAAGGGATAGAGGCTGATGGGTCGCTGAACCCGTCAGCAATGACGCGAGGTATTGATTGCCTCGCAATGTTCTCTGAGATGCTCATTAAAGAGGGCGTATCTGCAGACAATGTAGAGATCATTGCAACTGCTACCTTAAGAAAAATTAGCAATGCCGATGATTTCTGTCAGCAAGCTCTTACAGTATTACCTCATCCAATTAGAATCATTTCAGGCATTGAAGAAGCACAACTTATCTATCAAGGCATGGCTGCCACCACTGAAGGTTCTGGGCGGCGCTTAGTGATTGATATTGGTGGTGCGAGTACCGAATTTATTATTGGTGACGGCGATAATATTCTACTTAAAACCAGCCTAGCGATGGGGTGTGTTACCTTCAATAATCGCTTCTTTAATCAATTTCCTTTTCAAACTCTCGACTTTGACCAAGTAAAAAATAGCGTCAAAGCAGCGTTAGGGGATTATGAAAGACAGCTTAGGCATCTTGGATGGCACAGTGTTGTCGGAGCCTCTGGCAGTGTGCAATCGGTTGTTGAACTGCTTAATGCTCGAAGTGAGTCAACGATCATCAGCATGGATGTATTGCTCACGCTCAAACAAGAAATTCTAAATCAGGATAGTGCTTCAATGCAGGATATTGTCGGCTTGAAACCTGAGAGAGCTCCTACCTTTGCAGCTGGTGTTGCGATACTGCTGGCACTATTTGAACTGCTTAAGATTGAAAAGTTACACCTTTCTGGTGGCGCTCTACGTGAAGGCGTTTTGCATCAATTGGCTAAGCGTAATTTATAACAAGTCTACTGTTATTTATCATAAAAGTTCCTATTTTTAATGACTTATACTATTTTTTGAAATCTGCCTTTATAAACTAATTAGTTCTATTTTAGAATTTTTAGCTATGTACTTTTGGTTGTTTTTCGCCCGATTTGGGCCTTTCATAAAACTATTCAATCCTATTCCTATCTAAAGAATTCCCCGAAAGTAATACCGTTTTCAAATTCAATCTCTTTTAATTTTTCGTACGAAAACCGAGCAAACCTAAATGGATTGTATGCAGTATATTCTCGATGTTAGTGTGCCGTGGCATTTCCCCAGAGCTCAAATGTTGTTCAGCAACAATCAAAAAATAAAGGGAATTTGCACAATAACTCTAGGAACAAAGGGAAATTTTGTATGAACGGAAATAACGCTTCAATGCGGTTTACTGCGAGAAAAACACTGGCTGCAATAGCAGTTGGTTCAGCTTTAATGCTTTCAGCTCCGGCGATGGCGGCTGATACTAGTATCGTCAAAGGTCATGTAGTATCAAATGGAGGTAGTAGCTTATCTAATGTGACTATCACGCTAAAGCATAAAACAAAAGGCCTTACCTATACGGTAGAAACCGATGGCAATGGGAGCTATTTTTTGCGTAACGTTCCAGTAGGAATGTACGATGTCAGCATAACTAAAGATGGTTTCACTACCAATAAAGAAAGTGGCGTTCGAGTCAGTGTTGGTCAACCGGTAATTTTAGATGGTCAGCTAATTGCTGAGGGCACAAGCGATGTAGAGCGTATTCAAGTCACGGGGTCGATGATCCGTCGTATTGATACCTCATCTTCAACATCTGGGATTACATTTGGTCAAGATGAGCTGGATTTAATGCCTGTTGACACTGGCTTTGAAAATATTGCATTACTTGCTCCAGGTACTGCAGCCGCTGGTGGTTCCAATTTTAAAGGTGCTTCAAGCTTTGGTGGTTCATCTTCTGCAGAAAACGCCTATTTTCTAAATGGCTTAAATGTGACTGAAATCCGTACGGGGTTGGGGTCATTACGACTACCGTGGGAAGCCATCGCTGAAACTCAAATTAAAACAGGTGCGATTAGCCCTGATTTTGGTGGCGCAATTGGCGGTATTGTTAATGCGGTATCTAAATCTGGCGATAATGAGTTTAATTTTGGTGTAGAAGGTCGATGGGATCCAAGTTCTCTGCGATCAAATCACGATAGCATCTATCAGGCTGACGGCTCACCAGATTCAGACAATAGTAACAATAACGAGCATGATGAGTATGATTATAAACAGTTAAAAGTCTGGCTCAGTGGTGCCCTTATTGAAGATCAGCTGTTTTACTATGGCCTATATGAGCCAAGTCGAGAAGAGGAAAGCTGGGCTAGTCAATCGACTTATAGTGAAAAAGAGCGCAAGTCAGATCGTTGGTTTGCTAAGCTTGACTGGTACATGACTGAAGATCATTCGATTGGCTTTATGGCCATGAACAACAAGCGTACCTGGGACAGAGAGAAGTCAGTCTACGACTGGGAAACTAATGAGGTTGGCGTTCGAAAAGGCCTCACAGTGCCAGGTGAAGACGGTGGTGCGCTATACAGCTTGAATTATACTGGTTATATCACAGATAACTTTTCTGTAGCGGCTGTTGTTGGTCAAGTCAAAGAGGATGTTGAAAGCCATGTCGCCTCGACAGATCCATTTGTTCAAGATCGACGTACAGGCAGTAGAGTAGATTTAAGTAATCACACTGATTCAACCATCGTTGAGCAACATTACACTCGTGATCAAGCCCGAATCGATTTTAATTGGGACTTAGACGATCACGCAATCAGTTTTGGTGTTGATTATAGCAAGATTTCAGTCGATTACTTTGAAGATCAGAATGGTCTTGGTGAGGCTAGAGGTTGGTGGTATGTGAAAACTGCTGGAGAGGATTCAATCTCTCATGCACCTGATGGAACTGACTATATTGAGCGCCGCCGTCGCTCGACTTTCTCTAATAATGAATCTTCAGTAGAACAGTTAGCTTATTATGTAAATGACTCATGGCAGGCGACCGATAATTTAGTGATTAATGCTGGTGTGAGAATTAATAACTTCAAGAATACGGTATCTGATGGCCGTGCATTTGTTGATTTTGATAATGAAATTGCACCACGTTTACAAGCAATTTATGATATCCACGGTGATGGGACCGCTAAAGTGTATGCCACTTATGGTCGCTACTTTCAGCCCGTTTCAGTGAATATGAATATCAAACAGGGCGGTTCTCAAAAAGAAGATTTTGAGTACTACGCGCTTAATGAGCTTGATGTAAATGGCTACCCTGTGATTACCGCCGATGGCTCACCAAGCCGTGGTGACACGTTTAGAGATACCCGTGTAAGGCAAGTTGGGATCACTGAGCCTGGATTGATTGCATCAGCAAATCTTAAGCCTATGTTTTCCGATGAGTTTACCCTTGGTTATCAGCAAGAAGTCTTTGAGACAATGTCTGCAGGCGCTCGGGTGATTTGGCGCGACCTAGGTCGTGGCGCAGAAGATACTGATATGGCGCCAATTTTGGCCAAAAAACTCGAAGAGCTGGGTATTGAGGATAATGTAGGCCAAGGAAGTTACTATGTATTACATAATCCTGGCTCAAACACTGTCTTGTCTTATGACTTCGATGGTGACGGCCAGGTTGACAATGTTAATTTGACGGCCGAAGAGCTCGCCTTAAAATCAATGCAACGTCATTATTTGGCGCTTGAGCTAACACTTGATGGCAATGTTACTGATGACCTACGGATTAACTCCTCCTATACGTTGTCCCATAACTGGGGCAATACCGAAGGGCTAGTTAAAACTGATAACAATCAAGCTGATCCCGGTTGGACAACTTCATACGATTATGGTGACTTGATGGACCATAGCTATGGCGACTTACCAAACGATCATACTCATGTATTTAAGCTGAATGGTGCATACAATATTACCGAAGATTTGATTTTTGGTTTTGTAGGTAGCCTAAGTTCAGGACGTCCGCAAAATGCATTTGGTAGACACCCCGAAGGCATTGACAGTTGTGCGGCTGGTAACCCTTGGGATGCGTGTGTGAGTAAGTATTATGGTGCGGAGAGTTTCTATGATGAAGATGGCAACCCAACTCCACGTGGCTCACAAGGTAATCTTCCTTGGGTAACGAACTTAGATCTATCGCTAACCTATTTGGCTGAGATATTTGATAACCAGTTTAGTGTTAAAGCAACTGTTTATAATGTATTTAATTCAGATACAGCAACTAATATCAATGAAGAGCGTACGCAAGGTAATGGTGATTTCAACCCTGATTATGGGCTAACAACCGATAGACAAGAGGCACGTTTTGTCTCTTTCGTGGCACGTTATGAATTTTAGTTAGGGGCTTTAGCCTAATACATAGATGGTCATTATTGAGACCAGTAGCGATCGCTACTGGTCTTTTTTATGGATCAACCCCTCCTTCAGAACAACGGCTCCTCATCTTTTTATAACTAAATCTTGTATATTATATTCATTTGTTCTCATAAGGGGTGGAACTTTTAAATATCCAATTGCCTGTTTTTTACCCTGTAAACTCCTACTTCTATTGAGTTTTCCCGCTGTCAATCATGCAATTAATTCATGTTGATAATAATTCTTGATTAACTTCTTGCGGGATAAAGTAGATTGTATACGACTTCCGTATGATGTTAATGTCTTGTTGCATCTTCCTAGCAAGCCAAGTCGTTTTAAAACGGCATTCAAATAATAAATGGAATTTGCATAAAAACTATAGGAATAAAGGGAAATTAGCTATGAACGGAAATAGTGCTTTAAAGCGTTTGACTGCGAGGAAAACACTGGCAGCTTTAGCAGTTACTTCGGTGTTAATGATGACTGCTCCTGCGGTAATTGCTGCGGACGGTTTTGGTGTCATAAAGGGACACATAACAACAGATGTTGGTGGTGATGCTAGCAATGCTACAGTGACTATCAAACATGAATCTAAAGGGATTGTAAAAGAGACGACTACTGGAGCTAACGGTAACTTCTCATTAAAAGGCCTCCCGATTGGTAAGTACACAGTGACCATTATGAAGAATGGTTTCTATCAAGTACAAGAACAACACATTGAAATCACAGTAGGTAATGCACTGACATTCGACGTCGCACTTGATGCTGAAAATGCTGACGTAGAGCGAATCGCAGTAAATGGTGCGCGAATTAGCAGAGTTGACACAAGTAGCACAACCACCTCCCAAGTTATCTCGATTAAAGAACTTAATCAGCTACCCGTTGAACTGGACTCGACGGCAATTGCATTGTTGACCCCTGGCTCTGTTGCTGGAGATGATGGCTTTGGCGGAGTTGCTATTGGCGGTTCATCTGTTGCTGAAAATGGCTACTACTTAAATGGGTTGAACATCACCGACTTAAGAAAAGGAATGGGTGATATCGACCTTCCATGGGAAGCGATGGCGCAAACCGAGGTGCAAACCGGTGGTGTATCAGCTGAATACGGTCGCTTTATCGGTGGTGTTGTTAACTTAGTTTCTAAATCCGGTGATAATGAGTGGAAGTTCGGTGCAAAAGCCGAATATGCCCCTGATTCATTGGCTGAGCCAGATCTTCGTGTAAAAAATGATGGCAGCATCGAAGAAGTTGAAGATGGCTACTGGGAAGAAACTGAGTATAACATGTGGGCTTCAGGTGCGATTGTTGAAGACAAACTGTTTTTCTATGCTTTATGGAATCCAAATGTTGAAGAGTCTACCAGCGCAGGTGAAACAACAGTAAGAGATAAAGAGTGGGATACAAATCGTTGGTTTACTAAATTGGATTGGTATATTACCGATGATCATTCCTTAGGGATGATGGCATTTAGTAATGAAGGCGATTACTCAAGCACACAATATAGCCGTGATGAAGACGGCAATAGAGGTGATGCAATTGGTCTAACTGAGTCTACCTATGGCGGTATCGGTTGGAATGCGCAATATACAGGTTATCTAACTGATGATATTACATTATCAGCGATGTATGGCGAGATCACTCAGTCGACAAAAGACAACTCTGGTACATTAGATCAATCTACTTATGAAGATTATCGTTCTGGTAGCTATGAACGTTTAGGTGATTGGGTTGGTTACGGTTCATCGGAAACTGAAGATAAGCGTATAACTTACCGTATTGATCTTGATTGGGTTATTGGTGACCATACCTTACGTGGTGGTTATGATTATGAACGATTAGAGATTGCTGATATCTATACTCCTCATGGCGATGGTTGGTATGAGTACTATGCTGCAGGTGCAGATAACTCCTACGGTCTAGCTGAAGGTACTGAGTATGCAGATCTACGTATTTGGGGCAAGCAAAGTGCTACAGAGAATGTTCATACTGCGTTTTATATCTCTGATACCTGGGCCGTCACGGATACTGTGACGATCAATGCGGGTGTTCGCTACAGTGAATTTAGTAATACCACAGGCTCTGGTGATAAATACGTTGACCTTGACGGTCAATATGCACCAAGACTCGGCGCAACTTGGGATGTGCTAGGTAACGGTGAAAGCAAGATTTATGCATCATATGGCCGTTACTTCCAACCTGTTTCGCCAAATACAAATTTAAGAATGGCTTCGTCTGCATATGACTCTCATATTGTAAGCCACCTTAATGGCGTCAATGCTGATGGTTCACCGATCTTAGGTAATGAAATTGATCGTCGTATTGTTGCTGATGGCTCAGTACCTGATGCTGACCAATTGTTCAATAATAAAGCGGGCTCAATGTATTCTGATGAGTTTGCATTAGGTTATCAGCAGCAAATTAATGACGACTGGGCTGTTGGTATCCGTGGTGTTTACCGAGACCTAAAGCAATCTATTGAAGATGTATCGTTTAACTACGGTATGAACCAATGGATTAAAGAGAACTATGACGCAAACACTTGGCATGCTGGAAACGGTGAGACAAGCGCTGAAGATTACTTTGTTGGTGGCTGGTTCCCTACTTTAACAAACCCAGGTATTGGCACTGAGATCTATTATGATGTCGATGGTGATGGCGTTAAAGAAACGGTAAACGTAAACTCTGACCAAATGGGTTTCCCAGAGGCAACTCGTACCTATAAAGCGGTTGAGCTTAACTTCTCAGGTAATGTAACCGAAGATTTCGTGCTAAACGGCTCTTACACTTGGTCTAAAAGTGAAGGTAATACAGAAGGTTTAGTTCGTTCTGATAATGAGCAGGCCGATCCAGGTTGGACTACCTCTTTTGATTACCCTGAGTTAATGGATAATGGTGAAGGTTACCTGCCAAATGATAGACGCCATAACTTTAAGTTATACGGTGTTTATAATATTACAGAAGACTTCAGCGTCGGTTTCAACTCTTACTTACAATCAGGTCGCCCAATCAATGCGTTCGGTGTGCATCCTGAAGATCAAGGCTATTGTGTCACAGCTGTTGAAATCGTAGGACGTTGCTACGGCCGAGACTGGTATGGTGCTTCATCATTTTATGCTGATGGAGAAGCTGCACCACGCGGTAGCATGGGTCGTACAGACTGGATTTACAATATCGATTTAAACCTTTCATACACACTTGATATGGCTGATGCAGGATTGCTTAACTTTAAACTTAATGTGTTCAACCTCTTCAACTTTGACGGTGCAAAGGGTGTTGATGAGCAGTATGAGTTTGATAGTGGTGCGAAGAACGAGCGTTATGGATATACGGATAGCTTCCAGCAGCCTCGTTATGTGAGAGCGTCAGTACGTTACGATTTTTAAAGATTAGGTAATAGTAAAATAAAAAACCGCTCATTAGAGCGGTTTTTTTATGCAAAACAGCATATTAACTGATTAGAGCTTTAGGATATTCGCTAAATCTTTCTCTAAGGTCACTTCAGGTCTTTCGACTATACGACCTATCTCAGCACCTTTTTGCTCAACGATAATGGTTGGAATACGGCTGAACTCATAGTGCTTAGCCAAACCTTGTGGGTCTTCTTTCGCTCTATCAACACCAATAAACTGAACCGTAATATTCGGGTTATTAACCTGCTCCATAATACGGATGAATCGCGGTGTTTCACGATGGCAATCAGGACACCAAGTGCCAATAATAACCGTGATTTCGGTTGGCACAGTGATAGTTTTAAGCTGTGCAATCGTTGCTTGGTCAGCTTTGTATTCGCTATATTCTTGGCTGAACCAATCAAGCACATTCAGTTGTTCGTTGCTAACTAATCCGGTTAAGATCACTTCTTGTTTCTCCTCACTGCAAGTGGCCATAAAGCCTTCTTGCTCGCCTTCTTCGAATGCACAACCACTATTAGCCATACTTTGGCTGCTAAAAAATAGAACTGTGGTGGCAAGTAATGCTTTAACGTTATTGTGCATGATTATACCTTTCGCGAGAAGAAATGAATTCTGCTTTATTCAATCATGTCTTAACTAACGGGTGAAGCATGCTCTGGGAGTAATGTTATAGTGATCACTGCAATATTGTTGATTTAGTGGCAGGGCTCACACAATAGAGGTTGAGGATGATAACTAGAGAATTCTTGAATGTTTATTTAGCCAGAAAATAAAAATGCCACTCTTATTGTGAGTGGCATTTTCTATCAGCTTTTGGCTATTTGTCTTCTTTTAACCACTGCGCAGCGCGCTTGGCAAAATAGGTTAAGATGCCATCTGCACCAGCGCGTTTAAAGCAAAGTAACGATTCCATCACAATGGCTTTTTCCGCTAACCAACCATTTTGAATTGCGGCCATGTGCATTGCGTACTCGCCACTTACTTGGTAAGCAAAAGTGGGGACTGCAAGCTCAGTTTTAACGCGGTGGACAATATCGAGATATGGCATACCTGGTTTAACCATTACCATGTCGGCGCCTTCTTGAATATCGAGTGCCACTTCGTGCAATGCTTCATCGCTGTTTGCAGGGTCCATTTGGTAGCTATGTTTATTGCCACCTTTAAGGTTCCCCGCAGAGCCGACAGCATCACGGAAAGGACCGTAGTAGTTTGACGAATATTTGGCTGAGTAAGCCATTATTTGAGTATTCACATGGCCAGCTGCTTCTAACGCTTCTCGAATAGCACCAATACGTCCATCCATCATATCAGACGGAGCAACAATATCTGCGCCAGCTTCTGCATGGCTAAGTGCTTGCTTAACCAAGATCTCAGTGGTGATATCATTCATGATATAACCCGTTTCATCAATGATGCCGTCTTGCCCATGAGTGGTAAATGGGTCAAGGGCTACATCGGTCATCACACCTAGATCAGGAAAGGCTTCTTTTAGTGCGCGAACAGCACGTTGAGCTAATGCATCTGCATTATATGCCTCTTCTGCCATCAAAGTTTTCTTTTCTGAAGGCGTAACAGGGAAGAGAGCAATCAATGGGATCCCAAGCTCGACTAACTCGGCAGCTTCTTTAAGAAGGAGATCGATAGAAAGGCGTTCAACACCAGGCATAGATGCAACTTGCTCGGTACGATTGTTACCTTCAAGCACAAACATTGGGTAAATTAAGTCATTTACAGTGAGCTGGTTTTCAGACATGAGGCGACGGCTAAACTCATGTTTACGCATACGGCGCATTCTACGCTGTGGGTAGGCACTGGTAATAATATTCACATTCGGCTCCAAACTTATGGTGATGTCAATCTTGCTTAAGGTTTAATCTAGCTGAGAGCTCACATGCACTCAATACTTTATCGGCTCTGGAGTTAACTCTGTTCAGGTGTGTATAGCATGACCCTATTACGACCTTCATTCTTTGCACGATAAAGTGCTTTATCAGCCCGTTCCAATAGCAAGGTTGTATGTTGTTCAGATGAGACGATTTCGACGCTCACTCCAATACTAACCGTTAGTGGGATGGTAACACCGCCCCAACTAATCGGTAACTCAAAAATAGCTTTCCTTATTGACTCAGCAACTTGCAAGGCGCCTTCTTGATTCGTGTTCGGTAATATAATAGCAAACTCTTCACCGCCAAAACGTGATACCAGATCGGTTGGTCGTTTTAATTTTTGCTTTAATTCTACAGCAATGACTCGTAAAGCTTGGTCGCCTGCAAGGTGGCCATAGGTGTCATTTATCGATTTGAAGTGGTCGATATCTAGCATGAGTATTGCCATTGGTGTTTGCTGGCGGCGGCTAATGCGTCCCTCTGCGACAATTCGTTTGTCGAACGAATTTCTATTTTTAACTCCAGTTAAACTGTCAATAGTGGTTTGTTCTGTTAACTTTTGATTGGCCTCATTGAGTTCTCTTAGTGCAATCTCTAACTCTAATGTCCGCTCTTGTACCATCTGCCCAAGCTGCTCACTACTTCTAGCCTCTATACGGAGTGCTTCTTCTCGGGTCTGCTTTATATTTTCAGCTTGCAGTAAGGCTTCTTTTTGGATTTGCATTTTAGCGAGGCGCTCATCGTTATAACGAATAGCAAGTAGCGCAGCCATAAATATAATTTCGAAACTGAGCCCGAGCATAAAAGGGGTCTTGGCTTGCAACTCAAATTCTACATAGCCCAAATACATCAAGCCAGATATAAGCACACCTAGCATCATTCCCGCCCAGCCAATTGCAAAAAGCTTGGCTAGCTTATGGCCACGGATCCCCTGCAGCAAGGAGATGTACATTAATAATACGCAGGTGAACATGACTGCTGCTACATCCATTTTTAGCGCAAGGTTATACTCTAGAAATAAACCTATAAATAACAGCAAAACAGAAATTGCTGCCCCCGCTCTGCAGATCCTTAACATAGTAAGGCTATGGTATTTAAGCTGCATCACTTTTTCAGAAAACAGATAAGCAAATGCCATCGATATACATAATAGCATTGGTAAAATAAAGGTTTGAACCACAGGCCAATTTGGCCATATAAAACGAAAGGCGATACCGTGCAAGGTCGCCACAAATAAAGTCAAAGAGAGTACATAACCGGCGTAATAGGTATAACTAAATGAATGTGAAGTAAGGGCGATGAATAAACTGAAAATACCAATCGCTATGAGTACACCTATTTGAAAGCCATAGAGTAATGAATTTTGTTCTGAACTTTGATAATAGGTGTTATCTGACCACAGTGTCATCGGCAGATTCGCGGAGCCTGTTGTGCTTATTCTTATATAAAAAGTATGAAAATCATCACTCTTACTACTAAAAGGATATGAAAAATCATTACTGATGATGGGACGCTGAGAGAAAGGAATGCTGTCGCCCATGATGACTTTATTGACTAGCCGTTGCCGGTTAAAGTGATATAACTCAATGAGGTCTAGATGTGAGTTAGCGATTGAAATAATTTTGTTGCTGGTAAACGCCCCATTGCTATATAAGCTAAATTTCACCCAAAACTGTTTATCACCTAGCCCGCGAATGATATCTGGATTAAGTTTGTCCCAATGTGTAGAAGACAAGCGGCTTACTTGACCAATATCGCTGCTTTGGCTCGCTGCTGTGATGTAAACCCAGTCTGTTAACGGAAGCTTATCCGGAGTATTAATATCGATTGTTAATGCGTTTTCAGCATTAACAACACTTGAAAATATTAGGAACAACATGGACAAAGTGCGAATCATTAGCGACATCAAAAGGGTAACCCAAAAAATGAGCGGCTATTCTGATAGGTTTGCTGTACAAAATCATCAAAAGGTTGTTGCCGAAGGTTAGCCACATACTCAGCGATATAAGGTAAGTATTTGGGCTCATTTTTACTTGATTTAGGCTTGGGCCGCATGCTTCTTGGCTGTAAATAAGGGCTATCGGTTTCAATTAGAATGCGGTTGTCAGGGATCAGTGGTACTAGCTCTGCAAGCTCTTGTCCTCGACGCTCATCGCATACCCAACCAGTGATACCTAAATGCAGGTCTTGCTCTAAATAAGCAGCTAAACTGTTGCGGTTTCCGGTAAAACAATGCAGCAAGGCTGCAGGTAACTGGGGGCGATATTCTTTCACTATCGCCAGAAAGTCTTCATGGGCATCACGCTCATGCATCAATACTGGAAGTTGCAGCTCTATCGCCAATTCAAGCTGCTCAGCAAAAGCTTGCCTCTGTTTTGGTCTGGGGGAGAAGTCACGATTATAATCCAAACCACATTCGCCAATGGCAACCACACATTGAGCTAAGCTTAGTTGCTTAATTTGATGACTGCTTTGTGATGTCCATTCACTGGCGTGGTGTGGGTGGACACCAGCGGTGCTATATAGCTGCTTGGGATGCATGCTGCACAACTCTATCGCTTGGGCACTTTCCTCTGTGTGACTGCCTATGACTATCATCGACGTGACACCGACTTCGTTGGCATCGTCAACAACGCATTGAATTTTTTTCTCTAAGGCGCTGCCAACTAGATTGACAGCTATGTCCATAAACTGCGGCATTACTTAAGACGTTTAACACGAATAGTAGTATTGCGATCTTCCACTCCTAGAGTGAAAGAGCCTAGAGCCGCTTTTTTTATAAAGATCTCTTGTTCAGGTTTCAATTTAAAGTGTCGCGTATCAGCTTGTTTCCAGACTTGACCATTTTTAAACTCAATCTTTAATGCGCCGTATGGATCTTTTTTTATCTTGCTTACAGTTAGATAAATAGTATCTACAGTTTCCTCTTCAGTGTTCTTTTTCAAATTACCAAACTCTTCGACAGCACTCTTTTGTGTGTTGGCTGTAGTGGTTACAACCGCTGTAGAAGAAGCTACCACAACGGTCTCAGCGGCAGGAGTTTGGCCGTTTGTGTTTTGAGCTGCCAATGAGTTTGCGAGGTTATCATAACAAATAAGACGATCCAGCTTATCTTGCACTGTCGCGCATTTGGATAGCTGAGATTCAATTGAGGCATGTGCAAAGGTTGACAACAAAATGGAGGCTGTTGTTATCAGTAAAAGCTGGGGCTTAATCATTAAAAATGTCCTTTTATTATTAGAGGCAGTAGATCTTTCACGGTTGTTGTTATCGCGGCGTTACGATCCTAGCTACGCATCATCGCTCAAGTCTTGCCCTAAAAGCATTGAATTCGAGCAAAAACTAAGTTCGAAAGATCAACAGCCCCAAGAAGCAGACTAGATGAGGATTTTATATCAATTCCGTCATAGATGTAATCAATTCAGCACTTGCTTCTAATGTGTTTCGATATGAGTAATACCAATCACTTTGAAATGACTGAGTAGAGAGTTATACCAATTGCATTAAGTATTTGACCAATTCAGAACCCCTCAGCCTTTTCAATCCAAAGCGCATTGGTAAAGAAATGGTTATTCCCTTTTAAGCCAATGCAAAGCAGAAGTGGAAAGACTGAGGGGCTCACGTAGTGCGGCTGAGGTTAAACAAAATTGGCAAAACGCTGTATGCTTCGCTATGGGATTTGGATATACGACTAAATGGATTTAGGAGGTAGAGCGAAGCAGGATGCCAGAGCCGAGAATAACTATTAGCTCAAATTCCACTACTTGCCTACAGCGTTTTGAATTCCCGCTGAATGGTCAAACTTTTAATACAATTGGTATTAAAAGTGGATTGCTACTTCAGAAAGGGGCTGCAAGGCTGTAAAAGTTGCTGAGGTGCGTTGAATTAACGCTAAAAACAAAAAAGGTATTGCTCCATCTATGATGAATGACAATACCTTTTATCACATCTTTCTATCTATATCTTTTGGCTACTTACTGCCTTCACTCTCTTCAGTGGTATCTTCTTCGTCCTCTTCGGACTCACCTTTACTGTAAAAGCGTGCAGCTATTAGACCGCCTTCAAATAACACCAGCATCGGAATTGCGAGCATTGTTTGTGAAATAATATCTGGCGGAGTCAATAACATGCCGACAATAAATGCGCCTACCACAATATAAGGGCGTTTCTTTTTCAGCTCTTCAGGTGTAGTCACACCAGCCCAGCATAAAAGCACTACGGCAACAGGTATTTCAAAGGCCAAACCAAATGCGAAAAACAGTTTTAAAATGAAACTTAAATAACTGCTGATGTCGGTCGCAACTTCGACGCCATCTGGCGCTACGCTAGTAAAGAAGCCAAACACCACTGGAAATACAACATAATAGGCAAATGCGATACCGAGGTAAAATAGCAAGGTACTGCTTGCGAGTAGTGGTACTACTAATCGCTTTTCATGCTTGTAGAGCCCTGGCGCAACAAATGACCATATCTGAAACAGTACATAGGGAATGGCAATAAAAAATGCCAACACTAAGGTTAGTTTAAATGGTGCAAAAAAGGGTGCGGCAACATCCGTTGCAATCATACTGCTCGATTCGGGCAGAGCTTGCATGAGTGGAATGGCCATATAATGGTATATATCATTGGCCCAGTAGACCAAGCAGATAAACACCAAGAGAACACTACCAATTGCTCGAAGTAGCTTATTACGCAGTTCAAGCAAGTGGCTTATTAACGGTTGTTGTTGTGACATGGACTACCCGTTAGGTTTGTCTGACTTAGCGTTCTCTGTCGAAGTTGTCTCGGTAGTTGCGGTCTCTTTGGCGGGTGTTTCTTTTGCCGAAGGAGCATCTTCTACTTGATAAGGACGATTAACAGATTCCGCTGCTTGTTTAAGTTGATCGATTGAATCCTGTAACTCAGGGGCAAGGTTTTTAAGGCCTTGATTTTCCGCTTTTTTCAAATCAGTATGCAACTGCTCAATTTTAAGCTCTTGCTCTAATTCGTCTTTTACTGAGTTAGCCATCTTCTTCATGGCGCGGATCCAGCCTGAGATTGAGCGCACGGCGACTGGAAGTCTTTCAGGGCCGAGTACAACTAGCCCCAAGACTCCAATCAACAGCAACTCCATAAAGCCGATACCGTCGAACATAGTCGATTACGCCTGTTCTTTGTCCTTAGATTCAGCCTTTTTTTCGGCTGTGTCAGTGCTTTCTGCTTTCTTTTCAGCTGCACTGTCTTCTAGAGCCTTCTTCTCTTCTTCAGAAGACATGGCGTTTTTGAAGCCTTTAACTGCTCCACCTAAATCGCCGCCTAGTGAGCGTAACTTCTTAGTTCCAAACAATAATACTACAATCAATGCAATAATAAGAAGTTGCCAAATACTAATGCCACCCATTTACGAATCCTCTTAATTTAGATACTGGTTCTATTATGAACCTTTGGTTATTTAGGTCTAGCTAAAATTTGCGATTCTTTGGCCTAGATCGCCATCCGAGCACCCATAAAATGAGGCCTGTGCCGATGCTGCCGTAAGAAGCCCATAGTGTAGCGTCTTGATTTAACAAAATAGTGCCACAGATCACTAAAATAGCGGATGTGATCAAAAGATAGTTACTTTTATGGGCTTTTTGCTGATGTTTTAGATACCGGTCGAGTAATTTGTTATGGGTTTTAGCCAAATTACGGCCCATTTTCAAATTGTCGTAGATTAGTTCCGGTAATTCTGGGAGCTGGTCAGCCCAGTAAGGCAGTTGCTGCTTAATTTTCCCTGCCATGGCTTTTGGACCTACTTGCTCTGCCATCCAGTCTTCTAAGAAGGGTTTAGCTGTTTGCCATAAATCCAGTTGAGGGTATAACTGACGCCCTAGGCCTTCAATGTAAAGTAAGGTTTTTTCAAGCAGCACCAATTGAGGTTGCACCACCATATCGAATCGACGCGCGGTTCTAAATAGCTCTAGTAAAACATGTCCGAAGGAGATTTCGTCCAATGGTTTATTAAACATTGGCTCGCAAACAACTTTAACCGCTTGCTCAAAGGCACTGATGTCAGTATCAGCAGAGACCCAGCCTGATTCAATATAAAGCTGTGCTATACGGCGATAATCGCGATTAAAGAAGGCTAAGAAGTTTTCGGCTAAGTAGCGTTTATCTTCATCGGTGAGCGTCCCCATAATACCGCAATCTAAACCTATGTAGAAAGGATCGTTAGGGTGCTCGCGGCTGACAAAAATATTGCCCGGATGCATGTCTGCATGGAAAAAATTGTCGCGAAATACTTGGGTGAAAAACAGTTCGACACCACGTTCAGCCAAGAGTTTAAGGTTTGTGCCTTGTGCTTCAAGGGCTGCTTTATCTGAAACGGGGACACCGTCGATACGCTCCATGACAATGAGTCGAGTAAAACAGAGCTCTTCATACATGTATGGAATATAGAGCGCGTTAGAATCAAGGAAATTATTGCGCAGCTTTATCGCATTCAGCGCTTCGAGTTTAAGGTTTAACTCGCCCTCAATCGTAGTGCGATAATCTTCAACGACTTCAGCAGGGCGGAGACGGTTATTAGCGCCAAGCAAGCTTTCTAGAAAGTTGGCTGCTTGCGACATAAGCTGAATATCAGCATGCACTTTTTGCTCAACGTCTGGGCGTAATACCTTGAGTACCACTTTGGCGCCGTTGGATTTGAGTGTTGCTGTATGCACTTGTGAGATAGATGCTGACGCGAGTGGAGTATCTTCGAAATCATCGAAATAAGTTTCGATTGGAGCATTGAGTTCTTGTTCTATTGATTCGCGAGCAATTGCGGAGTCAAAAGGGGGCACTCTGTCTTGTAACATCGCCAGCTCTTCCGCCCACTCATCGCTAAGCAGATCGCGGCGAGTCGAGAGCATTTGGCCAAACTTAATGTAAACAGGCCCAAGCTCTTGCATAGCAAGCTTTAAGCGTTCACCACCGACTTTATCTTTATGTTTATTTCTAAGCCAAAATAGGCTGCCTCTTAACAACTTAAAATACCAAGGCGTTACCTTTGAAGGGATTAAATCATCGAGACCATAGTGAAGCGTGGTGCGGATGACTTGATAAGCGCGCTTGATACTTTTAACTGTCATTGTTTAGCTTTAGCCCTATTTAGTAGTTGCTCTATCCGTAAGCCCAAAGCATCGACGTCTAGTGCGATATCCTCGATAGTATCACTTAAGTGAATATATTCGAGCTTATGCGGTGCTAGTCGATACTCTTCGGTGGTTAATTGACCCAAGTGAGAGCGAATCTTTTGGAATACTTGGCAGATATCATGTTTAGCCTGCTTTAAGCCCTGGCTAACAAAGTGGGTTGGAGCATCACCTATATATTGAGAAAGCGGTTCTGCTAGGTCTAGCTCGACACTTTGCATATAGTGGCTAAAGGACTGCAGTAAACTCAGATCACCTTCAAGGCTGAGCTTGTCTTGCTTAATAAGCTCAGTGAGGTTTGCCCCTTCAGTCAGTTGATATAGCGTCGTGATATCAGCATTTACTTTGGTGGTTACATCACCTTCATATTGACTAAAGACTTGGATCTGCTTAGCAAAAAGTAGGTAAAGTGGCCAACTTAGTTGAGTCAGTTGAATGCAAAGTACCTTGCCGTTAAGACTGCGCAGTGAGCTGTAGTCTTCAGGCGATTGAGCGATTAGCTTATTTAAGCCAACCTCAATCGCCGCGCAAGTGAGTAGAGACATGTCTCGAGACATAGTGAGTCCAATCAGAATTTGTAACCTTTATGCAACGCCACGATACCGTCAGTCATGTTGGTATAGTTTACCTGTTCAAATCCAGCATCGACCATCATCTGCTTAAGAGTCTCTTGGTCAGGGTGCATGCGGATTGATTCAGCAAGGTATTCGTAACTATCTGCATCTTGAGTTATCAGTGCGCCCATTTTTGGCATCACTTTAAAGCTATATAGATCATAAACTTTACGCATTATGTCATGCTTCGGCTTAGAGAACTCAAGGATAAGTAATTTTCCACCAGGCTTTAACACTCTCAACATAGACGCAATCGCTGCATCTTTGTCAGTCACATTACGAAGACCAAACGCGATAGTGATGATATCAAAGTGGTTGTCTGGGAATGGCAGTGCTTCAGCATTTGCTTGCACATAGTTCACGTTGCCAACAATACCTTTATCACGCAGCTTCTCGCGGCCGACCTTCAGCATTGAATCATTGATATCCGCTAAGGTGACTTGACCTTTTTCACCAACAATGTGAGAAAATTTGGCTGTCAGATCGCCTGTGCCACCTGCTAAATCAAGCACCTTCATACCTGGACGTGCACCAGCACTTTCGATGGTGAAACGTTTCCACATACGGTGGATACCAAAAGACATCACATCATTCATGATGTCGTATTTAGCGGCAACAGAATGGAATACGCCAGCGACCATATCGGCCTTTTGCTCAGCTTCAACTGTCTTGTAACCGAAGTGAGTGCTCTTTGGAGTTTCCTCTGACATCTATCTATTCCTATACGTTAACTGTTGAATTATGGCGATTGTAAGTCATCAAGCCGAATTGCTGAATCTTTCATCTATCACTATGTGATGGATCTATCAATCAGCCAGTGGATCTAGCGAAAATATGCAAAGATGCAGGCAATCGTAAAATTGACTGCGCATTACACCATAATCACGACGAATGTTGAATCGTTATTATACCGATTGCAGCGAGTATCTGCTGGTTAAGTACTTTAATTGCTCGCTAAAGAGCATTAATACGTCCGTGGATATAGCTATAGATCAACTCGCTGATACTTTGCCCTGTTTCGCGGTAGCCTGCCTCAACACCAGCGACGTGGCAACTCGGTGCTGCTTCTGCTAAATGTAGGTATGCACAAGGGCAGTGTTTTGCGACATAACTAACATAGAACAAGGCGTCGAGCAGCGGCACTCCTGCTGCTGTTGAGGCGCTGCTCGGCATATTGGTGATAGCATCTAAATCGAGCTCTATGGCTACGGGTAACTGGCTGTTGTTAAGCTCTTTAGTGATGGATTTTAGTGCGGTATCTAAAGCGAGTTCTCGTCTCACCCAGATCTGCTGAAAAGTGTGCCAATCACCACCAAAAGCTTTAAGTTGCTCTAAAGTCGCTTCACTATTTTTGAGTTCGTGAAGACCTAGCACATGATAAAGCCCTAGGGCACCAGACGCAGCAGCGTAGCTAAATCCATTACCACTATGACGACCTTCTCTTGGTCTAAAGTCTGAATGTGGATCAAGGTTCACCGCAGCAATAGGGCGTTTATGACTGGCTTTCGCCGCCATGAGTAATCCATAAGCATTGTTATGGCCGCCACCAATCACAATGGGCTCAAGTCCGGCTTGCATAACTTGTGATAATACTGCGATGACGCGTTTGTCTAACTGTTCCACATTCTGGCGAAGTTGCTCAGCGTTGCTACCATCTGGCAGTTGTAAGTCAGTGGTTTCTATCTGCCCTAACAGTAAACACTCACAGCCCTCTAAGAAACGGTTAGATTGCATGTTGATAAACTGCTGTATGGCGCTGTCAAAAGCATCGGTGGAGCCGCCGCGACCTAAATTGGCACGAGGGCCGATGTCTTCACCAATACCAATGATCGCGAAACGGCAACCTGCTGTTTTAGCTTGGGTTAGCTCCGCAGTAAGTGCGTTACTGACTGGAATGCGCAAACGTTGACCTAGTTTAGTTTCACCATCTCTTGGGCTCAGTAAGTCGGCTAACTTAGCGCTTGTGAAAGGGGATAAATACTGCATTTTATTATTCTTATGGTTTAAAGCGAGATGGACGGTAGTGTAATACCAATCGTTGTTCTTTGCCAAAATGTATACTGAATCGCTGGTTCCGCGTTATCAATAGGCCTTGTTGCGGCAACTGCAGCCATTAAAAAAGCCAGCGGATTAGGCTGGCTTAACTGGTCGAATTGAAAAGAGCTGCACTCTTTACAACTCATCGCTAGTCAATATCAAGCGGCTCTGGAGACAAAATAATACCAGTGTTATCGGCATAAACATGGTCACCTGGCAAGAAGGTCACACCGCCAAAGTTGACTGGGATTTCAGGCTCGCCAACTGCATTGCCATCGGCACCAACTGGAATCGATGCTAAAGCTTGCACGCCAATATCTAAATCTTCTAATGCATCAACATCGCGAACAGAGCCGTAGATGATGATTCCTTCCCAGTTATTATCGACTGCAACTTGAGCGATTGAAGAATCGAGCAGAGCACGACGTAATGAACCACCACCATCAACCAGTAGTACTTTACCTTCGCCATCTTCTTGAAGAGCATCAATGATCAGGCCATTATCTTCGAAACATTTGATGGTGCTGATAGAGCCACCAAAAGAGTTACAACCACCGTAATTACTGAACATGGGTTCGACAACATCAACGACATCGATATAAGTGTCACAAAGTTCTGAGGTGTTGTATTCCATAAGAACGCTCCTGCTGGATAGGCGTAGCTCATCAATCTGAGCAAATAAGTAATTTAAACCAGTATATAAGGGATTCTTGAAAAGAAAAGTGTTATCAATCACGCAATTGTCTATAAAGGCAACGTTTGAGTGAGTTGTGGTAATATTTCAACAGCTAGATTACTAAAACAGCAAAAACATGACTCAGGTCATTATATAACGTTTTTTTATTACCAATTTGGTTCAATTTTGTTAGCATGCATGCAGATATATTAACTTAACTTAATTTTGAGTCGCTTTAGGGGCACGGATCCCCCAGTTAGCTTAAGGAAGGCAGAGGGCCTAAAAGGTGCCTTATGGAAGCTATTAATACTATTGAAATCATTGGTTACGCTGCGTCAGTGATGGTCGCAATTTCACTTATGATGAAAGACATCATCTGGTTGAGATGTTTAAACTTTACTGGTTGTTCACTGTTCGTCATTTACGGTGCATCAATTGAGGCTTGGCCTGTAGCAGGTATGAACGCTTTCGTGGCGTGTATTAATATCTACCACCTACTAAAGATCTACCGCAATCGTAACAATGCTGAACTTGCTGCTGATTAAACTCGTTTAAAATTATACTAGCCTGATTGTCTTTCGATGATTGGGCTAGCAGATTGACTCCTCTTTGTTAAATCCCGCTGTTTATACCAATCGTTATAAGTAGCTGCTCTACTCAGAGTGTAATTCAAGGTGAATAATACCAATTGCATTAAAAGTTTGACCATTCAGCGGGAATTCAAAACGTTGTAGGCAAGTAGTGGAATTTGAGCTAATAGTTATTCTATATCCAAATCCCATAGCGAAGCATACAGCGTTTTTGAAACCCGCACTACGTGAGCCCTTCAGTCTTTCCACTTCTGCTTTGCATTGGCTTAAAAGGGAATAACCATTTCTTTACCAATGCGCTTTGAATTGAAAAGGCTGAGGGGCTCTGAAATGGTCAAATACTTAATGCAATTGGTATAATTGCCTTAATAGTTGTTTCCTTTTGCATTTATCCAACCCCGAAGTAGAAAGCTAAAAATACTCTTTTCAGGCGAGTTTTAGCAGCTCTAATGCTGCGTTAATGAGCTTGAATGTAGAGCAACAAAACCGCTGAACTCTCACTGAGCGACCAAACCTTTATACCCATCCGACCTGAAATTGCAGGATTCAGTGGGAGTTTAATGGGCTTTAGTCACAGGTTCATTGCACCATGCTGAACCTAAGCACCTACACCCATGTAGGCGAGGCATTGATTGCAGCTAATGGTCGCTGCCTTGGTAAAATCAATAACACAGAGTAAAACCCATGCTTTTTATATAAGAAACGCCCATCGAAGAAGGGGTTGTGCCAGCCCACTTCGTTGTTGCACTCACTTAAAAGGGAATAACCATTTCTACGTTAACGCGCCTAAAATTGAACTAGCACAACACCTCTGAAACGAGCATATTCAAGTGGGATGGGTATATACCGAACGGTATAATTTCTCTATGTCATAAAACTTTAGACTCTTTGTCACTTAGGCGTCACGGACATTTCATAGCTTGCTATCAAACAATGTTTTGGGAGCTTGTAATGTTCGCCTCAATTTCTAGGTTAGACAAAAACGGCTATCAGTTTGTTGTACGCCTTGGGCAAGATAATGGCCTACAGCCATTAGCATTATCGTTATCCTCTTCGGGGAACGGTCCGGTTTATCTCTATGTTGCGCTACTATTTTTATTGTTAGACAGCAATGGCGAGTCTTTGCTTAACATGCTGCTAGCAGCCTACTTGGTTGAACTGCCGCTGTACTTTATTCTTAAAAACCTCATACGCAGACAACGACCTTGCCATGCTTTAGCTGACGGTGTTGCGCGTTTTGAACCAGCGGATAAATTCAGTTTGCCATCTGGCCATACTGCGGCTGCATTTGTGATGGCGAGCAGTATCTATCTGCTCTATCCACCACTGTTCTATGTGGCAACCCTATGGGCAATTGGTATTGGTTTATCGCGGGTCATCCTCGGGGTTCACTACCCACTAGACATTATCGCTGGAGCGGCACTCGGTGTGTTTTCTGTAGCATTGAGTCAGCAGCTATTTTAGGAGAGAGCATTGAAAATCCTTTATGGAGTACAAGGTACGGGCAATGGCCACTTAAGCCGCGCTAGAGTGATGGCCAAAGCGATGCAAAAACAGGGCGTCGATGTCGACTTTTTCTTTTCAGGCCGCTCTGCAGAGCAGTTTTTTGATATGCAATGTTTTGGTCAATACCGAGTGCAATCTGGGCTGACATTCGCGACTCATAATGGTCGAGTCAATGTGGCACAGACTGCTAAAATGAATGCATGGCTTGGGTTTATTAAGGATGTGAAAAACCTCGATTTAAGCGCTTATGACTTGGTTCTGAATGATTATGAGCCGGTGTCAGCTTGGGCAGCCAAGAATCAAGGAATACTATCGATAGGAATAAGTCATCAAGCCGCGTTAAATTTTGCAGTTCCCAAAGCGGGTGATAGCTGGTTTAACGAAACAATGCTGAACTACTTTGCTCCGGTTGATATTGCACTGGGCTGCCATTGGCATCACTTTGGTTTTCCTATTTTGCCGCCTTTTGTTGAGGTAGATAAAATTGATAGGGTTTTGTCATCCCAAGTGTTGGTATACCTACCTTTTGAGTCGCCGCAATCGATTGTTGACTTTCTAAGGCCATTTTCAGAGTGCACATTCTTGGTTTATCACGCTGGTCGAAGTCCACAAATTTTACCTGCTCATATAAAGTGGCACGGCTTCGATAGAGAGGGGTTTAAAGCCGCGATGGCCAGTTGCGGCGGCGTGATTGGTAATGCTGGTTTTGAGCTGGCGAGTGAGGCGCTGACATTAGGGAAGAAGTTACTGATAAAACCTTTGCTTGGCCAGTTTGAACAGTTATCCAATGTTGCGGCGCTTGAGCTACTTGGCGCTGCAGAGTGCATGAAGTCGAGTCTTGAGCCCCAAGCGTTACGCCGGTGGTTAAAAGCGCCTATGCCAGAACCTATTAGTTATCCTGAGGTTGGGGATGCGCTAGTGAGCTGGATACTTAAAGGTGACTGGCGTGATCCAGAGGCTTTATGCCAGTCACTTTGGTCACAAGTTAATTTACCATTAGGTTGGCAAAAAAAGAGTGGTTAAGCAGTAACTTTAAAAAGGGATATTGGCAAGTGACTTGAGTATACTGGTTAAGTCTTTCGCCAAACGACTATTTCGACCGATAATATTATGCAGCTAAAACCACTTGAAAAAGGACGCTTTCACGCGTTATGGCAACAAGAACATGATGCCATCGAGCAGATCATGCGCGAGTGTATTACCGAAACAAAAACTGTTCCCGCTCAATTTAAGCTAATGCAGCAGGGGCAGCAGGTGAACGACTTGTACTTGGTGCCCCATGGGCGGATCTCTATGGGCTACACCGCCAGAAACGGTCGCAGCTTTCAACTTGGTACTATGACCTGTGATTCACAGCTTTTTGGTGAGATGGAGTTTTTTACCGACTACTTGTGCCAGCTGGATATTGTTGCTGAAGAGCCATTAGAGTTGACGGTTATCAATGGTGAGAAACTACAGCAAGCCCTACTGAAAACACCGCAGTTTGCGCTATTTTTTGCCAGTGCAATTGCAATTGATTATCAAGATACCGTTGATATTTTTACCCGAAGAATGCTTTACCCCATCGCTTACAATATCGCTTACGATCTCTATCATCAGTATTTAAAAGATCAGCCAGTTGAAGGTTTTACAAAGTGCTACTTAGAGGCTGAGCGTTTTGCGACAACCGATAGGGTATATCGCCGAGCGGTTAAAAAACTGGAAGACTTACAGTTGATTAAGCGTGATAAAGAGGGCTTGGTTATTTGCGATCTAGAAGGGTTGAAGGCTTTTATAGAATAATCCCCAAGCATAAACTTGGGGATTATCTTTTATCAGAGCTTAAGCTGCTTGAGTCGACATCGCCGCTTTTTGTTTGTTAGAGATAAGCAACATCGCGATAATTAGCCCGTAGATAACAGGGATGGCGTACATTACTGTTTGTAGGCCAATGATGCTTTCAAACATTGAGCTAATCGCTGGGCTGAACATTGCACCAGCACTACCACTTATCAGGATGTAAGAGACATTGCGGCTGCTGGCAGTTTTAACAAATGACACACCGTAAGCGATAAAGGCGTTGTAAAGTGCGGCACAGGCAAAACCGTAACCGTAGGTTAGGTAGCCAATCCAAGCTAAGTTCTCAGTCGTCACGATCATGGCGGTGATAATCAGCGCCAGTGAAATCATGCCGGTGATAAAGTGCTGGATCTTCACTCTTGATACAATCACTGTTGATACGAGTGCGCCAATAAGTGCCGCTGACCAGTATTGAGTAATAATGTTTCCCGCTTCTTCGAAGGGAATATTAAATTTCTCTTTGACGAACATCGGCGCCCAAGTGAGGAAGGTGTATAGCGCTAGCATACCCAGAAACAAGCCTAGGCCACCGCTAATGATGCCAAGGTTCCACTCAGACTCATCTTTGCCTGTGTCGCTTGATGTTTGGCTTTCAACCAGTGAGAAGTTAGTCGCAAGTGCAATTGCGGCAGTCGCCAGTGCTACAATACCCACGGCTAAATAGCTGTAGCTCCAAGAAAGCGCATTGCTTAATGCGTAGGTCGTGATAAGTGGGAAAACCACTCCCGCAACGTTAAAGGTAGCGTCTTGTACCACTAGCATGGTGCTTTGAATTTTGTCTTTCCAAACAGATACCACAATCGTGCCAGCGATACATAGACCAACGCCACCACAAAGGCCAATAACGGTCATGGCGATCATCACCACAGAAAGTGAGCTGGTGAAATGCAGCGCTGCAGCACTGAGTGCAATACTGAAATAGCTTATAAGGGTTATGCGTTTTACACCGATTTTTTCAATCAAGAAAAAGGCAGCAATGGTGCCCGCTAGTGCACCGCCGTTGAGTAGCGAGAAGATAGAAGCGACTTCATTAACGTTGGCAGAAAACTTCTCTGCAATTGGTTCAATTAACATACCAAATTGGGTTGCAAAGCCTGCCATGACAAAATTGGCTAAAAAACTGAGCAATGTTAAGGATATTTTATTTTTCATCATCTGTTCCTAGATCTAATTTGCTGTATCAAATATTCATCGTGATAAAGTTAAGCCGCATGACAAGGAGTATCATACGGCTTAAAACTGTTACTGACAGGCTGTTTCTAATGCCAGCTCAATCATCTGATTAAAGGTTAACTGACGGGCCTCTGCACTGGTCTCTTCGCCAGTTAAGCAGTGGTCAGATACCGTTAGAATCGCTAACGACTCGAACCCTAGGTGGTGGGCTAGGCCATATAGTCCAGCAACCTCCATATCAACACCCAATACGCCAAAGCGCTCTAGCGCAGGGATCATATCTTCATCGGGGTCGTAGTACATGTCGCCACTGAATACGTTACCGACTTTGACATTGATCTGCTTTTGCTCGGCGATTGTGTAGGCTTTGTGTAGTAGATCAAATGTAGCAGATGTCGCCATTTGGTAACCGCTGCTGCGCTTAGCATTGGTTGGCGAATCCGTGCCAGCGGCTTGTGCTAGAATAACATCATTAATTTTGACATCTTGCTGTGTAGCCCCAAGGCTGCCAACTCGAATGATGCGCTTCACGTTAAAATCAGTGACCAATTCGTGGGCGTACAACACCATAGAGGGGATGCCCATACCGTGTCCCATTACTGAAATACGTTGGCCTTTATAAAAACCAGTATAGCCAAACATGTTGCGGATATTGGTTACTTCTACCGCGTCATCTAGAAAGTTTTCGGCAATATATTTAGCGCGCAGTGGGTCGCCAGGCATGATCATTGTCTCGGCAAAATCACCGGCTTTACCATCGATATGTGCAGTCATGAGTAATCCTCTTTTTTGATTACAACCGATAGTAATAGCCAGATTGTGATCCGTAGAGGACATAAGTCCGCATAGGCTGATTAATACACGATATCAGCCGTTCGATCACAAAAAAGGCGCCAAACGGCGCCTTTTTGTGAAGTAAAATTGTCACTATGTAGAGCGTGACTTAGCCAAATAACTACTTATGGTATTTAACCGCCATATCGATAAGCGGCTCACGACTGGCTTTTTCAGCGCGCAGGCGAGCGAGGTATTTTTCCCACAGATCTACTTGATGGGTGGCTAAGTCATACAGCACCTTCCACGAGAACAGTCCGGTATCGTGACCATCATCGAAGGTGATTTTAACTGCGTAGTTACCTACAGGCTCAATAGCGGAGATATTAACGTTCTTTTTGTGAGTAACTAGCACCGGATTACCGTGGCCATGCACTTCTGCTGATGGTGAGTAGACTCTCAGCATTTCGCAGCTAAGTTGATAGGTTTCACCATTATCAAACTGCATCTCTAACTGGCGTGATTTACGCTTCAACTTTAAGGATTCAACATTGGGGCTATTGTCTTGGGTCATAAGTTTGCCAGTAAGTAATAGGGTCTAAAAACAGAATAGCGGTTAAGCACCTAAAAGTCCTTAACCGCCATCACTCATTGAGCATTTGCAAGTCATAACACTATAGAATAAAGCGGCTCAGATCTTCGTCTTGAACCAAGTTATCCAAATGTGCTTTCACATAATCAGCATCGACAACGGTAACAGAACCTGATTTGTCAGATGCTTCATAAGAAAGCTCTTCCATCAAGCGCTCCATCACAGTATGCAGGCGACGAGCACCGATATTTTCAGTGCGCTCATTCACTTGCCAAGCCGCTTCTGCAATTGCGTCAATGCCCGAATCTTTAAACTCAACCTCAACGCCCTCAGTGCCCATTAGCGCAACATATTGCTCAGTCAGTGATGCATGAGGTTCTGTCAAAATACGCTTAAAATCATCTGCTGATAACGCTTCAAGTTCAACGCGAATTGGTAAGCGGCCTTGTAGCTCAGGAATTAAGTCAGAGGGTTTAGACATCTGGAATGCACCAGATGCGATAAACAAGATATGGTCAGTTTTAACCATGCCGTGTTTAGTGTTAACCGTACAACCTTCAACGAGAGGCAGTAGATCGCGCTGCACACCTTCACGGGAAACATCTGGGCCTGAAGATTCGCCGCGCTTACAAATTTTATCAATTTCGTCTAAGAAAACGATGCCATGCTGCTCAACTAATTCAATAGCTTGCTCTTTTAGATCGTCAGCATTGACTAGCTTGGCAGCTTCCTCTTCGATTAATAACTTGTGAGCTTCTTTAATCGGCATCTTACGACGCTTACTTGCACCTGGCCCCATATTCTGGAACATGCTTTGTAGCTGATTAGTCATCTCTTCCATGCCTGGAGGTGACATGATCTCGATACCTGCTTGCGGTGCAGCAATGTCGATTTCAATCTCTTTGTCGTCTAACTGGCCCTCACGTAGTTTTTTACGGAACACCTGACGTGTTGCGTTATCGCTTGGCTTTTCATTGTCCCAGTCTTCCTTTGGCTTAGGCAGTAGCGCATCTAGAATACGCTCTTCAGCGGCTTCTTCGGCTCTAAACTTACATTTAGCCATCTGCTCTTCACGAGTCAGCTTAATCGCTGAATCGGTTAGATCGCGAATGATCTGTTCAACTTCTTTACCCACATAGCCGACTTCAGTAAATTTTGTCGCTTCGACTTTAATGAAAGGCGCTTTGGCTAGGCGAGCTAAACGGCGAGCGATTTCAGTTTTACCTACACCGGTTGGGCCAATCATTAGAATGTTTTTTGGAGTCACTTCTTGACGAAGATCGGCAGCGAGCTGCATACGGCGCCAGCGGTTACGCAGCGCGATAGCGACAGAGCGTTTGGCTTTTTGCTGCCCAATAATATGGCTATCAAGTTCATGCACAATCTCGCGGGGTGTCATTTCAGACATATTCTTTCCTCATGCTTAAGCATCAGTGTTTAGTGCTAAACGAAAGTTCGCTTAGTACTTTAATTCTTCGATGGTCTTAAATTGGTTGGTGAACACGCAAATGTCACCTGCAATTGTCAGTGATTTTTCAGCGATTTCAAGCGCGCTAAGCTCGGTGTTCTCTAGCAGAGCCGTAGCTGCTGACTGGGCAAAGTTGCCGCCAGAACCGATAGCGATTAAGTCATTTTCAGGCTGAACCACATCGCCGTTACCGGTGATGATTAGTGAAGCTTCACCATCAGCTACAGCCAATAGTGCTTCTAGCTTGCGCAACACTTTGTCTGAGCGCCAATCTTTCGCCATTTCAACCGCAGCGCGCATTAAATGACCTTGATGCATTTCGAGTTTGGCTTCGAAACGCTCGAATAGAGTAAATGCATCTGCTGTACCGCCAGCAAAGCCTGCCAATACCTTATTGTGGTATAGACGACGAACTTTTCTAGCATTGCCTTTCATCACGGTATTACCGAGAGAAACTTGGCCATCACCGGCGATAACAACTTGGTTATTACGGCGTACTGATACGATAGTGGTCACGATAAATCCTCTTCTCTAGCCAGCGACAAGGTGCCTGCTGGTTGACGATATAACCGATATGGGGATGGATGAATAAATATCAAGGGGGAAGCTTGGATTGCAGAACATGTATACGCTTCAGCTAGCTAAAAGTGCAAACTATATAACTATTCAGGATTACAGCGTTCTGGCGATTAACGCCTTAGTAACATGAAGCACCCAAACAGAAAAGTGGGATAACGTTTCTTAAGTAAGTCGCAGTTTACTAAGAGCGCCAATAGAAGGCGCTGAAAAAGGCAAATACTCCATTCTTTTGACCTATTTTTGAACGCCTTTAAATTGTATAAAGTATCCAAAGTTGGGTTTCAGTGCATATTTTTAAAGTCGGAGTATTAGTGAATGAAATGGATTTTTAACAGCAGCCTTTTAGGCGTGCTCTTTTTTGGAGCTATGTCACAGGCTTATGGAGCGTGTCCTAGTGTAGGCGGTTCATGTCGAACTGGGTATACCAATGCGAATGGTTATAAAGCCCCTCAAAAGGTATGCTGGAACACGGTGAGCTGTGGGGCAATTGCGGTGGTGGTGATAACCCCGGTGTTGGTCACCAAGGGCCTACAGGCCCTGGGTCAGGAGGGCCTTCTGAGCGTGAAAGAGAAAAGGAAGACAAACAAGAAAACACTGAACAAAATTGTGCGGGTAACCCCGTCCTCATTGCCACTGGCACCAAATATCAAGTTGAACACGATTTTACTGTTGCCAATAGCCTACTCGGTTTTGGCCGCCTTTACTTTCAGCGCAGTCGCCATGAAGGGAGTTTAGGTAAGATTTGGCGCACCAGCTACGATTATCAGTTGGCAGTACAGGCTAACGAAATCGGTGTAAAGCAAGGCTTAACTATTTCAACGCCTGACGGCCGCCAGCAATATTTTTACCCCGTCGCTGGCACTCAGTATTGGCTTGATAGTAATGGTAAGTTGGCGGATTTGTTAACCACTGAGAGCGGTGACTGGGTATTTAAGCAAGGCGAAGTAACGTTTAATTTTAACGCCAAAGGCCAATTGATCGCCATGAGTAATGATAATGAAGCGATTAACCTTCTGTATCAGCATGGCAGGTTAGCTGAGGTGGTGAGCACAACTCATCGCTCAATTCAATTTAGTTACCATGATTCAGGCCTTTTATCGCAGGTAACAGACGCCAATGGCGCAGCATACACCTATGACTATAGCCACAACGGTTTATTGAGCCAAGTGAGCTTCCCCGGCGGTAATCACAAGCGCTACTTTTATGAAGACCAACGTCACCCAAGTGCATTAACCGCCATAGATATCAACGATAAAAACTATGCTAGCTGGCAGTATGATGAGCAAGGCAGAGCGATTAGCAGTGAGCATGCCGATGGCGCTGAGCGCACTGAATTTGCTTACCTTGGCGATTTAAAAACCACAGTCACCAATGCGTTAGGTAAGCAAACCACTTATCAGTTTACTGAAATTAACGGTCAAAAAGTGGCGACTGAAATCACCGGCCACGCCGGTAATTATTGCAGCAGCGCCAACCAAGGCTATGAGTATGATGATTACGGCCGCCAAACCAGTCAAACCGACTGGAATGGGTTCGTCACTACCACCGCTTATAACGAACGTGGATTGATCACCGAAAGCGTGCTTGGCGCTGGCAGTGCTTCTACCATCAGTAAGCAAACTGAGTGGCATGCAACATTAGACAAGCCTGCAAAAGTCACCACAGCTGGAAGCATCACCGAGTTTAGCTATGCTAATAACGGCGATTTAACGCTAAAGCTGCAAACCGATAGACTAACTGGCGAGCAGCGTCAATGGCGCTATGACTATGCGTATCACGACAATCGTATGCTCGCCAAACTGACGATAGATGGCCCACGTGATGACGTTAGCGATATCACTGTGACTCGGTTTGATCTACAAGGTAACACCCTTAGCCAAACTAACGCATTAGGTCATCAGGTACAGTATGGTGACTACGATCAAATGGGTAACCCAGGCTACAAAGTCAATATCAACGGCGTGACAACCGAGTTTGACTATGATGCTCGCGGTCGTATGCTTGAAAGCCGTTTGCTAACCGCAACGCCTGCCATTACCCGATATCAGTATAATGCCATGGGCCAGCTGATTAAAACGACGAGACCTAAGGGTGACAGTTACCAATATGAGTACGATGCGGCCTATCGAAAAATTAGCGAGAGTGATGCGCAGGGGCAAACTAAACGCTGGCTACTGGACGCGGCAGGTAATGCGCTAGAAAGCAGCATTACAGGCGAGAGTCATGCTTGGCAAATTGAGACCTGCTTAAGCAGTGCCGCCTGCCTGTTAAACGCAACTCAAATCACTGAGCAAGTTGATGATTACAGGCAACAGCGTGTATTCGACAGCTTAAGCAGAGTGGTTGAAAGTCGTGAATCGGGCAGCCTAAATAGCCGTAATGAATACGATGTACAAGGCAACCTGCTATCCACCACTGATGCTAGCGGTAACCAAATCCATTTTAGCTATGATCAATTCAACCGCAAAATAGCGCAAACTAACGCATTGGGCCATAGCAGTACTTTCGCTTATAACGCCCAGGGGCAATTAAGCACTGTGACCGATGCGAGAGGCAATGTCACTGAATATCAGTACAATGGCTTTGGCGAAAAAGTGGCGCAAGTCAGCCCTGATGGTGGCACAAATCAATACCAGTATCTTGCCGGGTTAATGATCAGTGAAACAACTGCTAACGGTATCGTGCGTCAATACAAATATGATCCCCTCAACCGCCTCAGTGAGGTATCAGAAAACTTTCAAGCTGTTTTCAGTTATGTATACGACAGTTGTAACTATGGCATCGGCAAGCTGTGCCAAACACAACAAGATGATAACAACCATAGCCGTTACAGCTATCAACCGTCTGGTCAGCTATTTGAACTGCGAAGCCGCATAGATGGAAATGAGTATGTGCAGCAATGGCAGTATGACCTAAATGGCAATATTACCGAGCGTTATATGCCCAGCGGGCAACGAGTTAAAAGCTGGTACAACCGCAACAACCGCTTGAGTTATATTAATTATAACGACCAAGCACTTGGCTGGGACTTTGACTACCTTGCATTTGGTCCGGTAAAAGCATGGACTAGCGCCAACCACTTAAAACATGGCATTGAGTATACTCAGCAGCGGCAGGTTAGCCAGATAGTGACTAGCAATGTACAGCATCTGCAATATCAGTACGATGAAGTCGGTAATATCAGTGCTTGGTTTAACCACGCACAACATTTTAACCAATCCTTTGCTTACGACGCACTGGGTCAAATTACCAGTATCGACAATAGTGATGGTTGGCAAGATATTAGCTATGATGCTATTGGCAATCGCTTAAGCCTCACCACGCAAACCGATAGCGACTGGTACCGCAGTGCATTTGATTCAAACCGCTTGTTGGCTATCACTGGTGCGCAGCAACGGCAGTTTGATTATGATGCCAATGGTAATATCATCAGCGAGCAAACGGCTGAAGGTGCTGCTAGCTACCAATATGGCCGCCTTAACCGAATGTTAAGCCACAGTAAAAACGGTCAAACAACTCACTATAGCTATAACGCCAAAGGCCAGCGCTAAGCAATTAGCCGATGGCAGTCGTATTCATTACCTGTATGATCAACAAGGACGATTAATTGCCGAAGCACTTAATGGCAGCGTCAATCGTGAATACGTCTATCAAAATGGTCAGTTATTGGCGCTTGTCAATTTAACGGATGCTGGCAATGAAGTTTATTACCTCAGTAATGATCACTTGGGCCGACCAGAAGTGGTAACCGACAAATACGGTGAAGTTGTCTGGCAAGCTAAAAACCTCGCCTTTGACCGTGAAGTGCTTATCGACCACGTCGGCGGGCTAAACCTTGGGCTACCGGGTCAATACTATGATAGCGAGAAGGACAGCTGGCAAAATGGCTTTAGGGATTACGATGCCAAAACCGCCAGATATCTGCAGAGTGACCCGATAGGTTTGGCGGGTGGTAACAATTTATACCGTTATGCACTCAACTCGTCGCTGATCTGGTTTGATGAAACAGGTTTAAGGCCTGAAGGAAATGGTCCTCGTGATCAAGGGCGGCCCGGTGGGCAGGAAGGTTCTTCTTCAGGTTGTAAACTTTATAGTTTCGATGCAGAACAGCAACAATATTTAAAGCTTGCAGCTCAACTAATAGAAGCGTACAAAACGCAAGCTGGTGTAATTGGTGCTATTAGCAATGGTTATGACTTGGGAGGCGCATCAGCTACTTTATTAGAAGCGGCTATAAATGATGGGTTAAGGGATATTAACTTTTTTTTAAGTACTGAAGGGAAGTATCATATACCAAGTAGTTATGTCGCAAGAGTCATTAATTGGCCTGTTTTGCAGGTTAATTGGAACCTTTATAATAGTGGCAATGATTCAGCTGAAGTTATCATGAATAATTTTATCAGTAGTCAACTGAAGGAGAAATAAAATGAGAACACTCTTGGTTTTGCTCTTTTTTACACCAATGGCACTGGCGAAAAGTAATCACTTTTCATGTTCAAACCTAAAGCATAATTTTACCGGAAGCGAGATTATCGAAGTAAAAAAACAACTTGCTAATAATGATGGTGCTCCGGTAATACCTAGTAAAGTCACACTTGCTGTCTCAATAGGAGATTTAGATTATATTAAAAAGCATAGAAGCTTTGAGGTACTAGCTGAAGCACTAGAGGTTACTTTGTCGAGTGATTTATCCTTATTTAATGACTTGTTGGCTTTACTGGAAGATAGTGATATCAACAAGCAGGGGGAAGGAAAGCCAACACTGCTTATGGTGGCAGCAGATTGTGGACAAACTCAAGCCGTAACTAAATTATTGAGTTTAGGTGCTGATATTAATCAAGGAATTGCCACCTCGGGTATTAACCCTTTAAACCAAGCTGTAATGAATCGTAATACTGTAATGGTCAGGCACCTATTAGCTAATGGGGCGGCTTGCCATAGAGCAACATTGGTAAATGGTAAAAGTGTGTTCGATTTAGCGAAAAACCAAGGCAATAAAGAGGTAAGTTTGTTACTTGATAGATGTTTAATTAAATAAAAAATACATTAACAAATACATAGCCACCCATATTAATGTTGATTAACAATGGCTGGCTTTTATTTTTTTTTGGGAAGAATAATATGAAGAGAAGATATTTTAATATTTTGACAGCTCTTGTTAATATAGCGAGTTTTTGGGTCGGTTTTAAGGTGTTTACTTTAGGAAATGATTTTTTATTGTTGCTGCAATTATTGTTTGGTTGGTTTTAATTAAGCTTATGAGCTTTATAAAGGTCAGGGAGTGAAGTGGCTAATAAAAATATAGACTGGAACAGTTATGCTTCTTCCGGTGACAGTGATGCAACTGTGTTTTCTAATTTTGCAATTTCGATTGGGGGTAAATGATTATGAAATATATGATCAGCATATTGTTACTTTTTGCTAGTGCATACCCAGCAAAAGCTGCTACAGAAATTGTTAAGCAGTCTTGCTTGAGCTCTAAACAATTCATGTCTGAACAAGATATTATGGTTGCCCAAGAGTATTTGTATGGTTTAGGGCCGCAACAAAAGATATTTGCCGCAAGTAAAGGTGAGCTGGCGGTCGTATTGAACGATTTGGACTACATTAATCAGCTTAGTGATAAAGAGGAACTGTTTAACGCTTATTACGCTACGTTAGCAACAAGACCTGAAATGGCTACAAAGGTAGTTGCACAGTTTGATGATGCTAATTATCAAACCGCTTCGGGTATGAGTTTGCTGATGGCTGCTGCTGAATGTGGCAATTTAGATATAATGACTATCCTGTTGGCTGAGGGCGCTAATATCAATGTAAAAATGGCTACTAGTCAATATGATGCCCTAATGGTAGCAGTGATAGCTAAGGAAGCTGAGAGTGTACGCTTTTTAATTGAAAATGGAGCTGACTGTAAAAGTTCGATATTAGCCAACGGCATGACCCTCTTATAAGTTGCCAAACGTTTATCAACGCCTCAAATCAGCTTGCTCATACAGCAGTGTGTATCGTTTCCACAAACATAATAAGCTACTTGATTATAAGATAGGACAGGCATATTTTTATGTTTGTTCTGTTTTTGAATATATCAATCGGATAGCTATCTGATGTGGTATGGCAAGCTAAAAACCTCGCCTTTGACCGTTAAGTGCTTATCGACCACGTCGGCGGTCTAAACCTTGGATTACCGGGGCAATAATATGATAGCGAGAAGGACAGCTGGCAAAATGGCTTTAGGGATTACGATGCCAAAACCGCCAGGTATCTGCAGAGTGACCCGATAGGTTTGGCGGGAGGGATGAATACTTATATCTATGTGGGAGGCAATCCATTGAGTTACTTTGACCCTCTGGGTTTGGCAAAAGTGTGCTACAGAGCATTGGATAATACTCCATTCGTGATAGGCGAAAGGGGAAGTGGGGCGGATAGGGATAACAATATAATTGGCCATCAACAAATCTTTTTTGAGGATGACGTTGGTGGGAATGTGGGCTTTGGGCCTGGAGGCTTAATTATTAATGAGAATAGGGGGGGGGATTATGGTCGATGCCAAGGTGGGTATGATGATGAAAAAATGAGAAAAGCCGTTGCAATGACTGAAGCCGGAGATTATTCCTTTTGGTTAAATGATAATAATTGTCAGATTATGTCGATAACGTTCTTGAAAACTATTATAAATTGGAGTGACTATGAAAAAAGTTTATTTCATACCCATGATTACCCTCTTCTTTGTATTATTCTTCCCTCATGAAATTTATAGGGTTTTGGATTTAATTACGGAGGGGAGGGGGAGGTTTTCACCTGTGGTCGAGCAACACTTAGCTCCGGGTGGTGATATTGACATAAAATTTTCTGTGCCTCGTTCTGGTTATTATGAATTTGGCTTCAATATTGATAAAGAAGGTCAATTTGTTACTGAGTTAAAGGATATAAATTTGGCTGGAGAGGTCACGGTCTACAATAGTGAAAATGATGTTGTAATTAGCTCTCAGATAAACTCTCCTATTCACTATCGAATCTTTGGTGATAGTTTGGGGGCTAAAAGCTCTTTAAAACGCGTGGTGCTTTTTGTTATTCCTATTAATACAGTTTTAGATGGTGATAGCTTTCGTATTAAATTTAAATTAGAGAGGGCTGAGTCGGGTGAATACTTCGATAATGCTTATGTTTCAATCAGTGCCGTGTATTGATGTTAAATAAAAACACGTTATAAGATAGGACAGGCATATTTTTATGCTTGTTCTGTTTATTTCAATATTTTGAGCTGATAGCTATCTGATGTGGTATGGCAAGCTAAAAACCTCGCCTTTGACCGTGAAGTGCTTATCGACCACGTCGGCGGACTAAACCTTGGATTACCGGGTTAATACTATGATAGCGAGAAGGACAGCTGGCAAAATGGCTTTAGGGATTACGATGCCAAAACCGCCAGGTATCTGCAGAGTGACCCGATAGGTTTGGCGGGAGGGATGAATACTTATATCTATGTGGGAGGCAATCCATTGAGTTACTTTGACCCTCTGGGTTTGGCGAGGTGCTCATGCTCAAAGAAAGGAGTTCAAGTCGAGTCTTTTACGACAGAACCATTAACTCAGACTGAAGTAAACCACATTAACACCAGTAACGCGCGAGCAATGACGACTGTCGGTATAGTTTTTAATGTTGGCTCTTGGTTTTTTCCTGCAACAAGATTATCAAAAGCCTTGGGTATAGGAACGGGTACTCTTATTGGGGCAACAGGTTATGTCGATGGCGTAACACTAGGGCAATACCGAACTACAGAAATGTATAAAACAGTTGATGGGAACGGCTATATTACTGTCAATACGATATATAATGGCAATGGTTCTGTAGAGTCTGTTTCAACAACATCTATATGTAGTGAAATGTGAAAATCATGAGTAATTATAAAATTATACTTCATAAACTTTTTACCGTTCTTTCTGTAAGCTTCGGATGGTATTTAGCTAAATACCACGATGGTTTAGGAATAATACTAGGACTAGGGTTATGGCTAATTATTTTTCTGGTATTTGAACGAATGGTAAAAATTGAAAAGCGGTCTGATGTAGATAATAAAAAAAGATAGTAGGAAAGAAAGTGGGAGGGGCTCAATTTTATATTTGTTCCTTTTTGATTTCGACCTCTATTTTAATCTTGTACACGACGCAAGGAACAATAAGTAATGAAAGTCAAGAAGGTGTTAGTGATGATACTCCTTGTGCTATTTGGTCATATCACCCTTCAGCATTATTCAGAGTGGCATCTTAAGGCCAACTCAAACGGTATGGTATATACATTGCTAAATGTTACTTATATCCCAAGTGATTATAAAAATGTTGTTTGGAAAGGTATGTTAACTAAAGGTGTGATAGCTAATATTGAAATAAGTCACAAGTATAGAGGGAGTTATAATATTTATATTTCAGGTGATATGGTGAAGGATAAAAACTTGCAATATAGCGTTGAAATTAACTGTGATTCAGGTGAATCATATGTTTTTTATTCAGAAAGTTCATCGGTCACGGATTTATTTAGAAAGGATAATAATGAGATTCTATTAGGTAGTTACGAAGTTGATGTAGGAAGTGGGTTTAGAAGTTGTTCAATTTTATATACCCCAACTAACTTCAATAGCCAAGCTTTCATCAGTGTGGTGAAGAAAACTCATTGGTAAACTAGTTGATGAAAACCAGTACAGGAATGTTTTTATGCTTGTTCTGTTTTTGAATATATCAATCGGTTAGCTATCTGATGTGGTATGGCAAGCTAAAAACCTCGCCTTTGACCGTGAAGTATTTATCGATAACATCGGCGATTTAACTTGGGGGTATTTTGTTAGTCTTGCTTATCTGCTCCACCTTTAACCGAGTGATAAGCGCTGCCCTTTGTTGCTCTAGTTTATCGAGGGTCATTTGGTGAGCGTTAAATGAAGGCATACCAGTACAGAGGATGTATTTTCCAAGCGGGTTGTAGATATAGCGAGTTATACCGTCGATAGATAATCCCGTATCGCAGTCAGTTTGTATGCCTGAGTTAGTTAAAATCGCGGCATAACGGTTAGCGGTATCTTGGTCATGCATAAAAGGGTGTAACAAAGAGGTGACCACCTTCGTCATTGTATCTATGGCGCTATCATCGACTAGAGTCGTATTGGTGAGTTTGGTGAAATAACGCCATTCGCCCAACTTAGCCTTATCTAGTGATAATACATTAGCTGTCAATGGTTTAGTCCAGCTAATTGGCAACACTTGGCTAGTTTGCTCTACTCTCTGCTGTCCCAAAATGACTTCACCCAGTTTCATGTTGATAGATATTGCACTAGCACTGACCATTTTGTTGATCAATATGTGGGTGTTTAAAGATAACCTTTGCCAAAAAAGCATATCTTGCTCGATGGCATCAGCGATAAACTGTGCTGATGTGCTATCGATATTTTGGTAAGCATCAAGCAAGTAGAGCTTTTGTGCCAGCAACAACTCTTTAAATGGCATCGCACTTATATCTGCAGTGAAAGAAGGGCTGTCATGCCAACTGCTCATTTTCAGTAACTGTTGGTAGCGATTGATTCGCCAACGGTTGTTAGATAAGAGGGTTGTAAGATGAGTGTTTTTCCTGAGATTAGCGCTACAGGCATCCACAAAATTATCTTCTGCTAAACAGTTTTCAAGTGGTAAATTAGGCAGAGCGTATTGCTGTGTTTTATCGACATTTGAAACATCTTCATTTTGTAGATTATGCAGAGATTGGAGTCCAACAGCTATTGGTGACTTATCTTTAGCGGAGTCAAAGCCCAGAGCAAAAATATAAGCATTGTCATTGTGGCTTTTAGCAAGGCTGCTATCGATTTGTGCTATTTGAGCTAGATAACGCAGCGACTGCTCAGAAGGCGCCGCGTCGCGTATATTAATAAGCAATAAGATAAGGTACAAAGCAATCGGGGCTAGTATGATTGTTAATAAAGCCCATTTTAGTGTAAGTAAGAGGTGGCGCATGAACTAGCCTTTTAGTCATTGCTTTGTTTAGATAATGCAGTTTACCTGAATTATTGTGAAGTAGAAGTAGGGTTTGGCAATCGCACTAAAAGCACAGTGTTCTATGGCATGGGTAGTTTATTAAGGGCTGATGATTACTGCAGACTCATACCAATTGCATTAAGTATTTGACCAGTTCAGAGCCCCCTCAGTCTTTTCATTTCAAAGCGCTTTGGTAAAGAAATGGTCATTCCCTTTTAAGACAATGCAAAGCAGAAGTGGAAAGACTGAGGTGCTCACGAAGTGCGGGTTTCAAAACGTTGTATGCTTCATTATAGGATTTGGATATAGAATAACTATTAGCTCAAATCCCACTACTTGCCTACAGCATTTTGAATTCCCGCTGAATGGTCAAACTTTTAATGCAATTGGTATCATTTATTAAAGATATAAAAAAGCGCTGCATGAGCAGCGCTTTAGAATAGCGGATAGGTTTCGAGGTTAACCTTCCCAGAACCAAATTTGGCAGCCGTTAGTACCAGAGTTTTGCAGCACGTGACGTTGTCTTTCTGCATCACGTTTCTTGTCATAAGGACCAAGAACGACCTTATACCAAATACCACTAGTGCCTTTAACTTTGCGAACTTGCGCTTCTAATCCTTGGAAGGCGATCATCGCTTTAAGTTGATTAGCCTGAGACTCTTTTCTAAACGAACCACACTGCATCTGGTAAGGACGCTTAGGTTTGTCTGATACTTCGGGCAGATCCACTTCTACCTTTTTATTCTCAAGCTCTTCAAGATAGGTCCACTCCTCCTCAGGAGCTGGCGGTAGCGCGTTTGGATCTTTTTTAATAACGGCTTTTTTAGGCTTTTCTACCACCACCGGCGTAGTGACTGTGTCGTCAGTATCGCTCAGCAGCCATAAAAGATAACCAAAGCCCGCTAGACCTAAAAGAGTAATGATAAATACTAATACAGGGAAGCGCTTAGGCGGATTCCCTTTTGACCCACGCTTTTTGGCATTGCCTTTGCGCGTGGGTTTACGGTTTGCGTAGTCACGACTGGTCATGGTGTTACGATTACATCCGCTCTAAGGTTTCTAGTCCTAGCAAGTTAAGCCCTTGCTTAAGTGTTTTAGCTGTTAGTTGAGCGAGTAGTAAGCGGCTCTTCTTCTGCGCTTCGGTGTCAGCAGCCAATACTGGGCAAGCTTCGTAGAAGCTTGAGAATGCACCCGCGAGTTCAAACAGATAAGCACATAATGCATGCGGCTGTCCTTTATTCACAACACGGTTCATCACTTCACCAAACTGGGCTAACTTGGTACCAAGATCTTTCTCTTTTTCATGCTCAAGCACGATTTTAGCATCGCTTAAGTCAACATCTTGTGCGCGCTTGAAAATACCAGCAACACGGGTGTAAGCATAAAGTAGGTATGGTGCTGTGTTACCTTCAAAGCTGAGCATCTGCTCAAAGCTGAAGATATAATCGCTAGTACGGTTTTTAGATAGATCGGCATATTTCACCGACGCAATACCTACCACGCGCGCAATCTCAGCAAGCTCAGCCTCATCCATATCAGGATTCTTGCTGCGAACTAACTCAAGTGCTCGAGTATCAGCTTCTTTAAGCAGATCGATAAGTTTAACTACCCCGCCAGAGCGAGTTTTAAATGGACGACCGTCTTCGCCATTCATGGTGCCAAAGCCCATATGTTCAAAGCTCATCTCTTCACGGACAAACTTAGCCGTTTTAGCCAGTTTAAAGACTTGTTGGAAATGCAGTGCTTGACGTAGATCGACAAAATACAGCGCTCTATCCGCTTTTAATACGTTTGAACGGTAACGCATTGCTGCCATATCGCTGGTGGCATATAGGTAGCCGCCATCTGCTTTTTGGATAATAACAGGTAGAGGCTCGCCCTCTTTATTCTTGAACTCTTCTTGAAAGACAACTTTTGCGCCATTGCTTTCCGATAGCAGACCTTGGCTATCTAAGTCAGCAACTACCTGCTCTAAGTCATCGTTGTACGAACTTTCGCCGCGCACATCTTGGCGAGTTAGACTTACCCCTAAACGCTCATAGATCTCATGGCAATGGCTGAGCGAGATATCGTTAAACTCACGCCATAGTTTGTTGCAGTATTCATCGCCAGATTGCAATGCAACCACAAGCTTACGGGCGCGGTTGGCAAAATCTTCTGATTCGTCGAAACGAACCTTAGCGGCGCGGTAGAAGTTTTCTAGATCTGAAAGCTCGATTTGTGCTTGTTCGCCATTGGCTGCACGTAGCTCTTCCATGTAAGCCAGTAGCATGCCGAACTGAGTACCCCAGTCACCCACATGGTTTTGGCGAATAACATTGTGGCCCATAAACTCAAGCGAACGTACTACGCTGTCACCGATAATAGTCGAGCGTAAATGACCAACATGCATCTCTTTAGCTAGGTTTGGCGACGAGTAGTCAACTACCACAGTTTGCGATTCTGGTAAAGTTACGCCTAAATGGTCACTATTTAGCGCATCCATTAATTGATTGGCGAGTGCGTTATCATCGATAAAGAAGTTGATGAAACCTGGGCCTGCAATCTCTACCTTTTCTACATGGCTAGATTGAGGCAGGTTATCGATGATCAGCTGAGCGATTTCACGCGGGTTCTTGCGAGCAGCTTTGGTTAGCATCATTGCCAAGTTAGTCGCAAAATCACCGTGACTCTTATCTTTGGTTCGGTCTACTTGAATGCGGGCTTCAAAATCAGCAGGAACAACACCTTGTTGTTTAAGGGCATTTAACGATTCAGCGAGTAAAGATTGAGTATGTGATTTCATTGGCGTTTAATCGGCACTTACAAGTAGTGAAAAATAATAGGAGTAACCGACTATTTTAGCCGCTTGTGGCACCTAATTACTATCCTCTAGCGAACTTTTTCTGCTTTAGTTTAAATAAACTCGATTTAAAGTAGATCTTGTGGATCACGATCTAGGCTCCAGCGACACTTTTTAGCCAACGCTAGTTGCTCAATTTGTGGCAATGCTTGCTCAAAGGCTTGTTGCAGTTGGTTGCGATTCTTAGTTTGAAACAACAGCTGGCGGCGGTACTTGCCCGCTTTTCTGTCAAGTGGCGCTGGCATTGGGCCAATCACTTCACACTCATCGTTTTGTGGCAGTAGCGCGCCTATCTGACTGAGCAGGGCATCAGCATCGGATGCTTGATGGGCTTCGGCGCGGATAAGGATCATGTGCCAGGCGGGTGGCAGTAATGCTTGTTTTCGCTCATTGAGCTGATTACGTGAAAACTCACCGTAGCCTTTATGCATCAACTCGCGCAGCATAGCGTTATCGCTTTGGTGGGTTTGCAGTAATACTGTGCCCGGTTTGTTTGCACGGCCAGCACGACCTGATACTTGAGTATAAAGCTGACCAAAACGCTCAGGTGCTCTAAAATCGGCACTAAAAAGCGCACCATCAACATCAAGAAGCCCTACCAGAGTTACATCTGGAAAATGATGCCCTTTAGCGAGCATTTGGGTGCCGACTAGAATTTTGTATTCACCTTTATGAATCGCGTTGAGGTGGCTCTCCAATGAACCTTTATTACGGGTGGTGTCGCGATCAATTCTAACTACAGGGTGATTAGGGAACTCTTTTTCAAGAAAGCTTGCGAGTTGCTCAGTGCCAACACCTTGGCCAGCGAGCATAGTGCTACCACATTGATGGCACTGCTTAGGAATAGCGTATTGATTGCTACAGTGGTGACAACGGATCTCTCCCAAAGCTTGATGCACAGTAAAGAAGGCATCACAACGATCGCACTCATGCAGGTGGCCGCATTCATGACAAATTAACGCTGGAGCAAATCCACGGCGATTAAGAAACAATATGACTTGGTTGCCAGCGTCGAGATGAATACGCATCTCATTAAGCAGTGCGTGGGACATGCCTGAACGTAGTGGCTGATTGCGAATATCGACAATCCCTTGGCGCACTTTTTCTGCATTACCTGCGCGCTTACCCAATTGCAGATGCTGGTAACGACCATTAAGCGCATTTTGCAAGGTCTCAAGTGATGGTGTTGCTGTGCCTAACAGTACCGGGATATCCTCTAGGTGACCGCGCATAACGGCCAGATCGCGAGCGTGATAACCCACGCCCTCCTGCTGCTTAAAGCTTGAGTCATGCTCTTCATCTAAAATTATCACCCCTGGGTGCGCCATTGGGGTGAATAGTGCTGAGCGTGTACCTATGATGATGGCTGCTTCGCCTGTTTTGGCATGACGCCATGCATCTAGCCTTTGGTTATCGGTCAAGCCAGAATGAATGACGGCGACTTTGACATTAAAGCGGCGTCTAAAGCGGTTAATCGTCTGTGGGGTTAAACCAATCTCAGGCACCAGCACGAGTGCTTGCTTTCCCTGCTTAAGGATGGTTTCAAGCAGCGCCAAATAAACCTCAGTTTTGCCTGAGCCTGTCACCCCTTCAAGTAGGGTGCAGTGATAATTTGACTGTTGGGTCAATGTCGCAACAGCGATGGCTTGCTCTGGATTCAGCCTGTGTGGCTCCTCAGTCATCTCAAGCTCGGTTCGCCAGCTTAGATCAACAGTCCCGGTGCGTGACTTCTTTACTATCCAGCCCTTGTCTTCGAGCGCCTTTAGCGCTGCTTTACTCAGTTCTAACGTTATTATTTCGTGTTGCTCTAACTCTCGTTCAATTAGAGTATTAAACAGCTTTCGTTGAGCGGGGGCGCGGTTAAGTTGATTGACATCAGCCTCACGGCCAGCATCAGTTAAACTCCAGTAGCCTACAGTTGCCGCTTTGGCTTCGGCGCCCTTTCTAAGAGCGACAGGTATCGCTTGTGATAACATTTGCCCAAGGCTACAGAAGTAATATCTTGCAGCCCAAGCCGTTAGTTTATAGAGTGAATCAGGTAACAGTGGCGCATCGTCTAAAATGCTAATCAGCGGCTTTATTTGTTTTGGGGTTAAGTTACAGCTATCTGTTACAGCAGTGATAAGACCAATCAATTGCTGACGACCAAATGGCACTTGGACTCGCATGCCTTTTTGAGGCGCGATGTTGATATGGTCTGGTACTTGGTAGCTAAAGGTTTGCCGCATTGGAACGGGCAGTGCGACCTCAACAAACAAAGGCATAAAACTCTATTTCGATAGGAGATAAGCGGTTAGTGTACCGAGGGGAGTCAGTCAGAGCTAGTCAGATTTAACTAATTATGTGGATTCAATGCTAGGAAAGGGAATGATGAAAAAAATAATAATATTAGCATTCGTGACGTTAGCGCTATTTAGCACGACGGTTATTGCAGAAGTTTCTCATGTCAGTATCAATCAAAGGCTGTTTGAGTTGGGCGGTTACCCTAAGCTAAAGATCAATATTGTTTCTAGCCATAAAAACCCTAATAAAGTGCAATACTTTTTGCGCCAATCAGTTGGTGAAGAACGTCTGGTGGCCAAACCTCTTAACCAGTTCTCGGTCCTGATTAGCGGTGTTGAGGATGTGGTTGATAGTGAAGCGGTACTGGTGGTGAAAGAGCATCGTATAAACCGCTGGCGAGAAGTGAGTGTGCTCAGCATATTTGGCGGTGAGAGTGCGAATAGCCAAGCGGTTGAGGAGGTTGCAAGTAAACCTATGCCAGCTAAAACTCAGCAGCCAGTTAAGGATAGTAAAGAGATTATCAGCACTCGAACAGCAAGCACTGCGACTGTTAAAGTGAAAATAAAAGAGAACTGTACTATTGGCTTTAATGGCAGTGAAACACTATGGCGCATCGGTTTACGTCAGTCTAACGTGTGGGGCGTCAGTACGTACGGCGCAATGCTGGCCATTTTTGATGCCAACCCGAGAGCATTTAGAAAAGATAGCATTAACGGCTTAAGAGCGGATGCAAAACTACAATGTCCGTCTCAGGCTATATTGGATAAGTATGGTGATGCGATTGCAGCTAAAGAGCTTTATGATTCGATGGATCAACCTTTATAATGCAAGAGCTTTCGTAAGTTAATAGCGTGACGCAGGCGACTTGGAGTTTTATTTACAGGTCGCTTGAATCTCAGGGGCAGTTACTGTATCATCCTGCGCCCTAAACTATCTATTAACTGCATGTGGTGTCCGACTTCGGGTTGGAAGAGCGACATGGCCTTAAACTTGAGGTAATTCCAATGAAAGCAGGCATTCATCCTGATTATGCAGAAATCACTGCAACTTGTACTTGTGGTAACGTTATCAAAATTAACTCTACTGTAGGTAAAGACTTACATTTAGACGTTTGTGGTTCATGTCACCCATTCTACACTGGTACCCAGAAAGTTATGGATACTGGCGGACGTATCGATAAGTTCAACAAGCGCTTTGGTGCACTTGGTAAGAAGTAATCTTACTTCTACATTGAATTTTAAAAAGGCGCCTATTGGCGCCTTTTTGCTATTCTGAGTTTAGCGACTTTGAGGGAAGGTCATTAAATGCTCCTTGGTAACTGCTCCTGCGTTATAGCAATTGCATTAAAAGTTTGACCATTCAGTGGGAATTCAAAACGCTGTAGGTAAATAGTGGGGTTTGAACTAATAGTTATTATGCATTCAAGTTCATTAACGCAGCATCAAAGCCGCTAAAACTCGCCTGTAAGGAGTGTTTTTGGCTTCCTACTTCGGCAATGAATAAACTCATAAGGGAATAACCATTGTGTCATTATTCACTTTGGATTAGCCCGCCTTAAATGACTTCGCTAAAGATACTCTGAGTAGATCAACTTCTTATACTGATTGGTATTACTATAAAGGCACTTGATGGGATTAAATAAGCTTGCCTTTAGTTTGTAACTGCTTCTTGTTGCTCCACAGTTAAAATCGAGTCAGTGCATTCCTTGGCACTTCGACGAATCAGTGTCACTCGGTTACGTTAATGATGGCGATACACTAACCTTACAAGGTCGTGCATCGTTTGGCGTCGATAGGTCTGAAATAGATTTCAAGTCTAGCGCATCATCACAGCCCTATACCCATACCACTTGAAAATGCTTGTTTCAGAGGTGTTGTGCTAGTTCAATGCTAGGCGCGTTAACGTGGAAATGGTTATTCCCTTTTAAGTTGCCGCAACAACGAAGTGGGCTTGCACAACCCCTTCTTCGATGGGCGTTTCTTATATAAAAGCATGGGCTTTACTCTGTGTTATTGATTTTACCAAGGCAGCGACCATTAGCTGCAATCAATGCCTCGCCTAGATGGCCTAGTATGTTCCTGACATGCTCAAGGCATTCCCTCCATCCCTGGAGGTCAGATGTAGGTGCTTAGGTTCAGCATGGAGCAATGAACCTGTGATTAAAGCCCATTAAACCCCCACTGAATCCTGCATTTTCAGGTCGGATGGGTATATGCTCTTGAAACTAAATCGTTTCTACATAGTTACCTCTAGCCTAGGCCAACACTCAAACTTGATCCATTCGGCCGTACACTTGCCTATGTATACACTGAGGCAGGAGAACATCTGCAGGAGTTGCTGTTTGCTAATGGTTTTGCGAAATCAAAGGTGTTTCAAAATGACATGCTTTGGCACTGTTTAGCTAATATTAAAACTGTTGCACGGTGTAATACTATCGGCCTATGGCAATATCAAGACTATAAAGTCCGCTCGATAGAAACTCTTTCAAGGGAGGATAGCCATCATTGGTTAGAGGTCAGAGGTGTTGTGACGGGCTATGAAAGAAAAGCTCAGTTTTTTGAGCTTGTAATCGATGAAAAGTTAGTTTTGGTGGTAGCTAAGTAAGATATTGGTAAGTTTGGCAACATTTTACTCCTGAAACTGCTACAAACCCCCGTTTTGTCACGAAGCTGGGTGTATTTTTATTACAGTAAGTGGCGACTAAATGGTGCCCATCCATCACAGATAACCGTTGAAAAAGACAGTTTGAAATAATATATAGCGATAAAGTTAAAATTTTGGCAGATCTTATTTGAAATGCTTCTATATTCGAGTATCTTAGCGGCTATCAGTATACGATTTTATTTAGGTTTACATTTTAAAGACCTTAACCTAAACAAACGTTTTGCTGTCGACCTTTCGCTTTGGATAATATTAGTCGCACTCAGGATTAGAAAAATGGCAGATCTTCGTCAACAAGCCCTCGATTATCATGAATTACCCGTACCAGGTAAAACAGCAGTTTGCCTTACAAAACCCGCTGAAACGAGCATGGACCTAGCACTAGCGTACAGCCCCGGTGTTGCAGAGCCTGTTCGTGAAATTGCAGCAAACCCTGAAAATGCATATCGTTATACAGGCAAAGGTAATACCGTTGCCGTGATCTCTAATGGTACTGCTATTCTTGGTCTTGGTAATCTAGGTCCACTGGCATCTAAGCCTGTGATGGAAGGTAAAGCGTTATTGTTTAAACATTTTGCCAATATTGACGCGACTGATATTGAAGTTAAACATAGAACTTCAGAAGAATTTATTAATACTGTTGAGGCAATTGCTGACACATTCGGCGGTATTAACCTAGAAGATATTAAAGCACCCGAGTGCTTTGAAATAGAAAAAGCGTTGATTGAGCGTTGTAACGTTCCGGTCTTTCATGATGACCAACATGGCACTGCAATTGTCACTGCCGCTGGCATGATCAATGCGTTAGAGATCCAAGGTAAGTCGATTGAAGAAGCGGTATTTGTTTGTATGGGGGCTGGCGCTGCCGCTATCGCCTGTATGACGATGATCGTTAAATGTGGCGCACAACGCGAAAATATCTACATGCTAGATAGAAAAGGCGTTATCCACACTCGTCGCGAAGACATTAATGAGTATAAAGCGCTGTTCGCTAATAATACCGATAAGCGCACACTGCAAGATGTTATTAAAGGGGCTGATGCGTTCTTAGGTTTATCTGGCCCTGATGTGCTGGGGGCTGAAGATGTTGCTTTGATGGCTGAGAAACCAGTCATTTTCGCTTGCTCAAATCCAGATCCAGAAATTAGACCTGAAATCGCTCATGAGACTCGTAAAGACTTAATTATGGGTACAGGTCGTAGTGACTACCCTAACCAAGTTAACAACGTATTGTGCTTTCCATTCATTTTCCGTGGCGCATTAGATGTGCGCGCATCAAAAATTAATGATGAGATGAAAATTGCTGCAGTGCATGCGATTGCAAGCTTAGCGAAAGAAGCGGTTCCTGCTTCAGTACTTGCCGCATACCCTGATGTGAGCTCATTAGAGTTTGGTGCGGACTACGTTATTCCTAAGCCAATGGATCCGCGTTTATTGCCAAATGTGGCTAAAGCAGTAGCGCTTGCGGCTATTGAGTCTGGTGTAGCAAATATTACAACGCTACCAGTTGGTTACATGGAATCATAATTACATCATTGTTGATTTGATTGAAAAAGGGGCTTCGGTCCCTTTTTTATTTTCTAGCGTTTTATTTTGCCTTTTATCTGCCGCTGTTTAATAATCGCTAATAGTTAGCTATAGCGTTTAATTGTTAATATAAAAATAATACCAATCAGTATAAAGATTTGATCGCTCAGCGAGAGTTTAGCTGCTTTGAGGTAAGACAATGAATGAAGAACATAGTTATTCTACGTTCAAGTTCATTAACGCAGCATCAGAACCGCTAAAACTCGCCTGTAGGAGTGTTTGGGCTTGCTACTTCTGCGTTGAATAAACTCATAAGGGAACAACCATTATGTCATTTATCCGCCTTGAATTAGCGTGCCAAAAACGCTCTGAGTAGATCAACTTCTTATACAGATTGCTATAAGATCCTGCAGGAAGCGGACAGAATGATACTCACTCGAATTCTTACCAAGAAACTCACTAGCTTTTGGCTTATGTCCCTAGCAGGCGTCGCCTTTATCTGTTTTATCACTGCTATGTTTAGTTTTTTCCAGCTGACCTATGCATTTCAGCAACAAAAAGTCTCTGAACTTGAAAACATGTTGCAACAGCAATTTGCGGTAAATATCGCGCCTGAAGAGCGCTGGGAACTTAATAATTGGTTACCGCCCTTATTGCATGCTTATCAGGCTGAGTCATTTGTGCTTAGCAAAGATAAGGTGACACTGTTTGAATATCAGCAGGATAATGCACAGCAAGCGGGTGTGGGATACAGCAGTGAACTGGAATATGGCTTAAAGATGGAACTGGTGTTACCTCAACCGTTTAATAAGCATGAAGTCAGCGCTTACGAGTGGATGATTCTTGTGGTTGGATGTATTGCTGTGATGCTGTTTGTTCGGTTTGGTTTTAGATGGTTTTCAGAGCAACTCAACGGCATTGAAGATTTGGCTCAACGGGCGAATCTGATCTTAACTGGTCAGCGTGATAAAGCACTGGCTGAGAAAGGGCATGGTAGGCCTAGGATGATAAACCGTGCTATGACACAGTTACTGCTTGAGCTTTATGAAGCGCATAAAGAGCGTGCGAGATTCGATCAGTTTATTCGCTCGAATACTTTCTTAGATGCCGAGACGGGTATTGGTAACCGTCTGTTTCTGAAAAATCGCTTAGATGCGCTAAGTAATAGCAGCGGTATGATGACGCCAGGTGTTTTGTATCTATTTGAGATGGAAGATCTAGATCTGTTAAGTCGAGACATAGGTGAGCAAGAGCTCAATGAAATGCTGTCTCAAATTATTGCTACCATCAACCAAATCCTAGTGAGTAAAGCGAACACTATCTTCTCACGTCGCTCCAACAATCAGTTTGCCGTTGTGGTGCCACAAATCTCACAAAAAGAGGCGGACCAACTGGCGGCTAAATTGCTGAAAGCAAGCTTAAGCCGAATTGATAGCCTGATTGATACTCCAGATGATTTCCTGCATTTAGGCGGAGCTTATTTTGAAGTTGGCGATGATAAGGATGCTTTAGTTGAAGAGGCTGAGCAGGCATTACGTTCAGCGCAGTTTCAGGGTGGTAGTAGCTGGTTTATGTACGACAAAGGCGCCGTTGATGGTGACTTATCAAAAGGCTCTGTGCGTTGGCGCAGCTTTTTAGAAAACGTATTGGTAAGTAAGAGAGTCTTCTTGTTTTCTCAACCCGTAGTCGACAGTGATCTAAATGCACATCACCAAGAGGTCTCATGTCGTCTACGTGATACCCAAGGTAATTTGGTCCGTGCAACGCTATTTTTACCTATGGCAATAAAGTGTGGTTTAACGCCTCAAATTGAGAGACAAGTTATTGAGACTGTGTTGTTTGATCTATTGCCTAAACAAAATGACACCAGCCTGAAGTACAGCATTAACCTAAGTTTGGATACATTGACTAGTCGTGCATTTATACGTTGGTTGAAAACTACTTTATTAGAATACAGGCACTTAGCTCCGCGGATTATTTTTGAAGTCAATGAGGATATCTTGGTGCACAATCAAGAGGTATTAACTGACCCCCTGGATATGATCAACAAGATGGGCGCTGGAGTCTGTGTTGACCGTGTTGGGCAGCAAGTTGTAAGCACTGAATATTTACAGCACTATCCTATATCATTGATTAAATTACATCGCTCTATTGTCAGTCAAATACACTTACGTGCAGAAAACCAATTGTTTGTTCGAAGCTTAATAGCGGGTCTGTTTCGTACTGACGTTCAAGTTTGTGCTGAAGGAGTTGAAGTTTTTGAAGAGTGGCAAACATTGCAGATTTTAGGTGTGAGTGCCGGACAAGGCAGTTTTTTTAGTGAGCCTGTAGAAGAAGTCTAGCTGTATATAATTCATACAGGTGTTTGGCTTTACGGGTATTATGGATGTTTTTCTATAATATTCAGCTATTAGTGGTTACACTAATGACATAAGAAGACTATTGTTCTAACCTCAATAAGTGCTCCTGACAAACTAATAATAAAGTCGTTCTCAGAATTCGACACAATTTAATTTTTTTTCGGTAAAAATTGACAGTATTTAAGGCATGGATGAATGGAAGATAGCTTGCTAAGCAAACTTCAGTTTTGGAAGAAATCTGCTCCGACCATAAAGTTAGGGTTGTATGTTTGTGTTGACAAAATATACGCATATCAAAGTAGTACCGATACTTCTCCCGAACAATATTCTAGTTTCAGTTTTAAAGAATTTGACTGGAAAGATGCTTTCGAACAGCTAGTCAAAGCTCTGGGACCCGCACAAGTTCAAATGGTGTTATCCGTCGATTTTTATCAGCTTATACAAGTCGATAAACCGAATGTTGAACCAGAAGAGATGAGTGCCGCACTACTTTGGTCGGTAAAAGACCTCGTTAGCCAACCTGTCAGCAATATCCATCTTGATTATTTTGAGTCATCTAAACAAACCACCAATAAAGTCAGTGTTGTCGTTGCAGAAAAATCAAAATTAACCAGTCTTCTAACGGCAGCGAAAGCCAGTGGCATTCAAACATGCGGCGTAACAATTGAAGAGATGGCGATAACCAATCTGTTTAATGACAGCCAAGCTCGGTTGCTGTTGAGCCATCGCGCAGGTAGAGAACTTCTGCTTGCCGTGGTGAAAAATGGTGAGCTATATATGCAACGAAGAGTGAGAGGCTTTTTGCAGCTTGATACCATAGCGGCAGAAGATTTAGCCTTTGGCTTGGCTGATAATTTGAGCCTAGAGATCCAACGCTCAATGGATTTCTTTGAAAGCCAGTTGCGCGAAGCGCCTGTGGCCTCTATTGATTTGTTAATGATAGGGGCTCGTGACCAACTTGCAGCTTTAGTGAGTGAAAACTTCAATCAAAGCGTAACGCCTTACCAAGCTGAATCCGTCGATGCGGTCTTTTCGCAGATGGCGTTAGCTGAATTTTCTAGGGGCGAATCATAATGAAATTAAGAGTTAACCTCTACTCAGAGTCATTATTTCCAACAGAGTTACGCTTATCTTTTTTGCGGTTAAACCAAGTGCTAGCTGGTCTGGTTATAGCGCTACTGCTAGGTAGTGCTATTGCTTACGGAGTTGTTTCTAGTCTTGAGTCTGAAAAGAATGAGTTACAACATGCTAAAGCGTTATTGGATGAGCAAAAAGTTGAGCTTGAAGATGAAATTGCCAAAAGGAAGCCAAGTGCTACTTTAGTTGCTGAAGTCGAATTAAAAGCGCAACAGCTTGAGCTTAAACAGATGTTAATCGGCAAGCTGAGCCAGCAAGAGGAGCTAACCAGTTATGGCTATTCGCCATTAATGACTGATTTGGCCAGCGTGGCAGATCGCAGTATTTGGCTTAACCGTATACAAGTAAAAGAAAATCGTTACATTTTTGAAGGGTATACCTCGAATCCACAAAGTGTCCCGAACTGGATTGAACGATTGAAAACCACCACCACCCTCAAAGGGCATGCATTTGCCTCGATGACGATGAGCTTAGGTGAAGATCAGCCGTTAGCATTTAAATTAACCAGCGATACTATGGAAGCCATCACGTCGGAGGTTAAAAAATGAAACAGTATTGGACTGATCTAGCCGCCAAATTTGATCTGCTTAGTCAACGTGAAAGAGTATTAGTCGCTGCTGCGGTATTAATTGTAGTAGGAATGATTTTATATCTACCTTTAGAATCTTTATTGACCAAACATACCCAATTAAAGCAACAGATAGCGTCGCTTAAGAATGAGAACAATATCTCAGAGCAGCAGATCGCTCTCTATCAGCAAAGTTTAGCCACCGATCCGGACACTGAATATCGCCAGCGGTTAGCCAATATCATTCAACAGACCAAACAAATTGATGAACAGTTGTCTTTTGAGATGGTTGATATGGTGCCAGCTGACCATATGCCGACTTTGCTTGCAGGGCTTCTTTCCAATGTTAAAGGCATTAAATTAAAAGCATTTACCTCTATTGCACCTACGCCATTGTTAGAGGTGGGTGAAGAGAAGAAGATGAATTTATATAGTCACGGTATAAAACTTGAATTTACCGGTGATTATTTTTCAGTATTACGTTTTGTTGAAGCTGTAGAAAACATGCCGAATAAACTCTATTGGCGTAGCATGGACTACAAAGTTGATGCTTATCCGAAAGCAGCTATCACACTAGAGCTTTATACCCTAAGCATAAATAAGGACTTTATTAGTGTCGCTAAAACCAATTAGTCACTCGTTACTTTTCCTTGTTGTGAGTGGAATGTGCTTTAGTCTCAACGCCGCTAGTTTGCGTGACCCAACGCTGCCTGGCGCTGGGTCGACTTCAACAACTTCTGCAACAGTGAAAGTTGATAAAACATTAACGCTTAATAGTGTCGTCATCAAGCACAGTGGCGCTTTTGCAGTGATAAATAATGAAATATATAAGAAGGGCCAACGAGTACAAGGTGTTAAAATTGTGCAGATTGGCAAGGATACTGTGTCGTTAGCGGATGGCCGTAAATTGACAATATTTAAAGCGATTACAGAGATTAAGGGACAATAACCAGATGCGCTCAATATACTACATAACCCCTTTAATGACTTTGCTGCTGGTGGCCTGTCAGACTGTTGACCGACCGAACCCTGTTGAGTCAAAACAGGCGATAGCAGAGTCTTTGGCGACCGCAGAAAGTGCCGCCTTAGCACCGCCTCCAGCGGTATTGCCTGACGAAGTGCAACGAGAGCTAGCTTCAAATAGCTTGCTGGCTGGTTTTGCTCCGGCTAAAAGAACTGAACGTCGATTTGATGTGTCGGCCCATGATGTTGAGGCTAAGGTTTTCTTCCCGAGTTTAGTGCAAGGTACGCCACTAAGTGTTGCTGTGCATCCCGATGTGTCTGGACAAATATCGCTTTCTTTAAAAGGCGTAACACTTAACGAAGCTTTGCAAGTCGTTGAAGATATTTATGGTTACGAAGTTAGCCGGGAAAACCGCATTTTACGGATCTATCCTGCGGGAATGCGTACTGAAACCTTCTCTCTCAATTACTTATATATGGAGCGCCAAGGCCTATCGTTAACGTCAGTTAATTCTGGACGCATCTCAGACAATAACAATAGCTCAAGTGGCAGTAATAATAGCAACAATAACGGTAACAGTAATAACTCGAATAGCAACTCTAACAGTGATTCAAGTTCAAACAGTGAAAGTAGTGAGCAAACTAACGGTACCTTTATCCGTTCTAAGACTAAATCTGATTTTTGGGGCGAGCTAAAAGAAACACTTGTCTCAATCGTTGGTGATAGCGGTGGTGGTCGTCAAGTGGTGGTTACTCCCCAAGCAGGGCTCGTGACTATTCGCGCTTATCCAAATGAGATAAGACAGGTGCGTAACTTCATAAAAACCGCTGAGAGTCATTTACAGCGCCAAGTTATTTTGGAAGCGAAAGTACTAGAAGTCACGCTTTCAGACGGATATCAGCAAGGAATTCATTGGGAGAGCGTATTAGGTCATGCTGGTAGCACTGACATTACGTTTGGTACCAGTCCAACCACAGGCTTAAGTGACCAAATCACTAGCGTATTAGGTGGCGTAACTTCTATCCAGCTTAAAGGTTCAGACTTTAGTACCATGATTAGCTTGCTTGATACGCAGGGTGACGTCGATGTACTGTCTAGCCCACGAGTTACAGCCTCGAATAACCAAAAAGCCGTAATTAAAGTCGGTACTGATGAGTATTTCGTTACTGATGTCTCTTCAACGACAGTTGCAGGCACTACGCCTGTGACTACGCCTGAGGTTGAGCTCACCCCATTTTTCTCTGGTATTGCACTTGATGTAACCCCGCAAATTGATGCCGAAGGTAATGTGTTGTTGCACATCCACCCATCAGTGATTGATATCAAAGAGCAGACAAAAACCATTAAAATCTCAGATAGCACCTTAGAGCTGCCATTAGCACAGAGCGAAATTCGCGAATCAGATACTGTGATTAAAGCTGCAAGTGGCGACGTTGTTGTGATTGGTGGCTTGATGAAGAGCGAAAATATTGAGTTGGTGTCAAAGGTGCCGCTGTTGGGCGATATTCCATATTTAGGTGAGGCATTTACTAACCGAGCCAATTCTACCGTTAAAACAGAGCTAGTTATCTTGCTTAAACCTGTGGTTGTTGGTGCCGACACTTGGGAGACTGAGCTTAAGCGCTCTCAAGAGCTGCTTGACCGTTGGTATCCTGAGGAGGAATAGGCTTGTATCTGCAGCACTTTCGGTTAACTGAAACGCCATTTTCATTGACGCCGAATACGGAATTTTTCTTCGGTTTAGCACCGCATGTGGAAGCCTTACAAGTGCTGCAAACAGCGTTGCAAACCGGAGAGGGGTTTATCAAGGTGACGGGAGAAGTCGGCACCGGTAAAACGTTAATTTGTAGAAAGCTTATCAACGAACTACCTGAGCGGTTTCATTGTGCTTATCTGCCTAATCCATATTTAACGCCCGATGAGCTTCGCTGGGCGGTGGCAATGGAGCTAGGACTTAAACATTCCGCTCAAATAGGTCAACAGCAACTCACCGGATTGATTCAGCAGCAGTTAATGGCGCTCAGTGCACATGGGCATTCCATTATTTTGGTGTTAGATGAAGCACAAGCATTGCCCGATGACAGTTTAGAAGCGCTACGATTATTCACTAACTTAGAAACAGAGAGCCGGAAGCTGTTACAAGTGGTGCTGTTTGCTCAGCCAGAGCTAGATGAAAGATTGGCACAGAACAAATTTAGGCAATTAAGGCAGCGGATCACCTTTAGTTACAGTTTGCGCCCGCTCACTTTAGAGGAATCATCGGCGTACATTCAGCATCGCCTGCAAGTTGCGGGAAGTGAAGGTGAGGCTTTATTTACCCCTTTGGATTCGAAACGTTTAGCGAAAGCTGCGCGAGGGATCCCAAGGTTAATTAATATTCTGTGCCATAAAGCATTACTGGTTTGCTTTGGAGAGGGTGCGGTTAAAATTTCGAAACAGCACGTTGATGCCGCTATCGCTGATACTGAAGATGCTACAGTATCCAAGGTTTCTTTGTTTGTTTGGATGTTAGCGATAGGCGCAATTATTTGCATGATATCCGCTGTTATTTATTGGCTAAAAGGAGGCGTTGCATGAGTGTCATCAACAAAATGCTCAAAGACTTAGACAAACGACAACAGCCTCACGGTATTGAAAGCATGGCTGAGCCACAAAGTGCAGTCATGCCGCAGCAACAGTCAAAGCGTCCATTGGTGTTTGCTTGTTCATTATCATTGTTACTTGGTGGTTTAGTTGTTTATTTCATTATGGAAACGGCTTCGAATGAAATCGCTATTCGCGATAGCGTGGCGCAGAAGAGTCATGTCGAACAGCAGCCAATTAAGCCAAAGCAAGATGTTGCCCTTAGTCAAGAGGTGAGTATTGATAGCGCCAGTATGGCTAATGCTAGCGTTGCACCACCTGCGGATGTTGTCGATACTCTTACTGTAAAAGTGCCAAAGAACGAGGTGGCGAAAGAAGCTAAGAGTAAGCCTGCCTCTACAAATATCGAGTTAACTAAAGTGGCGGTAGAGGAAGTAGATGCTCCAGCTGAACAGCCTGCAGAAGTGCTTAATAGCAAAGTCGATATTGTCGCGGCAAAAACACCAAGCCAAAGAGAGACAAAGCAGATAGCTAAAAAGCCCGTTAGCTCAATGAGTATTGCGCCTGCCAAACAGGGAAATCAAGATAGGTACTCCGGCAGCAATATGGCGGTTAAAGAGGTGAAGTTAACCCCACGGCAGCTAGCGCAAAAACAGATGATTTTGGCTAACGACGCTCAGCAGCAAGGCTTACACGGCGATGCATTAACTTACTATAAAGCGGCTTTGTCCTATAACCCTGCACTTCATCAGGCGAGGAGACAAGCTGCAGCACTATATTATGGTCAAAATAAGCTCTCTGAGGCTGCTCAGTTATTGAAACAGGGACAATTGTTATTCCCACAAGAGTATGAATATTCACTACTGCTTGCTCGAGTGCAGCAATCTGCAGGACAGAATAAGCAGGCATTGAGCAGTTTAGCGCAGATCCCTGATACCAGTCCGCTCGCGGTTAAAAAGTGGCATCAGCAGAGCGATTTGGCTCAAAAAGAGCAGAATTTTCCGGTAGCAGAACAGAGTTTTAGGCAGCTTGCTAAAAATGAGCCTAGCCAAGGACGTTGGTGGATGGGACTCGGTTATGCACTTGATGCACAAAAGAATTATACCGAGGCTAAAAATGCCTACAATCAAGCCTTGGCACAAGGGAACCTGTCATCGCAAGCACAAGCTTATGTCGATAATCGATTGGTGCAGTTAGGAGCATACTAGTGAAACCTAAGTTAAAAATGCGGCTCGGTGATCTGCTCGTTCAAGAGCACATCATTACTGACGATCAGCTCAGTCAAGCGCTTAGTGAACAGCGAAACTCGGGTAAGAAGCTTGGGCGTACGCTAATCGATCTCTCTTGCATCACTGAAGAGCAGTTGCTGAAGTTTTTGTCACAGCAACTTAATATCCCTTTCTTAGATATCAGCAAGCGCTCTATCTCTCCCGCTGTTGTTGGATTGTTGCCAGAGGTACAGGCACGTCGATATCGTGCATTAGTGGTTGAAGATCAGGGTGAGTCAGCCCTAGTCGCTATGAGTGATCCAGCCGATCTACAAGCGATGGACACCTTAGAAGGTTTGTTAGCTCCGAAGCGAATTAACATTGCAGTTGTCACAGAAAATCAGTTGCTTGATGCTTTTGATAACCTCTATCGCCGTACTGAAGAGATTGCAGAAATAGCGGGTAAGTTAGAAGAGGAATATGCCGCTGATGAGCTATTTGACCTTGCCAACCTAACTGATGCCGACAGTGATAACGAAACAACCGTAGTTAAGTTATTGCAGTCGATATTTGAAGATGCCGTGCAGATGCGTGCCTCGGATATCCATATCGAACCTGGTGAAAACGCCTTAAGGATCCGCCAACGTATTGATGGGCAGTTGCACGAAAATGTATTGCCTGAGGTCAATATTGCTGCAGCATTAGTGCTACGTTTGAAACTGATGGCTGGGCTTGATATCTCTGAAAAACGTTTGCCGCAAGATGGTCGTTTTCATATGGAGATTAAAGGACATAAGATTGATGTGCGTATGTCTACCATGCCAATTTATCATGGTGAGTCAGTCGTTATGCGTCTTTTGGATCAATCAGCAGGCTTATTAACGCTGAATGAGACTGGTATGCCACCCGAGATGTTGGCGCGGATCAGAAGGCAGATTAAGCGTCCTCATGGTATGTTGCTGGTTACAGGACCAACAGGTAGTGGTAAAACCACCACCTTGTATGGCGTATTAAGTGAGCTAAACACTGCTGACAGAAAAATTATCACCGTAGAAGATCCAGTCGAGTATCAGCTACCGCGCATTAATCAGGTGCAAGTTAATCACAAAATAGGCCTAGATTTCTCTAACGTACTGAGAACTACCTTGCGTCAAGATCCCGATATTATCATGGTGGGTGAGATGCGAGATCAAGAGACTGTCGAGATTGGTCTGCGTGGTGCATTAACCGGTCACTTTGTACTGTCAACTCTGCATACCAATGATGCGGTAACCAGTGCATTAAGACTATTAGATATGGGCGCTGCGGCTTATCTTGTCGCCAGTGCGCTTAGAGTGATTATCGCTCAGCGCTTGGTGCGTCGGGTATGTCAAAACTGTGCCAACCCCTACACACTTAGCGCACAAGACAAAGTCTGGTTGTCTACCGTTAGCAAGCTAGATTTCTCTAACGCGACCTTTAGGACTGGCTCAGGTTGTCAAAGCTGTAATGGCAGTGGTTACCGTGGTCGAATCGGGGTGTTTGAGATCTTAGAGCTCGACGAGCCGATGATTGAAGCGATGCGTTCAGGCAACCCGCAAGAGTTTACTAACGCCGCTTATAATAGCCCTAATTTTACCCCGTTAGCAGACTCTGCCCTAGACTATCTTGCCCAAGGGATGACAACCATTGAAGAGGTTGCCAAGTTGGTTGAAGATGTTAGTGATGACACGCTCGTGATAGGTGAGGGAGCATAATGCCAAGTTATCAGTATCGTGGACGCAGCGCACAAGGAGAGCAGGTGACTGGCCAGTTAGATGCTAGCTCAGAAAGCGTCGCGGCTGACCAACTGATGTCCCGTGGTGTGATCCCGCTTGAGTTGTCGCTTGCCAAAGAGGTAAAGCAGTTTTCGCTCAAGTCACTGTTTAAGGGCAAAGTTGCACTCGATGAGTTACAGATTTTTACTCGGCAGATGTACTCACTGACTCGCTCGGGTATTCCGATATTGAGAGCAATTGCAGGTCTTTCTGAAACCACTCATTCGCAGCGGATGAAAGATGCTTTGAATGATATTTCTGAGCAGCTAACATCGGGTAGGCCATTGTCCTCAGCGATGAACCAGCATCCTGATGTATTTGATGCACTTTTTGTATCTATGATCCACGTGGGCGAAAACACTGGTAAGTTAGAAGATGCCTTTATTCAGCTATCAGGTTATATCGAGCGCGAACAAGAGACGCGCAGACGTATAAAAGCTGCCATGCGTTACCCCATATTTGTACTGATTGCCATCGCGATAGCCATGGTGATCCTCAATATTATGGTGATCCCTAAGTTTGCCGAGATGTTCTCACGCTTTGGCGCTGACCTGCCGTGGGCAACTAAATTACTGATTAACACGTCCAGCGTGTTCGTTAATTACTGGCCAGTAATGATCGTGGTGCTAGTTGCATCCTTTGTTGGTATTAGATATTGGCACAGTACGGAAAAGGGTGAGCGACAATGGGATCGCTGGAAGCTGAATATTCCTGCTGTCGGCAGTATTATTGAGCGCTCGACCTTATCTCGTTATTGCCGCAGTTTTTCTATGATGCTCAGTGCCGGCGTTCCTATGACCCAAGCGCTTAGCCTAGTGGCCGATGCGGTTGATAACGCCTATATGCATGACAGCATAGTCGCTATGAGGCGCGGCATCGAGTCGGGTGATTCAATGCTGCGGGTTCATAATAGCAGTCAATTATTCACGCCGCTGGTACTACAGATGGTCGCGGTAGGCGAAGAGACAGGTCAAATAGATCAGTTACTTAATGACGCGGCAGATTTTTATGAAGGTGAAGTCGATTATGACCTTAAGAATTTAACTGCAAAGCTTGAGCCGATACTGATTGGCTTCGTAGCCTGTATTGTATTGGTACTTGCATTAGGCATTTACCTGCCGATGTGGGATATGCTCAATGTTGTAAAGGGCAGCAACTAATGAAGACTGCGAGTAGTACAGGTGCTTAGTCAACAAAAGGCTGATAATGAGCTATTAACGCTTTTGGGCAAGATTTTTGCGTTAATTATACTATTGTTAGTATTATCTTATTTAGCGTTTGGTTATTTTGTGAGCATACAACAAGTAGGCCAACAAAATATTCAGGTTGTTCACAATCGACTACTAAATACCTTAGGTGTTATTCGCTCGCAATGGTTGATTAGAGGTAAGCCCTCATCGCTTAAATTGGACTGGCGCAGTGAGCCTGAGGGTGAAGTTGAGGCAACCGGTTTCGTGGCTATGACTGAGGGCGGCTGGCCTATACCTAATGAAGCAAGTGTTGCGGGTTGTCGAGAATTGATTGACGAGTTGTTGGGAGCTGGTTATTCGCAACAAATTGTCACTCGATTCAATTCGAGTTCAGGAGTGTGCCGTTATATTGGCGAGTCAGGCGGAAGTATTAGCTATCAAACGGGCTCTGGGCGAGTCATATTTTTGACGCGATGATAGTGAATAGTGAAATTATCTATTTTCTATTTTTAACAAACTGATAGAATAAGCATATAACAAAACGGGGATTTAAAATGATTAGACAGTACCAGAAGGGTTTCTCCCTTATCGAATTAGTGATTGTGATTGTAATTTTGGGTCTGCTGGCAGCAACAGCAATCCCACGTTTTTTGAATGTAACTGAAGAAGCTGAAGATGCCAGTGTTGATGGCGTGTCAGGTGGTTTGGCGACTGCAGTGAGCTTTGTGCGTTCACAGTGGGAAGTTGATGGACGTCGTAATGATAGCGTAGTACTCGACGGTGCTCGTATTGAGTTAGACACTAGTTTCGGTTTTCCTACAGGAACGGCTGGTAACAATAATGCGACAAACATGAATGTTGCACGTTGTAGCGAAGTGTTCAATAACGTATTGCAAAACGCTCCTCGTAATGTGCAGCTGACTCAAGATGCTAGAGGAATGCGCTATACCGTGAGTGTTGAAGATGGCGAAGGCGGTACTGTTATCGATTTGGACGGTAATGATGTTTCTGGTGTCGATCTTTGTGTTTATCATTTAGTTGAATCTTTACAGCTAGACGATTCAACAGGTGTACCGACTGGTTCTCCAGATAAAGATACTAATGGCGCAAAGGGCGTTACGTATAACCCTGGCAACGGTCAGGTTCAAAGCTTTATCAACTAATTTTTTGTAGCTGATGCGTGGTTTAGATTAAGAGCTTCCATCAGCTGTAACTCGTATTTTGAGGAATGAACATGAATATTCAAAAGCAAAATGGTTTTACCCTAATTGAATTAGTGGTGGTGATTATTATTCTTGGTATTTTGGCAGTTACCGCCGCGCCTAAGTTTATTAACCTGCAAGGTGACGCGCGAGCTTCTACGCTTCAAGGCATGAAAGGTTCGATCCAAAGTGCTAATTCATTGGTGTTCGCTAAAGCGGCTATTAATGGTAAAGAGACTTTGGCTACAGCTGATTGGGCTGCAGATGCTGATGATGGTGTTGATATTGGAACCGGTACTCCAGCTGTTACAAACTTCGGATATCTTCAAGGTCTTCAAGCTGAGCTTGAAAATGCTATGGATGTAACATTTAATATTGGTACTTCTGCGACAAGCAATATACTAACTACAGATAATAATGCTGACTGGACTATTTTCGTCGATACTGGTGTAGCCACTATTTGGCAAGCTGATGCACCTGCAACTTGTCGTTTTACCTACACTCAATCTGCGGCCGAAGGCGCTTTGCCAACTTACTCTGATATGCCAGAAGCGACAGATTGCTAATTTTAATCATCAGTGGATATTGATAAATGAACAAACAGAATGGTTTTACGCTAATTGAATTAGTGGTGGTTATTATTATTTTGGGTATTCTTGCGGTAACCGCAGCACCTAAATTTATTAATTTGCAAGGTGATGCTCGAGTATCAACTTTGCAGGGAATGAAGGCAGCTATCCAAGGGCAGCAACTCGCTTGTCTATTCAAAATCTGCAATAGCTGGTGTAGAGAGTCAAGATGATACGACTGTTAATATTGGAACTGGAACGGCAGCTAATGTTTCTTACGGGTACTTACAAGCAACCGAAGATGACTTGGAAAATGCGTTAGACGTTGTATTTGCTGCAACCGGAGCTGATTGGATTGTCGATGCAACTACTGCAAGGGTTGCTGGTGTTCCAGCTACTCCTACAGATGCGACTCCAGGAACGATTACCGTCCGACAGAGTGGCGCTCCTACTACTTGTGTTTTAACTTATTCAGAGGCCGTTAACGGAACTTCGAGCCCAACATTTAGTGATATTCCTGATGCAAATGCATTGCTAAATAGATGAGCTATATAGAGAGGCCTGCTAAGCAGGCCTTTTTTATATCTAATACCACAACTTACTCGTTTTATTTGCCATACTTATTAAACTGTTAGACACTGTTCAATAAGTGTCTCTGGTATTAGCGCCTCTAATATTCGAGCCGTGTAGCAACTATCATTGCTTGGCAGCATCAATCAGGACTGACAATGCTTACAGCGCATCGACGCGCAGGCTTCACCTTAGTTGAGCTTGTGACCACTATTATTCTTATAGCCATTCTTTCGGTGGTGGTGATTCCGCGTCTTTTTACTACTTCAAGTTATAGTGCCTTTACCCTGCGCGAAGAGTTCATTGCTGAACTGCGTAAAGTGCAGATTATGGCGATGAATAACCAAGACCGTTGTTATCGTTTGGCTGTCACAGCTAGTCAGTATCAAGTTTCTCGTTACAATGGTGCTTGTAGTGGTACGCCAGCGCGTACAGATGCAGCGCAAACCTTTCAAGGTGGCGCCTCGCTTATGTTAACCAATACCACAACCACCAATTTCAGCGTCGAGTTTAATGCCCAAGGCGTACCTATAGTGAATGGCAGCCTTTGCAGTGGCCGCTGCATTACCGTTCACGCTGATGAAACTCAGTTTATTGCAATTGAGTCGGAGGGTTATATCCATGCGGGCTAGTTGTGCGATAAATCCTTGCAAGGTATCTCATAAGGGTTTTACCTTAGTTGAGCTAGTGGTAGGTATGGTGGTTATCAGTATCGCTTTTGTGATGCTCAGTACCATGTTATTTCCCCAAGCTGAAAGAGCAGCGGATACCTTGCATCGAGTCCGTTCTGCAGAACTTGCACACTCGATACTGAACGAGATTTGGGGCAAGCGTTACGATCAAAACACTAATGCTAATGGCGGTGTGCCTGCTTGTGGTGCAGTTGCAAAACCGCTGTTGGGTCTGCCTGCTGGGGTAGTTTGTACTGCTGAGGATGATTTAGGTCCTGATGCCACAGAAGGCCGTAATGACTTTAACGATGTTGATGATTACATAGGCCTCACCATTGACAGTGAAATGCTTAATAGTAACGAAACCTATGCCAGTCGTTATATCAACTATCAGCTGTCGGTAGCGGTTACGTATAATCAACACCCAGATTTAAATAGTAAACTGGTAACTGTTAATGTAACGACTCCTACCGGTGAAGTGATTACCTATAACGCAATAAGGAGGAATTATTAATGTCTAAGGCATTAACATTTGCTCTGCGTCGTAATAGAAAAATGGCTTGTAAGAGCCGTGGCTTCACTTTAGTTGAAATGGTTACCGTGGTAATCATCCTTGGCATATTGGTGCTAGGTGTCAGCAGTTTTCTCATTTTTGGTAGTCGTATTTTTATCGACTCAACTTCGGTTGAGCAAGTGATGAGCCAGAGCCGCTTTGCGATAGAGCGTATGACTCGTGATATTCGTAATGCAGTGCCCAATAGCATTCGTGTTCGAAGTAGCGGTAATGATTGGCAGTGCATAGAGATGATGCCTATTGCCTCTAGTGCTTCCTATATTCTTGCGCCAGTAGGCCCTTTACCCGCCGCTAATACAGCTATTGTGATGCAAGCGAGTAATAGCGCACCGTTAACGAAAGATCAGCAGTTACTCATCTATCCGTTAAGACCTGCTGATGTTTATACCTCAGCCAATGGCACCACAGGTAAGTTATTTAGCATAAAAGAGGTTACCAATAGTGCCTTAACTAATGCCACTAATGTGGAGTTTGATAAAACAGTACAGTTTAGTGAGATGTCGCCGCGGCAGCGTTATTTTGGGGTAACAGGTGCTGTGAGTTACTGTTTTGAGAAGGTCACTGATGAGTTGGCACAGCTTAATCGCTACACTGGTTACGGATTTAATAACCCAATAAACCAACCAGCGCCAGCAAACATGGGACCCGCGGTATTGATGGCTGAGAACATTGTGAATACCATCGCTACCAACAACCCAATGGCGTACACGCCAGGAACGTTGCAAAATAATTCCATGGTTCACCTCAATCCACTATTTGATGTGCAGGGGCAAGCACTGCAATATCATCATCAAGTGCAGGTGATAAATGTCCCTTAACCAGACGCAGATTAAAATGAAACAAACCTGTCAGCAGCCTTTAACTAAGCAGCGCGGTAGCGCACTGATCATTGGTGTGTTTATTATTACCGTGATGTTTTTATTGGCAGCGACATTAATCAATGTACTCGATGATGCGGATCAGCAAATTAGCCTCGAAGTATGGGGAACCCGTGCGTTTGCTGCGGCAAACAGTGGTGCTGATAGGGCTTTAGCCGAACTATTTCCGGTTGATCAAGTCGGTGTCGGCGCCTGCAATGCCAATACAAATTGGAACATTGGTACCGATACTGGCTTAGTCGGGTTTCATGGCTGCTCGGTTAATATTAGATGTAACGCTGTGACCACTACAACACTACCGATAAATATGACGCAATACTTGATTACCAGCACAGCCACTTGCAGCACGGGTCAGTGTGACTCAGGAACCAATAGCGATGCCAGTTGTATCCGCGTTAATCGCACCGTGGAGGTAGAAGCACGTGAGTAATTTTAAACGGCTTATCGTGCTATTTTTCTTTAGTGCAGCCTTTTCTAATGTTGTAAACGCATTTGATGATATCGATGAGTCAGTATATTTTCCCGCGGTTGCTCAAGGGCATCATGGTAACAATAACAATAGTTGCCACCAGATCAGTGATCCTCAGTTCAAGCAGAATAACTCTGCACGAATAAATGGTACTGAAGGGCTAGGTTTAAAATTCTGTAGTTATAATTCCGGAAATGGATTACCAAATGACGGCTGTGATACCCCGTCGGGTGGAGATAGATATTGCTCTATCACAGGTGGGGATATTAGAGGCCTTAGTACAAACGGTTCAAATGCATTTAAATTTAGTAATGAAAATGGTGGGGAACTCGGCTGGTGCTCAAGCGGCCAAGATTATACGTTTGGTAATGGGAGCGATACCCAATTTGGTAAGATTTCAGTCTACAGTGCATGTACTGTTACTTTTTCGGCTAACCATGATGAATATAGAATAAAAAACATTCTAGCTGGAGGTGGAGCTAAGATCGTCTTATCTGCCGGAGATTATTTCGTTGAAGAACTTAAGTTAGCATCAAATAGCCATATTATTGCTGAAGGCGATGTTCGAATATTTGTTAAATCAGCTATTGAAATCTCGGGAGCGAAAATTAACGAATCAGGTACGGGTAAAGTGCTGCTGTTTGGCTACGATAAAATGACATTAAATGGTGGGACGTCGGTAAAAGCCAATCTTTATAGCGATGATGTCATTTATATGAATAGTTCTAGTGCTGTTGAGGGGCGAGTTACATCTCGTTATTTAGAAATGAATTCGACCAGTAGTATTAATGATGATGCTAGCCCACCGCAAGCATTGAACTTCCAATTTGGCAAAGCAACCTCTGGCACAGTTACATTCGATACCGCTTTTGAAGCTGGTGTCACACCGTTGGTTTTTTTAATGCCAACTATTACTGAGAGTAATCCTAGCACTAGTGATGGTCCAGCCTCCGTTTTCATCACTAGTATTTCAAGTACTGGCTTTAGTTGGAGCCAAAGATCGCCAGATGGCTCAGATTTTTCGGCTAACATTATGACGGAAATTCATTGGCTAGCGACCACTGCGGGAACACACGAGTTTTCTGATGGCACTAAATTCGAGGCGGGTATTAAGGCGGTTGATGAGGTGCTTTATAAAGCGCTCGGCAGCTATGAAAGTGTCTCTTTGAGTCAAAGCTTTGATGTGGTGCTCAGTCAGATTCAATCGGCCAATAACAGTTGTTGGTTATCAAGTATTGCAGATCCCAATGGTAGTCAACTCTCTATAGGAATGGATGTCTCAGAGGTGGTTACTGCGGGCCCAGGAAATGGCTTTGGCAACAAATATTGTCGCCAGGGAAGTAGTAGCACTAGACTTAATCAACTGGGTAGTGAGGACATCGCGTATTTGGCGCTTGAGAGTGGCACTGGCACCATTTCATTAAATGGTAAGCAGACTAAATATCATTTTGGCAGCGGTTATTGGACAATCCCTCAAAGTACAGTGCAGAACCTTGATGCTCAATGTGCTTACGAAAGTGACCTTACTGGATTTGATACCCCTCCTGTTTTTGTTGCTGGTAAAAGTTCGAGATATGGTCCAGATGGTGGTTGGTTAAGACGATGTACTCTTACTAGTAATAAAGTGAGTATTGGGGTTGATGAGGATCAGTATCAAGATAGTGAGCGCAGCCATGTCGCAGAAAATTACGCTTTTGTAGCGCTGTCATATGAAGATGAAACACCTGTATTACAGTGTTTCTACGATGATTTTAATCGTGATGATTTAGGTAGCGACTGGGCAATTAAAACGCTTGGTAACTCTACTGCACCTGCAATTGAATCCAACCGAATGCGTATTACGCCAGCAAGAGGTAATCAAGCGACATCGAGCACTTATCAACGCCTTTTTCCTGCTGCAGATAACTTCGTTAAGGTCGAGTTTGATTACTACGCTTGGTCTCCTTCGTCAGGAACTGGAGGCGATGGTGTCGCTATTATTTTATCCGATGCATCTATCACTCCACAACCAGGCAGCTTTGGCGGAGCATTAGGTTATGCTCAACGTAATAATGGTACGCCAGGGTTTGCGGGAGGTTGGATGGGGGTCGGTTTGGATGAGTATGGTAACTTCTCCAATCCAACTGAGGGTAAAATCGGAGGGCCTGGATTTAGAACTCAATCAGTGACAATCCGTGGCTCTGCTAACTCTAGTTACATGTATTTAGCTGGCACAGCGGCCAATTTAAACCCGGCTATTGATAAAAGGCCAACCAATACAGCTTCGCCCAATCATAGGTATAGAATAACCGTAGACTCTCGAGTCGCTGGCCAAGCACTAGTATTAGTTGAGCGTGATATTAAAGACGGCAATGGATTCCAAATATTAGTGCCTGAATTTGACGCCAGAAATATTGCTGGTCAGGGTGGTGTCCCTGACGATTTTTATCTATCTATAACAGGCTCAACAGGTGGAGCTAATAACAACCATGAAATCGATAATTTTGAAGTTTGTTCATTAGATTCTGCGCCGGTTGGGCAACTCGTGCATCACTTTGAGTTTGATTACTCAAGTAGCCCACTAACCTGTAATGCAGAAGAGATGACGATTCGAGCCTGTCGTAATGCTAATTGCGATCTGTTTACCGATCCTGTTACAGCCAATCTAATACCTGCGTCAATGACTAATGGTGGCTGGGTGGGTGGCAATGTGGTTAATTTAGTTAATGGTACGGCGACAGTGAGTTTGCGTTCTAATACAGTGTCACCTGTGACTATTGGTGTTTCTAGTTCTTTCCCATCAACGGTTGCAGGCAGTAACACTCTTTGTAGGCAAGGTAGTGGAGCGCTAAATAGCGCCAGCTGTACGCTTGCATTTGCCGAAAGCGGGTTTATTTTTGATATCCCTGATGAGCTTTCAAATAAACCATCAACGGATATTCTGGTAAAGGCTGTTAAGCAAGGTGATGCAGGTCAAGCATGTGTGCCAGCGTTTAAGAGTCAAACTAAATCGCTTAATTTCTGGAGTGATTATGCAGAGCCTACGACAGGAACCATGAAAGTTTCGGTTAAGTCTGGCAGTGTTGAAAAAGAGGTTGGCATCTCTTTGGCAACAGCTGAGAGCATGAGCCTCAATTTTGATGAGAATGGTGAGGCTAAAATAGACGTCAACTATGCCGATGCCGGCGAGATGCAGCTCAATGCACGATATACAGGCACTGGTGACGAAGATGGCTTGGTGATGAATGGCAGCAATAAGTTTGTCCGTCGTCCAGTGGGGATCTGTTTAGAGTCTGATTCCTGTACCAACTGCAGTGTTAGCAGTGCTAAGTATAAAAGAGCAGGCGAGGAGTTTGATATCAAGGTTAAAGCTATGGCTTGGCAGTCAGATACTGACGCTGATATCTGCAGTGGCAATGCGGTAACTCCAAATTTCTCTCACGATAACATGCTGCTGACTCATGAACTTATCAGTCCAACCATTGCTGAAGGTGGTGAAGCAGGAACCTTGGGCAAAAGTGAATACGAACAAAATGCTGGTGAGCAAGTGATCGCACAATCAGTTTCGGAAGTGGGTATTTTCACTTTTTCAGTAGAACCTAAAGCTGGCGGCTATTTTGGCTATAGTATCCCGGGAGCTACAACGGAAAGTATTGGACGCTTTACCCCCTATTACTTGACGGTAACTCCTAATAAGCCCGCACCTCAAGCAAGTTGTGGTGTGTTTACTTATATGGACGAGCCGTTTTTATTCAAAACGGGTGCTGAGCCTAAGCTGCTGGTACTTGGTAAAAATATTGATGGCAATGAAACTAAAAACTATCAGGTAGAAAATTGGTGGAAGTATCAAAATCAATGGACTCATCGAGCATTCAGTAATATTGCCGGCTCGACACTCCCAGTGCTTGAAGAGTTAGACCCTAATAGTCGTACCGTTGCTTATCTTGATGGTACTGACAGTGAAGTTAGATCGGCCTATTTAGTGGATGGTACGCTTAGATACAACCGCACCACTGCTTTAATAACACCTTTTGATGCCGTATTTGAACTCAGTCTTGAAGTGAACGACCTCAAGGATACTGACGGTATCTGTTATCAACAGAATGCTGCAGCCGATTGTACAGGTGTTACTTTTACTGACATAGCCAAAGATGACAACTTTGAAATGCGCTACGGCCGTTTAGTGATGCAAAATGCCTATGGGCCATCATCAGAAGAGTTGCGGCTTGAGCTTGGCACTGAATATGTTGATGCAAATTCACGGTGGGTGAGTAATGGCCAAGATAGCTGCTCTGTTTTCGATACCACAACCGCAACCGTTGTCGAGGATACTGGTTTAGTGCTAACGCCTGACGCGGGACTTGGCGCCGTCGAGGGATTTACTAATACTGGTGGCAACGGTAAAACAGGTTCAATTGGCTTAGGCAATAGCTTTATCTATTTCCCTGCACCGAATGCCGAAGGTGAAGTGGGATTACAGCTTCATGTTGATAAGTGGCTGCAGTGGTATTGGAACTTCGATAGCGCCGCACTTGAGGACCCAAGAGCGAGTGCTTTCTTTGGTACTTATCGCGGTCATGATCGCATTATATATTGGCGAGAAGTTAATTAAACGTAAGCAGTATAAGTATAAGCGCCATTAACGCGTGGCCGCGGCAAACTATTGACTCATACTTTATCGAGTTTTTGCAAAAAACTTTGCTTCATTAGCAAATGTTAACCTCTGCGGCCTTGTGGAATATACAGAGCATGATAAAGTTACCTGATTTCTTTTTTCTTCGACTCCACAGAGACAGGCTGGTTACATGTTCAAGAAGCTACGCGGCATTTTTTCTAATGATCTTTCGATCGATTTGGGTACAGCTAATACGCTAATTTACGTCCGCGAAGAGGGCATCGTTTTGAACGAACCTTCAGTGGTTGCTATCCGTGGAGAACGGTCTGGTTCGGGTCAGAAGTCGGTTGCGGCCGTCGGTACTGAAGCTAAGCAGATGCTAGGTCGTACCCCTGGAAATATTCAAGCAATTCGTCCAATGAAAGACGGTGTAATTGCCGACTTTTACGTGACTGAAAAAATGCTACAGCATTTTATCAAGCAAGTGCATAACAACAGCGTATTCCGCCCAAGCCCTCGTGTTTTGGTTTGTGTACCGGTTGGTGCGACCCAAGTTGAGCGACGCGCTATTCGCGAATCAGCAATGGGTGCGGGTGCTCGCGAAGTGTATTTGATTGAAGAGCCAATGGCTGCGGCAATTGGTGCAGGTCTTCCGGTTTCAGAAGCAACCGGTTCAATGGTTGTTGATATCGGTGGTGGTACTACAGAAGTGGCGATTATCTCGCTAAACGGCGTAGTTTACTCTTCATCTGTACGTATCGGTGGTGACAAGTTTGATGATGCAATTATCAACTACGTACGCCGTAACTACGGTAGCTTAATTGGTGAAGCAACGGCTGAACGTATTAAGCACACTATTGGTACCGCTTACCCAGGTGACGAAGTATTAGAAATTGAAGTACGTGGTCGTAACCTTGCAGAAGGCGTACCGCGTAGCTTTACCCTAAACAGCAACGAAATTTTAGAAGCACTGCAGGAGCCACTTTCTGGCATCGTTAGTGCTGTTATGGTTGCACTCGAGCAGTCTCCACCAGAATTGGCGTCCGATATTTCAGAGCGCGGCATGGTACTGACTGGTGGTGGCGCGCTGATTCGCGATCTGGATCGTCTACTGATGCAAGAAACAGGTATTCCTGTGATGATTGCTGACGACCCACTCACTTGTGTGGCTCGTGGTGGCGGTAAAGCCCTCGAGATGATCGATATGCACGGTGGCGACTTATTCTCCGAAGAAAATTAAGACGGTTAAAAAGGGCGGTGATTACCGCCCTAGCTTTTTATGAAACCTATTTTTGTTCGCGGTATATCCAACCAATTTAGATTGACCTTAGCTGTCATCATGTCAGTGATTCTACTTGTCGCTAATGACAGGCTTGAGCCTGTGCGCAATTCCTTGTCTTCTCTTCTAAGTCCATTGCAGTATGTCGCCAATATCCCTGGGGTATTGCTCGACGAGTCCGCCGAAAGCCTAGCAACTCGCAATATGCTGGCTAAGCAAAACAAAGAACTGCTACGTCAACAACTGTTGATGAGTGAACGTTTACAACGCTTTGAACATCTGCGTCAGGAAAACGACCGTTTACGTGGCTTGTTAGGCTCTCCTGTGCATATGGATTCGAAGAAAGTGGTTGCTGAAGTCATGGAGGTCGCCAGCGATCCATTCCATCAGTATGTCGTGCTTAACCGGGGGGCACGCAGTGGTGTTTTTGTTGGCCAACCCGTTGTTGATGCTCAAGGCGTAGTGGGGCAAGTCGTGCAGGTCAGTGAGTTGACCAGCCGAGTACTGCTACTATCTGATACCTCCCATGGTATTCCCGTTCGAATTACGCGTAATGACGTGAGAATGATGGCTATCGGCACGGGCTCTTTGGATGAGCTTGAGTTACGCCATGTTGCAAAAAGTACCGATGTACGCGCTGGGGATTTATTGGTGTCCTCTGGTTTAGGAAAGCGATTCCCTGAAGGTTACCCCGTCGCACGGGTCATGTCGGTCGAGAAAGAGGATGGAAAAAACTACGCAACCGTTATTGCACAGCCTCTAGCGGCGCTAGATCGCATTCGTTACTTGCTGCTGATTTGGCCTGATATCGAAGCTGATGAAGCGGAGTTGATTACATCTGAAAGTGTTAAAGCTGCATTAGAAGCCAACAAGGAGGCGACACCATGAGTTTACATGTCGCGAATGGCCGTTGGGTCGTTTGGCTGAGCTTGCTAGTCGCTATGATGTTTCAAATCATGCCTTTGCCTGGATTGGTTGAAGCGTGGCGACCAGATTGGTTATTGCTAGTCATTATTTACTGGGCAATGGCGCTTCCACACCGATACAATATTCTAACGGCTTGGGTGCTGGGTGTGTTGTTGGATATCTTGCTGGGGGCAACATTAGGTATTCGGGCATTTGCCATGTCGATTGTGGTTTATGTGGTGGTGTTACACTTTCAGCGCCTGCGTAATTTTCCTATGTGGCAACAAGCTTTGTTGGTGGCGACTCAAGTGGCGCTGTATAACCTGATAGTTTTTTGGGTACAGTTTGTCACCGGGACGGCAAGCTTTGATATCACTTTATTTTACCCAGCATTTTCATGTTTGATTATGTGGCCTTGGATATTTTGGATCCTGCGTCGGGTCAGGCGCCTGTATAAAGTCCGTTAGCTGGCAGGGCTTGGCAATAACGTTTATTTAATTATTTTCTACTTGCGCGGCATCTTCTTTGCTAAGTGCGAGCTAATAGGTATTGTAGAATGAAGTTAGTACTCGCTTCGGCATCACCAAGACGTAAAGAGTTATTGGCTCAGTTAGGCTTTTTGAACTCAACTGATAACGCGTCATTTAGTTTTGATATTCTGGCTACAGATATCGATGAGAGCCATCGTGCTGGTGAGTTAGCTGAAGATTTTGTGGTGCGCTTAGCAACAGAAAAAGCGCTTGCAGGTCTCGAGCTTCATCCCGAACGTGGCCAGATCGTGGTGCTGGGCTCCGATACCATCGTGGTGCAAGGTGACAAGATATTGGGCAAACCCGTAGATGATGCTGATGCTAAAACCATGCTAACTCAGTTATCAGGCGAAGCACATCAAGTGATGACCGCTGTAGCCGTTACCGATGGCGATAAAACGCTTAGTAAGCTGGTCACAACAGGCGTTAATTTTTGCGCTATGACTGAAGCTGATATTTTAGCTTATATCGCGACTAGAGAGCCTATGGATAAGGCTGGAGCTTATGGGATCCAAGGACTTGGAGGCAGTTTTGTAGAGGCTATTGAGGGAAGTTATTCCGCAGTAGTTGGGTTACCTTTGGTAGAAACCCGTGCGTTGTTGTGTGAGTTGAAAGTTTTATAACCCTACAAATTAATAATAAGAAAGATTTTTGGTTATGAAAATACTCAGTAGCGTCGAATCCTTTTTAAGTTAGCTATTTCCCTAAGTGGGGTGAGTTTTGAATACAGGTCGAATCGTGCCAGGTAGAGTCCAGAGAAAAATTGGTTCTGAACTACTGATCAATGTGACACCAACTGAGGCTCGAGTAGCTTTGGTTGAGCACGGTGTATTGCAAGAAGTTCATATCGAGCGACGCATGAAGCGCGGCTTGGTGGGCAATATCTATAAAGGTAAGGTTAGCCGCGTACTGCCTGGTATGCAGGCTGCATTTGTCGATATTGGCTTAGATAAAGCCGCTTTTTTGCATGCCTCGGATATCGTGCCGCATACAGAGTGTGTTGCAGATGTGGAGAAAGGCAATTTTGTTGTACGTGATATTGCTGAGCTTGTTAGACAGGGCCAGGATATTATGGTGCAGGTGGTTAAAGATCCTCTTGGTACTAAAGGCGCTCGCTTAACTACCGATATTACTCTGCCATCTCGTTATCTGGTCTTTATGCCTGGTTCTAGCCATGTCGGTGTTTCTCAGCGTATTGAAAGTGAAGAAATTCGCGCAAGACTAAAGAAAATAACTGAACCCTTTGTTGATGATGATGGTGGGTTTATTATCCGCACCGCAGCAGAGAGTGCTGGCGAAGATGAGCTGGTGCAAGATGCCGCTTTTTTAAGGCGTGTCTGGGCTAAAGTCAGCGAGCGTCGTAAGCGCCGAGGAGTATCATTACTCTATCAAGATTTGGCTCTGCCAGTGCGAATCGTACGCGACTTTGTCGGTACTGAGCTTGACCAAATTCAAGTTGATTCTAATCAGACCTATGAAGAGCTACAGCAGTTTGCCCATGAGTTTATGCCAGAAATTGCCAATAAACTTGAACACTACAATGGTCCTATCCCTATTTTTGACCTCTATGATGTCGAAAATGAAGTGCAGCGCGCATTAGGCCGTAAGGTCGAGCTAAAGTCTGGTGGCTACCTGATTATCGATCAAACCGAAGCGATGACAACGGTTGATATCAATACTGGCGCTTTTGTTGGTCACCGAAATCTAGAAGAAACTATTTTCAACACTAATCTTGAAGCGACCCAAGCGATTGCCCGCCAATTAAGGCTACGTAATTTAGGCGGCATTATCATTATCGACTTTATTGATATGCAAGAAGCTGAGCATCAAAAGCGGGTTCTTTCTAGCCTTGAAGCTGCATTGTCGGTCGATAGAGTTAAGACTAATATTAGTGGTTTTTCAGGCCTTGGCTTGGTTGAGATGACGCGTAAGCGTACCCGTGAAAGTCTAGAGCATGTGCTGTGCGGCGAATGCCCCTCTTGCCTTGGGACTGGAAGCTTAAAAACGGTAGAGACAGTTTCATATGAAATCTTCAGAGAAATAATTCGCTTGAATCGCGGCTATGACGCCGATGAGTTCCTAGTTTATTGCGCGCCAGCGGTATACCACAGCCTTAAAGGTGACGAGAGCCATCTTTTAGCTGAGCTCGAGGTGTATATCTCTAAACGAGTGCGCTTGCAAAATGAGCCTATGTACGCTCAGAATAAATTTGATGTGGTGATAATGTAGTGCCACCCAAGTCGGTTAAATTTAATTTTCCAAGAGTTTGTCTACAGTCTCTAGCTATTGTGCTGGTGCTTTTTGCGCTAGTCGTTAGCTTGTTTCGAGGTTTGCTGCCGCAACTTGATCAAGTTCGATTAGAGCTGGTCGATTACATCTATGAGCAGTATCAAGTCGAGGTTCAGGTCGGCAAATTGCAGGCTGAGTGGCAAGCGTTTGGCCCTGCATTAACCGTCAAGAACTTTGTATTGCCCTCACAAGAGAATCTCCCGGTTACACTGCTCTTTGAGCAAGTCCACTTTAAATTTGATTTCTGGCAAAGCCTGCTAACAGCAACACCGCAGATTGAAGATGTCATTTTTGATGGTGCCCATGTGGCGGTCGATCTAGATCGATTAGCATCCACATCGACCTCATCAGATACAAAGATGGAAACTGACTGGATTTATCAGCTGATGCTGGAACAGTTAGATCGTTTCTCAATTGCCAATGCTCGCCTTCAATTATTGAGCAGTAAACATCAGTATCGACCTATTTTTATTAAAGATATGAAGTGGCGTAATTCTGCCCAGCGCCATCGTGGTCAAGGTAAATTGTTTTTGGATGAGCAAGCATCCGAGGTTGAACTGCTGTCTTTAAGTGTTGATATCAAGGGCGATGGCTATAAACCAGAATCTTTAGCCGGTCAGTTTTATCTTGCTGCTGAATCGCTTGATATCGGTGAGTGGGCATCACGCCAGCCAGATCCTTTTGATGCGGATAAGAAATTGCAGCTCGAAGGTGTGGTTAATCTAGAGGCGTGGATTAGCTTTGCCAACAGAGAGATACAGGATGCGACCGTAGCATTTCAGCCTAGCTGGTTGGAATGGTTCTTAAATGACGAAGCGCAAAAGTTTGAAATTAAATCGGGCGCTATGCGCTGGCAGCCTAATGAGAGTGGCTGGCAGGTTAGCAGTCATGCTCTTACGTTTGCGACTAATGGCGAGCATTGGCCGTTGCCTATACTCAGTGCTAAGCAAGATGGCGATAGTATCGACGCTTATTTAAGCCAGTTAGATCTCGCCACTATATTGCCTTTATTGCCACTTATTCCTGGGGTTGATTTGGCCGCCTTAGATACTTGGCAATCTTTAGATCCCAAAGGGGAAATAGACAACGCTCACTTTCAGTGGGCTCGAGCAAACCAGCCTCCTAATTTGTCGGCTGATATTCATGGTGTTAGTTGGCAAGCGCATGATGGGATCCCTGGTCTTAGTCCTATTGATGCCAAGTTGGTGGTAACGGGTGAGTCACTCAGTTTTCTATTGCCTAAGCAGCAGTACATTGTCGACTTTGATGATGGTTTTGAGGCTCCTTTAGCGTTAGATGGCGAAGCATTCTCTGGTCTGTTTGATTTCCAAACTTCGGCACTAACCTTACCCAAAGTACATTTTAGTAACGCCGATATTTCACTTGATGCCTCAACTCGACTAGAATTTTCTGATGCCGCTCACATGGCGTTGTTAGCTGAACTTAAGATCAATGATGTTGCCAATGCACATCGCTACTTTCCACTAAAAGGGATGAGTGATGGCTTAGTGACTTATTTAACAGGGGCGTTGAAGGCTGGTAAAACTGACGATGCCGTGATTGTGTGGCATGGCGCTTTTAAAGATTACCCTTATGCGCAAAGCGCTGGTATTTTCCAAGCAGGCTTTACACTCGATAAAGCCAATTTTGAGTTCCAACAGACTTGGCCAGCTGTCTCTGATCTCAATCTGTCTGCGCTGTTTGAGAATGCAGCGATGGATTTGTGGGTCAATAAAGGTCAATTGATGGATGTGTCTGCCGCGGGTGCCTATATTGGTATTCCCTCTATGAGCCATGAAAGTCTGCTGGTGGTAAAAGCCGATTTAGCTACTAAGGCTGCAGCTGCTAACGCTGTTATTCAACAGTCTCCTTTAAAAAGCTCCGTGGGTTCAACCCTTGATGTGGTGCAGATTAATGGTGACATTACCGGTGAACTTGATCTTAGTATTCCGTTATATGATGGCGCAGATGCTGTCATTAAGGGCACGGTAGATTTTGATAAAACACCTGTTTTCATTAGTGAGCCTGGTATCGCGCTGGAAAGTGTCACAGGGCAAGTGCAGTTCACCAATGATGTGGTGACAGGTAGCGACATTAGTGCCTTGATGTACGGACAACCGTTACAGTTTAGTTTTGATACGGGTAACGTAAATAAAAACTATGCGGTTAATGTTGATCTAGCAGGTCAGTGGCAGCTGGCCAATTTGCCCGTTGAGCTTAATAATCCATTGAGTGATTACTATAAGGGCAATGTCGATTGGTCTGGCGGTTTGATGCTTATTTTTGACCCCACTGGCTATCGAATTCAAGCAAGAGTGGACAGTGACCTCATTGGCACTGAGTTTGATTTACCAGCTCCATTTGCTAAGTCATCCGAGCAAGCTGCAGCGTTTACAGCCGAGCTTATCGGTGATAATAAACAGTCATCTTTAGGGATTAAGCTCAATAAGCAATTAGAGTTTTGGGGAGGCTTTGATGTTGAATCTGGTAACGGCTTGGCTCATTTTGATCTGCTCCTCGGCCGTTTATTTAAACCTGGTGATCAACTGCGTAAGAAACAGGGGCATTTACAGATAGAACTCGATAAAACAGAGTTCTCACCATGGTTACCGATTATTCAGGGGTTCACGGCTAAATCAGAGTTAGCTACTGACACTACCGTTACTTCTAAGAGCTTTTTCCCACCATTGGTGTCAATTGATGCGAACTTTAATGAACTTGATTTGATGGGGCAAGCGCTCAATGAACTGCATTTTAGCGCTGCACCAACAGAACATTCTTGGCGCTTTGATGCTACATCGGAGCAGTTTGATGGCAGGATTGATTTTTACCCTGATTGGGTTAAGCAGGGTCTTAAAATTGTGTCCAGTAAACTATATCTGTCGCCAGAAGCTAAACCAGATGAAACCGCGCATTATAAATCCGATACCGTGTTAGCAAATCTGCCGCCCTTGGCTGTTGATGTCGATGACTTTAGGATGTTTGATCGCCCTATGGGGCACCTAGTATTGCAAGCTACACCTAAAGAGAATACTTATAATATTCAAACCTTGTCTATGACAACTGATGAGGTGAGCCTTAGAGGTAATGGCACTTGGTCTATCTTGGATGGTGAAAGCTTAACGTCATTTAGTTTAACACTGGATGCGACAAAATTTGATCACCTTTCAAAGCAACTTGGTTTTGATCCAGGTTTGAAAGATGCACCGACTGCGGTGACCGGAGAGATCTCTTGGAGCGGCGCGCCTTATGCATTTTCGCTAGAGACATTAAACGGACAAATCGGCTTTGAACTTGGTAAAGGACATCTATCTGAGGTCAGTGATAAAGGCGCACGGATATTCTCGTTATTTAGCCTTGACTCATTACTGCGTAAATTGTCTCTCGATTTTTCTGATGTATTTGGCAAAGGGTTATATTTTGACTCATTTACGGGGACATTGAAGTTGGATAACGGGGTGGTAAAAACCACCGATACCGAAATGAAAGCGGTCGCCGGTAATATGCGGGTACGCGGCTATACCAATTTAATGAGCGAGAGCTTGAACTACGACATTCGTTTTGTGCCTAAACTTGCCTCTAGCGTGCCAACCGTTGTGCTACTTAGTACCGGTGGTTGGACATTAGGTCTTGGCGCTTTTGCACTAACGAAAGTATTGGAACCAGTCATTGAGGTTATCTCCGAGATCCGCTTTAGGTTAACCGGCACCATGTCTGAGCCTAAACTTGAAGAGCTATCGCGTAAGAGTAAAGAGATTGAAATTCCTGAGTCTGTATTGCCTAAAAAGGCTATAGAGCCAACGAGCAAAGCTGGGGAGCAGGGCGGCATTATTGAGCCTACTTCGAGCCCTACAGAGTTAAGCTCCGAAGTGGAGAGCAGTCAAAGTCCTCCATCAGAGCTGAATGAACAAATTGCCGTGGAAGCTGCCGCGAGCCCACAAGCTGAAGGCGTTCCAACACAACCAAATCCAGCTGAGAAAGCGGCTGAGCAATCCAACTTTGAGCCAGTTAGTGGGCAACCCACTTTGAAGTTGATACAGGGAGAGTCTGATGCAAGTGAACCTACTGCAATGTCAAAGCAGTCGCAGCGTAACCGAGAATCTAGCATTCATCGAGTCGCAGCTTAAACAGCTAACGCGTCACATTGAAAGCAAGCAGCTGGTGGTTCTACCTGAGTGCTGCTTGCTGTTTGGTGGGCGAGAGAGCCAACAGCTAGAATATGCCACCGATGAAGCTCACAGTCAGCTGAAGCAAGCCTTAGCTGCGTTAGCGTCGAAATACAGCATAGTGCTTGTCGCTGGCAGTATTCCTATTCTGGCTGAAGACGGCCGTATCTATAACCGCTGTTATGTATTTGACACCGATTCCAGCATATTGGGTTTTTACGATAAGCTGCATCTATTCGATGTAGAGGTGTCTGATGGCACCAAGCAGTATCGTGAAAGTGATGCGTTCTGTCCGGGTAAACATATCACGGTCGTTGATACTCCCTTTGGTAAACTCGGCTTGTCGATCTGCTACGATATTCGTTTCCCCGATCTATTTAGAGCGTTACGTGAAGCGGGAGCTGAGATTATTGCACTGCCAGCCGCCTTTACTAAAGTGACAGGTGAAGCGCATTGGCAAGTACTGCTGCAAGCTCGCGCCATCGAGACCCAATGTTTTGTTTTAGCCGCAGCGCAATGGGGAGTTCATAACGAAGGTGGACGTGAAACTTGGGGGCAAAGTATGATTATTGGCCCGTGGGGAAATGTTATTGCTGAAAAGCCGACTGGAACGGGCTGGCTGAGTGCAGAACTGGATATGAGTGAGTTGGTAGATGTTCGCGCTAAAATGCCAATAATCAACCATAATCGTTTTCAGTCACCGAGATTGAGCGAGTAAGCTTAAGCTAAAACTAATGGGTTTTAGCATGTAATATCAAATCATATAGAGCTGCTTATTGTTAAGCGCCTTTTAAATAGAACTAAATTTGGTCGAAGAGAGAGAATTGATGTCATTTTTAACCCAAGTTGGACAAAGTCTTCTGCAAGATGGATTAGCTATAGATGATCTACAAAGCTATTTGAAGCGTATCCATGAGCACAAGATTGATTTCTCTGATCTTTATTTTCAAGGTAGTCGTCACGAGTCTTGGGTGCTAGAGGATGGCATTGTTAAAGACGGTAGTTTTCATATTGAACGTGGCGTGGGTGTTAGAGCCATAACCGGTGAGAAAACCGGTTTTGCCTACGCTGATGAAATCAATCCAGCAGCTTTAGACGCTGCAGCAACCGCTGCCCGCGGCATTGCGATCTCTGGTGGCAGTGGCAAGGTGAATGCTTGGAAGCAGCAACATGATAAAGCACTTTATCTGAGCTCTGATCCTATCGCAGCGATGGAAGAGGTTAAAAAAATTGCCCTTCTAAAAGAGGCTGATGCCTATATTCGAAGTCTGGATGAACGGATCATTCAGGTGGTAGTGAGTTTATCTGGAGTGCACGAGGAGATATTAGTTGCAGCCAGTGATGGCACATTGGCAGCCGATATCAGACCATTGGTTCGTTTTAATTGCAGTGTCATTTTACAAGAGGGTGACAAGCGCGAGCGCGGTGGCTCTGGTGGTGGCGGGCGTCATAGTTACGATGTCTTGCTGGCTGATGGCGACGATGGTCTACCCTATTGCTTTGCTTTTGCCCGAGAAGCTGTGCGCCAAGCGCAAGTTAATCTTCAAGCGATAGATGCTCCTGCGGGTGAAATGCCGGTGGTATTAGGCGCAGGTTGGCCCGGGGTGTTATTGCATGAAGCAGTAGGTCATGGCTTAGAAGGTGACTTTAACCGTAAAGGCAGCAGCGCCTTTAGCGGCAAGGTAGGGCAGCAGGTGGCCTCTAAATTGGTTACTGTAGTTGATGATGGCACTATTGCCGATCGCCGCGGCTCATTGAGCATTGATGATGAAGGTACGCCAACCCAAAAGACAGTGCTGATTGAAGATGGGATCTTAAAAGGCTACATGCAAGATAAGCTTAATGCAGGCCTGATGGGTGAACGTTCGACTGGTAATGGTCGCCGTGAATCTTATGCTCACCTGCCGATGCCACGTATGACTAACACCTACATGGAAGCAGGGGATTCTGATCCGGCAGAGATCATCAAGTCTGTTAAGAAGGGGGTTTACGCACCTAACTTTGGTGGTGGTCAGGTCGATATAACTTCAGGGAAGTTTGTTTTTTCTGCTTCTGAAGCCTACCTTATTGAAAACGGTGAAATTACCCAGCCAATTAAAGGCGCAACCTTAATTGGTAATGGCCCTGAGTCTATGGGGCAGATTTCGATGGTCGGTAATGATCTAGCACTGGATAAAGGCGTCGGAGTTTGTGGTAAAGATGGGCAAAGTGTGCCAGTTGGAGTTGGTCAACCTACTCTTAAACTGGATAAATTGACCGTTGGTGGTACCGCTTAAGCAACTTCTGTAGAAGCAAAATATTCAAAGTAAACTAGGATTTAGTAGTCATACCAATTGCATTAAGTATTTGACCATTTCAGAGCCCTCAGCCTTTTCAATTCAAAGCGCATTGGTAAAGAAATGGTTATTCCCTTTTAAGCCAATGCAAAGCAGAAGTGGAAAGACTGAAGGGCTCACGTAGTGCGGCTGAGGTTAAACAAATTGGCAAACGCTGTATGCTTCGCTATGGGATTTGGATATACGACTAAATGGTCTATTTTGTTCCATACAAAATAAGACATTCCGGCCCTCCTTGGCGGTCAGATTTAGGAGGTACGAGACCAAGGATGGTCGAAGGTAGAATAATGCAGGAGCAATTATCGAGAGCGAAGCAGGATGCCAGAGCCGAGAATAACTATTAGCTCAAATCCCACTACTTGCCTACAGAGTTTTGAATTCCCGCTGAATGGTCAAACTTTTAATGCAATTGGTATCAGTCATTGCACTAGATCCTAGCGCAATGGCGGTTAGCAATGATACCATCCGCACATTAAATAGAGTATAAGCTCTAGAGGTGCCAATGAAACGTTCGCTTTGTGCTATTTTGTTAGTTTTTCCGCTGTCGATACAAGCTAAACCGATAGCTTTTGATCAAGCTTGGCAACAGTTGCTCCAAGTGAGTGATAAGTTGCAAGCTGGTACGCAAGAGGTTAATCGTGCAGAGGCTGAAAGAGTCGCTGGCGAAGACATGAACTTACCTTCAATAAGTTTAAAGGGAAGTTACACACGGCTAGAGAAACCGATAGAGTTAGATCTGCGCGACCTAAACCCCTTGGCATCAATGGACCCCGCGACACTTCCGCCTGCTTTAGGGGGGGCGTTAGCAGGGATCCCATCGTCAATGTTTATCACTCCGTTTACCGAGCAAGATATTTTCCGTTCGAGCTTACAGGCGATGTGGCCAATCTATACCGGCGGAAAGATTACCGCTGCACAAGCGATTCATGAAGCCCACGTTGCCGAGAAAGAGGAGCAGCTAAAGCTAACCACTCGGGATCTATTCGTCAGTCTAGTCGATCGCTATTACGCTGTAGCGGTAACCGAAACCTTAGCTCAGACTCAAAAGCAGTTGGTTGATTCCCTCACGCAGCATGCATCCCATGCACAAAAGCTAGAGGAGCAAGGGCAAATAGCTAAGGTCGAGCGACTCAATGCACAGGTTGCACTTGAAAATGCTAAGGTCAGTTACGGTAGCGCTAAACGCCAAGCTGAAATGGCAATGATCGCGCTGTCTCGTATGCTGCATGAGCGTCAAGTCGATGCAACCTCGTCAATGTTTATGCTAAATAATGCGCCGTCACTGCCGCAATTGTCTCAATTGACCATGAATCAGCATCCGGCTTTGAAGTTGTTAGCTGCGAAAGAGGAGCAAGCTCAAGGGTTAATAAGTGTCGAGAAGGGAAGTTACTATCCAACTGTTTTCCTATACGGTAATTACACTCTTTACGAAGATGATAGTTTGTTCTCTAAAGTTGAACCCGATTGGATGGTCGGCGTTGGAGTGAATATTCCACTGATTAGCCGAGATGGTCGCAGTGGTAAAGTCGAAGCCGCTAAGAGCGCACTGTTACAGGCTAGATATACAAAAGCACAAACTCAACAAGATTTAAATCTATTACTGGAACAAAGCTATCGACAGTTACTGCAAGCGCAGGAGGAGGTGGTCTCGCTGAATACCTCCCTGAGTTTGGCAGAAGAAAATAAGCGACTACGAGATATTGCCTTCAGGCAGGGGCTATCAACTTCTATCGAAAAAGTGGATGCAGAGCTTAAGCTCACAGCCGTTGAAACTCAGCAACTTGGCGCGCAATATCGCTATGTACAAGCCTATGCAAGACTGATGGCGATTAGCGGTCAGTTAGATGAATTTATTGGAAGAAGCTTTAAGCAAGGGGAATATAATGCGCACTAATCGCATCTTGGCAGCAGTCGCTTTTATTGCGCTCATAGGGATACTCGCTTACGGCTTAGTGTTAGCTTATACGCCGAAATCTCAAGTTTTACAGGGGCAGATAGAAGCGCGTGAATATAATATCTCCTCTAAGGTACCTGGCCGGGTTGAGCAGGTACTAGTGCGCCGCGGTGACAAAGTCAATCAAGGTGATCTCCTGTATGCTATCTACAGTCCTGAGCTGCAGGCCAAGCTGATGCAAGCTGAGGGGGGGCGTGATGCTGCTAAAGCGATGCAGCAAGAAGCCGATAACGGAGCTCGCAAACAGCAAATCATGGCATCAAAGGAGCAGTGGCTAAAAGCGCAAGCGGCTTCCAAGCTTGCCAGCACCACTTTTGAACGCGTCGAAGCGTTATTTAACGAAGGCGTATTGGCGAGACAGAAGCGAGATGAAGCGTTCACGCAATGGCAAGCGGCTAAATACACAGAGCAAGCGGCATTAGCCATGTATCAGATGGCTGATGAAGGTGCTCGCGATGAAACTAAAGCTGCCGCTGCGGGTAATGCGCGTATGGCTGAAGGCGCAGTCAATGAGGTCAATGCAATCCTCGCGGATAGCCAGATGCGTTCGCCAAAAAATGCCGAGGTCAGTGAAGTATTATTGCAGGCCGGTGAGCTTGCTCCAAGCGGTTTTCCAGTTGTGAGTCTTATCGACATGAGCGATGCTTGGGCGGTGTTTCAAATTAGAGAAGATCAGCTCAAATTGGTTAAACAGGGACAGACGCTGTCATTGACTATCCCAGCCCTAGAGCGTGACGTCGAATTTACCGTTAGCCATATTGCGGTAATGGGCGACTTTGCAACTTGGCGTGCAACAGAGAGCGGCCATGACTTTGATATGCGTACCTTTCAAGTCGAACTACGCCCCAACGAAGTGATTGCTGATCTACGAGTCGGCATGTCAGTTCTATTCGCTTTATAACGCTTTGTAGCACGGGACAGTTACTGTGATTACCATGCTAAAAAGGGAGCTTACTGCCCTGTTAGACGATCCTTGGCAGCTAGCACTTATCAGCTATATTCCGCTACTCAGTATTCTCGGTTTGTGGCTACTTTTTAGTGCCGGGCTACCAAGGCAACTGCCTGTGGCTGTAGTCGATTTGGACCAAAGTCAAGTTTCCCGTGCCTTAGCGAGGCAATTACAAGCGAATCCTGTCACGCAGCCTATCAGTTATACCGATCTTGCAAGTGCAGTTGCAGCGATGCAGCAAGCAGACGTTTATGCCTTGCTAGTACTGCCTCATGGCCTTAAGCGAGATCTACTGACCGGAAAAAGCCCAACTATAGATATTCGATATAACAGTCAGTTTTTGTTGGTGGGGAAATTGCTTTCAAGTCAGCTGCAAGCCAGTATGGCAGATGGATTAAAACCGTTAGCGGCAATCAAGCAGTTGGCAGCGGGTGTGCCTAAAGCCAAAGTTGCTGTTAATTTAAGTCCAGTGAGTAGCCAAACAACGGCGTTGTTCAATCGCAACAATAACTATGTCGGTTTTTTGGTGCCGCCAGTGCTCATTGCGCTATTACAATTGGTCGCAATGATGGTGTTTGCCAATAGTTTGAATCGAGAGCTACGTTGGAATACCACTTCAGAATGGATGGCATTGGGGCTTTGGAAAGGGATTGCGGCTAAGGTGCTGTTTTATACTCCACTCGTTTTATTACACGGTGGCTTTATTCTGGCGCTCATCTATCTGTATTTAGACTTGCCTATAGCAGGCAGCATTGCACTGTTGATAGTGGCGCAGTTACTCATGTTACTTGCCGTATGGCTGATGGTTCTATTAATTTTCTTTGCGCTAAAAGACAGCGCGCGAGTCATAAGCTTTTGCACCGCGATGTTTGCACCTGCGTTTGCGTTTATGGGGGTGACGTTCCCAACCCATGAGATGCCGGAATTAGCCCAGTGGTGGCGAGTCATTATGCCTACTAGTCACTATATTGAAACCCACGTTGCCATTGTTAGTTATGGCCAAGGTTGGTTGGCCACATTGCCACAGTTTGCCAGTTATTGGGGCTATTTATTGTTGCTTATACCGATTAGCTTTTTAGCAAAGAAAGGGTTTGAGTCAGCTGATGATATTGCGATAGCAATGACCCAAGAGGAGAGTTAGCATGAGTTTTTTACAGCTTATTCTCGCCGAGTTGAAAGCAATACTAGCAGACAAAACCATAGTGCTAACTGTATTTGGTGGCGTGCTTTTTTACGCTATTCTCTATCCTTTACCCTATCTCAATCAAGTGCCTACCGAGCAACAACTGGTGGTGGTTGATCACGATAATTCCTCATTAAGTCGGCAGCTTATCCGCCATGCTGATGCCAGTGCTAAAATTCAAGTGGTCGCAAAAGTAGGTTCCATTGATGAGGCTAAAAGCTGGATAGAAACAGGCATGGCGCACGGCCTGTTGGTTATTCCTGCTGACTTTAGGCGTAACCTGTTACTTGGGCGCGGGGTAACGTTGAGCTATGGTGGTGATGCGAGTTACTTTCTAATTTACTCTGCTGTAGCGGAAGGGTTGATTGCAGCGGGTCTTGATGCTGGTAAAAATGTTCAACGTTCAGGTCTACTGGCTCAAGGTAGCGGCGCACAAGCGGCAGATAAAAGCCTTAATGTAATTAAGCTCAATAGTATTCCAGCTTTTAACCCGAGTTTAGGCTATACCCCTTATATCGTTCCGGGACTGTTTTTACTGATCTTGCATCAGACACTATTGATAGGTACCAGTATTCTTGGAGCAAGCCAGTGGCAACAAGCTGGCTACTGGCAGCAGATAAACCCCCTTAAATTGATATGTGGTCGGCTGGTGGCTTTTATGCTGATTTATAGCCTGCTAACCAGCTTTTATGTTGGCTATTGTTACTATTGGTACGATGTAAGTTTGCAGGCAAGCTTTGGTCAAGTGGCGTTACTGCTACTGCCATTTTTGCTGGCAACGACGGCGGCGGGAATTGCATTTAGTAGTCTTTTTACTCGACGTGATTTGCCGACACAGGTGTTACTGCTGATCTCCATGCCAATTCTCTTTGTGTCAGGTTTTGTATGGCCAACTGCCTTGATCCCTGAATCTGTGGTGGCCATTTCACAAATATTCCCTGCTGTACCCGGCATTATGGCAATGTTAGAGCTGAATCAAATGGGCGCATCATGGCAAAGTATTATGCCGCAGTGGCTGCAACTGTGGGGAATGACGGCTATCTATTTTGCTTTAGCTTGGTTTGGTGTGAATCAGCGTTTGGCTGTGGCAGAGGAAGTAGGATAAACAGCCATTGCATGCTAATGCTGTGCGTTAGTGAATAATTGACTCGCAGGATACAAAAAAACCGCTGCAATTCAATTGTAGCGGTTTTTTGATGGCTAGCTAACGGTAGTGTTAAGTGCCTGTGAGCTCAACCGCAAAACCGATGCTAGATTTCACCGACTTTGGTGTATCGACGTCAATGGATACTTGGCTAGTCTTGGCTGGTTCACCACTGCTAGCGGGATCTATATCATTAGTTAGCGTGAAACCAGTGGTCGTTCCGCCAATACCGTTGCGGTTAGGTACAGTGTAAGCATCGGCGGTAAGTTCACCCTGATTGGCGGTGGTATTGAGTGTCGTGTCAACAGGCATGATTTGGTTGGCACTGTCGAAGAAGCGAATGCTGAAGGTGGATGAGGCGCCTGCTGGAATTGCATTGGTTACAATCGCAGCAGCATCATCACCATCACTATAGATAGTAATGCCATCTTGTTTTATTTCGAAATGAGCCTGCGAGCCTGACATGGTCAAAATAAGCGCCTTGCGGATATAAGTCTTGTTGGCTAAACCTTCACCACATAAGCTGGTGCTGTCACACTGAGGGCCGTTGAATTTGCCATCGGTTGCAGTGTAACTATCTTTGGCTGCAGTATTAAAGTAAGGTTCGCCAGAGGTATGAGTATAAGATTCATCATCATCTCTGAATGCATCGCCAAGGTCGCTAAAACCACCCGCATGGTATGTTTCAATGTCCATACCATTGCCTGAACAAGCCACGGCATTGCCATCTCTATCCAAACAGGCTAAAGCCACTGAGCCGCCGTCGGCATCATCAAATATGTTATTACCATTGGTATCGAAAAAAGTTTCGTGACCAAGAGCGTAGGCCAAAATCGTAATACGGTGATCTGGCACTCTTGGGCTGGCAGAGGTCCATTCAACACTACAGGCACCATTTACAGTTAAACAGCTAGAAACAATTTGCCCGCCTTCAGCGGTAAAGTTAATGGTGGTGTCATCGGGCGCTGGGTTACCAAAGCTGTCTGAGGCGTAGGTGGTAATAGAGACTTTCTCTCCATTGAAATCCCCAGCTTCTGGATTGGATATTGATGCCGATGCGCTAAATCCAAGTTGTTGCGGTAAACCTGTATTAATACTCAATTGCTCTGACTGTGTCGTGACGCTCTCATCATCAGTACCCATCGCAGTTGCAAGTACGCGAACAGGCGTTGGAATTGTGCCGGAAAGCACGCTGGCGCTGACCAAGCCACTAGAGTTACTGGTATTGCTAATTGTTGTGTCACCGTTGGAGAAGCTAATCCCACCGACACTCGTATCGAGAGAGAAGTCGACTTGCTGTTGTGCAATAGCTTGACCATTGGCATCTGACACTTTGAAGGTGATCAGTGACGATTCGCTTGAACCTGTGCCACCTGTACCTTTAATGCGGATTGAAGTTGGCTCTGCTGATACAAAGCTTAAGTTAGCTAATGTTTGGCTTGCGAGTGAGAAATCAAGGTTGGCAGCGATGCTTTGGTTGCCTGCAACCACTGTTGCAGTGATCTGGTCATCGCGTTCGCTATTACCGCTGCAACTGCTGTTCTGGAAAGTAGAACTGGCTGTGCCTGAAAGTGAGGTCACTGGTGAGTCGATACTGGCACTATTACTTAATACACAGCTTGAGCTGAAACTTACACTGGTAGGAGTTTGTAGCCGAGTGTAGCTGCCATCATCGTTTTTTGTTGCTAAATCAGCAGTGACACCGAAGGTGCCGCCAGCGCTAACCATGTATTTGCCATCAACGAGTGGTAATGTTGTGGCTAATTGGTTTTCTGTAAATGTTGCACCATCAGCAGAGAAACTGCCGATAACAATTATACCCTCTTCACTGACTGCATCTTTTGCCAATACTTCATAAAGACCAGAGCTTTGATATGTTTTACCGTCACTCTCTAACGTTACCGACATGTTTGCTGCACCGAGTTCACTTTCTGTTGGGGTATAACTTACTTGAGCGATACCGTTTTCTTTAGTGAGTGCAGAATTTGGCGTTAGCGTTACACTACCGGCCACGAAAGTTGCCATTTTTCCGGCAACGCCTAAGCCCTGTTCATCCAAAAACTGTGCTTGCAGTTGTACTGTCTCTTCAGCTTTGAATTGAGTCACTATGGTAGTGCCATTAATGATGGCGCTATTTAAGCTAAATGTTGGCTCTGACGGCGATGTGGCTGAGGTGAATTCGAAATTACGAGTGCCACTGGCTGTATTTTCATTTTCAGAGAAGTTTGCTGTTAGAGTGCCTGCACCTTCATTTGCAGCTGAATGACTAACAATGACTTCGGCTAGACCACTGCTGTTGGTCAATTTTGTTGCCGCTGAAAGCTCGCCAAAGCTGGTTGAGAAGGCGATAAGCTTACCATTACGGTCACTGCCAGCTTGCTTAAGGTGAGCGACTGCACAGAATGAACTATCGGCACTGAAACTAAGTGCATCAGTAGCTTCTGCACATTGTCCGTCAACCACAGTTTTATAGCTTAAAGACAGGCTATAAACACCGCTATTATCGGTATCTTCATTATCGCCTGAGGCGCCATTACAACCACTTAAGGCTGATAAACATAAAAGAGTAACAGGGAGGGCGGCCAGCTTTTTGGTGAGGCGCATTCGCAAATTCCTTGTGCAACTATATACAGTAATGTTTGAAGGGGAGTTGTGTAGTCATATATAGGTCTATTTTCACCCTATTTGACCAAAAAAATAGCTCTCTGAATAAACTACTTATTCAGGGAGCTAATGTCTAGATTAGTCACGCTTATTCTGTGATTTCGTTACGTAAATATTTACTTAACTCTTTCGCTGTTTTCGACAGAGTAATATCAGCATTTTTAGTCAGTTCTTTCTTTGCCTGACGTACAAACTGACGTAACTTCTGTCTATCAAGCTGTGGATGCTTCTCTATTAATGCTTGAATCGCAGGATCGCCTTCGTTCAGCAGCTGATCACGCGTCTTGTCTGCAACGTTAGTTTTAGCGCTTTCATTGCTGTTTTGATTCAATACATTTTTCATTGCGAGCTGTAGCTCTTCAATGTCGACGTAGCGCATCAATTTGCCAATATATTGCAGGTGACGACGATAGGCTTCAGTATTGATCTTAATCGTCTTCGCTTTTAATACGTTGTCATAAACTATTTCATCTAGATTGAGTCTCTCAATCTGACTTTTACTAAGTAAAATCAATTTTTTACCTAGTTCTTGATAGATGACGATCTCACGCTTAGCATCTGCTCTGCTTTCGTAATCATCATTTTTGTCATAGGGCTGGTGGAAGTGTTCTGAGTCACCGACAATCTTCATATCTTAAATCTCTTACAAATACTAAGATAATAATAACATTTATAAAGCCAGTTGACCTGTCAATTTTTGGCCTAACCTAATTAGAGCGATCTAAAAGCTAAAGTTATTTAATGTGATTGGTTTTTGGGTTTGTTATGCTTATGTCATTACCGATTATTGAAGAGTAGATTTGTGTCCTCACCTAGCATTGATATCGAATTAGTTCCCCTTAAAGACGCCGTTTCAATAGCGTTGGAATATGCCAAGACCTTAGGTACTTCTGGTGCAGAAGTTGCGATTAGCAAGCAGCAAGGCCTCTCTGTTTCTACTCGCATGAAAGAAGTTGAGACGGTAGAGTTTAATAAAGATGGTGCTTTGGGGATCACGCTATTTAGGGATGGTTGCAAGGGCAGCTCCTCAACCTCAGATCTTAGCCCCGCAGCCATTAAACAAGCGGTAAAAGCGGCTGATGATATTGCACGCTTTACTTCTGCGGACCCTTTTAATGGCCTTGCTGAAAAGTCATTGATGGCGACTGATTTGCCTGATCTTGACCTTTATCACCCTGAGACTGTTTCGCCTGAAGAGTTAACGCGTATTGCGATTTTGGCTGAAGAGGCTTGTCTTGATGTTGATGATCGTGTGCAGATATCCGATGGGGCTAGCGCTAACGCTCATTCAAGTGTCAAAGTTTATGGTAACAGCCATGGATTCTTACATGGTTATTGTAGCTCTCGATATAGTCTAAGTTGTGTGGCTATTGGTGAAAACGATAACGGCATGCAGCGTGATTATGATTATACGGTTGCCAGAAAATACGCTGATATGTTGGCGCCTGAGTTGATCGGTAGGAAAGCTGCTACCAAGACTGCCAGCAGATTGGGTGGGCGTAAAATTCCTACTACTGAGTTACCAGTACTTTTTTCACCTGAGATAGCAACGGGCTTGATGGGGCATTTAGTCGGCGCCATTAGCGGTGGCAGTATTTATCGTAAATCCAGCTTCCTATTAGATGCGGTTGATACTCAAGTCTTTCCTGATTGGTTTAGTATTGAAGAGCAACCACTGTTAAAAGGTGCACTAGCCAGCGCTGCCTACGACAGTGAAGGTGTTGGCACTCAAGAGCGTAAAATTATCGACAATGGTCGTTTAGCAACGTACCTGCTAACAAGTTACTCGGCTAGAAAGCTTGGACTAACCAACACGGGGCACGCGGGTGGGATTTATAATTGGACATTGTCTTCAACTGGACAAACATTTGACCAACTCGTTCAAGAGATGGGGACAGGGCTGATTGTCACTGAAGTGATGGGGCAAGGGGTCAATACGGTGACAGGTGATTACTCACGAGGCGCTGCAGGCTTTTATGTCGAGAATGGCGTTATCTTGTACCCAGTGGAAGAGATCACTATCGCGGGTAATCTAAAAGATATGTATAGCAATATTGTGGCAGTGGCAAAAGATAGAGATCTTCGTTCATCAATTCGCACAGGCGGAATTTTGATGGATAAAATGAAGATCGCTGGTAGCTAGGTTATTCGTTGTTTGCTATGCCCGTTATACCTGAACAAAAAAGGCTTCCTCTGGAAGCCTTTTTTGTGGTTATCTTTCGGCATGGGCCTTCTCGCTCTCCTGCCAAAAGCTTTTGAGTGTTCGGATTAGCTGGTCATTACTAAGAATGCTGACATGATCTTCATTTAATCCATAAACTTTGACAGCTCGTTGTTGGGCTTTATCATTCAGCTGGCTCGCTAGGCTAATGACACCATCGCTACTCTCTTGGTTTAGAAATCCACTCATCTTATAGCCAAAAATTAACAGATGTGGCGGTGTTGTAGAGTGAAGCTCGCTGCTGGAGAAAAGCTTGGCAACAAAATCACTACTCGGGGCTAAGTCACGCCATGCTGGCATGACAACAGGGGCGTAATCAATGCCGCTTTGAGCTGAGCTGACTCCGCCAAAAGGGCTAGATATTGAAGTGAAGCTGGCAATATCATTACAACCTAATTGGTTTCGGCAAAGGTCGAGGTAAGCTTGAGCCACTAATCCGCCCATGCTGTGAGCCACTAAGTGTAGAGTTTTCACATTATAGCGATAGTCGATTATTTTAATCAGGCTGTTAAGGCCATTAGCTAATAATTCAAGCGGTAAACCGCTGGGGTAGTTCATTACCCAAACTTGATAATTCCGTCTATCGATGTTGGCAAGCAGTGGCGTAAAGTCTCTAGCTGTTCCGCTCATGCCGTGAATGAAAAGGATAGGCGTTTTATTGCTATCAAACTCATCAAGAAAGAACACGCCACTGTTACCCTCAAGCAGATGAGTAACGGGTTTCCACATACCAAGATTAGCCGTTTCACGATCGAATTTTTCTTCCGTTAGCTGAGCTTTTTCACCTATTTTAGCCGGGCTAATTTTTACGTCGACTAGGTTAACGAGTGGTCTATCAATCAGTGCTGTTGGCGGAGCCCCCTCCGTCTTGCTGAGCGTTATTGTACGTTTAGGGTTATTGCTCTTTCCCGTCAATTCGGTAATTGAAAAAGCTTCACCAACTTGAAAGCGCAAGTCATGATTTACATCGTTGAAAGTAAATAGATATTTGCTAAGAGCATCTGTCGTTACAGTAATCTGTTTGTTGCCAATAACGACTTCGTAGCCATCAATAGTTTCAGCATCGACTTGTTGCAGTAGCACTAACACAAATGATTCCACTTGATGCTCAGACTCGATATTAACCTGATATTCGACATAAACTTGCTCCAGCATGTCGACCTCTTTGGCCAGATCTCGAAAATTGGCACAGCCGCTGAGCAAAATTATGAGCGCTACAGTTAAAAACATTTCCATTATTTTCATTGCTATGACATGAATACAATTTTAAAAATCATATAGATAACTTAGCAGTAAACTGATCTAAAGCTCAATTTTCACGACTATTTTGCTACTTTTTCAAATTCAAACTTGAATATGCAGTAAAACATATATACTATTTTTCATATGTTCAGTCTCTAGTACTTATACTCTTCGGGTAATGAAAATGACACCTTTAACGTTTTTTAAGGCGATGGCCGACGACACTCGACTGCGCAGCTTATTACTGATACAGGCAGAAACAGAGCTTTGTGTTTGTGAGTTGATGACGGCGCTGGATGAGATCCAGCCAAAAGTATCTCGCCACCTAGCACAACTGCGCAAACTGGGATTATTGGTTGATAGACGCCAAGGCCAATGGGTTTTTTATCGAGTTAACCCAGAACTACCTTCGTGGGTAAATGAGGTTCTAATGACGTTAGCAAAACAGCAAAATGAGATTATCAAAGATAACTTAAGTCAGCTTAAGCAAATGGGCGATCGTCCTGAACGTACTAAAAAATGCTGCTAACAGGCAGCTATTTTTATTCTGTTTCACTATTTTAAATTAGGTCAGATGTTATGGGTATTTTTGAGCGTTATTTAAGTGTTTGGGTTGGGCTAGCAATTGTGGCTGGTGTGGTGTTAGGAAACTTGTCTCCAGACTCTTTTGCCATTGTAGCAGGGCTTGAGTATGCCCATGTTAATTTGGTTATCGCAGTGCTTATCTGGGTCATGATCTACCCGATGATGGTGCAGATCGATTTCTCAGCGGTAAAGGATGTCGGTAAGAGCCCGAAAGGATTAATACTGACCTTGGTGATTAACTGGTTGATTAAACCCTTTACTATGGCGGCATTAGGTTGGCTATTTTTCAAAGTATTCTTTGTCGAGTTTGTTGATCCACAAACTGCCAGTGAATATATTGCCGGCATGATATTGCTTGGGGTGGCGCCGTGTACGGCAATGGTTTTTGTTTGGAGCCAGTTAACTAAAGGTGACCCTAATTACACTTTAGTGCAAGTGTCGGTGAATGATCTGGTCATGGTTGTCGCTTTTGCACCTATCACCGCTCTGTTACTGGGCGTTAGTGATATTCAAGTGCCTTGGGCTACATTATTGTCATCTGTTGGCTTGTATGTGGTTTTGCCATTAGTGGCAGGTGCTATTACTCGGCACCTTTTACAAAAAAAGGGCAGTGATGCTCAGCTGAATGCATTTATTGCCAACTTAAAACCTTGGTCAATGGTTGGATTATTAGCGACGGTTGTATTGTTATTTGGCTTTCAGGCTGAGACCATTATTGCGCAGCCGCAAGATATATTTCTCATCGCAATCCCATTAATGATCCAAACTTATGGCATTTTCTTTATCGCTTTTTATGCAGCGAGAAAGCTCAAGCTAACGCATAAAATTGCCGCACCAGCATGCATGATTGCCACTTCCAACTTTTTCGAACTAGCAGTAGCCGTCGCTATCTCTTTATTCGGGCTACACTCTGGTGCAGCGCTAGCTACGGTGGTTGGTGTGCTCGTAGAGGTGCCTGTAATGTTGTCGCTGGTGGCAATTGCTAATCGCAGTCGACATATGTTTGCTGATGAGGCTTAGGCCGTTATCACTGAATATGGCAGATGCCGTATCGGAAATAGTTTTGAACGCTAGTCTTGAGCATGAACTCGATCGCTAGCACTACTTACATGATTAAATAACAGGTAAAGAGATCACTATGACAATCAAAATTGGTATCAATGGCTTTGGTAGAATGGGGCGTTTAGCACTACGTTCAGCTTGGCATCATAGCGATGTTGAGTTCGTACAGATTAATGATCCCGCTGGCGATGCGGCGACATTAGCCCATCTACTGACTTTTGACTCTATCCATGGCCGCTGGTCTGAAGAAGCGACTGCAGAGGGGGAAAGTATTGTTGTTGGTGATAAACGGATCGCAACTAGCCGCAATAACACTATTGAGGCAACAGATTGGTCTGGTTGTGACGTGGTCATTGAAGCCTCTGGCGTTATGAAGACCAAAGCCTTACTGCAAGCTTACTTGGATCAAGGTGTTAAAAGAGTTGTGGTTACTGCACCTGTTAAAGAGGAAGGGGTGCTTAATATTGTTATGGGAGTGAATCATCAACTTTATAACAAAGATATTCATCCGATTGTGACCGCCGCATCATGCACCACTAACTGCTTGGCGCCAGTGGTAAAAGTTATTCATGAAAAAATAGGCATAAAGCACGGTTCGATGACAACCATTCATGACATTACCAATACGCAGACGATTCTAGATGCCCCCCATAAAGACCTTAGGCGCGCACGCGCTTGCGGTTTGAGCCTCATCCCGACAACCACTGGCAGTGCTACGGCGATTACTCATATTTTCCCTGAGTTAAAAGGGAAGTTAAACGGTCATGCAGTACGTATTCCTCTTGCCAATGCCTCGTTGACCGATTGCGTATTTGAAGTTGAGCGCGATACCACTGAAGCTGAAGTTAATGCGCTGCTGCAAGAAGCGGCACAGGGTGAGTTAAAAGACATTCTAGGCTTTGAAGAGCGCCCTTTGGTTTCTGTTGATTACAAAACAGACCCTCGTTCGAGCATTATAGATGCGCCATCAACCATGGTTGTTAATGGCACGCAAGTTAAGCTCTATGTATGGTACGACAATGAGTGGGGTTACGCTAATCGCACCGCAGAGCTAGCGATTATGGTCGGTCAACAAGATCAGGAATAGCCTGGCCGCCAAAGAGTAGGGGCTGTCTGTATATTGCTGAGCTGCTTGATTTCTATTGGTCAGTGATTACTGTGGTTTTTGAAAAAACTTAGGTTGATAAACGTGTTAGAAAAATATCGTGCTTTACCTGAAAGTGTTCGGCAGTACTTGTTAGTTACTGCTAACTACTGGGCCTTTACACTCACCGACGGTGCGCTGCGTATGTTGGTGGTGTTGCACTTCTATGACCTAGGTTATACACCTCTTGCCATTGCAATGCTGTTTCTGTTCTATGAGATTTTCGGCGTTATCACCAACCTAGTCGGTGGTTGGCTAGGGGCAAGGCTTGGGCTAAATCGCACCATGAATATTGGCTTGGGGCTGCAAATTGCCGCACTGTCTATGTTATTGCTACCAACCGCTATGTTGACCGTACCTTGGGTGATGGCTGCACAGGCTCTTTCTGGGATAGCTAAAGATCTCAACAAAATGAGTGCCAAAAGTGCGATAAAGACTCTGGTACCCAAAGATGCCGAAGATAAACTTTATCGTTGGGTAGCCATGCTAACAGGCTCGAAAAATGCTTTAAAAGGTGCAGGCTTCTTTCTTGGTGGAGTGTTGCTCACAGCGGCAGGCTTTACTGGTGCAATAGCGATTATGGCTGCTGCTTTGCTAGTGGTTTGGCTGTGGAGTCTAGTGAATTTGAAAGCTGATTTAGGTAAAGCTAAGTCTAAACCCAAATTCACTCAAATCTTTTCTAAGAGTGACAAGGTCAACATTCTCTCTGCTGCGAGGTTATTTTTATTTGCAGCCAGAGATGTTTGGTTCGTAATTGCACTGCCAGTGTTTCTTGCTAGCCAACTAAATTGGGAGCACAGCAGTGTCGGCGCTTTTCTCGCACTGTGGGTGATTGCTTATGGGATGGTGCAATCTATCGCGCCATCACTAACGACTAGAAAATCAGTGCCTGACGGCAGAGTCGCAACTATCTGGGCTGGGTTACTGGCGCTGGTGACCGCGGTATTAACTCTGGCAATCTATAGCACTTGGGTTGCTCCCCAAGTGGCCCTAATTGTTGGCTTGTTGTCTTCGGTGCAGTATTTGCCATCAACTCTTCATTGCATAGCTATTTGATTGTCAGCTACGCAGGGGATGATGGTGTCTCGCTCGACATTGGCTTTTACTATATGGCGAACGCTATGGGTAGGCTTATTGGCACTATATTGTCTGGCTGGGTATATCAAGTTGCTGGGCTTGGGGCGTGTTTAGCTATTTCTACAGCCTTCTTATTACTGACTTGGCTTATCTCTTTTAAGTTACCAAGAAAGTCATCAATCACTAACATCTAATAGCGTCATCGGGCGCTAGTATCATAATCTTCAAGCGCCTTTCTCTCATGTGGCCTTTTCAAAGGTGAACATTTCGTTGTACTCTGTTTGTTCGATGTATTTCGTTGACTTAAGTCACGTTACATTAGGAACTTTTGATCTTGCTCTTGTTATGGGGAAGATCAAAAAGCCTTATACCAATTGTATTAAAAGTTTGACCTTTCAGCGGCAATTCAAAATGCTGTAGGCAAGCAGTGGGATCTGAGCTAATAGTTATTCTATATCCAAATCCCATAGCGAAGTCTAGAGCGTATATTGACCCCTGCACTATGTGAGGGGCTCTGAACTGGCCAAATACTTAATACAATTGGTATTACATAAAAATAAAACGATAAAAATAACTACAAATAATCTGTATCAACGAGGTTTGAATGGAAGCTATTACTGAATTTGTTGGCATGATCAACGGCGTAGTATGGGGTACTCCTATGCTCGTCATGATCTTAGGGGTGGGGTTATTCCTCACTTTTGGTTTACGCCTAATGCCAATCTTAAAACTGGGCACTGGCTTTAAACTGCTTTGGTCAGGCCGTATTCCTGATAAAGACAAAAAAATGAAAGGTGAGATTAGCCCGTTTAACGCGCTAATGACGTCATTATCAGCCACCATTGGTACTGGTAATATTGCAGGCGTTGCAACTGCCATTTTTATTGGCGGACCAGGGGCGCTATTTTGGATGTGGTGTACGGCATTAGTCGGCATGGCCACCAAGTTTGCCGAAGCGGTATTAGCGGTTAAATACCGTGAAGTTGATGACAATGGTAACCACGTGGGTGGCCCAATGTACTACATCAAGAATGGTCTAGGTTCAAAGTGGGCTTGGTTAGGTACAGCGTTTGCACTATTTGGTTCTCTAGCAGGTTTCGGTATTGGTAATACTGTACAGGCTAATTCAGTGGCTGATGCATTAAGCAGTAACTTTGGCGTACCTACTTGGGTGACTGGTTTGATATTAATGGTCTTAGTAGGTGCTGTATTAATGGGGGGCATTAAGCGTATTGCTGATGTTGCCGGTAAGCTTGTACCTATTATGACCATTTTTTATATCGCAGCAGGTATTGCGGTATTGGTGGTTTATGCTGCAGAAATTCCAGCGGCAATTGAATTGATTATTCACAGTGCATTTAATCCTGTCGCTGCGCAAGGTGGCTTTGCTGGTGCTGCGGTATGGGCGGCAATTCGCTTTGGTGTGGCTCGTGGTGTGTTTTCCAACGAGGCGGGCCTTGGTAGTGCGCCGATTGCACACGCTGCAGCTCAAACGAACAATCCTGTGGCTCAGGGTTTAGTCGCTATGTTAGGTACCTTCATTGATACTTTGATCGTTTGTACCATTACAGGTTTGGCGATTATAGTGTCAGGGGCATGGACATCAGGTGAGAACGGCGCAGCACTCACTTCGTTTGCTTTTTCCCATGCATTCCCGTTAGGTAACTATGTGGTCGCAATTGCTTTGTCAGTTTTCGCATTTACCACTATTTTGGGCTGGAGTTTCTATTGTGAGAAGTGTGTACAGTTCCTGTTTGGTGTTAAAGCGATTAAGCCGTTTAGGATCCTTTGGGTGATCGTGGTGCCTTTAGGTGCAGTCAGCTCATTAGAGTTTATCTGGCTACTTGCAGATACGTTAAACGCAATGATGGCGATACCAAACTTAATCGCATTGGCATTACTAAGCCCTGTCGTGTTTGCGTTGACAAGAGAGTACTTTCTTAAGAAGCGTGAAACGGAAGCTGCTGAGTCGTAGTTTGTAATATAAGCCTACAATAGACTTGTTTCATAAAGCTCCTGGATGTTTTTCAGGAGCTTTTTTGTTGCGTTTATATCTTTGGTATTAAGCCCAGAACTCGTCATCGCCCATTGCTTGTTTTAGCTGGGTTCTTTCCAAGTAGGCTTCTAAGCGTTTTTTGACATCTTTCTTGTGCGCTAGATCATCAGCAGCCTTTTTGTTTTTAGGGGCTGTTAACGCTTCAATTTCTGCATCGTTGGGCACAAAATCTAGTATCTGAGCCATCACGAATTCCTCTTTAAGAAGTATCCATTCTCTTGGCATTTTGTATTGCCGAATCGTAAGAATGTTATTGATACTTATAGGTTAATAACAGATTTTCTCGTGCTCGCATTGGCATTGTTCACTGCCACATTAGTGAGCGCTTAAGAAGGAATTTAGCAGGCAATTAAATAAAAATATGCGATCTGTGTAACAAAATTACAGTTTCATTGATTCGATGGTTTAAAGTTCTAGCAAACGCTAGTGAACATGAAATTAAATAACGTTAAACGGCGCTGTTTTAGTGTTGATATAAGCGCTTTTTGATGGGGTATATCGCTCAGTATATCCCCTTTCGCGATCAGCGAGAGTATCTATCTTCGCTCATCTTTGCTTTTGTCCCTTCTGTATTTGACCTACTGGGAGGGGATGTAGTTAGCGTGTCAGGAACATACTTGAACATGTTGCTTACAAGCGTAGTGATTTTGCGTTCAAGCATTGTTATACCAATTGCATTAAGTATTTGAGCAGTTCAGAACCCCTCAGTCTTTTCAATTCAAAGCGCATTGGTAAAGAAATGGTTATTCTCTTTTAAGCCAATGCAAAGCAGAAATGGAAAGGCTGAGGGGCTCACGTAGTGCGGCTGAGGTTAAACAAATTGGCAAACGCTGTATGCTTCGCTATGGGGTTTGGGTATACGACTAAATGGTTTATTTTGTTCCATACAAAATAAGACATTCCGGCCCTCCTTGGCGGTCAGATTTAGGAGGTACGAGACCAAGGATGGTCGAAGGTAGAATAATGCAGGAGCAATTATCGAGAGCGAAGCAGGATGCCAGAGCCGAGAATAACTATTAGCTCAAATCCCACTACGTGCCTACAGCGTTTTGAATTGCCGCTGAATGGTCAAACTTTTAATGCAATTGGTATTAATGCTGCATCGGACCCACTAAAGTTCGACCATAGGGAGTGTTTTTGGCTACTTGCTTCTGATTGTATTAAATTGGAATTAAATCATGCATGGCTGTTGAACCAGCTCGCCAAAAACACTCTGAGTGGAGCTATTTCTAATGTAAAACTTAGTTGCTAGAGGTCAAAGCTATAGCTGTAACCGAGCAGCACTTTGGCATCATCTTCTTCAAGATCTGTGTCGCTCACCATAAAAGAGACGGTGCCAAAGTCGGTATCTTTACTGAGAGACAGTGAGTAGTCGGCATAGTTGTCTGTACCGTACCAAGCGCTAACCACATCTCCTGTTGAATAACCGTAATGAGCGGCAATTGAAAGAGTATCAGATAGAGGGAAAGTTAAGGTTGTTTGTAGGTATCCCATATCTTTCTCATCGAGTGTAGGGTCGCCTGTGACATCGTCACCCGCATTCACAACATGGGCGTAGCTGACTTCAATCCATTTCCAGCTGGCAGCTAGCGTCACTTCGCCAAAATCAACACTGTCATCAGCATCAGGGTAGGCGTAGTAGAGATAACTGATATCGTAACCAAACTCGTCCCTACGCTGCCTGCAAACCCCAGCATAGAAGTCAATCTCGTAGCTTGTCTCATTACCAAAATCGACATTGGATGCCCATGTTCCTGCGTAGAAGCCCACATCATGGCTATAATCAATTCCACCTTGAACTGCAACAGCATCATCTGTTTGAGTTATACCGCGCCACAAATAGTTAGATGTTGCACCAATATTGGCTTCAACGGCAGCATGTGCTGAAACACTCAGCAATGCAGTTGTGGTAATAACAGCTGTACCTATTAATAGCTTGTTCATTCTCTTCCCCTAGAATAATCATTTTTGTCATTGTCGTGGAGGATAAAGCAAAGACCAAGCCAGAAATTTTCATGTTATAAAACAGCTGTTTAATTATGCAGCTACTATGTCTGTAAGTAGAATTGAATCAATCTAGGGCAGAGGGCACTGGTTTAGTGCAATATTACAGCAGTTCTATTAACTGTATTAGTCTCTGTTCATACTGTGGGAATATTAAGTGCAGAAGGCAAGGCGAATTTGCGGTTAATCGCTGTCAGTAGGCCTTCATTGGCCTGGTCTCTCCTCTATCTGAAGGCCAAAGAAGACGGCAATAGCAAATTCTGTACGGAACAAGATAGAGCATTCGTCATATATTAAGAATTGTTGCAGGCAAAGGGCATAAAAAAACCTCCTTAGAGGAGGTTTTATATTAATCACAGAGATTGTGATTAGTTAACGCTATCTTTAAGCGTTTTACCCGCTTTAAACTTAGGTACTGTAGCCGCTGGGATCTGGATCTCTTTACCAGTCTGTGGGTTACGACCTGTGCGAGCTGCACGCTCTGAAGTTTCAAAAGAGCCAAAACCAACAATAGAGATTTTCTCTCCATTTTTCATCGCTTCTGCAACAGTTTCTTCAAAAGATTTTAATGCACGTGCGGCTTCAGCTTTCGTTAATTCCGCAGATTCAGCCATTTTTGCAACAAGTTCAGTCTTATTCATTTGAATCGTCTCTTCTTTCCGTAGATTTATTTGTTAGTAGCGCTATCTAACATGCCACAAGCTTTTGCATTTGAAAAGCGCTTTAAGCCTATGAAATAGCCTTTAAAGTCAAAAATAGGAACGATTTCTCAATTTTTCTACTCTTCGAGCAGTTGAAACAGGATTTGTTTGACCACTTGAGGCTCAAACGGTTTGTCACATAGTGCATTAACACCTGCTTGTGACACGTTACTTAAGTGGGTGTCATTGGCTTCTGATGACACCATCAGAATAGGAATATGAGATTGTTCGCTATCGTTGCGAATAAATTGTGTCAGTGCTAAACCGTCAACACTGGGCATATTATAATCGGTGATCACCAGATCAAACATCTGCTGTTGCATGATCTCAATCGCTTCTTGGCCATCTTGGGCTTCGGTAATCATACGTAAACCAAGGTTGGTGATTGTGCGCTTAATGACATTTCTTGCCATTTTACTATCATCGACCACCAGTACTCGTAGATCTTGTACATCGAAATGAGTCAGATCTAATTCATCGTGGCTAAGTAGGTCAATTGTTGCATTTAGTGCTTTGCCAAGATGACTTGAAGTAAATGGCTTTGGCAGAATGGCCACAACACCTGATTGTCGATAGCTTTCTAATTGCTCCCGGCGGTATTCGCTAGAGACTAGCATGAACTGAATGTCACTAAATTGCTCTGTTGATTTGAGTTGTTTGAGTAGCTCTAGGGCTGTACCGTCCTCAAAATGCATTGCACTGGTAATCAGATCAGGCTGATGGCGTTTAATGATACTGAGGGCCTGCTGAAGGTTAGTTGCTGTTTGGATCTGTTTGACGCCCTCTTGCTCTAACCGGTTTGCAATTATCTTTCGCTGAGTATCTGAAGGCTCAACCAGCAGAATTGACAGTTCACTCGGTTGTAAATCGCTCATATATAGCTTTACCACTTGTCGTTATTATTAGTTATATGGTTTGTCCACCGTATTATAATGCGATGGTAATACTTGTTAAATTGAAACTTATTCTTCTTGTTTTAAGTAATCTTTAGTCTTTTGACTAAAGGCAATCCAATATTGGAAGCTCATGGCAATTAATGCTGAGAAAACTATGGCACTAATAGGAATATCACGGCCTTGAAAAACCACTTTTACATCTTCCGGAGTAATTTGGTAAGCGATAACAGCTGCAGTGGCTAATGCTAATAGCGCTACGGTTTGAATCGCCAAATATATTTTGAGTACCACAGCAGCCCAATAGCGGCGCATTATAAGTCCATATAATACTGGGAAAACACCTAAAGTGAATAAGTCATAGGATTGGGTTGTCGCAGTGCGCCACAGAGCGGCAAAAGCCAGTAATACATAGATAAACATCAAAACTGCCAGCATGGGGTGAGGCTTCTTCATTGGCTTCCTAACTTTGTTGTATAAAAGGTTAATTCTTTGCTTAGACCGCAGTGAGTGTAAAAAAATCAGCGCTATGAGTCCACACTAGCGGGTTACTAATTGTCATTAGTTTGCTAACTCTTTTATTGAGGATTACGCTAGAATAGCGTCATAGCAACCGTATTTTAGAGAGCATAATGACAGAGTCACAGTTTTGGGAGCTGGTTAGCCGTACTTCTCCCACGCAAAATCAAACAGATTTGGCTGAAACATTGAAACAGAAACTTGAGCCTTTGAGTAATCAAGAGTTGCGTGATTTTGATAAAATCTTTGGCCAACAGATGCGCCGCAGCTATTCATGGACTGTTTGGGGCGCTGCTTACATCATCACAGGTTGTGATTCAGAGTACGCTTTTGCTGAATTTAGGTGCTTTTTGATATCTCTCGGTAAAGATTGGTACGACAAAGTTGTAGAGTCGCCCGATGAACTTGGCAATTTGACGCAATGGCCAGAGAAAGATGGCTATGCATACCCATTTTTAGATGAGTATGATTTGATCGCTGGTCAGCTTTACGAAGAGCGCGCCGATGATGAGCTGCCTTATGTGCCATCAGGACAAGCATCGCCAGCGGGAAAGAAGTTCTCTCATAAGAAAAAACAGCTAAAGGCTACTTATCCATTATTGAGCGCCGCCTTTCCGTTTTAAAAAGGCGCGCTGAATGAGTAATACCAATCAGTATAAATTGATATTAAATACAAAAAAACGAGGCTAGGCCTCGTTTTTTTTACTGTGATATCTATTCAGTACAAGCGCTAATTTCACTGTCGAAGTCATAACCGTGCGCTTCACATGTTAGCTCCATAAACTCCTCTTCAGAGTCGCTTACCTGCTCGTCAAACTCTGCTTGAAGTTTACTCTCTAGCTCTTGGTCTGATTGAGCTTGCTGTTCTGCAAGGATTTCAAAGTGTCCGTCGACTGCAGCTTGCTCGGCTGGAGTGAAGTCATTGGCACTTGCTTGGCCAATGAAGCTGAATGAGAAAAGTATTGCAGCAATAAATGCTAGACGACCTGAAAATGGTAGTTTTGTAATGTTTGAGTAGTTCATATTTGACTCCAAGTATTAATTAGTGACCAGTATAGGAACTGCTTTCTCTTAACTTGCACATATAGTGGCTTAGCTAAGAGGTTTTCCTCTGGGGATGCGTTTGCTTGATACGTATGTTATCGAATACTTCATGTACCAAAGCTGAACGAAAAGTGAGCAGAGGATTGTTTAACACTTGGAGTTTGTAAATGTGAATCTAAACAGCTAGTTAAATGTACATCTGTTTATTGTGAGTAACTGATAATTGTTACGATTAGAGATTGTGGGGTACCAATGCTGTTAACATTTTTATTCGTTAGTCATTGTTTCACAATGAAATCCTTGACGCATTGAATCAAAACTACAATTAAGACCGCACTCCCAAGTTGCATTATTCAGTTGTTTAGATTGCTGTTGAGAGAATGCCTTACAGCTAGAGTAATCATCAAAGTTGTCTTTTTTGTCGTATCCTCCCGAATTATAGCCACTCTTATATACGAAAGAGGACCAAGTCTCATAAGATGAACTCTGTTCTGACTCATTGATACTGACGATAGCCCAGGCTAGGGCAGAAAAAATGACGATCACTAAAATGATTGGAGCAAACTTTTGCATGAAAAAATCCAATTGATATAGATTATGAGCTGTTGCTGACAGGATAATATTTAGGCTTGAGAATGCAAACAAGTATTATCCCAAACTTGTCTAATCGTGAACTGATACAGATTGATGCAACAAATCGATATGTAGTGTGGTCTACTTATATAAGACTGGCTGAATATTAGACGTTTTATATTAAGGTGTGATTCAGCTAAAGGCGCTTATACTTGAGAAATAGAACATACCCTTTGTTTAACTGTGGAGCCAATATATGAATTTAAAATACTTACTCGTCGCAGGACTAATGTTATCAGGTTCAATGGTAACCACATCGGCAATGGCTACTGATGAAGCAGTTGAAAACCCGATTACTGAAGATGGTATTGTTAAAATTGAGTGGCAAGACCCAAAAAGTTTTCGTGATGTTAAGTCCAGCGGTGATATTCAATCTCGCTTTGAGGCTCGTACCTTTAAAGAGTTAACTAAAAACCTCAATAAGGAAGCGGCTAGAGTTCTAAAGCCAAACCAAAAGCTAGAAATGGTGGTTACTGATCTCGATTTAGCTGGTGATGTGAGACCTTCATTCGGGGCGACGACAAATGATCTTCGAGTCGTTAAAGATCTCTATCCACCGCGCATAACCTTTAGTTATAAAATCACTGAAGGTGAGCAAGTGATCATTGCGGGCGATGAGAAGCTGACTGACCTGAACTTTATGTACTCAATTAACAAGACCAATAGCAGACCAAATCGTTACGAAAATGCGCTATTGAAATCTTGGTTAAAAGATACCGTTGCACCCAAGATTTGATTCTCGTTAATCATGTTTAGTGCTTAAAACTAAGCAATTTTTTCTTGCTGTAACTGAAATAGGCTAAATGAGCTACTGGCTTGCTTAGCCTGTTTTTTTGCTTGTGCGCTATAGACGGACAGCTGATGTTCATTGCAGTTTGAAGTGATGATTGGTGGTAATACTCCTGCCGTTAACGCAATTAAACCGTGATAACAAGTAACCCCATTTCTATCTTCCGCCAACATGCGTTGTTTTATCCAGTGTTTATCTGAGTAAAACAGTGATTTTACTGCTTCAAATTCGTCAATGATGCAGAGAGCTTGCTGCAGAATCTCATCACAGGTACTTATTATTACAAAATCATCCCCTCCAATATGACCGACAAAGTTGTCACTGCTTTGCTGGCGCAGTAATAATCGAGAGACCTCCATGATGACTTCATCACCACGGCTGAAGCCATAGATATCGTTGTAAGGCTTAAAATACGATAGATCGAAGTACGCCAAATAAAATGGCTTTTTCTGTTGCTTTAATCGTTGTAACTCCTGCTGGATAGGGATATTGCCAGGTAAGCCTGTTAACGGGTTTGCATGACGTGCGACAGTGATCTTTTGCTCAGTGATTTGTGCTAGAAGATCTTTAGTATGGCCAATACCCAACAACCGCCCTTGCTTTAGGACAATAAATTGCTGAGCGACAAGCCCTGTTGATTCTGACGTTAGTCGCTGGCTCACTAGGGACAAAGGTTGGTGGGCCTCTATTTGAATCACATTGTTGTCGAGAATATTGTCAACAGCTTGATGTTCATGTAGCGAGCGACCATAGGGAGTACTGAAAAGTTCGATGACGTGCGAACGTGCAATGAGGCCGATCACCTTATGCCTATCCATTACCACTATCGCCCGTAAGGCCGGCTGTTGATTAAATTGTTCGCCGATAATTTTTAGTTTGGTCCCTGATTCACAGGTTATCGCACCGCAACTGAGGCTTTCTGCGGAGTCTGCGAATCTAATGTGATGAGTAATTGGTTCTATATTTGCTTGACGCGAAATGCTTGTTTTTGGTGAGGCTTCAGGACGGCCAAGCAAATAGCCCTGACAATAGATAATGCCTAACTGTTTTAATACTGCGAGCTCTTTTTCTGTCTCAATGCCTTCGGCGATAACTTTGCAGCTCAAGTTTTGGCAAAGAGCCACGATAGAGCGAACGAACTCCTGCTTAACTGGAGAGGAATCAATCGAATCAATGAAGTGTCTATCAATTTTGACATAATCAGGTGCTAGCTCTGACCATAGTCTTAAGCCTGAGTACCCGGCACCTAAGTCATCAATAGCGGTCAAGAAGCCTTGGCTGCGATAGTGATTTAAACAAGACTTTAGCAGATCGATATCATCGGCAGGGTATTGTTCTGAAAGCTCAATTACAACTTGTGAAGGATGGATCCCTAAATCCTGCACTAAGCTCAAAGTCAGTCCTTTGGCATGATTGGGGTCGAGCAGTGCTTTCGGAGAGATATTGATAAACAACTTACCGGGTAGCGCGCCATTTTTGAATTGCTGGATAGATATCTTACGACATAAACTTTCAAGCTCAGATAAACGGCCTTCATAGGCTGCGGTTTTAAATAGCGGCACAGGAGAATAAAGCGGGCTGTGTTCTGGACCACGGCTCAGCGCTTCAAAGCCATGAATTTGGAAAGTTGAGATATTACAGATGGGTTGAAAAACCGCGTTGATTTTTTCTCGCTCGATGATTTTAGCGAGTTCATTTTTGAGATCAATGGCGGTCATATCGTCTACCTAATATCTAATACTTAGTATCTAAGAGGCAGAAAATTATATGACGCTAGAATGACATTTAGATGACAAAAATCAATCCATTAACAAATTAGTAGCAACCGATGACCTCTATGCGCTAAGGTTGGTTGCTATGCCATTAATGGACTGTTCTTACTGTTAATTTATTTGGCGTTAGATTTAAAAGCCTGCATAGTTTGCAATAATAGGCCAAGCTTACGCACATAACCTTCAAGCGCTTGCGTCATGGTCTCTGTGTTTTGAGTCATGGCTTCCATCTCTGCAGCGAGTTCTTGTACATAAGGCTGAAAGCGATTGCTGGCAGTAGTAAAGCCTTCGTCTTTGGTAAAGATAGTATCAAACTTAACGTGACCCGCTTTTTTTAGCTCATCAAGTCTGGTATCTGCATCGATAGCTTGGCGGTATGCGGTTTGCAAACTGGCTTTTAATTGCTCGGTAACCTGTGTGTGTGGCATAACAGCCTCTCATTTTAAAATTTGCTGAATTATAAGGGGCAAGTATGTTGGCAACAAGTATCAAGAAAACTTTATTGTCGTTAGTTAGTGTTTCTAGTCTATTGTTGGCAACGTTTGTTAACGCTGCACCCACCGATAAACCACCGTTTTATCAAATAGATTATCAAGGTAAAACAGCTTACTTATTGGGCTCTATTCACATTGGTAAAGCTGATTTTTACCCTTTTGCCGAACAAATTGAGCAGGCATTTTTGCAATCAAAAGCGTTAGTCGTTGAAGCTGATGTTAGAGGCGCAAACGTACCAGCGCTATTGCAGAAATACGGCACCGAAACTATACCTATGGATGATGATACTAAACAAGTGTTAGCGACTTATTGTCAGGATAAGGCGGCCTTATGTACTGCGTTAAGCAGCTATGCACCTTGGTTGCAATCGATGCAGTTAAGCATAGGACGTTATACCGCTTTAGGTTATAGCGCTCTTTATGGTGTTGATTCTGTTTTAGTGGAGCAAGCGGGGCATCGCCCTATTTATGAGCTAGAAAGCACTGAGTTTCAGTTTGAGCTGTTGTCCTCTTTTAGCCCTGAGACACAGTGGGAGATGGTGCGTGAAGCAATAGAGGCGCCCGATTCTGATATGTTAGAGCTGATTTCGGCCTGGCGCAGCGGTGATGAAGCAGAACTGGCCGACTTGATGGAAGGGGAAATGCTACGTGATGGTAATACAGAGATGGTAGAGCGGATGTTATGGGGTCGCAATAAGGGCATGGCGAGTAAACTGATCGAGCTGATGAATTCGGCGACAACAAAACAACCTTTATTCGTGGTTGTGGGGGCAGGGCATTTAGTGGGGGCTAAGAGTGTGCAAGCCTACCTAGCGCCTTACGGAGTAAGCAGTAAAAACTGTTGGCAAAGCAGTTGTATTTAAAGCTGTTCTAATGTGGATTATCGGCTTCGGGCATTTTAGGGTATAATCCGCCGCTCGTTTTATTTTTGTCTGCGTTCTAATGTAAGGTTTGATTAGTTTGAGTAAAGATTACTGTATTGATTTAAAGGCTATGCCATCGCTGTTTTCGCTTTATCGAAAGATATTTTTTGGGCGTAAACCTGGGTGGGATGAACAGCCGCTGCCTATGATTAAAGTGAGCAGTCCCAATGTGGCATTAGCTACAGATAAGGTCGAGCAGTATGCCAAAGTATGTGGTTTTGAGTTTGATGGTCAAACCTTACCGCCTACCTATTTGTATGTGATGGCATTTAGATTACATGCGATGATTTTTACTCACGAAGCGATTACGTTTCCTTTGCTGGGAATGATCCACTTAAAGAACAGTATCACTCTGCATCGCGCTACAAGCGTGGCAGAAAACTATGATATTGAATGTTCGTTAACCACTAGTCAGATGACAGATTCAGGTCTGGAATTTGAATTAGTATCAAAGGCCTTTGTAGCTGGCGAGCTGGTTTGGGAATCACTATCGACCTATCTTTACCGTATTGAAGGTAAAACAAAACGCGTGCGTCCGCCTAAAGCAAGTGATATGAATTGGGATGCGCCTGAAGCGTGGAGTCTAAGTGAGGACTTAGGTCGCCGTTACGCTAAAGCATCGGGAGATTATAACCTTATTCATCTGCACCCTGTATTGTCGAAACGTTTCGGTTTTGACCGGGTGTTGGCCCACGGAATGTGGTCTAAGGGGCGTTGTATCGCACAAGTTATGCCAGAGATCGTCAATAAGCCGTGCAAGATTGATGTCGCCTTTAAGCTCCCTTTGTTTATGCCTGGCAATGTTAGTTTTTCCGCTGAGCAACAGCAAGATAGTTTAGTTTTTGAATTAAGAGATCAAAAAGGCCGCCGTCCACATCTAACGGGCGAAATTAGCTTCTTGTAAGCCGTTACCATATATAAAGGCGCGTAATAGCGCCTTTTTTGTGTCTAAAAACTAGCGATACTAGGGTACACCATGGCCGGTAGATGCTTGCCAAATACTAAACCACTGTTGCCGTGTTAGTGTAATCTTATTGGATCTCACAGCAGACTCAATTCGGCTAATATTGCCACTGCCAATGATTGGATGAGGCTTACTAGGGAGAGCAAGCACCCAAGCATAAATCACTTGGCTGATGTTCTGTGCATTGACTTCATCAGCGATAGTTTCCAGTACTGCACGTAGTCTTAGAGATTGCGGATCGTTAGCCTCAAATATATTACCACCGCCCAAGCAAGACCACGCCATTGGTACCACATTGTGCTGTTGACAGTGATCTAAGGTACCGTCATGCAATGTGGTCATGTTAGTGGGGGAAATTTCTACTTGATTACACACTAGCTTTTGTGACGTGCGAGACTGCAAAAGGTCAAACTGTTGCGGACTAAAATTAGACACGCCAAAGTGACGTACTTTGCCGTGTTGGTGCAGAGTTTCGAAAGCTGAAGCGACTTCATCGGCATTCATCAATGGATCGGGACGGTGGATCAATAGAAGATCTAAGTGATCGGTTTGCAAATTTTGTAGTGATGCTTCAGCGCTTTTAATGATGTGTTGGCGACTGGTATCGTAATGATTGAGGTCGTTGTCAGGAGTCTTATCAGTGACCAATTTTATGCCACACTTACTGATGAGTTGGATGCTATCTCTCAATCTTGGTTGTAAAGCTAAGGCCTCACCAAATAGATATTCACATTGATAGCCACCATATATATCGGCGTGGTCCATACTGTAAACGCCAAGCTCAATATAGCGCTCAATAATGGTTAAACGCTGTTGGGCTGATAACTGCCAGTCGGCGACTCGCCAAAATCCCGCGACAAACTGTGATAGTTGAAATTCGCTACTTCGCATGAGCTATTCCTGTCTATTTTATTGATGTAGATTATGAAAAGCTAAAATAGCGTCGTATCACTATTCTACCGTGGTTTCAGATCCACTATATTGCACTACAAGCAAGTTTACCCTACAACAAATAAAACAGTGGATACATACCAATGCTGTCAGATATAAACATTTCTCGTAAACATGTCTGTAAACCTATTGCTGAAATCGCGACCAATCTTGGAATTGTCGAGTCAGAACTCTCTGTGCACGGTGCGAATAAGGCCAAAATCTCATTGTCTGTGACTAATCGCTTAGCTAGCAAGCCTGATGCTAAACTGGTCATTGTCACTGCGGTAACTCCTACGCCCTATGGCGAAGGGAAAACAGTTACCACTGTAGGTTTAACTCAGGCGATGAATGCTATTGGAGTTAAAACGTGCGCTTGCATACGTCAGCCAAGCATGGGACCTGTATTTGGGATCAAGGGCGGTGCTGCGGGAGGCGGCTATGCTCAAGTAGTGCCAATGGAGGAGTTGAATCTACATTTGACTGGTGACATTCATGCAGTGAGCAGTGCTCATAATCTTGCCGCCGCGGCGATTGATGCCCGGCTGTTTCATGAAACGAGATTAGGTGCCATAGCTTTCACAAAAGAGTCAGGCCTTAACGCAGTGAATATCGACCCTGAAAATATCTTATGGCGTAGAGTTGTAGACCACAATGAGCGCAGTTTAAGACAAATTGAGGTGGGTTTTGGAGCGGTAAACGGACCTGTGCATAGTTCGGGCTTTGATATTACGAAAGCATCTGAATTGATGGCGATTCTTGCATTAAGCAGAGATGTTAAGGATCTGCGTCAAAGAGTGGGTCGACTCGTACTAGCACTCGATTTAGTTGGTAAACCTATTACGGCAGAAGATATCGGCGTGGCGGGAGCGATGACGGTGATCATGCGTGATGCCATTGAGCCAACGTTAATGCAAACGTTATCGGGGGATCCTTGCTTTATCCATGCAGGTCCGTTTGCCAATATTGCCCACGGTAACTCCTCGATTATAGCTGATAGTATCGCTTCAAAGTTGGCTGATGTGGTGGTGACTGAAGCGGGATTCGGCTCTGATATGGGCTTTGAAAAATTCAGTAATATTAAGGTTAGAGAGTCAGGATATAAGCCATCAGCAGCTGTGGTTGTAGTGACCTTAAGAGCGCTTAAGGCTAATAGCGGTATTGAATCTGAGGTAGCCATCGATCAACCTGATATGGCTCGTTTAGAGGCTGGCTTTGCCAACTTACAATGGCATATCAATAATGTACACCAATACGGTGCGCCTGTTGTGGTAGCGATTAATCGTTTCCCAACAGATACTTCAGCGGAGCTTGACTGGTTACAGGCCAAGGTAGCAACGACCAATGCATTTGGCTGTGCAATCAGTGATGCCTTTGCTAATGGCGCTCAAGGGGCGGCTGAACTGGCAAAAGTAGTTCATGCAGCAACAATGGTAGAGTCCGAGTTCAACTGTTTATACGAAACAACAGATACGTTAGAGTCCAAATTGATGACCTTGGCCGAAGTCGGTTATGGCGCTGCCAGTGTTTCTCTGTCAGACAAGGCAAAGCTGCAGTTAGCTTGGTTACACAAGCAGGGTTACAGTGAATTGCCAGTCTGTATTGCTAAAACACCTATGTCGATTAGCCATGATCCGAATGTGAAGGGAGTGCCCCGTAACTTTGAACTGCCGATTAACGAGTTAAGACTTAATGCTGGTGCTGGTTTCATTACCGCACTCGTTGGTAAAGTGATGACGATGCCTGGACTCGGGATTAAGCCAGGTTATTTGAATATAGATATTGATGCTGATGATGAGATTATTGGTTTAGCCTAAAAACTTACTCCTAATAAAAAAGCCCCATCAGCACTTGCTGGTGGGGCTTTTCTGGACGTGTATTCTAGGTCGTTTGATAGATATGTACATCGCGTTGCGGGAACGGAATGCTAATCCCTTCAGCGTCAAAGCGCATTTTCACTTCGCGGGTAATATCCCAATAAACATCCCAGTAATCTATTGGCCTTGCCCAAGGGCGGACAATAAAGTCCACAGACGACTCGCCTAATACGTGCAACTTAATTAAAGGTTCAGGATCTTTTAGTACCTTAGGGTGCGCCATGACAATCTCATTTAGCACCTTTTCAGCATGTTCAATGTTATCGCCATAACCGATGCCAAAGGTTAGGTCGACGCGGCGCTGATGTTCAACAGTAATGTTGTTGATAGTGTCACCCCAGATTTTATTATTGGGGATAATTAATCGTTGGTTGTCTAGCGTTTTGATCGTGGTTGATACCAGGCTCATATGGCTGACTCGGCCGGTAACACCTGCGGCGTTAATGAGGTCGTCGACATCAAATGGACGGTAGATCAAAATCATCATGCCTGAAGCAAAGTTAGATAGGGTATCTTGCAGGGCAAAACCAATAATCACACCTGCAATACCAAAACCTGCTAACAGTGGCGCTAATTCAAATCCGAGTTGTGATAGACCAATTAATAAGCCTAAAGCAAAAACAGCTTTCCCAGAGAGTGAGATAAAGAAATCTTGCAGTAGCAAACTAAATTTAAGCTTAGAATTGCTTACTGTTTTTTGTACTACCCGTTTAACGATTTTGCCAACCAAACTGGATAGAAACAGAATTAGACTGAAAATAATGAGCTTAAACACTACGCTAGCACCATTTTCTAAGGCTTGGGTTTTGGCAATTGACATCCACTCACTGAGTAGGCTGCTTGCAACATCGAAGTTAAGGACGTCTTGAGTAATATCGCCTGAGATACTAAATAGGGTTTGCTTATACATCGCAGTGTCTTGCCCTAAATCATCAAGTAAGCCAATGGCTATCGACAGGCTTGTTGAGCTTTGGTCAAGACGCTCTTTTAACTCAACGACTATGGCCGTTTGGTCACTGCTAACATCTTTACCTGCGACGGTGACATCCGCAACGGCTTGAGCGAGCCGAGACTGATTGTAATGAACAAAACTATCGAGGTCGTCTGCTCTGTTTACCAGTGCTGCAATGAATTGTTGATTTTTGTCTTTTACATCAACACCAGCCATTAATGCCCAATCGATTAACTGCTTCTCGGCTACATAGAGCTTGTCTTGTTCCCGCTGAATATGGATCAATTGCAGCATTATCTTGCGGTCATTGTCGGCTCCCACCTGACCCATTAATGCTTTCTTTTGATCGTTAAAATAGTCCTCAACTAAGTTAGTGAACGCAAGCTGTTTAACAATATAAGGCTTAAGCATCTCTAAATTAGGTGGTGTTGCCTCAATTTGCTCTTTGAGTTTTTCCTGTAATAAAGCGGCATTACGACTGATTCGATACTCTAGAAATGATTTTATTTCGCCTTTAGTCCCGACGAGCACCTTAGCATCGCTATCAATGGCGCTTTGGATTTTGTTGAGTTCTTTTGTTAGTGGAGCATCATTTGCAGATATGATGGAGGAAAAAAAGCATAAGCTGATAAAGATCAGCGGGGTAAGCAATCTATGCATCTGTAAACGTCCGTTAGTTCCCTGAAGTTCTAATATTATACCAATTGTATTAAATAGGTAGTCAAATCAGAGCAACTAAGCTTCTTCGGTTCGTTAGGAATTGAAATAATGACAGCTAACTCATGTGTGTGTATTAACTGGGTGTTGTGAGTTTGATAGCTGTATTGAGCAAAATAACGCCCTGACCAAAGCGTAATCTGTTAGAATTGGCAGCCTGTTTTTGGCTGTATATGCCACTTATTGACCTTTGTTGGTCATGCAACGATTTTTACTGATGATAGAGAGAAACCGCTTTGATATGTGCACATTGTTCTAAGTCTTTCGCGATCGACAAAATAGTCAACCACAGAGGAAAAGGCTTGAGTGGAGAGATCCAGTGCCCACTATGTAGCGCATGGTTAGGCAAGAGTGCGACGATGGCTCGAGTCAAAATGGCGGGTTTCTATATTGGCTTTATGGCAATAGTATGGGGGTATTTCGACGAAAGCATACGCAATATCTGTATCCCGGTAGCGATATTTGCGGTGATGTTACTGCTAGTAAGTCATATGATGGATCATATGAAAGTCACCGAGGCGCCTGAGCAAGTTGATAACAGTGAAGAACGGCAGAAGTATCGTTAATCACTATTGTCGGCAGTTTTAGCTAGCTGATAGCGTTAGCACTAGATTTAATTCGAGTGCTAACACATCAATAGGTTTGCAGTGTTAGTCAATAACCTGCACTTGCGCTTCAAGTGCAGCTTCAACGTAATAAATTCCGCCAAGCACCACAATAAAAAATAGCGACGTCAAAATAAGAAATTTTAAGTTTGAGCGAAGAAGTTCAAGCATAGTATTTGCGCCTTATTAATAAATAAACTCTTGTTTCATATCACTATGAATGCATTTTACAGCAGTTATATTAGTTGTATGAGCTTAAGACAGTATTAATTGCCATTCAAGTTTAAGTGATTTGTATCACAAACACTTTGTAACGCTTTCAATTAGTGAACGCTTGACTTCGACCTCGAACGACATAGAATTGGCTTGTTTTTTTGTAAACAAGGTTAACACTTTGATTCAACTGAGTAGCGTAAAGCAGAAACTTGTAATAGGGCTTATTGCCGTATTCTTGTGCCTGTCATTTGCAGCGTCCGCTCATGATCTGAGTCATTTGGATGATGGCGCTCAAAACCATTGTACTCTGTGTTATCACCAACACCACGTCAATAAGCTGCTACCTAGCTTTGAAATACATATTGCGGTAGAGCGACAGTTTGTTGAGAGCAAAGAGTATATCCTGCCCGTTTTTAATTCACGTCATGTGAGTTTTTTCAATAGCCGCGCTCCTCCTTTCACAGCTTAAGCCTCTCAATTAAAAACTAGAAAATTAATTAGGCATTCCCAAAGGGAAGGCTTTGCTTAGCTGTATTTCGGAGACAAAATGACTATTTCAACTATACGCCTTACAGGTGTAGCTGCTGCATGCGCTTTTTTTTCAATCAACGCTTATGCGGAAGATTCAAGCCTAACTAACCCTGCGATAAGTGCAGTATTAGATGGCTATTATCAAAACACTGAACGCCCCATGAGTGAGCGTGTTGAAGGCTTTGGCCTTGGTCACACAGAAGTGGCGATGAGTGCCAATATCGATGACATGTTCTATGGCAAGTTAACTGCTGTAATCGAGGTGCACGATGGTGAGACTGAGCTAGGCCTTGAAGAAGCGTTCATTCAAACAATGGCAATGCCTTATGGCCTTTCCATGAGAGCGGGTCGTTTCTTATCAGACATTGGCTACCTAAATAATCAGCATGTACACACTGATGCATTTTCTGACAGGCCTGCAGCCTACCGTGCCTTTCTAGGCAGTCACTATTTTGATGATGGCCTGCGAGTGAGCTATGTAGCACCGACAGATCTATATTGGACTATGGGAGCCGAGGCATTTAAAGGCGACAGCATGCAAGCCGCAGATGAGCATGGTGAACGCGATTATAAAACCATTGGTGTTTATACAGCATTTACCAAGATTGGTGGCGATGCAGGTATTAACGGTTCATGGCAGGCGGGTTTAAGCTATCTACGTAATGAAAATGGTCGTATGACTGCTGAAGAGCATGATGATCATGCCGCCGTTCAAGAAGATCATGACCATGATCATAGCCATAGCGCGCAGTACACAGGTGAAAACACCTATGTGGCAGATTTTGTCTACAAGTGGGCGCCTAACGGTAACTACAAATATCAGCATCTGACTCTAAGCGGCGAATATTTTAGAGTGGCTGACTTTAAACCATTAGAGGAAGAGCATGATGACCATGGCAGCGATGCCCACGGTGATTCAGGTAAAGATTACCAAGATGGTTGGTACTTAAGCAGTGTTTATCAGTTCTCGCCAAAGTGGTCCGCAGGTGTGCGTTATGGTCAGGTAGATACTCAATTGATGCATGATGACCACTTTGACCCGCAAAAACTGAAAGAAACAGAAGTTAGTTTGGCTTGGCATCACAGCCACTTTTCAACCGTTCGTTTGCAATATACCAACCAACAAGGCACTAACTTTGATGGTATAGAAGACGATAACGTTATTACTCTTCAATATGTTATGACTCTGGGGGCTCACGGTGCGCATCAATTCTAAGCAGTTTATTACTCGAGGGCTAAAAGCTCTCACTCTTACTCTGGCGTTAGGGGCGGCAAACAGTGCTGTCGCAGGAATAAATATTTTTGCCTGTGAACCTGAGTATGCTGCGTTAGCAAAAGAGCTGGCACCAGATGCCCGTATCTATTCGGCCACAACGGCGATGCAAGATCCGCATCAGGTGCAAGCAAGGCCTAGCCTGATCGCTAAAATGCGCCAAGCTGATCTAGCGGTTTGTGCCGGAGCAGATTTAGAGATTGGCTGGTTGCCTATGCTACAGATGAAATCGGCAAACGCGAAAGTACGCTCAACCGACCAAGGTTTATTTTTTGCTGCCGAGCAAATCGATACTCTCGATCAAATGGCCTCAGTCGATCGCTCTATGGGGGACGTTCACGCAAAGGGTAATCCCCATCTGCATTTTGATCCGAGACGTTTGCTTGGGGTTGCTGAGGCATTAACGCAAAAGCTGGCTCAAATTGATCCCGGTTCCGCTGCTGAGTATCAAGGTAATTTGACTCGCTTTAGTCAGCGCTGGAATGACGCCATCCCACGCTGGGAGGAAAAAGCAAAACCATTACAGGGGAACAAAGTTATCGCTTATCATTCGAGCTTTAAATACCTCTATAACTGGTTAGGCATAGAGCAGGTTGCCGATCTGGAGCCTAAGCCTGGGATCCCGCCAAGTAGTTCACACTTGGCCACGTTACTGACCCGAGCTAAACAGGGCGATATTATGGCGATTATTATCGCCTCATATCAAAGCGAGCGTGGGGCTGACTGGTTAGGAGAACGAGCTGATTTACCGGTTATTATGCTGCCAATGTCAGTGGGGGGCAATGACGATAGCATTGATCTATTTGGCTTGTATGACAGCGTGATTGATCTATTGCTCGCTGCTCAATAACCGCTATTTTAGCGTGGAGCAGGTAAGCGTCGATGCTAGCGTTTACCTGCTATTTTAATTACTCAATCAGAGTTAATACCAATGTTTGATTTGGACCTATTATCAATTTTACTGCCTGCTTTCGTCGCCGGAATGCTGGTTTTGTCTACTCATGTTGTACTTGGGCAACAAGTTTTAAAGCGCGGCATCATCTTTATTGATCTTGCCATTGCTCAGGTGGCTGCATTAGGGGCAATTGTTGGTCACCTTAATCATGATATTGAGGCGTTACCGTTCTCTAATATTTGGATGCCAGCACTGTTTGCCATTGCAGGCGCGGGCTTCATCGCTTGGTTGTCAAAACGGATGGCCGACGAGCTTGAAGCAATTATTGGTTGTTTCTACGTGTTGGCGGCGGTGGCTGCCATGTTGCTGTTATCGAATGATCCTCACGGAGCAGAGATGCTAAAAGAGTTGATGTCTGGGCAGATCCTTTGGGTCAGCTGGAGTCAATTAGTGTTTCCTGCGACAATTTATGGCGCCATATTATTACTATTAGCCCTAAAGCCTCAGATCCTTGTTGGCCGTGGTTTCTATCTACTCTTCGCGATCGTCATCACGCTTTCTGTTGAGCTTGTCGGAGTCTATTTGGTCTTTAGTTCATTGATACTTCCTGCACTCGCGGTTAATCACTTTAATAGTCGATTCAAGCTGGGTTGGGCCTACTTTGTTGGTTTATTTGGCTATGTTGCAGGACTGGTGTTATCAGCTTCATTTGATCTACCTAGCGGCGCAGCGATAGTGGCGACCTTAGCTGTAAGTGCTATTTGCTTTAGATTAGTGTTGTCTTTTAGGCATAAATATTAGCTTTTAGCCGCTAGCGGCTAATGAGGTCTGACCTTGACCGTGCTCCATATAGGCTAGAATTCGCGGGTTTATTATGTGCACTAGGTTAAAGTTCACTTAAGTTAGATGCGCTAAAGTAAACAGAATGCACTACTGTATAGGCCTGGTTCAGGCTACATGTGTAAACTAAACATTGAGTCGCTAGAACTTGCTGGCTATACTGACGCCAATTAAATCGCGGGAGATTGTAGTGCTGTTAATCCTTAGATGTTTGATCTTATCTGTTATGTTAGTTTTAGCCTTTATTATCGGTGGCTTAGCTTGCATTTTACGACCACGTCACCGTGACAACGTGCATATGTTTGCTAAGATTTTTTCTTGGGCAGCGCCTGTACTCGGCATTAAGGTCATTGTTCGCAACTCTAAAGGCGAAAGTGAAGAACCTTGTGTTTTCCTCGCTAATCATCAAAATAATTTCGATATGTTTACCCATACTGCAGCTGTACCAAAAGGTACTGTCAGTTTAGGTAAGAAAAGTCTTGCTTGGATGCCACTGTTTGGACAAATTTATTGGCTGTCAGGTAACATATTGATTGACCGTAAGAATCGCAGCAAAGCGTTTGATACCATGGCTGCGACGGCAAGAAAAATCAAAGACAAATGTTTGTCAGTTTGGATTTTCCCCGAAGGAACTCGATCTCGTGGCAAGGGGCTACTACCTTTTAAAGCGGGTGCTTTTTACACTGCTATTGCGGCAGGGGTGCCTATGGTGCCTGTGTTGGCGTCCAACCAAGGTCATATCAAACTAAACCGCTGGAATAATGGTGTAGTGATTATTGAAATGATGGAGCCTATCGAAACCAAAGGGTTTGATAAAACACAAGTGAAAGAGCTTTCGAAACGTATTCATACTTTGATGTCGGAAAAGTTATCACAGTTGAACCAAGAAGCTTCAGCATTAATGACTAAAGCGGTATAATCTTCGCGAAATTTTTGAGGAGCTACTGATGTCTATAGAACGCCTGTTAAACGAACAAAAAGCTGAGAACCGTGAAATCGTAGCAGCGATCCTTGCTGACGGTTCATTGCCAGATGCTGATTACACCATTGAACATCACTTCTCATCGACCAATTTTGATCGCTTAGAAAAAGCAGCTGTAGACGCTTTCAAATTAGGTTTTGAGGTGAATGATGCAGAAGAGATGGAGCTGGAAGATGGTTCGGTGATTATCTGTTTTGATGCTGTCGCTTCTCATAAGCTTGAGGTTGAGTTGCTCGACACCGCTTGTGAAAAATTATTGCTGTTAGCCAACAAGCAGAAAGTGGATTATGACGGCTGGGGCACTTACTTCATCGATGAAGATGGTGAAGTCCGTGATGAAGAGGAAGACGAATTGGACTAAGCGTCAGCGCTTTGTAGCAATATCTGAATCCCAATGCCCATCTTTGATGGGCATTTTGCTATCTAATACCAATCAGTATAAGAAGTTGATCTACTCAGAGCGTTTTTGGCACGCTAATTCAAGGCGAATAAATGACATAATGGTTATTCCCTTATGAGTTTATTCAACGCAGAAGTAGCAAGCCAAAAACACTCCTAAAGGCGAGTTTTAGCGGCTTTGATGCTGCGTTAATGAATTTGAACGTAGAATAACTATGCTCTTCATTCATTGCTAACCACATGGATGTGGTGAATGTCATTAATGCAGGAGCATTTAATGACCTTACCTCAAAGTCGCTAAACTCTCGCTGAGCGATCAAATCTTTATACTGATTGGTATAATAACCGCTAATCCGCAGGTTGCTAGTTGTTATTATGTTGATGGATAGCACAGGAATTTCTGCCCGATTCTTTCGCTTGATATAAGGCCTGATCGGCTAAGCAAAGCCACGCTTCACTAGTCAAAACCTCTGGTTGGATATCACATATGCCAATGCTAATCGTCACCTTAATGATCTGTTCGTCAAACACAGTTTCTGATTGTTCGACTTTTTTCCGTAATCGCTCTGCAAAAAATAGCGCATTAGCAGCCGGTGTATTGGCAAGCACAACGCCAAACTCTTCGCCACCATAACGGCCTGCACAGTCTGTTTCTCGTAATGACTTTTTGATTAGGTGCGAAACGTTCTGAATGACTTTGTCACCCGCCTGATGGCCGTAGGTGTCGTTAATCAGCTTAAAGTTATCAATATCCAACATTACTAAGGTCGTCTCATCGCCGTAGCGACTGTTGCGGTCAAACTCTTTTTGCATGCAAAGCTGCCAATGACGCCGATTGTAAAGCTGGGTTAAGCCATCTATTTGACTTAATACCTCCAGGCTTTCATTAACTGCTTTTAGCTGCAACTTGTTAATGGCAACATCAGTAACATCGTAGACAATCATACTTAAGTGAGTGACTTCGCCCGTCAGCGATGATAGCGGCAGCAAGGTAACATTTTGGTACATGAAATCTGCGCGGCCAGTAATCGGACGATAGTTTTTGAACTGAAAAATGAATGGGCGTTGTTCCCAGCTAATAAAGGCGCGATTTTTTAGCTGAAATACTGACTCCATCTTGTGCTTAAGCCACTTTGAGGGAAGGTAGTCAAACTGCTTAAACAGATTTTTACCTTTAATCGAATTAGGTGAGACGCCACTGTGGTTTTCCATGAAACCATTCCACAGTTGGATGTTGTAATCCTTATCGAGTACGACTAATCCAACTTCAATGGTTTGCACCATATCAATCAGCCAGTGTAGCTCGTTCATCGCGCTTTGATCGTCTGCCATCTTATGATCCATCTTAATCTAGCAAATAGCCAAGCTTATAATTAAGCGTTGGCAATGAGTCTTCAGTAAATAGCAGCAGTAAATCACATTGAATATCATGATCTTCAATTTGATAGTTAATTTCCATTGCTAGGGTGCGTTGCCATTTATCTGAATTCTCATGAATGAGTTCATTGGCGGTACAATGACGGCCTAATACCACGGGATGGCTTTGGCTGAATTTCATGTGTAGCTGCTCTGAGATCCCATTGAGAAAGGCACCGATAAGCACATTACCTGTGTCCATCATGACCTCTAACTCAGTGGTTTCGTCTTCTGGGTTTTCAAGCTTCATCAGCTTGGCCATATCTTGGAAAGAGGAGTCATGAAATAGCAGTAAAGCTTCACCTGCTATACCTGCACCGATAAAGCCTTGGCAAAGCGCGGAAACTGTACCGTTTTCCTCCGTCGCTTTTAGCGTCATTGTCAGTTCACTGACTTCGAGCACATTAACGTTAGGAATAGGCAGTAACACGAAAACATCGAGTAGTTTTGATAACAAGTCTGCAGCGCGTCCCATTGCGACGTTTGCGACTTCTTGGCAAGCATCTCGCAGGTCAACCTCAACCATTGGGTTTTCAGTTTGGCCAGTACCAATTGCGAGTTCTAAAATGCCGTACTCTTGCAAGATATGACTGATAGCGTCAACACTTACTGGTTTTTGAATGAAGTCGAGTGCTCCAAGTACTTTGACTCGTTCGTGAGCTTTTATTTGGATATCACCAGAAACGACAATGACGAGAGCTGGAAGATCTTCTCTTTGGATCGCTTCGAGGACTTCGTAACCATCCATGACAGGCATATTTAAGTCTAAGAAAACAATCTCGCCTTTACCTTCACGGATCGCATCTATTCCTTCCGCACCATTAGCGGCATAGGTGAGTTCTACGTCCCACTCTTTTGGAAGTGTCCGCGCCATCTGCTTTCTTGCGAGCGCAGAGTCGTCACATATTAGTACGGGAAATGGCATTATTGTTCTTTTATCCTAATATTCGTGCTCAAGTTAACTATTTTTTGTTATTTTTAAAAGCTAACTGAAAGTTTACTTATGCCTATATGTATGAATTTAAATACTTTAATATAAAGCTACTGCGTTACTATTCTGCTTTTCTAACGCTAATATTGCAATTGAATTACTTTCCTAATCGTGTCACATCTATGCCATAAATGAAGAAATACACAGGTCAAACACCAATAATTATCCTCTATCCTGACAATGATAGAAAGTAGCACTGCATGACAGTTTATTGACGATAGTCAAAAAACAACAACATGTTATAGGTATTAACGATTTATTCCAAATGTGTTAACTTGCTATCTGGACTGACCAGTAGTGAGTAAAAGGATTTGAAAATGAGCAATAAATTAGTCTCGATACGAAAAGAAGATAATATTGCGTATGTATCTCTAAATCGCCCTGAAAAGTATAATGCTTTGAATTATGAGCTTTTTAAGCAACTGGATGCATGTATAGTTCAGCTTAGAAAGGACAAATCACTAAGAGCTGTAATCCTATTTGGTGAGGGCGGGAGTTTTTGTTCTGGTCTCGACGTAAAGAGTGTCAGTAAATCCCCTTTCGATGCGGTAAAGCTGTTGTTTAAATGGCTTCCTGGTAATGCCAATTTAGCGCAGCGGGTTTCAATAGGTTGGCGACGATTACCTGTACCTGTCATCGCAGTATTGGAAGGCGTTTGTTATGGCGGCGGGATGCAAATTGCGTTAGGTGCTGATTTTAGAATTGCAGCCCCTACTTGTAAGTTGTCGATAATGGAGGCGCGTTGGGGATTAGTGCCGGATATGGCTGGTTTTGTCGGACTTAGAGAGCTAATGCCTAGAGATCAAGCGCTTAAGTTAACTATGACTGCGGATGTTTTAACAGCCGAAGAGGCATTGTCGTACAATTTGCTCACTGCCGTTGAGGTAGAACCTATGGTTGCAGCAACCATATTCGCTCAAAAACTGATGCAAACATCTCCAGATGCAAATGCGGCCATTAAGCAAAGCATTCAAAAAAGTTGGAGCGCACCCATTAGGCAATTATTGCGCAGAGAGTCTTTTTATCAAGTGAGATTATTGGCTGGTAAGAACCGAATTATTGCTGCAATAAGACAGTCTAAAGACTCTCTAAAGGAGTATAGAAATAGGCAATCAGGTTGGTGATTTTCACCAATTAATCATTTTGTGATCTGCCTCACAAATAACCCTTAAGTTAGTGTGTCATCTAAAGGCATATTTTGCACTTTTGTATCTTATACTGATTGCTATTATCTAAAATGATTGGAATTAATTTCTGTGCGTGAGCTTTTTGAGCGTTTTCTATGGAGTAGCCGACTTTCGGTTATGTTTGGTGTGTTATCTTGCATAATTGCAGCTTTTGTTGTTTTTGCAATGGGTCTAAAAGACGTTATTCACATGTTACACCTTATCTGGGGTTATGTGTTTAGTGGTAGCCACGCGATTCGTAATGATCTGGTTATGGTTGTGGTTGAGATCCTAGATACCTTTTTACTTGGTGCCGTTTTACTCATTTTTGCATTCGGTTTATATGAGCTATTCATTAGTAACTTAGATGAAGCGAGTAAAAGTGAAGCGGGCGGAAAAATACTGATCATCAGTAGTATCGATTCGCTTAAGAGTAAATTAGGCAAAGTGATACTGATGATGCTGATCATCAAAGTATTTTCGTTCTTTACTGAAATCAAACCAGTTACAACGTTAGATTTACTTTATATGGGGATAACCGTAGTACTGATTGCTGGCGCATTAAAGTTAAGCAAAGATTAAGAAGTAATACCAATAAGCCTATCCGTTGTTGGGGTAGGCTTTATTTATCCGCAGTGCAAAGCCTTCAATTAATTTAATGCCGTTACTCCAGCCTTCTTTGTGTAGTAGATCAAGAGACATTCTGTATTGATGATATTTGTAAGGCTGGTTTTGTGGTAACAATTCTAAACGCATTTGCTGTGTAGCAAGGGATGCGGCGGTGCCGTCTCTAGATTGGATATCAAGTATCGGTATGTTCAGCTCTGCGAGATGTTTTGGTAGTGCTTGATTGTGGCTTGGATAGTCACTATAGGGATTGATCACGGTGAGCATATCTGGCATTGGTAACTGATTATCTTTTAGTAATTCGGCGATAATAGCTGCGCTATCACCTGAGCTGATTAAAATCCGTTTGCCTTGAAACTCCTTACCTAAATTGTCTAACTGAGCCATGCTGCTAATTAGGAAGCTTTGCTGTTGCTCAATATTGAGGGTGAGTTGCTCATCGCTGAACACTGGCATAGCTTGGGTGCTTTGTTGGCTGAGCTGATTATCTCCTGCATTGGCGACATCTTCAGCTTGAGTTGCGTAGTTGGGCATTGTTGGCTTTGTGGGTGGTGTAATGGCAAGTGTTGCCCAGCCTGCTCGATTAAGTTCACGTCGTATATATGCAGTAAAGCCTGCTTCATCAGGGCTTGAGCCGAGTTGTGGAACAATAATCGCCAGTCCTAATTTTTTCTTACCTTGCCACGATCTTAAAAGCGCTGGGTATTGCTGGTCATCCACCTGCAGGTAGTTGACTTCGCTCTCAGGTAGATAAGAAAAATCCTGCGCTTTGGTTGGCGCCGCAACAAAGGTCACTGTTAGGGTTAAGACAAGCGTAAGCAATATTTTTAAAGGATTTAAATTTTGTTGATACATACGCGAGTACAACCTTAATGCAGCCAAGGGGAGTGAGGTCAATTCATCGAGTATATCGCAAAGGAATGTAGCGCTTAAGGTCTGCTAGTAAAATTTGTGTTTTTAGCAGTGTGCCTGTTAAAAAACAAAAAGCCCCGCTTAAAAAGCAGGGCTTAAACGGTCGTTACTTTAAGCGTGGCTGACTAACACCAAACGAATAGCATCAAGTTGCAGTTGGCTACTATCAAGGTAGCGGTTTAGCTCGCTCATCTGTTCGCTTAAATGCGTTAATTCTTCATCACGAATATTTGGGTTAACAGCTTTAAGTGCTTTTAGTCGCTCAAGCTCACCAGTCAATTGCTGAGTCATTTTCTCACGAGCTGTTTCAGTCAATAATTTGAGTTCATTCGCTGCAAAGGTTTCCCCTTTAGCAAATAGCGGATGCAAAATTGCTTGTGAGGCGGTCACTAGCTTACTCGCAATATGACGGTTAACAGCACTTAGCTGTCTGTCGAAACTTTCGTAAGTCACATTATCAGATAGGTTGTTACCACTCTTATCCAGTAAGATACGAATAGGTGTTGGCGGCAGGTAACGATATAGCTGGCTAGACTTTGGCGCCGATGCATCAGCCATATAGATTAGCTCTAAGAACACAGTGCCAGCGGGTAATGCTTTGTTTTTCAACACTGCAACACTAGTGGTGCCCGTTTCTGAAGAGGTGATTAAGTCCAAACCAGTCTGTACAATAGGGTGCTCTTGAGTAATAAGCGCGATGTCATCACGTGAAAGCGCCATATCTCGGTCGAAAGTGACAGTAATGCCATCTTCCGGCAGACCTGGATAGGTTGGGAACATCATATGCTCACTTGGGTGCAGCACTATCGCATTTTCACCACTATCTTCCTGCTCAACACCGATGATATCCCACAGGCGGATCACCGAACCAATGAGCTGAGTATCTTCATCTCTGGCTGCCAAGCTTTCAACCAACTTGTTAGCACGCTCGCCGCCATGAGAGTTGATCTCTAGCAGTTTATCGCGCCCTTGCTCCATCGCCACTTTCAGTTCTTGATAACGTGACTTAGTGTTATCAAGCAAGGTCTCAAGGCTTGACTCATCGTCGGTGGTTAAGGTTTCAAGCAGCTCGCCTGAGAACTCACCAAATAGAATATGACCACTTGGACAAGTGCATTCGAAGGCATTCAACCCTTGATGATACCACTGCATTAATCGTTCTTGCGCAGTACCTGCTAAATAAGGCAGGTGGATCTCAACATCATTTTTCTGACCAATACGGTCGAGACGACCAATGCGTTGCTCAAGTAGATCAGGGTTAAGCGGTAGATCGAACAAGACTAAATGACTTGCGAACTGGAAGTTACGGCCTTCTGAACCAATTTCACTACAGATAAGTGCCTGTGCGCCGCCGGTTTCTTGGGCAAAGTAGGCACCAGCTTTATCGCGTTCAATAATCGACATGCCTTCGTGGAACACCGTGGCTTGGATCCCTTCACGTGTGCGCAGTGCTTCTTCTAGGCTCAATGCCGTTTCAGCTTGGCTGGCAATAATAAGGACTTTCTTGCTGCGGTTGGTTTTAAGGAAATCAATCAACCAATCAACGCGAGGATCAAACTTCCACCAACTGGCACTACCGCTATCAAAGTCTTGATAGATTTTCTCAGGACTCAGCACTTGTCGTACTTTTGCATTGGTGTCTAAATGCTTGTTCATCATGGCACTAACACGTGAAGCAGTAACATATTGCTCTGGCATAGGCTGCGGATGAATATGCAGGTTACGAGTAGGGAAACCTTTTACCGAGGCGCGGCTGTTACGATACAGCACACGACCTGTACCGTGGCGGTCGAGTAGTTCTTGTAGAAGCTCTTCACGAGCCTGATTGCGCTTGTCTGCATTGGCGCTTGCGTCTTGGATGAGGTTTATACTGTCGCTAATATCTTTCTCTGATAGTAACTGCGTTAGGCTAGCGATAGCCTCACTTGAGAGGCTTTCGCCACAAGCTAAAGCATCCGCTGCGGTAGCGACATCTTTATAGCTCTCTTCCTCTTTCAAGAAAGAGGGGTAGTCATAAAAGCGGTCAGGATCAAGCAAGCGTAGGCGGGCAAAGTGACTCTGGTGGCCGAGTTGATCAGGTGTTGCGGTAAGTAGTAGTACGCCTGGAACCACTTCACTTAATGCTTCAACCACTTTATAAGCGCGGCTTGGCGCATCTTCAGACCATTCTAAATGATGCGCTTCATCGACAACCATCAGATCCCAATCGGCATCCAATGCTTGCTCTAAACGCTTTTTCTTACGCAGTAGTTCAAGCGAGCAGATAACCAGTTGTTCGGTGTAGAAAGGATTATCGTTATCAGCATAAGCTTCAACACAGCGATCTTCATCGAATACCGAGAAACGCAAGTTAAAGCGGCGCAGCATTTCAACTAACCATTGGTGACGCAAAGTGTCCGGCACAATAACTAAAATACGTTCGGCGCGGCCAGTCAAAAGCTGTTGGTGAATGATTAAACCGGCTTCAATGGTTTTACCAAGGCCTACTTCATCGGCGAGTAATACTCGCGGCGCAAAACGTTGACCGACTTCATGAGCAATCCACTGCTGATGTGGGATCAACCCAACTCTTGGCCCTTGTAGTCCAAGTAAGTCGGAGGTCGCCAGTTTATTTCTCAGTAATTGACATTGGTAGCGCACACCAAACCGATCCATGCGATCAATTTGACCGGCAAACAGGCGATCTTGTGGCTTATTAAAGCGAATATTGTGATTCAACAGTGTCTCACGCAAGCTGGCTTGCTCACCTGTTTCACTATGAATGCCGTGGTAGATAATAAGGTTATCTTTTTCTTCAACTTCGGTAACGGTTAATGACCATTCATCGTGGCTTTCAACTTTATCGCCTGGATTGAAGATAACGCGTGTTAGCGGGGCTTCTGAACGAGAAAACAGTCTATTCTCGCCAGTCGCAGAAAAAAGTACAGTGACCATACGGCCTTCCATACCGACGACTGTACCCAAACCTAGTTCTGATTCGGTATCGCTGATCCAACGTTGACCAAGGGAAAACGGCATTTAAAAACTCTCATATACTGGGTGAATCACAAGGGGCGCGTATGTTATAACAATCCCACACATTTTGAAATTGAACCTACTAATATTAGCTTAAATCTGTTGACGATAGATTACAAATTCACCAATTGAATGAACCTGTTCTACTGCATCATCAACTTGTCATAATTCAGCGCTAATGATGACACCTTAAATTACCTAAGGGCATTGAAGCGAGACAATATTGGTGGCAGTATGAAGTTAATGATTTGTTATATACCACCCTTAGAAGGAGCTTCATTTATCTTGTAATCAAAACTAATGCACAATTGGAGGCGCCATGGAACAAGACGACAGAAAGTTGTTTGTACTGGATACCAACGTATTACTGCATGAACCTTTGGCTATTTATTCGTTTAAGGAACATGATGTAGTCGTACCAATGACAGTTCTTGAAGAACTGGATCTTATCAAGGATAGAAAACGTGACGTTAGCCGCGATGCAAGGGTCGCAATTAGGGCCTTAGAAGACATACTCGGTGGGCAAACGACACCGGAGCAAATTGTCCAAGGTGTACCATTACCTAGGCGAGAAGATCATAGTGATGCTAACGGCACGCTGTCCATTTTTCCGGACCATCAAATCGAGTTCACCATTGGCAGCATGCCTGGTGATAATAACGATAACCGCATTATAAATACCGCACTGCACCTGCAAGAGAGCCATCAACCCCGCACCGTTGTGTTAGTTACCAAAGATATTAATATGCGCCTTAAAGCCAAAGGGGCGGGTATACAACGTGTTGAAGATTATCGTACCGACCAATTAATTGACGATATTCGCTTCCTAACTAAAGGTTTCCATAAGTTCGAAGGTGACTTTTGGCAGCACACCGATGATGTGACTACTGAAAGTAATGGTCGCCATACTGTGCACAAAGTGCCAATCGATAAATTAGGCGACGACATTTTTTACACCAACCAATATTTGTTAGATGAGGGGCGTGAATTTTGCGGTCGTATTATCGAGAAAACCGATAGCGAGCTTAAGTTTCTAGATCTTGGTCGAGAGCGATTAATGAATCTAGATGCATGGGGGATAAGACCAAAAAATGTTTATCAGGGAATGGCACTGCAAGCGCTACTCGATCCCGATATCGATCTGGTGATTTTAACGGGGCCCGCCGGTTGCGGCAAAACGTTATTGGCAATGGCTGCAGCGCTTGAGATGGTCGTTGAGCGTGGCAAGTATGAAAAAGTTATCGTTACTCGAAACACTCCAGAGATTGCAGAGTCGATCGGTTTCTTACCGGGAACTGAAGAGGAAAAGATGGCGCCATGGCTCGCCGCTATTACTGATACCTTGGAAGTCCTGCATAAAAATGATGTTAACCCCAGCGGGAGCATGAACTACATTATGGATAAAGCTAATATCCAGTTTAAGTCGATTAACTTCATGCGTGGGCGTTCAATTCAAAACTCGGTAGTACTGCTTGATGAGTGTCAAAATTTAACGGCATCGCAGATCAAAACCATGATCACCCGTATGGGAGAGGGCACTAAGTTGATCTGTAGTGGTAACTTGGCTCAAATCGACTCCAATTACCTGACGGCAGTCACTTCAGGTCTAACCTACATTGTAGAGCGCTTTAAAGATTTTGATGGTAGCGCCAATGTTTACTTAAACGGTGTGGTACGTTCACGTTTAGCAGAGTTTGCTGAAGAGAACCTATAAGTTAAGCCATCGCTTATTAGGCTTATACCAATCAGTATAAGAAGTTGATCTACTCAGAGTGTTTTTGGCAAGCTAATTCAAGGCGGATAAATGACATAATGGTTATTCCCTTATGAGTTTATTCAACACAGAAGTAGCAAGCCAAAAACACTCCTACAGGCGAGTTTTAGCGGCTCTGATGCAATAGCTATGTACTTCATTCATTGCTAACCACATGGATGTGGTGAATGTCATTAATGCAGGAGCATTTAATGACCTTACTTCAAAGCCGCTAAACTCTCGCTGAGCGATCAAATCTTTATTCTGATTGGTATTACAAGCTTGAACTAATTGGCCTTAAAGATATTGAGGCCATTGTTCGATAATTCGTTACATTTTAAGCTACTATTGAGTATTCCAATACGTTATCTTCCTGATACTATTAGGTAGCATGCCGAGATAAGTCTATGTTCAGGTCAAATGAGTATATGTCTTAGGCATTGGCGCTAACCAAGATGCATTTCGATTGAGTATTACCAAGGGCTGTAAATGAAACCGACTGATCAAGCGCCTCAGCTAAAGTCACCGATACAGAAAAATTATAGTAGAGCCGTATTTTACACCTATATTGGTGTAATCATTATGGCGCTTGTCACCGCTTGGTTCTTTTTTGAAAGACAAAAAACCCAAGTGATAGAGCAGCGTGAAGAGCTTGTTGAACGCCATGTATTGCAGATTGATCTATTGCTTGAGTCGAGTATTAGAGCAGTAAAAAGCTTGCGTAACGTTGCTATTGACCATCTCAGGCTGGGTGAACTCGTACGTAAAGAGCGCTTACCCCAGTATGAAAAGTTTAACGAAAGCGGCCAGTTTTTTACCTTAGAACCCAGTTATGCTAAAAGCGGTGAACCTTTCACTAATATGGGGCGTATCACTGGTGCGGGTTCGCTCAACGGCCGTAGCGATAAGTTTTATCAAGAGCTAGAGATGTTATTTGAACTGTCTCTTTCATTTCCAGTGGCGACACTTGCCGCACCCAACGCTTCATCTATTTATTACACCTCTAAACGGCGGATTATGTCTTATTATCCTTGGCCGTCTAATGAACAACGCTTCCGTGATGAACTGCTTAATAAGAAACAATTTCAGCTAGCAACGCCAGCCATGAATCCGCAGCGCAGTATTTTTTGGAGTCCAGCATATGTCGAACCTGCGGAAAAAGGCCTATTAACTACGTTGGGGGTGCCCATCTATTTAGAAGATGAGTTTATTGGCTCAATTAACTTAGATATGACCCTTTCCTCACTCGCAAAACAGATCCGGCTCTATTTTAAAATGCCTGGCACAGTGATTTTGCTGGATCAAGACAACAATATTCTCTCCCACAGTGATATCGATACTTCTGAGTTTAATCGGGTTTATCACATTAGTCAGAAGATCCCTTCTGAACTGCATTCCATTCCAGAGTCCGAGTTATTTGATGCTCATGAAGGCATTATTCGCAATGGTTACTATATTCATTCGGTTGCTTTAAACAATGCGCCTTGGCGCTTGCTGTATCTGCAAGATGTTGATGATCTCTTTAAAGACTCTTGGGAAAAGCTTGAGCTGACATTTGTATTAGTGGTGATGGCACTGTCGGTATTGGTGACGATTGTGCATTGGCAAACCAGGCGCTCTTTCGTTAATCCTGCAACTCGATTACTGACGCATCTCGAAGAGTGTTCCGCTGAGCCAATTAAACCCCCTGAGAAGATTACTCAAGGTTGGGGGCCATGGTTCCAGCTGGTGAGTCGGATTTTTGAAGAGAACAAGCAATATACTCGCCATCTTGCGGAGCAAAACAGGCGGCTGGATAAATTGGTAGCCCAGCGAACAGAGCGACTAAAAGAGACCACTGAGCGACGCGAGGAGGAGTATGCACTGCTGCGTTCTTTACTCGATTCAATTCCTGAGGCGATTGTATTTAAAGATAAAGATGGTCGCTATTTGGGCTGTAATAAATCTGCCGAACGAATGCTGGGCTACACCGAAAATGAGATTGTTGGTCAGTATGCCGATGCATTGATCCCGAGCGAACAAGCCGTTCGTATTCGCGCCGAAGATGAGAGAGTACTCGCCAATCGAGTACCACTTCGTTACCAAGAAAAAGTCGATTTTGCCGGTAAACCTGTATTACTTGATACCCTAAAAATTCCATTTTATAACCGCCGCGACGAACTACTTGGTTTGATTGCAGTTTGGCGTGATGTCACCCGAGAATATGAGTCGGCAGAGCAGCTACGTTTATCTGAAGAGCGTTATCATTTGGCGATGGACGCGGTAGAAGATGGCTTATGGGATTGGTATTTAGATTCTGAACAAATTATCTGTAACCCCGCCTATTACTCAATGCTGGGTTATAAAAGTAATGAGTTTCCGGCACTGGTTTCGACAATCGATGAGCTGATCCATCCCGATGACCGCATTAGGGTAGAGGAGCATCGTAATGAATACTTGAACAATCCTATTGGCACCTATGATGTCGAATTTAGGATGTTGGGTAAAAGTGGTGAGTATCATTGGTTGCTGTCTCGTGGCCGTGTGGTTGAGTTTACTCCAACTAACCAACCAAAGCGTATGGTCGGTACCCACAAAGATATTACCCGTCATAAGCGTAATGAAGTCGCGATGCTTGAAGCGAAACAAGATGCTGAAATGGCCAATCTCTATAAAAGTGAATTCTTGGCTAATATGAGCCACGAGATCCGTACACCGATGAATGCAATTATCGGTATGTTGCAGTTAGCACAGCGTACATCATTGACTCTACAGCAAAAGGATTACCTAGAAAAAGCTGATTTTTCTGCGCATTCACTGCTGCGGATCATCAACGATATTCTCGATTTCTCTAAAATTGAAGCCGGTAAGCTAGAGCTTGAACGGGTTGCATTCCCACTTGATAAAGTACTGGATCACGCGCTGGATCTTAATGCGCTAAAAGCGCAAGAGAAAGGAGTCGAGCTACTCTTATATGCCCCTGTCACGGCAGGGCTAATTCTTGAGGGCGATCCGCTGCGTCTTGGTCAGGTTCTGATTAACATGCTCTCAAACGCGGTTAAATTTACAAAATCAGGTGAAATTGAACTTGGCTGTGAAGATGTTGGTGAGCGTGACCACCGTATAACGCTAAAATTCTGGGTGCGTGACACGGGGATCGGGATCAGTAAAGAGCAGCAAGCGATACTGTTTGATGCCTTTGCTCAAGCCGATGGTTCTACCACTCGTAAATACGGTGGTACCGGTCTAGGTTTGTCTATCAGTAAGCACTTAGTGTCGATGATGGGTGGCACTATGCAAGTTGAAAGTGAGATGGGGGTGGGCAGTACCTTTAGCTTTACCATTAGCTTTGAGATTGCTGAAGAGGCTGAAGTGCAGCCACTGGTTATCCCCTCTACATTAGGGGGATTGAAAACTTTAGTTATAGATGACAACCCAACAGCACTGCAGATTTACTCGAGCGTGATGCGCGACTTCCATTTCTCTGTTGATACCGCAGCTAGCGGCCCTGAAGGATTATACAAACTCAGCAAGAACCCAGTCGACTTGTTGCTCCTAGATTGGATGATGCCTGAAATGGACGGCATAGCAGTAATTGAAGAGATCGACGACATGGTCGCTTCAGGTAAGTTAGCCAAACGTCCAGTGATTATCATGATGACGGCTTATGCGGCTGAGCCTATGCATAAAGATATAGCGGGCTCAAATGTATTCGCACTGCTGCAAAAGCCGTTTAAAGCCTCATCGTTGTTTGATGAAATCATTTTGGCATTCTCAGATGAACCGAGCTTAAATCTATTGCCTGAAGTCAGTGAAGAATCGACCGATAAGGATACGGGTTACATCTTGCTGGTAGAAGATAACTTCATTAATCAGCAGGTCGCTACCGAACTGCTTAAAAGTGCAGGTTATACTGTGGATGTTGCTGAAAATGGTCAGATAGCATTGGATATGATTGACAGCGCCAACTACGATGCAGTTTTAATGGATATTCAGATGCCAGTGATGGATGGCTTGACTGCGACAAAAGAGCTGCGTAAGCGCTACTCTGCGACAGAGTTACCTGTTATCGCGATGACTGCGCATGCTATGTCGGGCGATAGAGAAAAAAGTCTATCGGCGGGAATGAATGCTCATATCACTAAACCTATAGTACTCAATGAATTGTTTGAAACCTTGAGTCATTGGATTGAAGAGTGTGGCCGCAAGTCATAATGTGTAAATGTTTCACGTCTAACTGTTGATATAGGCTTGCTAAAATGCAAGCCTATTTATTAAGCTAACAAATAATTAAGACTATTGAGATTGACGATAGCAACTAAATAAGGCTCAAGGAGAGACCATGAAACCCTACAAACTCGCACTGGCAATCGCCTTAGCGACAGTGCCATTGACTAGTGTGTATGCTGCTACAAATACTGCGACTATTATTAAAAAAAGCCAGGCAGCCACCGGTTTCATTAATCTGTTTTATGAGAAAGCCTCTGGTGATCTCTATCTCGAAGCGAACAAGCTAAATAAACCATTCTTGCTGCTGACTAGTCTGCCACATGGCGTAGGCTCTAATGATATCGGTTTAGACAGAGGACAGTTAGGCCGTACACGCATGGTGCAGTTTGAGCGTCATGGTCCATACCTAATTCTTAAGCAGCTTAATACTGCTTACCGAGCGAGTACGGATAATGCGGCTGAGCAACGTGCCGTTAAAGAAGCCTTTGCCGAATCGGTGTTATGGCGTGGAAAAGTGGTTAAAGGTAAGCGTAACTTAGTGGCTATCAACGAGCTAGTGGTTAATGATTTACATGGTATTAGCGAAGTATTAGAACAAACTAAACAGGGCAGTTACCAGTTAGATAAGAGCAAGTCATTAATCTTACCTGAAGGAGTAAAGTCCTTTGAGCGCAATAGCGATGTTGATGTACTGCTGACCTTTAATAGTGCCAAAGCTGGTAACTATGTCGCACAGGTTACTCCTGACGCTAAGCATTTATCTGTCCGTCTTCGTTATTCCTTTATTGCTTTACCAGAAGAGCAGTATCAAGTGCGTAGTTACCACCCAATGAGTGGTTACCTCTCTGATGATTACCTCGATTACGGTACTCGTGTTGACCAAGATATCCGTCAGCGCTTTTTACTGCGCCATCGATTAGAGAAAGTAACGCCGGGTGCTGCGCCTAGCCAGGTCGTTAAGCCGATTACTTATTACCTAGATCCTGGAGTACCAGAGCCTATCCGTTCAGCGCTGCTTGAAGGAGCTCGTTGGTGGGAAGATGCCTTTACTGATGCAGGTTTTATCAACGGCTTTAAAGTGGAGTTATTGCCCGAGGATGCCGATCCGCAAGATGTACGCTATAACGTCATTCAGTGGGTGCACCGTGCAACCCGTGGTTGGTCGTATGGCTCAGCCGTTACCGACCCTAGAACAGGTGAGATCATCAAAGGGCATGTCACGTTAGGCAGTCAACGGGTACGACAAGACCACCTTATCGCACGTGGATTAACGGCAGGCTGGCAAGACAGAGCGGCAGCAGATGATGCCGCTATGGCACTGTCTTTAGCACGTATCAGGCAGTTATCTGCGCACGAAGTTGGCCATACATTGGGCTTAGATCATAACTTTGCAGCATCAAGCAATGATAATGCTTCTGTCATGGATTACCCACATCCTATGGTTACGGTAAATGGCGGTAAGATTGATATCAGTAAACCTTATGATGAAGGTGTTGGTGCGTGGGATAAGTACACAGTAGCGTACGGCTACAGTGAGTTTGCTCCAGAGCAGGAAAAAGTTAAGCTGGCTGAACTTCGAAATCAGGTTGAACGTAAAGGGTTGCGTTACATCGGTGAGGCAGATTCTCGTAGTGCAGGCGCGAGCAATGCCTATGCTAGTTTATGGGATAATGGCACAGACCCTGTTGCAGAGCTGAAACGATTAGGTGCAGTACGTGCAAAGGCAATACAGGATTTTTCTGCAGCAACACTGCTAGCCGAGCAACCAAAAGGTGAGTTGAGTGATGCATTTGTTCCTATCTATTTGCTAACGAGGTTTCAGCTAACAGCAGCAGCTAAGTTTATTGGTGGAACTGATTACACTTATGGAGATGGGGTCGATGGTAAAAGCTGGCACTATCTAGCCCCAGCGCTGCAACAGCAAGCATTAGAAGCAATTTTATCGACCTTAACACCCGATGAATTGACTATCTCTGAACCATTGCAGCAGATGTTAGTTCCAAAAGCGGGTAACTATCAAAACACTCGTGAGAGTTTCCATTCGGGATTAGGAGTAGTGGCAGATCCGCTAGGTATGGCAGAAGTACTGAGTCGTCATGCTTTGTCACAAGTGTTTGTGCCAGAACGCATTAACCGGGTGAACCAAGCTTACCTTAACGATAAAGAGCAGTGGTCAGTGGTTAAGATCACCGATAAAGTACTGGCCAAAACAGTGTTCAACGATATTCCTACAGGGGCTGAGCTAGGAGTGTGGATGCGGGTTAACGCGGTCACTATTGATGTATTACTACAGGCTTATCACAATGAAAAAACTAGACCTGAGGTTAAGGCGCAACTGGCTGAGCGCTTAACTTATACCGTGAAGCAATTAAAGCGAAAAGTGAAGCGAGTTAGTGCTTATGAAGCGGCGCATTTTGCTTGGTTGCAGCAAGGTATTGAAAAGGGCTTACTTAATCCAGAAATTAAGTTGATTATTAAGCCTTTACCTATGCCGCCTGGTTCACCTATCTAAGCTCATTGATTTTTGAGATGGCAGATAAAGCGTTTGGTAATAACCAAGCGCTTTTTTTATTGCTGACGAAGTGAAACTATTCTTTGGCGTGCATGTCTATATTAACGTAATAACTCTATTTGCACTGAAATATAGGAAACCCTTTGCTTAAACCACTAACACATCTTTTTTTAGTCATCTCGTTGTTGTGGCAGTTTATGCTCACACCCGCGATGGCGTTGCCAGATCTGTTACATACGGTTAGCGAAAATCAAATCAGTATATCTGAGTCGTATTCTGACACAGTGGCTGTCGATGAGACGGTTTCTAATAGCGATCTGTTAACTGAGTTAGGGCTCGATTTCACACTTCTTTGCGACAATATTTGTCAAGATTTAGCCTCTGGGCATTGTTCGACTCATGGCGGTTGCACAACAGGCTTGCACTATTTGCCTTTGTTAGCCCTACCAACCAACTTCGAGAGCGAAAAAATTGTTGAACCACTGTGGTCAATAAAAACGGTTTCCCCTCATATAGTTAATCCTCCTCCGACTGCATAGCATCTAGCATAGTTTTAAACTTTTGTATGTTATATGTATCAAATTGCAAAATTTGTCCCTTTTTTGTTCTCTAAAACAGGTAAATCAATTAGACTGTTTGTTAACGAAATGGGCAAATAAGATTGGAGTTGTATATGAAAATGTTAACCAGCGTAGCCTTATCTATAGTTGTATCTTTAGTTTCTAGTTCTGCCATGGCTGAACGACCAGATTTTTCTAAAACAGCAGCAGCACGTGCTGATTACGATTTTTCGAAAAATGTTTCAGCGGCAGAACAGCCAAATAATATTCAAAGAATTTCAAGTCGTCATGATTTTTCAAAAACATTGGCAGCCACTAGCGCTTATGATTTTTCAAAAAATCCAAAGCCAACGATGAATCTGCGTACGAATCCAAGTACGCAACACGATTTCTCTAAGACTAATACAGCGAAAGAATCAGCCATGTAATGTGAGTCAACATTATTAATTGTTGCACACTGTAAATGAAAGGGTTACTCGATGAGTGACCCTTTTTTGTAAGGAAATGGCGAGTAATTCCAATCAGCATAGCAAGTTGATCTACTCAGAGTGTTTTGGCGAACTCATTCAAGGCTGGCTAATCCAAAGTGAGTAATAATACCAATTGCATTAAAAGTTTGACCATTCAGTGGGAATTCAAAACGCTGTAGGCAAGTAGTGGAATTTGAGGTAATAGTTATTCTCGGCTCTGGCATCCTGCTTCGCTCTCGATAATTGCTCCTGCATTATTCTACCTTCGACCATCCTTGGTCTCGTACCTCCTAAATCTGACCGCCAAGGAGGGCTGGAATGTCTTATTTTGTATGGAACAAAATAGACCGTTTAGTCGTATATCCAAATCTCATAGCGAAGCATACAGCGTTTGCCAATTTGTTTAACCTCAGCCGCACTACGTGAGCCCCTCAGTCTTTCCACTTCTGCTTTGCATTGGCTTAAAAGGGGATAACCATTTCTTTACCAATGCGCTTTGAATTGAAAAGGCTGAGGGGCTCTGAACTGGTCAAATACTTAATGCAATTGGTATAACACAATGGTTATTCCCTTATGAGTTTATTCGCCGCCGAAGTAGCAAGCCGCTAAACTCTCGCTGAGCGTATAATATTACTCTCAATCTTGGCGGCGACCTAAGCGAAATGAATCAGCCACACCTACCACCCAAGAAAGCACAAAACCTGCAGTAGCAATATTGATCCATAATGCTTCATTACCAGCAGGCGCTTGAGTAACTGCACTGTAAATGGCATCGAGTTGTAGCGGAATTTCACCATTGATTATCTTCTCAGAGATAAGCTGTGCTTTTTGATAAGCATGCCAGCATAGGTAACTTATCGCAGCGATTGCAGTGACCAGAATAATATTTCCCATAGCGCGCTGCTTTAGATAAAAATGACCTGCTCCCGGGCATACAAATGCTGATAACAACGCGGCTTTTACTGAGGTTTTCATGGTCTTTCCTGTGTGCTTTTTAGTGGCCAACTACTTATAGTGCTTACTCGAGATCAATACGGCGAATAGCTTGCTTTAAAAAACTGACCTTATGTTCTAACTGTTGCCGACGTTCATCTTGCTGCCTGTGTGATTCGAGCTGACTTTGTGCACCCGCTAGCTCTTGTACTAACCAGCCTCTGATCATCACGTAATATCGGGAGTCCGTGCCATATTGGTAGATCAACTCGAGTGAATCTGATTGTGGAGTGGTAATGGCTTTGTCGATAGCCTTAACCATCACACCAATTTCATATTCTGATTGCTGCTGGAGGGCGTCATTATGCGCCGATACAGGGCTTGCGAATAGCACTGCCCCAAGGGTGAATATGTTAGCTAAATGACATAATGCAAAACGTTTCATAGGTGGCATCGGTCAATGTGAATTAGTTTAAGGTTAACAGTCTGGCTTGGGGATTACTCATAAAATATTGTTCATCTTTTATGGCTAGTGGCTAAAAGTACTCAGGCTCAGCACATTACTGTGTTGAGCCTGAGCTGCCGGGAAGCATTTTTTAAATTAGCTAATTTGATCTATTGGGTTATTTAATGCGTGGTAACCCCCTTATCGTACTTGCTTATGTGGATAAGGAATGCGGAACATTAAGGTATAGGTTACTGGTAGTACAATAAGCGTGAGCACTGACGCAAAACCTAAACCAAAGATGATGGTAATTGCCATTGAGCCAAAGAAGGCATCAGACAACAATGGGATCATCCCCAGCATAGTCGTAATTGCCGCCATTAATACAGGTCTTACACGACTCACTGAAGAGTCCACCACCGCTTGGTAAGCCTCTTTACCTTCGCTGAGCTCAAGGTTTATTTGGTCTACCAACACAATACCATTTTTAATGATCATACCGGTTAGGCTCAACATGCCTAGCATCGCCATGAAGCTAAAGGGGGCATCAAATAACAGTAGTCCAGCTACCACACCGATAATCGCCAGTGGCACAGTAAACCAGATAACTAACGGTTGCCTTACCGAGTTAAACAGCAATACGGTGATTAAAAACATCGCCAAGTAACCCAGTGGAATAGAGCTAAACACCGACTCTTGTGCTTCTAGAGACGTTTCATATTCGCCGCCCCATTCAAGCTCGTAGCCACTTGGTAGCGTAATCGATTCAATCTCAGTTTTTACCTTTCTAAATACCGAATCGGCAGTCTCGCCAGTGCCATTAATTGGGTCAGCAAGCACGGCAATAACACGCTTACGATCGCGTCGCATAATGAGCGGGTTTTCCCACTCTGTTTCGAAGTTAGACACGACTTGCGTGACAGGTACAAAGGTATTGTTGTCTGAGCTCCATACTTGTAACTTCCAAATACTTTCCGCATCCAGTCTTTCACTTGCTGGCGCACGAGCAATAATTGGCAGTAGGTGGCTATTTTCACGATAGGTACCAATCTGTTTACCACTGAAATTAATCAACAGCGAATTATCTAAATCTGTCTTACTTATGCCTGTTTCTCTTGCCTGTGCGAGCGCAAGCTGCGGGCGAATAAGGTTAACCTGATTACGCCAGTTGTGGCGCACAGCAGTGGCAGTAGGTTCATTGTTCAGTATCGTCGCGGCTTGCGCGGCTAGTTGGCGCAGTACCTCTGGATCTTCACCATAAAAACGAGCTTCAATTTTTGCCGCTGGGCTTGGGCCGTTCTCCATATATTTAAAGCGGTACTCGGCCTCTGGGTAACTCTGGCTCAGCTCTGTTTCAAGTTTGCGCATATATTGATTAAGTGTGGTCAAATCACTCATCTCTATGAGTAGCTGACCATAAGCGCTGTAACCCTTTTCTGGCACATAAGAGAGTACAAATCGCTGTGCACCTTGGCCGACAACAGTGGTTAAGTTGGTCAGGCCAATATCATGTTCGGCCTGCTGTTGCTTAATGTCTGCTTCAATGCGAGAAAGCAGTTTTTCAGTGGCTTTAATATCGGAGCCTTCAGGCATCCATACATCAACGAAGAACATCGGGGTATTTGAAGCTGGGAAGAACACGTTCTTCACCTGACCAAAGCCAAATACTGCCGAAACCAATGCTGCGATAACTAAGAGTAAAGTGACAGAACGAAAACGCATGGCAATATTTAGCGTTTGACGATACAGGGTAAATAGCCAGCCTTTATATGGGTCTTCATCGACATCATCATTTGCGACACCATCTTTAAACATGATGTTGCAGAAGAATGGTGTGAGCGTCATGGCGGTGATCCAGCTGATAAACAGAGAGATCAACAACACTTGAAACAGCGACACACAGAATTCACCAGTAGAGTTGTCAGACAAGCCAATCGGAGCAAAAGCAATAATGGCGATGATGGTGGCACCAAGTAGTGGCCACTGAGTTTGTGAGATAACACTCTTAGCTGTTTCTAAGCGAGTTTTACCTCGTTTAATACCAATTAAAATGCCCTCTGTGACCACAATTGCATTATCAACCAGCATACCCAGTGCAATAATGAGCGCACCCAGGGAGATGATCTGCAGCTCAATATTGAGCACGTTCATGACGATGAAAGTGCCAAGTATTGTTAGCAGTAACACTAGGCCCATTAGTAAACCTGAGCGGACGCCCATAAAGATCAATAGCACACCAATCACGATCGCAATAGATTCTGCCAAGTTAACCAAAAATCCGCTGACGGTATCGTCAACCATCTTGCTTTGGTCATACACGGTATCTAAAGACATACCGATAGGCAGGTCACTATTAAGCTCGGCCATACGAGCATTAACCGCCGCGCCCACATCTACCACGTTGACACCACTGGCAAAAGCAATGCCAATAGATAACGCTTTGTTGCCATCGGCGTGGTAGATATTGTCCGGTGTCTCTTCAACATCTTTGTATATATTGGCAATATCACCGAGGTAGATAAGCTTAGCGCTACCTGGAGGGCTTATTAGCAGACGCTCCATTTGACTAACATTATCAAACTCTCCAGTGGGATGAATACGTATACGGTTATCACCCACGCGGACGCTGCCGGCATTCGACACCACATTTTGGCTTTGAATAAGACCATAGATGTAGTCTTGATCTAACCCGAGGGCGTTAAGTTTTTGCTGAGAGATCTCAACCACGACTTGGTCCATCACTTTACAGGCAATCGTCACCTTTTTAATGCCGTCGACCAGTACCAGTTCACGCCTTAAAAAGTCAGCATAGTTTTGCAATTCACGATCGCTATAACCGTCGCCACTGACATTAAGCAAAATACCGTAAACATCACCAAAATCATCAATCACCTTTGGCGTTAATGCGCCCGGAGGTAGCTCATTGATTTTGTCGTTCACTTTGCGGCGTACTTCATCCCAAACCTGGGGTAACTGGTCACCGGCATAGTTGTCTGCCATCTCTATCTCAATCTGAGACAAGCCTGCACTGTTAACAGAGGTGATATGTTTAATCCCTTCTAGTTGCTGCAAGGCATCTTCTAGTGGGAGAGTCACTTCCTCTTCAACTTGTTCAGGTGACGCACCAGGATAGGCAGTAACAACCAATGCTTGTTTAATGGTAAATTCAGGAAACTCCAGTTGCCCTAAGTTTAAAAATGACACTGAACCGCCTACCAGTAATAGGAGGGCAAACATCCAGCTGATCACCTTGTGAGTGATCGAATATTCTGCAAAATTCATTGATAAAATCTCTTAGTCAAAAATGCCAACTAGGCTGGCAGCACTCAGGCTCAATGACGCTATGCGCAAGCAACAACAATCAAACTTGAGTGAGTAACGGGGATAAAAATGGGGTTGCTAACTACACCCCTCGCTGCCAGCGAAGCGGCTTAACTTGGAGTTCTTCAACAAGGTATTGCACACCAGCGACCACAACCTTATCGCCTACGTTCACACCTTGTGTCACTTCAATGCCGTTGGTGGTTACCTTACCTAGCGTAACAACCTGTGAATGAACTTTGCCGCTATCAGCGTCGAAGGTCCAAATTATGTTCTGGCCATCAGTGTCGCGTTTGGTAATGGCACTGGCCGGTAATACTGAGGTAATGTCACTCAACCTGCTGTTAGAAACATCCATAGTAAGCTCAGCACTCATACCCGGTAAAATGTTGATATCAGTTGGCTGTGGTAGGGTAAATACCACTTCGTAGCTTTGAGTACCAGGAGTGACCTGAGTGGCGTGCTCTTTGAGTTTGACTGGAAAAGATAGCTCTGGATTAGTGGTGAAACGTACCGTAGGTTGGGTGACCGCGTTGGGATTAAAGCGGGCGATATTACTGGCGAGCGACTCTGGCACTTGGATTACCACATCGATATTACGATCTTTTTGCAGCACCAAAATTGACTGATTTGCTTGCACCATCTGATAGTTGTCAATTGATATCTTGGCAATCGTACCGTCAAACGGCGCTTTCAGCTCAGTGTAACTGAGCTGATCTTGCGCGCTAGCAAGATTTGCCTGTGACGATTTAAGCTGTGCTTGAGCTGTGTCATATTCTGCTTGTGAGATAAGCTCGCGGCGCAGTAACTCACCTTTACGCTTAAAGTCGGCAGCTGCTAGCTCATAATCAGCCTCACGATTAAGTAAGGTATTGCGGGCATCACGGCTATCTAGTCTTGCCAGTACGGTGCCTTTTTTAACATGTTGCCCCTCAAAAAAAGCAAATTCTACCAAATGGCCAGACAGTCTAAATGCCAGATCGGCTTGTCTGGTGGCGGCAACTTTAGCCGGAAAGACACGAATTGAGCCCGCATTGACATCGGTCACCTCAAGTAGCTTAACTGGCCGCACCGTTGGCGCTGGTGTTTCAATAGACTCTGCGCTGCAACCCGCTAACACTGAGGTAAGAACAATAAACGAGAGGGTAGTGGGCAAGTGCTTCATAAATTGAATTCCGTATAAATGTGACAATATGTATTAACTGGACGCCACAATAACAGTCAACTTAGTTGAGTTAAATGGAATTGTGTGGAATTATGAGTTCCATAAAGTGGAACTGTTAAGTCTTGCTTTAACCTGTTTTGTGTGAGCAAAGTGTCACGTGTTAGTCATTGAGTCGTTAAAACTTTAGAGCCTGAATAATGAAAACTGAAGATATAACCTTGTTCCATCGAATTGTAGAAACTGGCAGCCTGGTCGAGGCGGCTGATATTTTAAATCTACCTAAGTCGACGCTGAGTCGACGACTGCAATTGCTTGAAGATGAGCTGAATGTAAAGCTGTTTCATCGTCAGAGCCGAGCGATGACATTAACTGCTTCAGGCAGCCATTTTTACGACAAAACAACACCTATGCTTGCGCAGCTAGAGCAGACCATGTCTGAATTGTCGGGGCAAAACGCTGAAGTTGCTGGTCATTTGCGGATCCTGATTTTTCCTATTCCTGAGCTTATTCATATTACTCACGCTATCTTTGAGTTTATGGATCTCAATCCAGGGTTAACGGTAGAGATTATTGTCAGTACAGAGCCACAAGATATGATCCGTAATAACATTGATTTAGCGTTTATGCTTGAAGACGCCTTCAATGAAAACGAGATGGTTGCTAGGCATATGATTACTGAGATGGTGCATTTTTTTGCCAGTCCCGAATATTTAGCTAAAACTGATATCCCACTGACTCAGGAGTGTCTGTCAGAACATAACTCGATACTATTTCGTTACCCAAACGGCAAGATTTTCAACGATGTACCTTTTGGTAAAGACCGTACTTTAGCGGTCAAAGGTAACTTGTGCGTGAATAGTCTAGAGACATGCTTAGAAGCCACTTTAATGGGACGTGGGATCTCTATGATGCCACTGGCTTTTGCCCAAGAACATGTCGACAGCGGTAAGCTTAAAATGTTGTTTGAAGAGATAGAGCCCTATGAGGGGAAATGCTATTTGGTTTATCCGTCGAGGCGGTTTATTAGCCTTGCGAGTCAGCGCTTTATCGACTTTATGATGAAAGCCATGGAAGAGTGTATCGAAAAAGGCGATTGTAATCGGGATGTCATTGTCCGTGGTGTGTTTAAATCGATGAACTAGTCAGCAGTAATGATCAGCCCTAATGGTGCAAGTAATTGTTCCTGTTGCCACTGGTTAATCATCACCCCTTCAAGTGACACCTTGCGTGGATCTAAGCCTTCAAGTTCAACGCGGGTGAGGTTACAGCCGCTAAGCTCAAAACTGCCCCATTGTTCGGCCGAGAATTCGCCACCACTTAGGTCGGCACCTTTCATCGAGGCACCTATTAGATTGGCACCGCGCCAGCGATTATCGAACAGTTCACACTCTTCAAGTAGTGCATTGTTTAAGTCTGCGTACGCCAAGTTACAAGCGGTGATATAAGCGGAGCAAAAATAGCTTTTAGCGGTGATGTAATTAGCAAAACTTGCTCGGCTAAAATCACTACCCTGCAGATTGCATTCGCGCAGCTCAATACCGTAGCAACGGGCGCCTTTAAATAGCGCCATACTCAAATTGCAATGCTTAAAACTGGCACTGGTGAGTGTGGCGTAGCTAAAATCACAGCCTTCATCTTCGCCTTGTTGTACAAACTTACAGTGGCTAAAGCGGGCATCCGTCAAATCGGCATGATTAAAGCGGCAGTGGTGAAACTCACAATGCTCAAAGTGAGCATCTTGTAGATCTTGGTCGCTAAAATCTTCATCGATAAATATCTGTTTTGATGCTTGCATGGCTAGTTCTCTTCTTGTGTGACGGCGGCGAGCTCAGGTTCAGAAATGCGCCGCGCCAGAATATAACAAGCAATACCCATTAAGGTATTAGTGACGGGGAGGGCGAGCAGCAAGCCTTTTACACCACCTAAATAGGAACCTAGTGCGGCTAAAGGCAGCATAATTAAAAACAACCGACAGATATTTAGAATGAGTGAACTCATCGGTCGATGATAAGCGTTTAAGGAGGTTGCTACTAAGATAACGATGCCTAACGGGCCATAAGCCGCAGGCAGCACCAAGATATAAAAGCTTAACCACTCAATGACCTGCGGGTCGTTACTAAATAGTCGTGCTAACGGCTCTGCAGCAAATATTAGTGGCAGGTACAGCAAGGTTTGAAGTATCAACACAAATTTGAGTGATAACAGCAGTGCGTCACGGGCGCGAGTGGTTTGTCCTGCGCCGAGGTTTTGCGCCACAAAAGGCACTAAACTCGATGATAGCGCCATCACGGCAATCAGCATGACTGATTCTAAACGTGTGCCGGCACCAAAGGCGGCCACCGCACTGTGGTCGATACGCGCCAACATCGCCATTATCATGGCATTCGCCACTGGATTGAGCAGATTCATTAGCGCAGCAGGCTGAGCGATATGGGCTAATTGCTTCCAGTTGCATCTAAGTCTGACAACATTAAACTCGGCAAACTCGACCAGATGACGTTTAAAAATCAATAAATGAGTCGACAGCGACAGTGCCACAACCCAGGAGATCACAGTGGCAATGGCTGCCCCTTGGATCTCTAAGCGCGGAAATGGCCCGATACCAAAGATAAGTAACGGATCTAATATCAGGTTTATCAGTGCCGCTAGCATCATTATCTTTGCGGGTGATCGAGTATCGCCAGTGGCGCGAAGTCCTTGGTTACCTACCATTAACAGCACCAGTAATGGTGCGCCTAAATACCAAGTGAACATGTAGTCATGGATCAGCGGCAAGCTGCTTTGGTTTGCGCCCAGTAAGCTAAACAGTGGATCAATGAATAGGCTACCAAATGCCGATATGAACGCGGTTAATAAAAACGTGAGCAGTAAGGCGTCATGTAAAAACACTTTGGCTTTATCGGCATGTCCGCTACCGATTAAGCGGCCCAAATTGGTTGATACCCCAGCGCCAATGCCGATAGCAATGCTTGAAATAATCAGGGTCACAGGAAAAGTAAAGCTGATAGCAGCCAGAGCTTCTGTGCCTAACTGGCTGATAAAAAAAGTGTCAACGAGGCTGAACCCAAGAATGGTTAGAATACCAATCAGGTTTGGGAGGCTCATATTTAGCAGTACACGACCAATCGGCTGTGTTAGCAGCCCGTGTCTGTCTCTCATGGGGAAGTCTTGCCTAGTCTTTACTCGGAGGCGAATTCTATCAGGATTGATCCGATATTTATAAATCAGAGTCAAAAAAAACCGATTTATTTTGTAAATAGGGCTTGGAACTGCAGACCTTTACCCCCATATCTCGAACATCAAATGATATTTTGGTGTTCACTAAGGTGAAATCAGCCAAAGTCGTTACTATCTTTAATAGCCAGCAATAAACGTTGGCGACAAAAATAATAGGAGCATCCATCGATGAATATTCGCCCATTACATGATCGTGTCATTGTTAAACGTTCAGAAGTTGAATCAAAGTCAGCTGGTGGCATCGTACTAACTGGTAGTGCTGCTGAGCAGTCTAGCCGCGGTGAAGTTTTAGCTGTAGGTAATGGACGCATTCTTGAAAACGGTAGCGTAATGGCGCTAGACGTTAAAGTTGGCGACATCGTGATCTTCAACGAAGGTTATGGCGTGAAAAAAGAAAAGATTGATGGTGAAGAAGTACTGATTTTATCTGAATCAGACTTAATGGCAGTTGTTGGGTAAATCCCACTCTCGCCACGTAGATAGACCATGATCACCGTTGATGGTAGTGCATTAGCCACATCAGCGGACTGAAATGAATTTAAAGGATAATAAACATGTCAGCTAAAGAAGTATTATTTGGAAACGACGCTCGCGTAAAAATGCTTGCCGGCGTAAACGTACTCGCAAACGCAGTTAAAGTTACTTTAGGCCCAAAAGGTCGTAACGTTGTACTAGACAAGAGCTTTGGTGCTCCACTTATCACTAAAGATGGTGTGTCTGTGGCGAAAGAGATCGAACTTGAAGACAAGTTCGAGAACATGGGCGCACAAATGGTGAAAGAAGTTGCTTCTAAAGCCAATGATGCAGCTGGTGACGGTACCACTACCGCAACAGTACTGGCTCAATCTATCGTAACTGAAGGTCTTAAAGCGGTTGCTGCTGGCATGAACCCAATGGATCTTAAGCGCGGCATCGACAAAGCGGTTATCGCTGCAGTTGCAGAGCTTAAAAACCTTTCTCAAGAGTGTAGCGACACTAAAGCTATCGCTCAGGTGGGTACTATCTCAGCTAACTCTGACGAAACTATCGGTGAAATCATTGCAACTGCGATGGAGCGTGTCGGTAAAGAAGGTGTTATCACTGTAGAAGAAGGCCAAGCGCTAGAAAACGAATTAGACGTTGTTGAAGGTATGCAGTTTGACCGTGGTTACCTGTCTCCTTACTTCATCAACAAGCCAGAGACTGGCAGTGTTGAACTAGAAACGCCATTTATCCTATTGGTTGATAAGAAAGTATCAAACATTCGTGAATTGCTACCTATCCTTGAAGGTCTAGCTAAAACAGGTAAGCCACTGCTTATCGTTGCAGAAGACGTTGAAGGCGAAGCATTAGCAACATTGGTTGTGAACAACATGCGTGGCATCGTTAAAGTTGCTGCTGTTAAAGCACCAGGTTTTGGCGACCGTCGTAAAGCAATGCTACAAGATATCGCTATCCTAACTGGCGGTACAGTGATTGCTGAAGAGATTGGTCTAGAGCTTGAAAAAGCGACTCTAGAAGACCTAGGTACAGCTAAGCGCGTTGTTATCACTAAAGATGACACCACGATTATTGACGGTACGGGTGAAGAGACTCAAATCAAAGCACGTGTAGCTCAAATCAAGATCCAAGCTGAAGAGTCTACATCTGACTACGACAAAGAAAAACTTCAAGAGCGTATGGCTAAACTTGCTGGCGGCGTAGCCGTAATCAAGGTTGGCGCAGCGACTGAAGTTGAAATGAAAGAGAAGAAAGCTCGCGTAGAAGACGCACTACACGCAACTCGCGCAGCGGTTGAAGAGGGTGTGGTTGCAGGCGGTGGTGTTGCACTAGTTCGCGTAGCAAGCAAAATCGGTGAAGTTGAAGTTATCAACGAAGACCAGAAGCACGGTGTAGTTATCGCACTACGTGCAATGGAAGCGCCACTACGTCAAATCGCAACTAACGCTGGCGAAGAAGGTTCAGTTGTTGCTAACAACGTTAAGAACGGCACTGGTAACTACGGTTACAATGCTGGTAACGACACATACGGTGACATGCTAGAGATGGGTATCCTAGACCCAACTAAAGTAACTCGTAGCGCGCTACAGTTTGCTTCTTCAATTGCTGGTCTTATGATCACCACTGAAGCAATGGTTGGCGAAATTCCACAAGATGCAGCTGGTGCGCCTGATATGGGCGGCATGGGTGGAATGGGTGGAATGGGCGGTATGGGCGGCATGATGTAATCTAACTGGTTAAAATCGTTTATAGCTGCGTTACCTTGCCACTCGTTTATGAAAAGCTAAACGTCGTGACAAGAAGCCTTGCTCTAAAGCGATTTTTCCTGCGTTAGATACTTTTGCTGGTCTGAAGCTTAAACGCTAAAGCCACTTGTTGTAAAAGAATTAAAAGCCTCGATACTTAACGGTATTGGGGCTTTTTTGTGTCTGGAGCTTGCTTTGGCGTTGCATTTCAGGGGATAGCAGCGTGACTTCACCATTCAGAATTAATAAGAGTAGAAAGCTAAACGTCGTGGTAAAGCGCCTTGTTCTAACATGATTTATCCTACGTAAAATACGTTGCTGGTCTGAAGCTTAAACGCTAAAGCCACTTGTTGTAAAAGAATTAAAAGCCTCGATACTTTACGGTATCGAGGCTTTTTTGTTTAAGGATGGACTTATCCCGGCAGTATATAGGTGTACTTAAAGGGAATTGGTGTCTGGAACATGAGCTTTTGCATGTTCTAAGTCTTAAATGTAGGAGCGGCTTTAGCCGCGAAGCTGTGCCTTTTTCCATGCTATTCAAATCTGATCCCTTAAACGATTTGTTGGCTAAAGCTGCATTCTTGGCAATTTAGCGTATAAGTCTCTTGGCTTTTTTGCACCCGTGTTTGCTTATTTTTGCATTGCGGGCAGGCCTGTTTCATCGGCGTGTTTTTAGTACACTGGTTACACTTTATGTAATAGCCAAACTTGCCATACATTGGTGTGTAATTCGTTGATTCCCCGCAATGTTTGCACTGCAAAGCCACTCGAATCATTGTTGTCGCTTCAACGACAGAGGCTTGCTCGATTGGCTGAGGCCTTGTAACTACAGGTTTTGCTATCGGTTGCGCCAACTTAGGAGCAGCTTGTGGGACTATTGAAGGCTCTGCTGTTGTATCTAAGTGCTGGTTAATTAAGAATGAGCCTATAGAGTCGAGCTCTTCTTTATTAAAGTAAGGTCGAGTGTCATATACATTAACGACTCTTATGATCTTATTTCTAAGCTTCATTATTTTTTGAAGCTTTTCGACTAAGAATTCAGACTTCACTAATTTCTCTGAAACGGCTTTAGGCATCGATTTTCTATCAATGATTGCGTCACTTGATACCACGCAGAGGTGATCCCAGCAGCGTCCACTAAAGCCCTGCTTAATACCAAACATCTTTCCTAATACGTCAAGCCTATGATGATTGAGTAATTGCTTCAGCAGTGCTTGCTGTAACTCGACTTGTTTGATGGGGGAGGGCATACCTGACCATTGCTTGCTATAGCTGCGAGTCCATTCTTGCTGTTTATTGACCTTTACATGGCCTTTAATACTTTTTGACTCAAGCAATATAAAGCCATAAGGGTAAACTATTAGATGGTCAATCTGCGCCGTTTCATCATTAAAGCTGAACTTGAAATCATTTATGACCAGAACTTCAGGGTTATCTTTATAAGCGCGGCGTAAAAAGAAGGCGACGTTGTGTTCTTGCTTTTGCCCGGCTATCGCTTGCGCAGACTTGGCATTTTGAGGAGATTTGGTTTTTAGAATCATTTATCAACTGCATCCATACATAACGTGATAATAATTCGAATAATAATACTCGTATTGGTATTCAAAAAGCTATCGTAATACGACGGTAAATAACGAATGGCCCTCTCACTCTTGACATAATATGTCGTAAGCGTGTTGTAAAACGTGTATGGTTTATTGGCATGAATAATCAGGTTAAGGAGAACCAATGAGATTAGTGAGTTTATTTGTCTTTTCGCTGCAGTGGCTGGCGATAGCCGCATCGCCGACGCTTTTAGGGCTTTTTGTTGGAGTTGTGTTGAGTTTGCAATCAGGTCAGCTTAATGCGCTCACCGTTGTCGCTTGGGGCGCTGTCGGTTTTATTATTGGTGGCTTTTGGGCGGAACGCATTAGAAAGCAGACGGGTCTGAGTGAATTTTTGGGTCGGCTTGCAGGCGCGCGCGATACCTCCAAGCGTCGCTAAGTTGGATCGTGAGTCGGGTTCGATGGGCTCGACTCTGCTGCTGAAGGTTTAAGGTGTATTGGAGTAAGTTAGATACCAACCTGCAGATAAAGCAATGCTAAAGTCGATTTGAATCGAGTGATCTCTATGCGATTCTTTATGAATACTTGGGTTATATGGGTACACAGTTTGTGGATTAAATACATAGTGCATGAATTGACCCTCACCATTCATTCCCCAGCCCCAAAGGTAGTTAAAAATCCTGCACTCACCGGCTATCTCTGTAGCCGTCAGATCTTCAAGATCTAAGTCAACAAGCAATTGATCTATCTGCTGCAGTTTTTTTTCAACTCCAGGCGCGTATTCGTTTAAACGCTGCCACTTAAACTCATATTCATTGTCTGGATAGGTGCTGGGAATACTGAAAAATGGTTCTCTATTGTAGTATTCACCGACTTGATACTCTAGCCTAGATAAATCACTATCGAGTAATGAACAGGTTAGTTTGGATAGTTGCTCAAACTTTTTTTGATTGTCGAAAAAGTATTGCGAGTACTTGGTTTCTTGTTCCTGCTTTAACACGCTGTAAATAATGAATACCATTAACAGGAATGCGATTCCTCTCAAAGCTGATTTGATCTCTTTGGCATAGTTCAATGCTAGATTATTGTAAAAATTCATTTTTAGCCTGCGTAGTACTTATTATCAGTAGTCAAAATCGGTTGGTTTTTTGCTGTTTAATTCATTGCGCCTTACGATTAGCGTTTGAATTAAAAATAAAAATTAATATTTGTTTAAAAAGTGCTATTAATGACTGTGGTTATTATGCTTATCCAGATAATCTATCTGGAGACTGTTTTCTTTAGGTATGATTTGTCTAGGCGCCACCCTCGGCTTCATCTTTTTGAGCTTTGAGCAAGGTGGTTAGCTGTACATTGAGCATCATCATTTGCGCATCAATATCTTTGCGTTTCTGTTCAGCAGCTTCAGAATGATCATTGGCCAGTGCTTGGCGCTGTTCTTTTAGCTCTTTGAGTTCCTCTTTGAGCTTATCAATCTTCTTTTCTGTCTCAGTTCGAGTATCAACTTGTTCACTCTGTTGGGCTTTGGTGTTGGCACTATTTTTGTGTATAGCAGCGCCGAGCTCAGTAGATAACTTCTTTTGCGCCGCATCAGAAATCGACACGCTATCAGGCTCGATAGTCTGCGACAAAGATGCTTGGGTTGGCGCAGTATCCGATCTGACTTTGATCTCTGCCTGCAGCATATTTTGAGTCAAAGAGGACGCTGAATTGATACCAGATATGTTCATTGCTATTCCATGCAGATGAAGATGATAGTTGGTTATCGGCCGATCCAATCAAGGCTTTAGTGTCAGTGACTTGGTAGAGCTAAAAACTCTTATCTGCTTGCGATGAAACGAGCATTGAACAGAATTGAATTCTTCATATCCATTCAGGTTGCAATCACTATGGTTTAATCTCTAGGCTATAAACTGACGAGTGACACTCGGTTCAGCGTTTATATTTAGCTGTAGTGAGTCGTTAGTGATTAAGTGGGAAATACTAAACCATCATATCTGCACCTTACCAAGAATTTCCTGCTGCATAATTGTTGCCCATACTAGCTGTTTATTGGCGGTTATGGCGCAGCTTGAGTATGTCAATCATATAGTTCTTTAGTTAGGGATGTTGATGATGACGATAGCTCACTGCTATTTATGCTGTCCTACTGCAGTCATATCAATAAGCTAGCGATTGAAGTATTAGAGGGGATTATGATGTCTATTAGTAGTCTTATTGTGCTCGGTGTAAATTGGTTTGCCTTGGTCGGCCTGTACTTGATGTTCATTTGGGTGATGCTAAAAAGTAATGGGCATTCTGTTTAGCGAGCAGGGTCGAACAACTCGTTATTCGTCCCTGCTGATGACTCGTTAACTCAATGAATAATATTGCTAGTCGTCATATGGCGGTTGAATAAATAGCTGACATATAAACAAAATGCAGCCACGACCAAGTACAGTTGTTGTAGCTGTTCAACAATAGGCATTTGCGGGAATTCATTCTTGCTTATAGCGCTCAAAGTACCAAGCAGCAACAGCAATGCAGTTAAAATAAGGTATTGGTAACGCGGTGATAGTAATCTCTCTTTACAGATGAGTGATGCAGCATAAATACTGAGCCAGCCAATAATAGCCCCTAATGCTAAGTCAATCGGCCAGTGGGCACCGACTGAGATCCGCGATACAGCGACTATGATTGCCAAAGAGACAAAGAATATTCTGCTGAGCAATCGTCGAGATGACAGATAGGCTGTGCCTGCGAGTAAGAAAATAGTGGCGGTATGTCCTGAAGGAAAACTCTTACTGTGGCGAACATCACCGATAATATTTATTTGCTCTAACAGTGCTGCTGGGCGCGGCGCATCAAAATAGCTTTTTAGTAGATGTGTCACCAATAGACAGATCACTGCTGCTAGCAGCACTCGTAAAATCCAAGCAGGTTTGAAGCAAAGGATCATGACTAGAATGCTGCCCGTAACAACCCCATTGCCCATGTCGGTAATGCTTGCTAAAAGCTCAGGACTAAAATGTTGGCTCGCTTGATTGATTTTAAAAAAATAAGCGTCGTTAACACTTTCTTTCATCAGTAAAAGAAATGCTGCCACTAGAATCAACAGCCCCCACAAAAAACTCGTGTCATTTTTAGATGGTAGGGAGCGTGGTAGAGCAGATTTTTTGATGTTTGCTTGGATGATGCCCTGGTCGAATTTAGTCATGCCTTTCTCTTATTGGATGAAGTCGACGCTATTTTATTATTTGCAAGGTGAAGAAAATGTCATTGCAGGAGAGAGCATTGGTGATGACCGAACTGTTTCAATATAGATTAATTTGAATAACGTTATGGAATCGCTAAATTCAAGCTGAACTGGGAGCTTTGACGGATGACATACTGGAGGCTTGTGGCGATTTAGAAAAACACCAATGACACGATGATTCTTGACGCTGTAACAGTATTACCAGACCGATAAACTATTTAATATCGCTCTAGTAATACTGAGTTGTAGAGATGGTGGCGCGCAGTTTTGAAGACTACATCTCTTCTGTGACGGTACAAAGTCCCTTAAAAGCCTCTTGACCATCAACTTGAACAGTTGCTAACAGTTGGTGATCGGCTAAAGGATATTGACTGTAATAAAGGTAAGTTGGAGTGGCGCTAATGTCTTTGCCGTCTACCGCATCGATGCGATAGATATTGCTCATAACCGGTGATTTGTAGCTGCCATCAATCTTCACGATTGATTCGTTAGAGCGCAAAATTGTAATGTTTTTCATAACGACATCATCGGCACCTTTTACTTTGCAGGTAAGGTCGCTAGCCTGTGCGCCAGTGCTTAATGCCGCGATGCTAATCGCTGAGCCGATCAATATTTTGCTAAGTGTATTCATTAATATATTGCCTCATTATTTTGAACATCTCATGCTTTCGCTGAGAAAGCTTAATCATTACCTAATTGAGTCTATTACAGCAATATTAGTTCCTAGCTAACAACTGTCAATTTGATCTAATTAAGAGAAATGTGATGTTAAGTCACTTATTTGCCATGAAAAGTGGGGGAGGAAGGCAGTTTTTAGCAGAGAAATCACTAGCAGCATTGAATTATTAATACTCATTTCAGCTAGGTTTATTAAACTGAAGTGCTAATTATTTAAATCGTTATAGAGGCTAATCATCGTGGAAAGTAATCACTCAAATACAAGCTCAACCTCAGACAAACGCAAGCCTTGGGTGGTTCTTGGAGTCATTGCATCAATTGTGGTCGCAGTTTGGTTGTTGTTGATGGTGATGCCAAAAGGCTTTAAGGCGACCCATGAAGAGATCGGAACGGGTAAGCCAGCTGTGGTTTTTGTTTATGATCCAGGTCTTGCGGTGAGTAATAGCCAAACAGAGCAGATGAATGAAGCCCGTGCCCACCTTGGTGATAATGCGCTGTTTTTGTTAGCTAGAGCAGGTACCCCCGATGGCGATAAGATGATCGCAACTTATCGAGCTGAATCTGCTGAAGTGTTGCTATTTGACCCTACTGGTAAACTAATAAAAAGACAGTATGGCGTCATTGGAGCCAATGAGTTAATGCAGTGGCTACGATTATAGGTCAGCTTTCAGCGTTCTAATACGCAGCTTTGCTAAGCCCACTATCTGTGGGCTTTAGCTGTTTTGCTTCATGCTTTATTGGTTCATGACTCTGCTTATGTTCTCGCTTTACTCCTAGACAATTCCCAATCTTTAGCCCTAGTAAACCACGTTACTATTTCTTATCAATAAGTCACTTCTCAGCCACTACCCCTAAAATATGTGCTTTTCTCACCTTCGACTATATTTAGTCAAATAAAAGGCTTATACCCATCTTCTGTTGTGAGCCTGTAGATACAAAATACAAGAATGAGTCTGGATTTTAAAAGGATTTTATGAAAAAGCTTATTTTTTTATGCCTTTTTCCAACGATTGTCGGCGCGGAAGTGACTGCACTTAATTCAGTTGAGCAGCTTCCCGTCGGTGATGCTTTGCCATTTTTTAAGACGTTGGAGCAAGCTGAGCAGAGAGCGCAAGCTTATAAAGTCGCTATTGACGCGATTGATGAAAAGCTTGATGACTGCAACGTCGAGTGCGATGCACTAGAGCAAAAGCTAGATAACTACAAAAAAGCTTTGAAAGATCACTCCACTAAGAATGGCTTACCGCTATTTTCTATTCTTGGTGGGCCAGGATATATGCCAGAAACAGGAGTTATGCTGGCATTAGGGGCTTTGTACTCATTCTCGACTAACAGGCAAGAGCAACAGCTCCAGCGTTCAAGTTTGACCTTGGTCGCTATAGGTAACAAAGTCGAAAGTGGTGTTGGTTTAGGTTTGCGTTCAAAACAGAATCTGTTTTTTGATAATAATGCTATGCGCCTCATTGGTAAATTTACTATGGGCAAGCAAAGTGAGTATTACTGGGGAGTGGGTTATGAAGCGGGAGATGCGGTTGAAGCATCAGATGATCTTCTTTATGAATATAAGCTGTTAAATTACGAGGGAAATCTAACCTTTCTTACTTTTAATGGCTTTTATCTTGGTCCTGCTCTACGGCTGAAAAGTTATCAGCCTGATGAAGATACCCTGCCACAAACTGCAATTGATGATCCTAATTTTCAAGAGTTCAAAGATAAGCCATTCTCCCTAGGACTTGGGGTGGCGCTTGAACATGATAGTCGTGATTTCTCTGTAAATGCATGGAGTGGCCAATTTTTCAATTTCGAATACATTGTCTATTCAGAAAAGATTGGTAGCGACAACGACTATCAAAAGCTACTGCTTGATTACCGATATTACCACTCTATAAGCAAAGGGCGAGTATTGGCTTTTTATAATGCCTTTCAATGGAGCGACGGTGACGTGCCTTACTATGATATGCCGACCGTTGGCGGACAAGACTCCTTAAGAGGGGTATATCGAGGTCACTATCGCGACAAAAATTCGATTGAAAATACCGTTGAATATCGTCACACCTTTAAATATCAAAATGGGGAGCTGACTCGGCATGGGATGACGGTTTTTGCTGGCTTAGGCTCGATTGCTAACGAGCCGCAGCAATTGTACGAAAACCTAATATATAGCTATGGCGTAGGTTACCGCTTTGAGCTACAACCAAGAATGAATGTGCGTGTTGATTATGGCCGAAATGCGACTGAAAGTGGCTTCTATTTAACCTTTAATGAAGCATTCTAAAAGGGATTTAATCATGTATAAATTATTGAGTATTCTCAGCTGCTGTGTTCCGTTTGCCGTTTTGGCAACTGATGAGTCTGTGCCGGAAAAAACAGAGAGGGTAAACTCTACTGCTGAGATTGAAGTGCAGAAACCGCTTACTGATCGAGAGAAACGACAGCAAAAGCGAAATGAGACTGTTCGTTCAGACATTATCCCCAGTAAGAGCACAGATCCAAATCGCAAGTGGGAGCGCTATTTGCCTTTTTTTGGTCAGCAAGTCATTGAAAAAGGCTATGACCTGCCATTACCACTTTCTATCTCTATTATTCCTAACTATTCCAAACAAGACTTGTCACTCTCTAATTTACAATTGAGTTATAAGGGGGTCGATATTGGAGAGGTCATTGATTTAGATAGTATTGATTTTGGTCAACCAGATGTTGAAACTGCCAGCTTACAGTTGCGCGCTGCAGCTTGGATATTCCCTTTCATGCAGGTCGGCATCCATGGTGGCCGATTTGAAGGTTCAACCGATCTTTATATTAAAATCCCGACTGCTATTTTTAAGAAAATTGAAGAGGTGTGTGGTGGCAGAGTGACGCCTGCATTCTGTGATGATGTTCCTGAAAACATCGTTCTACCTGAGATATCTCCTGATTATTCAGGATGGAACTATGGTTTTACCACCAACTTTGTTTATGGATTTGACCATTTTTTTGTTCTGCTTCCGTTCAGTTATACCTGGACCAAAACGGATGATGATCGAACTGAATCAGAAACATTGCTTGTAAGTGCAAGAGTCGGCACATCATTTAATGTTCCCAATTGGGGGTTTGTAAACCCATATATCGGTGTTTCATACATGGATACTGAAGGAACAACTGGTCAGTCGGATGCCGAGATTAAAGGTGGGCCAACTATAGAAGGACTAAGCTATACCATTACACAACAGAACGTCGCTCACTATGCTGGATTAATTGGTTTTGACTGGAGTTTAACTAAACACCACTCGTTCGATTTGGAAGCCAATATCGGTGACGGTAGGCAGAATTACGTAGCTATGTATACCTATAAGTTTTAACTTTGAGCCACAGTTTGATGTTGTTGTGTTGTATGAGTTGGTTGATTGAGTGCGCCGTAAGCCATTCTCGGCAAGGCTAATGAACTTACCGAATGCCTTTTTGTCCATAAAGGTAATGCTCATTAATCTGGTCTACTAATGTTTAAAAACTCTGCTGTACTATTGTCACTTCTGAGTGTGATTTCGTTTACGACTCACGCAGCAACCTCTGTTGAAACGACTACAGCGTATGATGCCAAATCTATCTGTTATAACGTTGCTAGTGCGTTAGGTGAAGATTGGGGGAGCTGTGACACTGAGGGGCCAATGCTGGACAAGCAGGGCACCACTGAATATGTATTTATGACTGAAGCTGGAGAGAGGGCTTGTCGAGTGTGGACGACTAGCAAAGGTCAGCAGAAAGGTTTTTTAGCCCCTCTGCCCATTGATGCAGACGAGTGCCCATTGGGGATATTTTTTGACGTCACGCCTATTGGTGAAGATGAGCATCAAATCGATATTACCTTTGGTGGTTAGCAAAACTAGGGGCTAACTAATTTGCAAACAGCCCCTTTGTATGCTTTTTTAAACTCCTCGCCTGCCCCACGCTGTAACGATGGCTTTGCCGCGACCTCTTTCGATAGTTTCATAATAGAAGGTCACGTTCCGGATCACTCGTTTACCGCCACGAAGATCCATTAAGCGGCTTTCACTCCCAGCACTTATGACAGATCTGAGCTTCAATTCGTCTCGCTTACCATTGGCATATTCAACAATAATTTTCTTAATGTTAACCGAGCTCTTCTTTACCGTAACCTTAAGTTCTCTAAAGCCGCCCTCGGCAATATTGACGTGCATGACATCTTTGTCTACTCCATGTTTAACTGAGCGTTGTCCTAGTTGTTCCCATTGTGCTGCTGTGACGGGCATAGACACTGGTAGCATTATAAAAACGACAGCTATTAACTTTACTAACTTATTGATAGGAAGCATGTTCGAACCTTTAACCATTAGTTTTTTGTGCAATGCCCCACCGTAGTAGGGGCATTAAATAATAAGAGAGTTAGCCACAATAGGCTGATATTTAGCTTCTTATTTCGGGCGCTTTTAGTGCTGTAGTAACTGACTAAAACGTAGATTGAAAGTGGCTGAGTCATTTGGGTCTAACATCACTCGGACAATGTTAACGCCTTCTGGCTCTTTTAGCGCTTTAAAGATGGCATCTATATCTTTCTCTGTGTGGGCTACATAGCTATGTACATCAACGCCTTCGGTTCCGCCAAGTGCCTCAGCTAGCTTTTCATACTTCCATACTGCAATGTCGTTGTATGAACGTTCTTTACCTGGGTGAATGGCTCGCTCTGCACCGTAACCAGAGTTATCTAAAATGAATAATGCTAAATCTTTTTTATGCTCAATCAAGGTCGCTAGATCTTGGGCACTCATGGTAAAGGCGCCTTCGCCTTGAATGCTTACAGAACGCCTGTGGTGCTGTTCGTTGGCAAAGTTTGCACCAACAAACATACCAAAGCCTGCACCGAGTGAGCCCCAGTTACCACAGCCATGCATAACAATGTCAGCTGGAAACTCTGCTTGTGAAGCATTAATAAAACCGCCTGTATCGCCATACAACATGTCGCCAGCTTGTAGATAATTAGAGAACTGGATAAATAATCGGTCAATGGTCAGCTCATTATCTGTTGCTGTAAATCTGTCTTTTTGTTCAAAGGCGAACATGCGGCGTGCTTGTAAGGTTAACTCGCCCGCATCGATATGTCTGATAGCACCTAAAAGCGCAGGAACAAAGTCTCGCAGGTATACCATGTCATAGCGTTCTCCATTAATTTCAACGTAATCTTTGCGAACCCAAATGACATCTTGTTGCTGGCCCAGCCGGGTTGTGAATACACCAGTATCAAACTCATTGAAGGTCACTCCAAGAGCAATCGCTACATCGGCGCCATCCATCATCTCTTTGGTGTAATCTTCGCTGACTTCACCCATATATATTCCGATGCTATTTGGATGCGCTTCAAAGTCGCCCATTTTACAACTGAAGGTGGTTGCAACCGCCGCATTGAGTTGATCAACTAATTGCATGCCCTGCGGGATCATGTTTTCACGTTGGAGAAGATGGCCGGTTAACACGCTGCGAGTTTTTGACTTTTCAAGCAATGCTACACTCGCTTCAAGTGCAGCATTAAGATTAACAGCAGAAGACTGCTCAAGCATCAGATCAAGCGGCCGAGTAGGAGCGTCAACCATTGCATTTTGCAGGTCATAAGGCACTTCCAAATAAACCGGTTTTTTAGTCTGCATCGCTTTACGCAGGATTTGATCGACATCGAAGGTCGCAGTGCTTAAATCTACCAGGCGCTGACTCGCGCAGGTAATATGTTTAAACATTTCGATATTGGTATCGAAGTTGTTCTCGATAACATGGTGGTAGCGTCGTTCTGTTGGGGTTGTTAGCACCTCAACGGCTGCTGTACCTGCAATAACCATTATCGGTGTGTCATCAGCATACGCACCAGCAATAGCATTAGTGCAACTTAGAGAGCCTACGCCAAAAGTGACAACCATGGCGCCAAAACCATTCATTTTTGAATAACCGTCAGCGGCGTAAGTGCCGTTAAGCTCATTTCTTGGCATGATGTGTTTCACGCCGTGGTTGCCATCTAAAATTTCATCAAAAAATGGCAGTACATAGTCACCTGGAATGCCGAAAACATGGTTAGTGTTTAGCTCTTTTAGGCGAGTAAGAATATAAGTTGCTAATGTAATCTGTTGCATGGTGTTACCTCAATAAATGGATTTAAAATTGGTCCGTTATTTGTGTGAGGTAATATTAAGCAATGCCCAAAATCTTCTATATAGTGTATTTCGGACTTGCCAATCCCAAAAATGGGATTGGCATTTTTTACGGAAGGAGTTTATTTAAATGCGCTGATAATGGCGTCGACTACTGCTCTTTGCGCGGCGGACTGTAAGTTGCGGCTGCGGTATAGCAAAGAGAAAGGCACTGGTGCCAATCGATAGTCTTTAAATATTTGTACCAGCTTGAACTGTTCGTTGTTTGGCTCCATAGCATAGAGTGGGACGATAGCGTATCCAAGCCCATCGTTGACGGCACTGATTAGCATCTGTGCATCTATGACACTGAATTTTTGACTTGGTTGAATCTTTATCACTTCATCAGTACTTTTTTTGGTGATAGGTAGTGAGGGATGAGATAGTGTCGAAACATAGGGCAGAGTATTAAACTCGCCATTAGCAATTTCATCTTTATGCTGTAAAGCAAAATCCTCATGTGCCACAAATGCCAGTTCGAGCTCAATTAATTTTCTGGCGATTAAATTGCTTTCAGGAAGTTCACCTGTCACCACGGCAATATCAACATCATCCGTCAATGTAGTGGAATTAACCGAGTGCTTTAACTCTATGCTTAATTTGGGATTATCCTTTAACAGATTGAGAATGGCATGATGAATGAATTGAGTGTAAAAAAGCTTAGTGGTCGATATCACTATATGGCCACTTAACAAACCTGAGTTGTCATTGAGTTCATCGATGGTATTAGCCAACTGCTCAACGATAGTGCTTAGCTTTTGATAATACTTAACCCCTTCATTGGAGAGTGACAGCTTATTTTTGTTACGTATAAAGAGTTGTATGCCTAGACTCTCTTCTAATGACACAATGCGTCTACTGACTGTTGATAGCGACAGACGTGTTTTTTCGCTGGCTTGTTTCATGCTGCCATATTTCGCTACCTGACAAAAAACATAGTAATCATCTAATTGAATCTTCATAGGCTTGTTCTATAAGTGCTTTTAATTAAACATTATAGGACAACTTCTTTTTACTCTAGCCTTTTAACTTAATCGAGCTTATTTTGGGTATTGCCACTCCCATTTTATAGTCGGTGCTCAAATTTTGTGTTTAGGTAATCTAACGCCATTGAAAATTACCACATCCTGCTGTGGTTAATTGTGTACATCATTGAAGTTTAAAATGGGAAAACTCGACATTATTACGCTGCTACTTGCGACCAATGAAAATCTCTATTGTATTTTCAAAGTACGCCTTAGCAATGACACCGCAAGATCTGCGCAAGATAACAGTTAAAACGGTGATCATCGCCAGCAGTGTCTGTGTTTTCTTTGTGCTTGGAGGGAGTACTTTACTGGATCTGTTTCATGTTGACTTAGCATCACTCAATATTGCTGTTTCACCACTTGTAATGCCCTTTATGGCAACCCCACAAGCTTTGGTCGCCTCTGCTGATAGCGCTGAGTTGAGTAACAAGCTGGTGCTATTACAGTGATTGTCGGCATAGCATTATTGAACCTTGTCCCTTTGCATAATATTCAGAAGGTCATGGCTTTTCTCGGAGAGGAGAGCATTCTTATCATCACCAAAATCGCTGGCATTTTACTCGCCGCTTTAGCTATGCAAATGATGATCTCTGGAATGGCAAATGGTTTGAAGATTATTGGATTAATTTGGCCATGGTGTGACCCAAGCATTAGATGCCGTTAGTCACGAATAGGAAAAATGTAGGGCTTAATCTATTTCGGCGCATCTATTGAAAAAACAATTGTTGAAAGCTGCCGTAATGGTAGAATGCGCTCGCCAGTTAGTAATTGGCTCGTCGGTTACTTTTGCCAAGTATGATTAAAGCAAAGTCACCTTAATAACCCTCACTTTATTCTCTATCGATTCGAGTACTTATGAAACGGATTTTATTGCTGACCCTTTTTGCTTTTTCTAATGTCGCAGTTGCAGTTGAGCCACTCTTTGAAACCCCTAAAGATATGCAGCCCACCTGGGTTGATGACATTCTCTCGGTTTTTGGTGCTGACGGTGAGTTTGATGACAGCAAGCCTATCGATATGAGCTACCTGCCGACAGCTTATTACACGCCGGAGAAAAAGTTTGGTGTGGGATTGTTAATGGTCGGCTTATATAAAACGGAGGATGCTAAAGCAGAAGAGCAGCCGTCGTCATTGGTGCTTAACTCCTTTGTATCGATGAACAACTCTTATGGCGTTGAAGTTGAAAATATGACTTTTTTCAACGCTGGCAAGCAACGCCTTTTATTAGGGCTTGAGTTGCATAATGAAGCATCTGTTTATTATGGCCAAGGTATTACAGACGGTAATATTGATGCTAATCACCATGAATTTGAAGAGCAGGTTTATAGCTTTAAACCTACATGGTTGAACGAAGTTGCCGATAACTATTTTCTGGGGATTGGCGCAGACTTCACCTATGCAAGCGCAGACAAACTAGAGTTAGTTGAAACTGGCGTTCCCGTCGACGTAGATGCTACATTGCCGAGTAATTTCAGCTCAGGTGTGGTGGTAAGCAGTATTTATGATTCGCGAGACTATCGCCTTAATGCTACCAAGGGCTGGTTATTCCAGATAGACGCTGGTCTCTACCAAAACAGTGAATACTCGACGTTTTCAACCTATAACTTAGAGCTTGCTAACTATATTGATTTAAGTTCTACCTCGTTGCTAAGCTCGGCGCCAGGGCTGATAGCTTGGCAAGTTCAGGGGCAATTTACCGATGGTGACGTGCCTTGGAATATGTTGCCTGACTTAGGTGGCTCAAGTGCCATGCGCGGCTATATTAAAGGCCGTTACCGTGACAAGCAGATGATGATGGGGCAAGTTGAATATCGTTTACCTATCTTCCAGCGCTATGGCATGGTTTTTTGGGGCGGAGTGGGCAGTGTTGCTGATAAAGTCAGCGATCTTAATGAGGAGTTGCTGACCAGTTATGGTGCTGGTTTCCGCTTTAAACTAAAAGATAATATCAATTTACGCCTTGATATTGGTGTCGGTGAAAACGAAACCAATTTCTATCTTAATGTGAACGAAGTCTTCTAGGTATGAAATTATTCGCTGTTTACCTGAAATTGAGCTTATTAGGGCTAGCAGTATCGCTAGCGCTTCCAGCTGTGGCTCAGCCATCGCTGGCAGGGCAAACTGCAGCTACGCAAACGGCGCAGCTAAATCAGGATATAAAACAGTGCCGCCGCAGTGCCAGTTATGACATTTTCTTAAGTGGTATTCATACTGGTACTATGGAGCGGGTCGAAAACTGGCAAGGAAAAACTGCCGTCGTCACTTCAAGCAGTAAAGCCAGTATTCTGGGCATTGGCACTCAGTATGAGCAGCGTGCAGAACTGTCTTGGTCTGCGAAGACGGAAGAGTGGCTTACCGATAACTTTCATCAACAGGTGACGGGTTTCAGAGCTCGAGATATGCGAGTCAGCTTTAGCAATAATGGCCGAGATACTGAGGTCGATATTGATGGTGATATTGAACGTTACCACTCAAACTCTATTGCACTGCGGGATGTTGATACCCTGGCGATTCAAATGCGTCACTTCTTGCTCCAAGGTCGCACCCAGTTTGCCTTAGTAAGACAAGCATCAGATGCCATTGAACCCTACCAGCTTTATGTTAAACAGCAGAAAAAGGCTAACATTGAGCCTTGGGGTGAGCTCACTTTAATTCCTGTTGAGCAGACAGGAGAAGAGAAAGTGACCTACTATTTTTCCCCTGAGCTTGACTATCAGTTAGTTAAAGCCCGTTACCACGGTATTATTCTACAGGGGCTCATTGAGCTAAATAGTTACAGCTCAAGCTGTGACTAGAGCAAATATTTATACCGATTGGTATTAGGGCGCTACAGTAATATCGTCATGCTAGAGTTTCTTTAAAGCCAGCTTTATGATTGGTCGCAGTTTTTCTAATTGCGGATTTTTACTACTGGCGGTGATGGTATAGAGTTCGCTCAAAAAACTGCGGCTATTGTGTAGCTTAGCCAAACCAATATTACTACTGTATACGCTACCCCAATTTTCAAAAGGGCTAGGGTCGACGATATTATCGAAAAATAGCTGTAACTCAGGTTGGGTTAACTCTCCTCTAAGCACAATATAGATGGTAGCGAGTGCCAGTCTTTTAGGTTCACCATAATGATAGAAGTGTTGATTTTTGGCGACCACTTGGCTTGAAATTCCCTCTAGTAATTGCTTCAACTGTACAGCCGTTATCTGTTTATTTAATGCCAACTGTAAAAAAAGATCGGCGCTATGTGCGACAGCATGTCGCCAGCCCGTCGTGTCATCAAAGCCTCTGTAATCGTCAATCGATGCCATGTAATTAGTGGCTGTATTGACCACTTCTTGGCGCTGTTTATCTGTTAGGTAGGGACTGATTCGATCAGCTCTGACCACCTCAGCCAGAATCAATGCTGCAAAAGGTTGGCTAAAGTTATTGGGATCTGTATTTTCCGTCGACAGTATTTGATTCAAGGAGCTAAACAATGTTTGAGTGGTCGGAATCGTCAACTGTTGGTTTCTAAGCCAAAAACTAAGTCCTTCGAATACAATGCCATCGCGGATCTCTGGATCGCTATTATCGATGCAGTTAACAAGCTCTATTGCCGTAGCTTGTCTTTTAGTTGAATCTTCCTCTACAAACTCGTTTGCTTTGAGTTGATGAAGCTGCTGCGTTGTAAAATACTTGTCGCATTTAGACGCCCAACTATTAAACGCCATTGAGCATAGTAATAAGCAATAAATTCCATTTAATTTCATGCAGTAGCTTCCTCTATTTTAGCCAGAAAATCATTAATAGCATTGGCAAGATAGCGAGCTTAAGTACAAATGTCGAATAGACTTCACTATGGTGCAAAGAGAGCAATTGCTCAAACGATGGTCAATTTACTCGCAAATGAACCACTGCTGAGGTGAAAAGAGGTAGGGGGTTAATAGTTGACTAATTTAATCAAGAATTATAACATGCGTAAAAAATGCAGCTTAACGAGTTTTGGAGTCTATATGTCAGTATCATTTAAGAAAATATTTGGTTTAAACAAATCTGAGGAGCAAGCTGTAGTGCTTACGACTAAGGCTGCCGAGAAAGCTGAAAAAACTGAAGCGACTAATGCAGCAGTCAAAGCTGAAAATGCCAAACCTAAACATGGTGATAGCGGCGTATGTTGTGGATCATGCTCTAACTAAGGCTTGATAGTGACCGTTTTCATCTAAAAAGGCCTGCTCAGCAGGCCTTTTTATTAGCCGAAAACCCATTTCACAAGTTGTTATACTGATTGGTATTAGCTTTGCTTCTTAGTTGGCGCAGCAACCACAAATAGATTTCGCTAGTTGTGCACCAGTGTTAGCGTTTTGGTTTGTCCATTGACCATCCCACTTAAGTTCGCTTGAGGACTTGCTACATGTAGCTGGGCAATCTGCTTTTGCTTGGGTATTACTGTTGATGATATTAGCGGCTTGTACATTCAAGCATTGCTTAGAACCGACCGCAATATCATCGAAAATATGACTCAAGCTATTTGAGGTTGTGTTGCTTATATTACTGTCTAAACCTTCATAGTTATGACATCCAAAGCAGTTAGAGACAAAGCCCGCTGAAGGTGAAGACTCTCCATTAAGATTAATTGCAGCCGTGTTCACCTTTTGATATTCAGTTTCTGCAACCGTGTTAGCCAACCTTAATGAACCGCGTTGGTTACTAACTTGCGTCACCGCTTGGCCATCGGTTGGTCTCGTGTAGGAACCTTGCTGGATATCGCTTACCCACAAAGCACCCACAATGAAGTAGTTTTTCAATACTTCAAAATGACCGCTTAAATAGGGCTGAACATTGCGATTGAGTGATGTGATTGAGTTTACGTTATCGGCAAACTTATGATCATCTTTAGAGGAACCATAAGGGTACATACGGCAGATTTGTGACGGTGTGCCGGTGACCTTAGTTCGCTTGGTAGGATTATTGAATTCGCAAGTTGCTTGATTATTTTTAAGCCCTGACGCACAGGCTTGGCTAGCAAATGACCATCCCGTGGTTGTCTTGGGCAAGGTACAGTCTGGCGCATTCACTTTATGCTCAAATGTAGCCCAAACAAACTCTGGGTGTGCCTTTGTTGCAACGGCAACATGAAAACCAATCATGCCAAGTTTAGTTTTTTGGGTATCACTCTGATCTGATACTACAGGTGTAATGTGAGCATCCATGGTGATGAAGTCATTAGGATCATCATTTTGTCCTAATACTTTCCATGCGGTTTTCATTTCGGTGGTGCCAGCAGGGAAGTTCTGCAGCTGCTGGATCGCTTTGACATTACACATATTCTTACTAAAACGAACATCGTAATAGACGACATTACCATTTTGGTCATAGATGGTGGCGCTGCCACCTGCTTGTCCAATCATCTCCGGTATGACTATATCTGTGTCATTCTCTTCATGTTTAGCGGTGCGAATAAACAGTACTTGAGAATCATGCTTATCATCACAAGAGTTGGCCGGGCTACCATCTGCGTTTATTTCTAATTGGTTGAACTGAGTATTGTCTTGAAAGTTGATAACAGATGGATTGTTTTTTGATTTGGCCATCAGATAAGCAAATGTTTGCCAAGAGAACTGATAAAAGTCACAAAAAGAGCTGTCATTAGGACCGTCACTGGTTTTGACTTCACTAGGCATTGATGGGGAGCTAAACCAACTTGACTGTGCTACACAGCTCTTGAGAGCTGAGGTACCGCCAGTGACTGCTCGTTCTGCTACAGCCGCTATTGTCGGTTCGCTATAGGGAGTTGATTGTACAAAGCTGCTACTGGCACATGCCAGGATAAGCGCGCTAATTAGTGTACTGATTTTCCTTAGTGGTGCGTTCATCGAATATTCCTTTATTTTAATAAACAAGATACTGACTACAGCTGGTTAACTGAAGTAAGTTCGAGTCGGTAATACGACTATAGCTAAGGCTATTCAGAGCAACCTTCTGGAACTATTCTGATTTTTTGATGTTGTTAACTCTATGTTTGTATTTTATTTTATTGCATATCTGTGGGAATTCTTCTGCTGCTAGAAGCTGCATTGTTAGTGCTTTAGTGTTCGCCTTACTTGATAGCAACGCTAGAATGGTGAATTGGGGGGGAGGGGGCGTAACCGTTTTGCTGCAAACAAAAAAATGCCAGTCGGTGGGTGACTGGCATTTGGCTTTGGAGATGTTGTTTTACTTAGCTACATTTGCAATTAACGTAGCTCTGCAGGCCAATCTTTCTCTACACGCTCTTTAATGAACTCTTCTTTAGAGGTCTTCATTGCGTCTAGGTCAAGACCCGCCAGCGGTTGTACTTTAGCTTTAGTGTTGTACTTAGTTGCATCGTACTTATACTTTGGTGCGTACTTTGTTAACAGTGCGTTCGCTTCATTAAGTGCTTCATCTAAAATCGCATTAGATTTCTCAAGTAAGCGAACGGCTTCAGTTGGGTTATGAGCATGGATACCGTGAGAGGCTGTAGCGCTGTCCCAGAACCACTGCGCATGTCTAATCTTAGTTAAAAGACTATCCATCTCTTTAGCTAAAGGCGTATTAGCTTTTAATGCTGCTTCGTAGTTACTTTTGGCTTGAGCAATGCTTTTATCTGCTTCTAGCCCTTTGATACCATTAGCAGCCCAAATAGCCTGAGCTTTAAAGTGTGCTTCGGTCAAGCGTGGGTCTGTACCATCAGCTTCAAAACGCAGCTTGTTGATCTCAGCTTTACGTTCGTCGAAGATCTCTTTAAAGTCGCTGCCATCATGACAACCTACACAGCTTTCGGGTAGCTTTTTAGCATCAAAAGTGACTTTGTGATTAGAGTATTCAACGCCTTTGCTATTTTCCGTTTTAGGCATATGACATGTGGTGCAACCAAATTCCATATGGCTAGACATCGCATGGTCAGTTCTATCCATCATGTTTTCAAATTCAGGATGTTGTGCTTTTATTGATGGCACTCCTGAAATAGCGTTAGTCCAGTCTTTGAAGCCTATTTGGTCAAAGTAAGCGAGTTGCGCTTCTGCTGCAAAACCTTCATATAGGCCGTCTGAGCCTTTATAGTTAACGACTTCTTTGTAGTCGGTTTTAACACCAGGTACCCAATGATCCCAAGGGTAACGGACTTTTTTATTGTCCTTACCATCAAAGTAATACTCTACATGGCACTGAGCACAAGTTTGGCTCGCCTGCATAGTTGATGTTTGCTCCGCAAAATCCTTGCCTATGGCTTGCATAGCTCGCTCAGCATATGGGCGGCTCATTCGGATCTCCGCGCTGCCTAACTGGTGACAATCTGCACAACCAATAGTGTTAGACATCTCATGGCCCCATGTCGACCAATTGTTATTTGAGAAGTTATCTTCTCCAACTTTATCGTACATGCGGGCGACATCTGGAGTTTTACAAGACCAGCAACTGGCAGCCATGGCTTCGCCAACAACGTTGCCGTCATGGCCAACAACAGGATGACCGGTACGAAGTGTTTCGACGATGTCTGTCATTGCATAGTGATGACCACGTGCTCGGTTATAGTCTTTCGCAAAACCGTAACCAGCCCATGCCGAGACCAAGTTTGGGTTTGCGGCCAATAGATCAACTGGGGAGCCGGACTCAGGGTTGGTTTGCTCAGTCTGAGCCCAAGTCTTGTATTGCTCTGGAAATGCTTGTTGCCAGTTATCGCTATTGTATAGATCGACCTCTTTATCAATGGCAAAAGCTGAACCTGTGAATAGAGTAGATACCATTATCGCTATGGACAGTTTTTTAAGTTTCATCATCACTCCTAAATGCAATCAATAAAATAATAGTTGTTTACTTGAAATTAATTATTGATAGTTGAGAACGAAGTGATTATTACCATTTTAAATTATCCGGTGAATTTGTTTTGGCAGTTAATGTGATGTCGCCCTTATTTAAATTATTACATGGTTGTCTTTGTATATTTTGGCTTGCTAAATAATACCTATTTATGGGTACTATTGTTTTTAGAGTGAATTAGCTTTATTTATTTTAAATTAAGCGATGCCAGGTTTTGATCATCTCGTTGTTTTTTAAGGCTTTACTGGCTTTACGTTTTAGTGTTTACATAAAGGTTTATGATTGGGTTTTATTTGTGAACTTGTATTCAACTATCCATTTTAAATCTTTTTTTTATTTGCTTTTAACTTATTAATTAAAGCTTAATCCTATATTAAAGCTTGGTCTTTCATATTAATCTTTATGTTGTGTTGGTTTGGTTTTATTGTTTTTGAATTCGCTGTTATGTTCGAGAAGTGGGGATGGCTATTTTTTATATTTAAATAAGTTGTATCCACACTCTAATTTACTCTAGCGTAATTTAACTTTATTTAATTTAACCTTATTTAATTTAGGTTTATTTATAATTGCAGGACATATGCAGGACATATGCAGGACATATGCAGGAGTAGATATCATGAATAGTCAGATTATTATGCTGTAGAGCATAAACTCTTTTGCTTTAGAGTATAGCTTTAGATCAATGAGTTTGCAGTGTTAGACAGGAAAAAAAATGCCAGTCGGTGGGTGACTGGCATTTGGCTTTGGAGATGTTGTTTTACTTAGCTAAATTTGCAATTAACGTAGCTCTGCAGGCCAATCTTTCTCTACACGCTCTTTAATGAACTCTTCTTTAGAGGTCTTCATTGCGTCTAGGTCAAGACCCGCCAGCGGTTGTACTTTAGCTTTGCTGTCGTACTTAGTTGCGTCGTAGACGTAATCAGCATCGTACTTACCAAGCAGTGCGTCAGCCTCGATGATTGCCGCATCTAAAATAGTATTAGATTTGGTTAGCAAGCGAATAGCTTCTGCTGGGTTATGAGCATAGATGCCGTGAGAGGCCGTTGCGCTGTCCCAGAACCACTGAGCATTACGTACTTTTCCTAACAGGCTGTTCATCTCTGTTGCAAGCTCATTGTCAGCTGCCAAAGCACCTTCATAAGCGGCTTTAGCTTCACCAATTGTTTTACCTGCTTCTAATCCTTCAATACCGTTGGCGGCCCAAATTGCTTGTGCTTTAAAGTGTACTTCGGTAAGGCGTGGGTCTGTGCCTGTAGCATCAAAACGAAGTGCGTTGATATCAGCCTTACGTTTTTCAAACTTAGACTCAAATGCATCTGCATCATGACAGCCAGTACAGCTGGCAGGGAGTTTGTTTGCATCAAATGCGACTTTATGATTTGAGTACTCTTGCCCTTCTGAGTTGGTTGATTTCGGCATGTGACAAGTATTACAGCTGAAATCTAAGTGGTTTGACATCACATGGTCAGTTCGATCCATCATGTTTTCATATTCTGGATGCTGCGCTTTTAGTGATGGGGCACCAGAGATAGCGTTGGTCCAATCTTTAAAGCTCTTCTCGTCGTAGAAAGCCAATTGCGCTTCGGCGGCGAAACCTTCATACAAACCATCTGTTCCAGTATAGCTGACCACTTCTTTATAATCTGTTTTAACACCTGGTACCCAATGATCCCACGGGTAGCGTACTTTCTTGGAGTCATTGCCGTCGAAATAGTATTCAACATGACACTGGGCACATGTTTGGCCTGCTTGGCTGTCGTGATTTTCTGCAGTGAATGTTTTATCAATCACATCCATAGCACGAGAAGCATACGGACGGCTTAGTCTTAGCGTGTTTTCACCCAACTCATGACAGTCTGCACAGCCGATTGTGTTTGGCATCTCTTCGCCCCACACTGACCAGCCATTGTCAGCAAATTTACCTTCTCCGACCTCTTCAAACATACGGCCAACATCTGGAGATTTACAAGACCAGCAGCTTGCTTTCATCGCTTCGCCGACGATTTCGCCATCGTGACCAATAAGTGGAGCCCCTGTACGTAGTGTTTTAATGATGTCTGTTAATGCGAAGTGATGACCTCGAGCGCGATTATAGTCTTTAGCGAAGCCGTAACCCGCCCAAGCACTGACTAAGTTCGGATTAGCTTCTAACAAATCTGTTGGCACACCGGATTCTGGGTTACTTTCTTCTGTTTGTGCCCAGGTGGTGTATTGATCTGGGAAGGTTTCCTGCCAATTATCACTGTTGTAGAAATCAGTTTCCACCGGTGGCTCAACAGGTGGTTCTACTGGTGGCTCAACTGGCGGTATAACGACACAGACATTTGTGTCAGGATCTAGCTCTGTTCCATCAGGACAGGTTTTAGTTTTATCATCATCATCGCTACAAGCTGATAATGCAGTCATTACCGCTACTGCGATTGCAAGTTTTTGTAGTTTCATCACAACTCCTCTAAATAATCTATTGTTATTTATTATTTTCTTGCTTATTGATTCTCTAATACTCATTTGTATTGAGAATTGTTATTTTTGTATCGTTTGCTTTTTGTTTTTGCATTTAAGGTTTTACGTTCGAGATTTATATTTAATTTGTTTTTACCTCGGGGTAGATAATTAACATGAGGTCTGTATTTGCCATACGTTTTATTAATGATAACGTGAGTGTGATCAATAAAATTACAAAACTTAGTTGTTAATAAAATAAGAAAAATCTAACAAATACCCATTAAGAGGTATGCCTTTGTGGGTACCCTGTAAGCCTGTGTTTATCTGGGGTTTGCGTGTAAGTTGTTGTTCTAATTTAGTGTGTGGTGTAGCTTAACGTTTTAAGTATCAGTGCGTGATTTGTTGGGTAAATGTAGCGTTATGGCTATGTATTTAAGTCAAGTGTGATTTTAATAGCCGACTTTACTAAATCCATATAGTCATTGATTTTTATTTTTATATATAAGTTCTTTCTTTTATTAATTTTAAGATTAACAGCGTTTTTCTTAATTTATTTAAATCTATTTTTTGTTTTTATTGCAAGTCTAGCTTTTACTTGCTAGGTGAATAACTGGTGGTAATAATTTATGTTGTTTTTAATTAATATATTAGTTTGATGTTTTTTTGTTGTTACTAATAAATATTTAATTAAAGTAGAGTGAGCGTAAATACGTTTATCACTAAGCAAAGTGTTTTGAATGACTAAATAAAAGGTGTAAAGAGCAGAATCGTCTGTAAGTTTGTTTAGTTAGAGGCAGCTAGAGTGCGCAATTGTCATTGAGTTGGGTTTAAATGGCTAGCAAGAATGAGCTTGTTAGCCATTGTGGGCAAATAGCAAATTTGGCGATATGTCGTGCTTGTTATTGTGGTGAAGTTAAGGGAGTACGAATATTAAGCAGCGTGAACTAAACCACAGTTTGTTGGTTATTGACTGCAATACTATATAGTTATTGGCGTACGCCAATAACTAAGAGCTGTTTAGAAAGGAGCAGCGCCTAACCATAAAATAGGCTTATAGATGCCAAGACCCAAGAAATGTAGAAACTTATCCTGCCGTGCTCCGTATAGCATGTTAAAACCTAATGGGATCCCTTCAGTTGAGCTGGAAAAGATCCATATTGATGCTGATGAGTTTGAAGCTCTGAATTTAGGTGATGTGCAAAAAATGAGTCAACTCGATGCTGCTGCTTCTATGGGGATATCTCGACAAACATTTGGCTATTTGCTGGCTAGTGCACGTAAAAAGGTGGCGACGGCGATCACTCAAGGTCACGGGTTAGTGTTGCCACAATCAACAGATACCAAAAGGGAAGTTTTATGATTATTGCAATGCCGATGAGCCGCGGTCGATTAGCGGGTCACTTCACTAAGGCACCACGTATCGGTTTTTATAACGAGTACCATCATCTTGTAACTAGTTTCGACAATCCAGCACTAGCTGGCGGCTGCAGTGCTAAAAAGGCGATGTTAGATCTATACCCATCCGACCTGAAAATGCAGGATTCAGTGGGAGTTTAATGGGCTTTAGTCAAGGCATTGATTGCAGCTAATGGTCGCTCCCTTGGTAAAATCAATAACACAGAGTAGAGCCCATTAAAATCCATCGAAGAAGGTTTTGTCCAAGCCCACTTCGTTGTTGCGGCAACTTAAAAGGGAATAACCATTTCCACGTTAACGCGCCTAGAATTGAACTAGCACAACACCTCTGAAACGAGCATTTTCAAGTGGGATGGGTATAATTAAACAGCAAAAGACAGATGTTGTGATGGTGCAACATATTGGCGAACGCATGCTGGGGAAGTTGCTCGCTGCAGGGATTAGTGTCAGCAAAGGCGACAGCGCTTTGAGTATCGAACAGCTGTTAGATCAAAGCACTGATACAACTTATAGAATGCTAGATGCTTCTGAAGGACGGACTTCGCTGAATCACCTTAAAAAAGGAGGTTGTTGTGGCGGAGAAACGGGTGGATGTAGCTGCGGTGGTGCAGATGCAAAAACAACGATCTTGAGTCCAGACAATAAGCAAAATACTGCGGCTGACAAGCTTAATTATGCAGGGTTTAGAGTCATAAATTAGTGCTGCTTCAACAGCAGGTTTAAAGAGTTAAACTGGCAGTGGTGGGCTAGACCACCACTGCCGTTATGCCGATTCGAGCGATTTCAACCTAGTTCTGTGTCACTTTGATAATTAACGCATTTGCTATTTTTTGCGGATGATTTGAATCAGTGTCGGTGCAATTGAGGCTAGGATCATGCTGGCCATAAGCAAGTATTGATGAGGCGTAAAGGACTCACCTAGCAACACCATCCCACTGACAATACCGGCGACAGGGTTAGCTATGCCCCCAAAAGTGAAGTCAACCACCGTCATACGCTGCAGTAACCAGACATACATAATATAGCCAAGTACGGTATTAAGCATGATTATCCAGCCTAGGCCAAACGCATTTTCCATACTAAAGCCCTGTATTGCTGCAAAGTATTGCTCTGGTGAAAATAGCGAGTGAATAGCGGCGGCAATAGACAGCAGTACGCCACCGACAATTAGTTGCCAAGTGAGTACCGTCCACCAGTGAATTCTGGTGCCAAGGGCTTTTGTTATCGTGCTGCCTACGATAATGCAGCTAATCGCTGCCAGCATAGCTAATAAACCTATAGGGTCTAAGCTGATAGCGCTTGGGTCAAATAGCATCCAAGCTAATATCACCAATACTGCCCCAAATATTGCCTGCAATCTGCTTGGCCGCTTTTTACTTACGACCCAATGAAACAGCATCGCAAATACAGGCACTGAAACCATTCCAACCCCAGAAATTGCAGAGGGTAGGGTTAACGCCATAATAAAAATAAGGCTAAAGAACAGCGCAATATTGATGGCACCAAGCTTAATGAGGATTGACCAATCCGCTTTGTTCGGCAGACTCGGCTTTAGGGCTAATAGTATTAAACCTGCAGGTAAAGCGCGGATAGCACCAAGCAATAAAGGCGGCCAATCTGGCAGAGTAAACTGCGTCATGGCATAAGTGGTGCCCCAGAAAAAAGCCGGGATCATGGCGAGGAAAATATTCATAAACTACCTTACTGCTAAGTATCTTTACGTAAAGATATATGTAGTTTGAACCTGTTCTTTATTTTTGTAAAGTATCTTTTTATCAAGTATCTTAATGTGAAGATTTGTTTGTTGCTAATAGTTCAGCTAACTAACTGAGATAGGGTGTGAAATGGACGATATAGATAAAGTCGCCGCGCAGTGGAATAAAGAGAAGCCCCAGCTGGAAACGTTACCGATGGAAATTTTTGGCCGGATGATGCGTTTGCAGAAGTACCTAGAAGCAGAGATCGCAGCCTGTCACAAACAGTACGGCCTCACATTGGGTGAGTTTGATGTGCTAGCTACCCTTAGGCGCTCTGGTGAACCATTCAATTTGACCCCGTCAGCGCTTTTGTCTTCGATGATGTTGACCTCCGGTGCGATGACTAACCGTTTAGATAGGCTGCAGGCAAAAGGGCTGATTGAGCGGGTGCATAGTACTGAAGATCGCCGCAGTGTATCTGTAGGGCTAACCGATAAAGGTTTTGCCATTATAGATGAAGCGATAGAGGAGCATGTACGTGTGCAGCATAAACTGGTTGAGGGACTGTCCGATACTGATAAGCCTGAATTGAGCGGGTTATTAAAGATCTGGCTGAGTAGTTTTGAGGCATCAGCCTAATGCTACGAATTATACCAATTGCATTAAAAGTTTGACCATTCAGCGGGAATTCAAAACGCTGTAGGAAAGTAGTGGGATTTGAGCTAATAGTTATTCTCGGCTCTGGCATCCTGCTTCGCTCTACCTCCTAAATCCATTTAGTCGTATATCCAAATCCCATAGCGAATCATACAGCGTTTGCCAATTTGTTTAACCTCAGCCGCACTACGTGAGTTCCTCAGTCTTTCCACTTCTGCTTTGCATTGGCTTAAAAGGGAACAACCATTTCTTTACCAATGCGCTTTGAATTGAAAAGACTGAGGGGCTCTGAACTGGTCAAATACTTAATGCAATTGGTATTACGAGTGGAATTGAAGTACTAGTGCTGTGAGAGGCAAACCACAAAAGCTGTGGAGAAGGAGTGATTCTCCTCTCCACATTAGCCTTATTCTGATAGGTATTACTGCTGCAGCTGTGCTTTAGCTGCTTCAACTTTTGAGAAGTCTAAACCTAATTCAAGAACTGCTTCTTTGATCAGCGTTGGCGTTTGCATAACCAGCGCCATCATTTGCTGTAGTTTTTCTGCCGGAATACCTAACTGACCAATGGTTGCCATCGCCATCATTGGGTTTTCAGTCAAGGTTTGGAACAGTTCACTTATCTGAGCATCGCTGATGTTGTGCTCTTTTAAGATCGCAAGAATTGGGTTCATTGCATTGCCTTTTAATTGAATTAAGTAAAATAGGAGCGAGATTCTAGCACATTAGTTATTTTGAGTAGCTATCATCCCATTAAGGTGACTAAATTTAATATCCAGCCCATAAGGGTAAACGATACCAATAAGATAACGAACAGCAATGCCAATAACCGCCATTGCATCACTTGTTTTAGCATTACAAATTCTGGAAAACTAGCCGCTACTGTGCTCATACAAAAAGCAAGCACGGTACCAAGAGGAACGCCTTGTGTCAGCAGACTTTCCATAATCGGGATCACCCCTGTGGCATTAGCATATAGCGGAATACCCATGACAACCGCCAGCGGAACTGACCACCACTGGCCGTCACCGAGATTGGCTTCAAGCCAACCAGCAGGCACAAAACCGTGCAGCCCAGCGCCAATACCGACACCGATAATGACCCACTTCCACACACGAGAGAAGATCTCAAAGGTTTCCGATTTGGCAAATTGGTGACGCTGTTGCCAAGTCACTGCTGGACGGGGACTGTCTTGCGTGAGAGCCTGTTCGCTTGAGGCCTGCCCCATGGCATAAGCTTTAGCTGCCAGTGGCTGCAACCAACGTTCGGCTTTGAGTAAGTCGAGCAAGGCGCCACCTAAAATACCAATACTGATCCCTGTAACAATATAGAGTAGGGTGATTTGCCAACCTAATAAGCTAAATAGCAGCAAAATAGCCACTTCATTAATGAGTGGAGAGGTCAGCAAAAAGGCCATGGTGATGCCAACCGGGATCCCCGCCGAAGTAAAACCTAGAAATACTGGAATACTGGAGCAGGAGCAAAAGGGAGTGATGGCACCGAAACCCGAACCTAGGCTATAACCAACAAACTTAGGCTTGCCCGCTAGGTAGCCACGAACTCGTTCAATATTAAGAGAAGCCCGCAGCCAGCCAATGGCATAAATCATTAGGATCAACAGAGCGAAAATTTTGCTGGTGTCTTCAACAAAGAAGTGCACCGCTTGGCCTAATTGAGTTTGGTTTGACAGTGCAAAGCAGTCATAAACCAACCAATCGGCAAAAAGAGTGAACCAAATTAACATAGCTTTACCTTAATAGTGGAACCAGATAAAACCAGCACAGTGGCTAAATGCAGTTTTACTGCCGCTAAAACTCGCCTGTAGGCGTATTTACGGCTTGCGACTTCTGGGGTGAATAAGCTCATAAGGGAATAACCGTTGTGTCATTACTCAGTTTGAAATAGCTTGCCTTGAATGAGCTTGCCAAATAACAGTTAGTTGCTTGGTTGAATTAGCTGACTAATCTCACTTGCTGACGGGACATTGCCAGCGGTAACAACCGTGCCATCAATAACAATGGCTGGCGTAGACATAACGCCATAGTCGAGAATAGCGGCCATATCGGTAACTTTTTGCAATTCAAAGTCCACTGATAATTCCTTAGCAATACGCTCTATTTCTGCTGCTAAATTGGTACATTTTTTACAGCCACTGCCTAATACTTCAATTTTCATTTTTAGCCTCTTTGATAGATTTGGAGATATAGCCTTTAAGCCTTGATTAAAGCTGCATGGGTACGGGCATTCTTTTCTAAAACAGTTTCGATACAGCCAAACATGTTTAATAAACATGGCGTTTCTAGACGATAATAGATCTGCTTACCGTCGCGGCGACTACTGATAATGCCAGCCTGCTTTAGTAGCGATAGGTGTTTGGAGACGGTAGAGATGTCGGCATTAACCCCATCGGTGAGATCACAGACGCAACGCTCTTGCTGTTGCAGCTGCTCTAACAACCATAAGCGGGTAGGGTGGGCGAGTGCTTTTAGCACCGCAGCTCGGGCATTGAGCCTAAGTTGCTCTTGTTCCGTCATTATTTTCCCTCGGTAGCGTGGCTAAGAGTGACTCGTCTGCATGGATAATTATCTAACTTGCATTCACTTTGTCATTTGGCGTAATAGCCAAGTGTTAGGCATTATAGTCAATAGCCAATGGATTATTGTGACAAAGGTAGCAGTTTGATGGACTAGCCTATTTCTAGTGGGTTAATAATTCCAGTATGTAAAATGTTGCGAAAATGTTTTAGAATCAGTTAGCTCCAGAGAGGGAGCCTTCAATTAATAATAAGAAACAAAGGACTGGCTCGATGTTTAAGCGAATATGGCTTAAGGCAGCTACAAGTGCTGCACGATTATTTATCTTATCTATTACTACATGCTGTTTGCTCATTAATTTTTCAGTATTCTCCTTAGCCAATGCCAACAGCGTTTCTGCTGTGACAGAACGCCTATCGTTAGATGAAAACTGGCATAGCGGCACTTATCGCGAGCAGGGTGTAACCTATACACCGCAGCCAACATGGGTGCAATCAGTGCCTGTTAGCGAGCCTGATATTGAACCCACTAGTCAGCTTGCCGATGGTATTTTTCATCTATTGCTCGATAATCAATATCGGGTAAGCGAGAGTGGTGAGCAGAGTAAGTTTAATCGCTATGTTATTAAAGCGGTTTCAGCTAAAGGACTGGAGTATGTCTCACAAATTAATGTGAGTTACGATCCTAGCTATGAGCGGATAGCTTTTCACGGGATTAAGGTTATCCGAGATGGCGTAGAAATTGATAAAACCTTAGATAGTCAGTTCAGCTTAGACAAAAGCGATAGTGGCAGTGATCTTCTTTATGATGGCTCACTGAATGCGTTTTGGGCGGTTAATGATATTCGAATTGGCGATATCGTTGAGTATAGCTTTACAAGGTTTGGACAGAACCCTGTATTTGCCTGTACCTTCACCGGCTCTAGAACACTGCAGTGGCAAGTGCCAATCCATCAGCAGTTTTTGAGAGTGCTTTGGGGGAAATCTACTCCTTTGTATTTTAAGATGCACAATACCGAACAAAGCTTTACCGAGAGTCGTTTAGGTAGTGAAACGGACTATCAATTGCTGGTGGAGCAACAACCTATATTAGCGGTGAGTAATGATGCCGCTGCTTGGTATGATCCGTACGCTAAAGCCCAGTTCTCTGAAAGTAAAGATTGGCAGTCGGTGGTAGATTGGGCACGGCCAATGTTTGAGCGCCAACTTGATGAGTCAGCGGCTTTGCAGAGTAAGGTGAAACAGATCGCTGAGCAAACTGACGACTTAGCTCAGCAAGTTATGCTCGCGCTTAATTTTGTGCAACAAGATATCCGTTATCTGGGCATCGAGTTAGGTAGCAATAGCCATTTCCCTGCGAAAGCCAGTGATACATTAGCTAAGCGCTATGGTGACTGTAAAGATAAGTCGGTGCTGCTAATCGCACTACTGAAAGGACTCGGTGTTGAAGCCTCTCCTGTTTTAGTCAACAGTCAAACAGGCGAAAGCCTAGCTGACAGCTTGCCGTCGGCAAAAGGCTTTAACCATGCCATTGTTAAGGCCAAGATAAATAACAAGAGTTATTGGTTTGACCCTACATTGTTGTACCAGCAAGTGGCGTTAGATGCGGTGTATCAACCTAACTATGGATATGCACTGGTATTAAAGCCTGGGATTGATGCCCTAGAAAAAATGCCTGCTGAGCACAGTGGCAGCAAAATTGTTTTTGCCGAAGCGTATGACTTTTCAGATGGGGTGGCAAAGCCTGCAGTTTTCACCTCCAAAGTGACCTATTCTGGCTACGAAGCGCGCAGCAAAAGAGCGGCGATAGTGGAAAGTGGCGTACAGTCATTGTCTGAGCAGTATGCCAAGTATTACGACAAAATATTTAATGGATTAACTATTAATACTCCATTGGCAATCACTAGAGATAATGCTCTAGGTACGCTGAGTATCAGTGAAGACTATTTGTTGAGAGCACCTTGGACTGAAGGAGATAATGAGGGGTTTACAATTTACTTGTATGAAACCCAAGTGTCTCCTTATCTGTCTATCCCAGAAAGCCTAAGTCAAAGAGCATTGCCGCTAAGCTACCCATTGCAGATCGAGGGCGATATTGTGGTCAGTCTTAGAGACAGCAATTGGAGTTTCACTGATGAAGTGATTGAGGAGGATAACCCCTTCTTTAAGTTGATTTATCAGGTTGCTTATAACAAGAAACAGCATCAGCTCACACTGTCATACGATTACCGCACTAAGGTCGACCGAGTCGAGGTTGAACAGTTAGATGGCTATATTGCGGCACTCAAAAAAGTCGAATCGATAGATAGCTACGGAATTGTTGATTACCCTAATGCTACAAGCACAGCTACAACAACTGATACCTTAGCGGCTGACTCATTAGAGTCGGCTAACCCCTGGGTTTTAGCTGGAATATTACTGCTGTTAGGTTTCGTGTATACATTGGTCAGTTTACTGTTGGAGCCCAGCAGTGGTCATGATAGTCAGTTCTATCCGGTATCATTAGTTAAGTTTTTCGTGTTGTCAGTATTTAGTCTTGGGCTGTATTCAGCCTATTGGAGCTACAAGAATTGGCAGTACATTAAATATGAGAAAGACAGGCCGGATATATGGCCTGTTGCGAGGGCTGTATTTTCACCGTTCTGGTATTACCCCTTATATTTGTGGCTTGAAATTGATCGTGATCAGCGTAAGCCGCACCCCTATCTTATTCCTGCATGGTCGGCCGTTATCCTGTTTGTTGGATACCTGATTTATAACGGGGTGAGTTGGGAGACTGATTGGGGTAACTGGGATTACCTAATTCCGTTCATTGTTTTCGCCCCGTTAGTCATGTACGTGAATAAGATAAACAAACAAAATAACGAGGCTTATTTAGCTAACTCGCAGTGGCATGCGCGTAATTGGGTGTTTATGGCTTGTATGTTGCCATTGCTGATGTACGCCGCAGCGCAGGATTTTGGCTTAACCGCACAGGATGACATTATTAAAGGTGAAAACCTTTGGTCGCATGATATTGATTTTATGCAACAAAATAAGGTGTTCACTGAAATGGAAATGCCAATTTTATTTTATAGCGACGATTGGCTGAGCAATCGAGCTGATGGCAATGGTTTCACGCCAGAGACCGTATTCTCCTATTGGGTTGAGAATGACGAGTTACAAGTGGCTTCAAGCCCACTAAAAGACGTTGCTGATATTGAAGTTGATTATGCCGATTCAGGTGAAGAATCTGAGGTCACTGAAGTTACCATTCATGTTGAAGGTGGCGATGAGTTTGTATTGTATGCCACTAGCACAGATGAGAAAGATAAAGTTTTCGTGAAGCAACTAATGCAACAGTGGCAGAGTCAGCGAGATGATAAAACTGCGCTATAAAGCGACTGGCTTGCACTGTGAATGGTGAAAATTTTAATGCAATTGGTATAAGCTTATGCCGAAGCCTCTCTTAAACTGCACCTATCTATTTAACCCCGCTAGAGGTACCACTAGCGGGGCTTTAATGCTGGCTTATAACGGATTTAAATATGCTTTTACGGCTTTAAGTCTGACGGTTGCTGCGCCAATGATATCGAGCACCCCCAATATTGAGTGAGGTTTATCGGCACTGACCCAAGCAGAGCCTGTAGCGCCAATGGGTAGCATCGCCATGGTGTTTTCATCGACTTCAAGTACGACGGTTCTGCCTACTGGCATCGAGCCAAGGTTGATATGACGTGACACCATCTGCTCACGAGGTAATAAATCGCCCTGAGACTCTCCTGTTGCTTCTACCTTACTGTGTACTCGCGCTCTAAATATCTGCCCAGGGTAGGCATCGATATAGAACTCAGAAAACTGCCCCGGTTGAATATAAGCGTAGGATTGATCTGGGATCCGCATCTCGACAAACTTTTTGCCGGTATTCCACAGGTGCATAGAGCCTACTCGAGTGCCATCAGCAATATAAACGTGAGTGACCATACCATCAAATGGCGCCCGTACTTGTAGTCTCTCTAATTCAAAATTTTGCTTACGCAGTTGCGCATACTGAACCTCAAGTTGAGCGGCTTGCACTTTTAGCTCAGCCGCTATGATTTCGACTTTATCGGCAGCATTTTCAAGATCGCGTTCGCTGACGTGTTCTCCAAGTTCTGCTTTACGTTGGTAGTTACGTTTTGCTTGAGCGAGTTGAACTTCGGTGGCTTCGATTGCTCGTTCTATCTCTTGCACTTTTGCATTAATTTCATCAATGGCGCTGGCGACCTTATCGTCGACCAAGGTGTAGATTAGCTCGCCTTTTTTTACATGCTGGTTGTGATCCACTGAAATGGACTCAATCTGTTGCCCTATCGCTGGCGATAACACGGCATGTGGTGCACGTATGGTTGTCGAGTCGGTGAGATCCGCAGGTGAATAGAAGCGATGCGCCAAGAACAGAGTCGTGGCAATTAAACAGCCTACCAACACACTAATAAAGTAGTTTCGCGGTCTTTTCTTGATCACATTGAATTTAAACAGTAACCAACAAATAAAAATATAGGGCAGCATTATCTCTTTCATGCGCGCGTCCCCCTAATCCACTGTTGTACTTTGTCCCAATCAGTGACGATTGCGATTACCGCTAAAACCCACAGAGGTTTCCAGAACAGACCAAGCATACACAGCCAAAATACCAGCTTTGCTTGCTGCATACCGCGCTCTTTGGCTAAGTATTTGGGAAGGGAGTGCAGATGCCATAGCTTAATAGCGACCCAGCAAAAAACACCGACGGTGACGGCGGTGATGACCCACATAAAAGCAACGGAATTGAGTAACCCTATAGTGCCAGGTAAGTTGGTATAGATTAAGTCGGTATCATGGATTTTCATTAAACTCTCATAAGCCAATTGGCTAGGATAAAGCTGGTTAGGAATTAGGTTGATCTTAACCTTGGTAAGCTGAATCAAGCTTGAACTACGAAAGCGAAAATAGTGATGCAGTGCAGACTGTGAAGCCTTTGAAGTCATTAGCATTCTGTAGTGCTGTTCTCTCGATGTTTGATTTGGTTATACCAATTGCATTAAGTATTTGAGCAGTTCAGAGCCCCTCAGTCTTTTCAATTCAAAACGCATTGGTAAAGAAATGGTTATTCCCTTTTAAGCCAATGCAAAGAAGAAGTGGAAAGACTGAGGGGCTCACGTAGTGCGGCTGAGGTTAAACAAATTGGCAAACGCTGTATGCTTCGCTATGGGATTTGGATATACGACTAAATGGTCTATTTTGTTCCATACAAAATAAGACATTCCGGCCCTCCTTGGCGGTCAGATTTAGGAGGTACGAGACCAAGGATGGTCGAAGGTAGAATAATGCAGGAGCAATTATCGAGAGCGAAGCAGGATGCCAGAGCCGAGAATAACTATTAGCTCAAATTCCACTACTTGCCTACAGCGTTTTGAATTGCCGCTGAATGGTCAAACTTTTAATGCAATTGGTATTAGTCTTTGCTGGCTGATTGGTATAACTTGCCGCACTGAAAATGACTCTGCAACGAGGAGGCGAAGCTGCTAGTGGGCTTTGGTTTTGATATTAGAGGCTGTTGACCCTTCGAGGTAAGATTTTGTGCGATTGTTTACCGTAAGGAATCATGCTTCTAGGGCAAGGCTTGAGCAGTGGTGCTTAGCGAGCTAAGTGAAAGCTCGTAACGCTGTGATAAAAGCATTGAAACAACCCCAAAGTGCCGCGCTTCTTGGCATTTTACTGTGTTGTAGTTTTTTGTGGAGAATAACTAAACAGCATAAGCTTCGTTAAAGTAGCCAACAAATTGCGGCGAAACAACCGTGAGAGCTCAGCCGCTGCTAACGTTTTGTTGCCACAAAAAACGCCGCATCTGCGGCGTTTTTACGATAAGCGACTGTTTATTCAGCTTTGCATTTAAGCTTTGGTAATTGACGGCTGCTCTCGCCATCTACAAGCTTTATAAAGCAGCTATCACCCTGTACATACAGTTGTACCATTTGTGGCATCTCATAGTTTCTGCCCATGATTAGCTGGCCAGTAGCATCTTTATGCGGTGCACGTTCAATGGACAATAAACTGCTTTGCACAAATGCCGAGGGGCTAATTTTGACATTGTCGGTATTGAGTAAACCGGCGATGGCTTGCTCAAGCTGACTCGTGTTATTGGCGTCGGCCGACAATAACACCGCAGGTATTGCTTTAGTTTCACTTTCAGCAAAAGCACTGCAGCCACTTAACCCCACAATAAAAGTGGCGCTAAAAATCAGTTTAAACATTTGGCTCCACACTGGCCTAGACATTATTGTGCTCCTTGCATATCGCTTAGAATACGGTTGTTCATCCAAAGGGTTTGCTTACGATCGTCTTTCAGCATAAAGCCTTCATCAACAAAATCATTTGCAGCCGATACACGAGATACGCTAGCGGCAATCGCCGGGCAACGTTGGTTATCACGATAATAAAGCGCAGCACTTAGCAGGCGCTCATCCGGATCACCCAGAGCATGATTTAAGTCATCAGTAAGCGCACAGCCTTGCACTTCGCTAGCGAGTGTTGGGCTAGTTGATGGCACAAAACCGTCAGAGTACTCGCCAAAGCCTTTTTCATTTACGCCTTTAAATTGAATGGTGAAGTAAGTCGTGTCGCAATTAGGTGTCGGGTAGAAACCATATGGCTTACCACAGGTAGTACCGCCTATTTGAATCACTTCGATATCGACACCGCGTAAACCATTCATTAGCGCTTCACTCGCAGAGCAGGTACTTGATGTGGTTAATACATAAACCCTTTTTAAGTCCAGGGTTGGCAGCGGGGTTCCACCTGTGAGAAGACTGGTATTAAAACCTAATGTCTCGCCTATAAAAGGGATCGGAGACAGCACTTGATTAGTAATAGGGTTAATACTTGGGTGCTTATCACTAAAGCTCGTTTCTTCGAAAGTCTTATTGTCGGTCGCCTCTTTACCTGCAATCATATAGCCAAGTTGACTTGCCATAGCCACTAATCCACCGCCGTTATAGCGCAGATCGATGACAAGATCGTCTACATTTTCTTGGCTTAGGCTGGTTAACGCATCAAATAGCCCACGTTCAGCAGTCGCAATATGAGAGTTAAATTGCAGGTAACCCACTTTACCGTTAGCAGTTTGAATTGTTTTAGTGTTTTGCACTGGGGTCGAGACGATGGTTTGTGCCGTCAGCGTCACCTCTCGGTCAGCTGAAGCGCCTAAGTCTCGAATGGTGAACGTCGTTTGCTTGCCATCTGCGCTTGGAAATAAGCCTGCATTGAGAATGTCGATACTGGCACTGTCATTTGCATCTTTTACACTTATGCCATCAATTTCTACAATGACTGCGCCGCGAGTAACATTAGCAGCGCTGGCGGGAGAGTTGGGTTCGTTATAAGTCACAGTGACTTTTCGTGCGCCAGCTTGTGAGCCATTATCGAGCTTAAAATTGATACCGTAGCCGACAGAAGCACCAGACTGATTTAGCTGATCCCATTCTTCGGTCGACATAGAGAAGTGGAAATTATCCTTCTTGTTGCCAGTGTCTGATAACTCCTCAGTCACCAGTAGGGCAAAATAATCAGCAACGGAATAAGGTGCGGGATCGCGATCTTCAATTTCACTGTACCAAAGGTAGGTGTTGTTGCTCCATGAACGCAGCCATAGTTTTTCAGTCAAGGCGCTACCCGTTTGGTTAGCACTACATTGGTTGATTAAACTTGACTCACTAGCAAACTGTCCCTGCACCCATGTTGGGCCATTATTGCCACCTGAAGGAGGGGTAATGCTAGGAGAACCTGAATCACCTCCACCCCCACATGCGGATAGGCCAAGGCTTGCAGCAATGATAAGTGGCAGCATTTTTGTAGAGCACAACTTCATAAATAATCCTTTATTATCTCTAGTTCAACGGAACAGATGAATGCAATCAACGTTGGTTGCAACTTTATTACAGTTGCAGCGATTTGTAATGTAAATTTGCATTAATGTTGCGGTTTTTTGTTGTAAGTCCCTGTTATAAAAATTCATTAAAGATTATTTGCCGCTGGGGGAAACAGAATTCAAGCGATAAAGGCTCGACTTGCATTCGTTAGCGCTAGGCTTAGTATATGAATATGCTTAATAATCATTAAGGCAGTTTATGGAATATCCTCTGCAATCAAACAATATTACACAACTTATTGGTCATACTGATCTATTACGGATCGATAGCTTATCGACGTTAAGTGGCTGTGACATTTTACTTAAATGCGAACAGCAAAATCCTGGGGGCTCGATTAAAGATCGCGCCGCATTGCAGATGGTGCTGGATGCGGTTGAGGCTGGAAAATTAACAACCGGCATGACAATTGTTGAAGGCACGGCTGGTAATACTGGCATTGGATTAGCGCTCGTTGCTAAAGCGCTGGGTTTTAAACTGCTGGTGGTCATGCCAAGAGGGCAAGCACCAGAAAAAGAGCAGATGATCAAACTCTATGGCGCAGACCTATTATTGGTAGACGCTTGTCCATTTGCCAATCCTGAGCACTTTTATCATACCGCCAGGCGTCTTGGTGAGGCTAATGAGGACTATTGGTGGGCTGACCAATTTGAGAATGTCAGCAATAGTAAAGCCCACTATCAACATACAGCGCCAGAGATCTGGCAACAGACCAATGGCAATATTGATGCACTGGTTTCTGTCGCAGGTACAGGCGGCACGATTGCGGGCAACTCTCGTTATTTATCGGAGCAAAACCCTAACTTACAAACTTGGCTTGTTGACCCCGATGGTTCTGGCATTTACAGCTTTCTAAAACGAGGGGAATACCAGTCTAGCGGTAGCTCATTTACCGAAGGGATTGGGATAATGCGCTTAGTGGAAAACTTCAAACAAGCAAAAGTCGATAAAGCGATTACTTTGCCAGATCTTGACCTTATTGCGATCGCGCGTCATATTCAGCAGCAAGATGGCATAGTGCTTGGTAGTAGCGCCGCACTTAATGTAGCGGGGGCACTATTTGCAGCGGCTAAAATGGGCAAGGGCAAGCGGATAGTGACTTTTTATTGTGACGTAGCCGAGCGCTCATCATCTAAGTTATACAATGCAGAGTTTTTGGCTGACAAAGGTTTTGAACCTGCAGTTGAGCCACTGCAGCAGATGTTTGAGCGCTATCAGCAACAAGCAAGTGATACGGTTGTGGACGTACGGCCTTAACGGGGTTGCAGTATCTGCTATGGCGCAGGTTATACTGGCGGCAATTGTGTAGTGTAAGAGAATTGATATGATTACTTTCAGCACCAACCTTGGTGATATTGAGATAGAGCTCGATTTTGAAAAGGCGCCAGTGAGCTCGAAGAATTTCCTTAAGTATTGTGAAGATGGTTTCTATGAAGGCAGCATATTTCACCGTGTAATAAAGGGCTTTATGGCGCAAGGTGGTGGTTTTACTGCCGAGATGGAGGAGAAACCTACCCGCGCTGCAATTGTTAATGAAGCCAATAGAGGCCTTAAAAATGTCAGGGGCACTATCGCGATGGCACGTACCGATGCGCCACATTCAGCAACGGGGCAATTTTTTATTAACCTAGCTGACAATTCATTTCTTGATTTTACCGCAACCACTAATGCAGGTTGGGGTTATGCGGTATTTGGCACCGTGACGGCTGGGATGGACGTTGTGACTAAAATAGGCCGAGCTAAAACCACAACTCAAGCTGGCCACGATGATGTACCTAGAGAGCAGATCGTTATTGAGAAGGTCACGATTACTCGTTAACGGTTAACTACTGATGTGGTTACTTGCAAAAAAGCGCTACTACCAATAGCGCTTTTTTGATTTTCTAAAACGATTTATTGGGGTTAGCAGTCCATACAAAACGCCCAGAACGCAGCTAACGGCCAGGCTGATCACAGTTTGCTCTAGGCTTAAACTCGCTTCTCTACTCTGAACAAATAACATAAATAGAAACATTAACACCGCGATAGTTTGCGCCGTTTTAATACAAGGTGTAACAGCGGGTTGAGGCTGAGGTATAGCTTGCATAGCTTTGGTACGGCGTAAGCGACTGAGCTGCCAGCGCAGCTTAAACCATGGTTTGAACCATAACCAAAGCGGAGCGATTATCGTTAGCAGTAATAGGCTAGTCAGGTTCCATAAACAGGGGATCTCACCGTTGCATTTAGGGCAAAGATAGCCAAACCAATGGCCAAAGGCGTTGCCCTTACCCCAGAGTTTCGCGGGGTTAAGGGCATTGCAATGGGGGCAGGGCACGAATTGCCGCGCTAGCAAGGCCTGCCCGCTGTGTCGTTCTACTAATATCTTTTGTGGCAGACGTTGGCCTAAAATCAATTCATTGAAAGCGAGTAGAGGGTTGACGGCCCAAAACAGCAATTGCGGACTGTTATGGGTTAAAAGCCGATACTTGTCTTGGTCATACTGCATCTCAACTCTCCAATATTTCAAGCTGTTGTCTATTGCTAGTTATGCTCTAAGCAGTCGAGCTGCTCATTGTTTATAAACAGGCATTGATCCGGTTACGGCCATCGGCTTTGGCGCGGTACAGTGCGGTATCCGCAGCGCATAACAATGCGGTACTGGTTCGGAACTGACCATTAACTTCACTGGCGTGCCCCTGACTAACGCTAACCGTTACTGCTGCATCAAGGCCAATATCTACATAAGTTAAGTCGTTTATGTTTTTCTGCACTAAGCGTGCCGTTTGCTCTACTTGTCTGGCATTACAATTAGGCAGAATGATGGCAAACTCCTCTCCGCCATAACGAGCTGCTGTGCAGTCTGCATCAGGTAAGGAGCTTTCAATCGCTCGGGCTATTTTCTGCAGGCAGTAGTCACCTAGGATGTGGCCATACTTGTCATTAAAAATCTTGAAATGGTCAATATCTATCAATAACACACTGATCGGACGTTGCTTGTCGGTGCAGCTTTGCCAATGATTTTGCAGTTCAGAATCAAATACGCGGCGATTGGCTAATTTGGTCAAGCAATCGGTCGATGCCCATTGGTGTAGCTGTTTGTACTCCATACGATATTTAGTTAAATCTCTAATCACAATAGCGAATAGCGGAGTATTTAGAGCAAAGTGAGTGATTGATACTTCGACATCTTTGTTGCTTTTGTCCATGAGGCGCAAGGTGGTTTCAGCTGGCGCGTGGTTTAATGGCCGCGCACCTATTTGAGACTCTATAACCATCTTTTGATATAAGCTTTTTTGCGGTTCTAACAGGTATGTTTGCCATTGTTGACCTATTAAAGTGGGTGTCGTTATTGGCTCTTCGGTTCTGATTGTTGCATCAGGTCTTGCGGTTTCATTGTTAAGATTATCACCGACTAGAAGGTCAATGGCGTGTTCGTTGATGAGCTGAATCGTGCCATGCTCATCAACGACCACAACCGCTTCCATTAACAGGCTCACCATCATTTTTATAGGTTGTAGTTCAGCTTGTTGTTGCTGATTAATGGTTTTATTGGGGGTGAAACTCAGGGTATCGTTGTGGGTTATTTGGTTGATAGTGTTCGTTGATGACAAGTCTGCTGGAGTACTCTTCAGCTCTACCTTACTAGAGTCTGTTGTCGTAGATGTCGCACTAGCAGTTGTATCCGTTGGAGTCGCCAACATAACATTATCCCTTATTTATGATTTAGTTAACGCTTAGCCCGCGTTTATTGAGTGACTACTTTAGTGAAAGTTGTGACTGATAACCTTTCGGGAACCTTCCTATTTAAGTTGTTGTTATTATGCTTGTTATTTTGTGTTTGTAAGCTTGCCACCTAGGTCTAAAGTCGTGCAGGAGGGGTTTTTAGGTAGAAAAAAGTATTGTTTTTAAAAGGCGTTAGCTAGGGGCTGTTGATCTTTCGAGCTTAGTTTTTGTTCGGTTCTTTACCGTAAGGAATAATGCTTCTAGTACAAGGCTTGAGCGATAAAGCTTAGCCAGCTAAGTGAAAGCTCATAACACATTCTAGTCATAAAAGAATAGAAGCATTGAAGCGAACCCAAAGGGCCGCGTTTCTTGGCTATTTTTACTGTGTTGTAGACTATTTGTGGAGAATAACTAAACGGCATAGCCTCCGCCTTGTCAAAATAGCCAATAAACTGCGGCAAAAACAACCGTGAAAGATCAACAGCCCCTAGAAATTAGAAGAAAAATAAGCAGAAGGGACGGCATGACAAAGTGATTGTTGCTGGCTTGGTTTTACTGGGGTTAATGGGGGCTGAATTTGTTACTGAGTTTAGTTAGGACTTTCTTTGAAAGTGCTTTGAAAGTCCTTTTAAATTTAGTGGGTTATCCATGCAGCAACAAAAAGATGAGGCGAAAGCGCCTCATCTTTGGTTAGTGACAGGAGCCATCAAAAGATATGGCTGTCCTGTGTTTTTTTTGGCAACAAAAAGATGAGGCGAAAGCGCCTCATCTTTGGTTAGTGACAGGAGCCATTAAAAGATATGGCTGTCCTGTGTTTTTTCAAATCAGATAACTCAAAGCTTAGTCGAGGATGGTGAGGATCACAAAAGATATGGCTGTCCCGTCTTTTGTTTGTTCATGATCTTGCCCTGGGCCCAGAATTAACAACTTGTGGATCTGGGCTTAGCAGTATCAAATCACTGTCATCACTACTGAAGATAAATTGCCACTTGCTGATACCAGTATTATTAATATCGTTCTCTAGCTGGAGTTTTTGGCCATCTTGGCTCACGGTTACCCGCTTGATATGGGCATCAAAGGGATTAGTAAATCCTGCGCCCGTGATGCGCAAGCCCTTTGGCGTGCGCTTAGTGTGTACCAGCTTATAGGTAATGGTGGTATTTTCAGTGACCTCAACATTACCATCACAGGCGACGCCGGCTTGACGGTAGTTGAATTTAACTTGGTTATCATTTTTGAGGGTGACTCGTAGCTTAATGGGGCTGTCTGCACTGCAAAAAGGCAGTGCATTTTCGAGCAGCAGCTCATCGGTAGCGTTGTAAATGAGTGCATCTGGGTATTGGGCGATACGGGTTTGTTGGCCAAACAGTGCCAGAATTTGGTAGACCTCGGTGGCACTTAAGTGTGACTGCAGCAGCGCATTATCAAAAGTGGCTTCACCCGCTTGGCTAAATTGAATGCTGGCAACAAAAACTGGCAGTTCATCACCAAGCGCGTCGAATGCAGAAGGCTGACTTAGGGTTGCTTCAAGTGTGGCAGCAGATTTCACTGGCGCCAACGCTGCGTCAATCTGTTGTTGGGTGGCAGCTTGAGTGGCAGTACTGCTGAGTAAAAAGCTGGTGAGAATCGCAGTGCTGAGTTTAGTTAGGGTTTTCATTGAAAGTCCTTTTAAATTTAGTGGGTTATCCATGCAGCAACAAAAGGCAGCAACAAAAAGATGAGGCGAAAGCGCCTCATCTTTGGTTAGTGACAGGAGCCATATAAAGATATGGCTGTCCTGTGTTTTCCTTAAGCTGTACCGCGGTTAATAACTTCAGGATCTGGACTCATCATTAGTAATTTGCTGTTTTTAACTGATAATATAAAGCGGAATCCTGTTTTACCTGGTTGAGCATCAGAATCTATTAAATCAATATAGGGACCTCGCTGATCCTCTCCTAACTCAACACTATCAATCACATTATCAAATGGTGTGGTAAAAGCTGCTCCAGTAAATTCAAGTCCTTTTTCTGTTTTGTCTATTAAGTAGTAGCGAATAGTTGTGGGGGTACTGACAACAAAGCTACCAGTCACAGGAACATCTTGACCATTATCTAGCTGTGTATAATTAAACTGAGGAACGTCTTCTTTATTTAAAGTTACTGTTAATGTGAACTCTTCTAGGTGTTGGTTTAACATATCATCTTCCTTTGACGTATTAAGTTATTGTGGGTTAATGTAACGCTAGTTTCTAGCCTAAGTAGGACTAACTTTTATGATTAGTCGACTTTAATTCCATAACTTTTTAATTTGCTAATCAATTCTGGTTCACTATCTAATTGGTTCAGACAGTGCAGAGCACGAATGTAAGAAATCGTAAAGTTGGGGTGTTTATTGACTTTAACTAAGTCAGCCATTCTTTCTTTTGCTTGTTGACACAAGCGTATAACTTTGCCACTAGTATCTACCTTCTCTGCCAACTGAGCTTGCAGCAGCTCACTAGAGGCTAAGCGGCCTAAATGAAGATTATTCTTTGGATATTTTAACGTAATTTGTTTAAATATCCTTGTGGCTTCTTCAGCTCTTTGAGCACTTTCTTTAAAAGCATTTATTTTTATATAATATGTTGCAGCGGCTAAGTTATATTTTGCCCACATGACTTCAAATTGATTGGACTGAACAAGTGATTTATCTGCTTTCAGTAGAGCACCTATAGCTTCAGGCTGAAAACTAGTATCTAATTCCAAAGGCTCATCGATGAACATCAACATGATAAAATAAGCATTATATTGTTGGACTCTCCAAGTCTGATTCTTAGGGTCTCGAGCGAGGGCTTCCGTAATAGTTTGAAAACTTAATCGAGCCTGTTGAAATGCTGACTGGGTTTGACCAAGATAATAGAAGAGTGTTGCTAAAATATGATGACTACTTGCTAATCTATCTAGCGTATAGGATGCACTTGAGTCAGTATTATTCAACATCTTCTGAATCTGTTGATGGCTTTTTACTGCTGTATATATATCGCCTTGAGCTAAAGCTGCACTGGCCAACCATGACCTTGTATTCGCTACATCTGCACTGCGTTTAGAGTTTTCCTTATCTTTATTCCACGCTGTTAATTTTAGTTCTAGTGAATTATTAAATGATTCTTGCGCGCTTACAAAGTCCTGCTGTTTCATCGACACCGACCCTAAAGTACTCTGCGCATAAGAAAGCTCCATCAACGATTCAGTATCATCAGGAGCAATATCAAACATAGTCTGACTATAATTCTTATAGATCTCCCACCACACCCTAGCGGCATCCCAGTCGCTGTTGTCGTAATCGAGCTGGCCTATCCAAAAGGCATTGGCACCGAGGGTTTTGAGTAGTTCTAAATTGTGCGGTTGTTGCTCCAGCAGTGCGGTGAGCTTATTGCGGGCGGCATGAAAGGCGCTGCTGGCTTCATCTAATTTATTACGCGAATAGGCGACTTCGCCCATTGCCTCAAGGGTTTGCGCGTGTTGGAAGTTAGCTGCAAAACCTAAGTCATTGTTGAGCTGAGCGTCGTCACTAAAATATTCTAACGCCTTGTTACTGATGCCATCGAGCAGATCCATACGACCGATGCCGCGCATCTTGTCGGCGAAGTCACCGACCATAAAGCCGAGTAGGTTTTCGGCGGCGAGGCGTTTTTGCTGGGCCATTTTCTCGGCTTGCATGCTTTTAAGTCCCATGGCGACCGACACCACTGACAACAGGCAGAGAATGGCAATGGTCGCGTGACGACGCCAGCGCTTGCTTTGTTGCTGTTTTGCTGAGGCGTCGATGAGCTGCTGCTCCTCTGCCTCAAGCGTGAAAAGCGGGTTTTGTTGCAGTGTTTGCGCTTCCATCAGCGGCTTGCCGTCGGCGATTAGATAGGCATTATTTTTGTGCTCTTTGCGCCAGCGCTTGGCAAGATGGAAGAGGCGGCTTTTTATCTGCAGATCGCTTAGATGCGCTTCTATCCATTTGGTGGCACGTGGCCAACGCCTTAATAGTGCTTCGTGGGCGATGCTAAAGCAGGGCTCATCGTTTTGCAGGTGGGAGACAAACAAGCGACTGTCGACCATGGCCTGCACTAACGCTATTTCTGATTGGGTACTGAGCTGTGACCAGCGAGCGGTGCGGCTGGTAATTGAGGTTTCATCTTCACGCAAGGTGATCAGCAGCGACAACACCTGTGGCAGGCTGGCCTTTTGCTGATTGGTTAGGGCGTTTACGGCGTCTTCGGCATTTTTGCCGATGGCGCCTTCGATGCCGCCAAGTTCTTGATAAACGGAGAGCAATAATTGGTTATTGCTGCTGCGACGTAAGTAAAGTGCTTGCAGCATAAACTGCAGCATGGGCAGGGCGTCGGGGTTGCTGGCGGCTTCGCCGCAGATGATTTCGTCCAGCGGCATGGCAGTGTCAGGATCGTTGTCCCAGGTTAAGTTAGCCGCAATAGCTGGCAGACGGATCATCTGTAGTAGCTCACTGCGCGAGGGCGGCGCTAAGTCAAAATGGGCGCCGCGACTCTTGCCCGCCATTAGCGTGGGGTAATTCACCAGCAATGGATAAAACTCATTACGACAAGCACTGAGTACCAGCACTGTGCCTGAGGTGGATAGATGTTCGATGAGTTCGACAAACTGATGGCGCTCATCATCAATAAACAGCGGCGATGAGAGTAAGATCTCCAGCCGGTCGATAAACAGGGCAAAATGGGTGAAGCCGCTGGTTTGATTTTTCAGTGCTTGCTGGCATAGCTGGATTATGCGGTTGGGATCAGCTTGAATCGCGGTTGCTAGGGTGTCGGCGCTGTAACCGTCAAACACCGGAAGATCGTTAAGCTCCCAGTCGAGCATGGTACTGGCAAGTTCAATAAATAGCTGTGAAGCGCCAACATCGGCAAAGTCTAACTCACTGTAAGATGCCACTTTAATACTGTTGTAGCCAGCTGATGTCATTAAGTTTGGCATCACGCCGGCGTTAATGAGTGATGATTTACCACTGCCACTGGGACCGAGGGTAAGACAAAAAGCGCGGCCATATTTTATCTGTTGGCTGACTCTATCGAGTAGCACGCTGACCTGTTTACCGCGACCAAAGAATACGTCGGCATAATTGGCAGAGTATGCCTGCAGACCAGGAAATGGCGAACCACTTTGCCAGCTTTGGCTATCGGCGACCTCTTCTTGGCCAATGGGAAAACGCACTTCTGCAAGGGTGCGGTAACCGCGTTTGCGAATGGTTTCAATAAAAATAGGCGAGGTGGCACTGTCGCCAAGGGCACGACGGATCTGATTGATGATTTTATGCAGTGGATTGTCGCCCACATCGGTATTGGGCCAGCAATGATGCACAATGTCGTCACTACTTAATACTTCACCTGCACGCTGACAAAGCAAGTTAAGTACATCCATGGCTTTAGGTTCTAACTGCTTAACTTGTTTACCGTTTCTTAGACTGTTGGCGTCAGGGTCAACCTGCCACTCGCCGAAGAAAAACGTGCTATCACTCATAGTTTCATTCCATTGGCCCTATAGGATGGTGCTATTGACCTAGGGTAAGGTTATTCCTGCTGTATTTACCCCAAAAAATAGTCAAAAAAAACCACAAATCAGGTGGTTAACCACTAAGTTGTTAATGATTATGGCATCGTTTGATGTGTAGTTAAAGTGTGAATACTGTTAATTTGTTGTTTATTTTTAATGTTGTTGCTAAGTGCACTTTTGATAACGTTTCTGGCTGAAAGCTTAAGTTAGCTTGTGACTAATAGTGATTATGTGCTTTTCGAAAAAGCTCAATTTTATTGGCTTGAGGGGTTAGTTGGTCTTTACTTTTTGGTTAATTTGTTTGATGTTTAGCTTGTTGGGGTTGCTTTTCGTCAGTGGAGGACAAAATGTCAGTATTAGCATTGGGCTTTGTGGTGCTGTTTATAGGAATTGCTTTTATGGGCTTGCCTGAGCTTAATCGTACGCTTAAGCAGCATGATCGGCAGCAATGGGACAGTTTACTGGGGTCGCAAGGTCGTTTTATGGCTTCTTTTGATAGGCTAACACTGTTTTTCTGGACGCTTGGGCGTGGCTTCGAAATCTCTGACAATATCGATATCCAGTACGCTGGTCATCAAGCTTTTAAACAAGCAACCCGAGTGAAATATACTATTTTATTGGGAACTTCTCTGATTATTATTGGCTTTGTCATCTCACTATTTGGCTGAGTAAAGCCGCTGTTACCATTGCAACCGCGGCTTTGCTGACTAGACTTAGATGACTTGGTTAATCTACAGCAACCATCACATTGCTTGCCTTGATAATGGCATACGCATCACCACCAACCACTAGGCCAAGTTGTTGGCAAGATTTTTTAGTCACAACAGACGTGATCTCAACGCCTGGTGCCAACTCAATAACGACTTCGTTATTGACTGAACCTTCGTCGATAGATTTTATTTTGCCGTTTAGGGTATTACGTGCGCTGATTTTCATGGAATAGTTCCTTTAATGTATGAAGGCTAAAGTATACGTGCGTATTTGGCTATCTATCTAATTTTAAAGTTAAATTGTGATATTTATTTGAAGTAAGTCGCAGAAGGTTAATCAAAGCTAGGGGCTGTTGAACTTTCGAGCTTAGTTTTTGTTCGATTCTTTGCCGAAAGGAATAATGCTTTTAGGGCAAGGCTTGAGCGATGGCGCTTAGTGAGCTAAGTGAAAAGCTCGTAACGCTGTGATAAAAGCATTGAAACAAACCTGAAGTGCCGCGCTTCTTGCTATTTTTACTGCGGTATAGGTTATTTGTGGATAATGACTTAACTGCATAACCTCTGTCTGGTTAAAATAGCCAATAAACTGTGGCAAAAACAACCATGAAAGATCAACATTCCCTAATGTTGAAACATTAATAGCTGGATTTTTATTTTAAGTTGTTGTTTGTCATCTAGTATAAAGACAGCGCAATGGCTGCGCTGTCTTGGGCTATATCTTTAACTGCATACTGCTCTGTTGGTTAGTGAAGCGGGCTTAGTTGGCGACGCCTATGTCTTGCCAAACGCTGGCAACACCAGGCTCTTCGCCTTGTGTCCACCAGCTTGCTTGCCATTTGCGGCCATTATGGCTAGTGGTATCTCCACCGTTATAGGCAACGCCAGAGTGCCAACCTTGTTCTACATTACTTTGCAGTGCCCATTCGCCAGCAGTAACCGTAGGCTCGTTGCCTTGAGTCCAATATTTTGCCCTCCATACCAAGCAGTTATGACTAACAGTATTGCCACCAGTATAGGTTGCATCAGCTTGCCAAGCAGGGTGGTTTGCGGCGTCGGGATCACTGGCGTCACAGCCGTTCGGCGCAGCGGCTTTTACCGTGATAACACTTTGAGCGCTGCTATCTAGCGCGCCGTCAGAGACCAATACGCTAATGCTGTACTGAGTATCAACCGTGACACTTGGCGCTGTGACTGTGATAGCACTGCTGGTGGTGTTGGCTGCACTGAGTCCTGGGGCTAGCGTCCAACTGTAGGTGAGACTATCGCCGTCGGGATCACTGGCTGTGGCGGCAATACTGACCTGGCTGGCTGAATCAACGCTTACGTTTTCCGTTAGTGATACCGTGGGAGCGCGATTCGCTTGTTCTGCTGTGTTAGTAACCAGGGTGCTGGCACTGGTACTTAAGCCCTCAGGATCGGTAACGGTTAGGCTAAAGCTGTATTGGGTGGTAGTGCTAGTGGCGGCTAAGTCGAAGCTCGGTTGCGCGCTAGTTGCATCAAGCAGTTGCACACTGGCTCCAGCCGTTTGGCTCCATTGGTAGCTGAGTAGCTTGCCCTCTGGGTCGCGCGATAAACTGCCGTTTAGGGTGACAGTTACAGGGCCTGTGACACTTTGGTTACTGCCTGCGTTGGCGATAGGCGCTTTGTTAACGGGCGGTGTGGTACCGCTTCCGTGGCCAAGTCCTTCATGCATGGCATTAAGGATATCACCGTTGTCTGCATCAATCTCCCAAGCGAATAGTCCACCTAGTTGGTTGGCGGTGACGTATTGCCCTTTGGCTTTTACTGAACGTGGGTCGTCAAAGGTGATTAGGTCACCCGTTGCAGCGTTAAACACATAAGGAGCCTCTGCGACTTCATCGTAACTGTATTGCCATGCACCGCCCATGTATTGATTAACTATTTGACGGTAGTCGACCACGCCATCTTCCCATGTGCCTTTGACTTTGCCTGTTGCTGTACCAGTGAAGGGATTGTCGTTTTGATAGCCGTTAACGCCTGTCCAGCCGCGGCCATACATGGCGGCCCCAACCACTATTTTCTCGGGTGTTACACCTTGGGCTAATAGCGCTTGAACACCTACATCAGTGGTGTATTGCGTGTCGGGTTTCCAGCTTGCGGCATGCAGCGCAGTTTGATGGTTAAGATCGGTGTTTGACCAGCCGCCGTAGAAGTCATAACTCATTAAAAAGATATGATCCATATACTGTTGTGCTTGTTGGTAGTCAACCACTGAGACTTTGTCATCGCCAGCGCTGATAGCGGACGTTAACTGATAGCTGCGGCCCGTTTCAGCGCTGAGTTCATCAAGCATGGCGCGTAGGTCTTGCATCAGTAGCACATAGGTTTGCCCATCGGTGGCTGGGTTACCCAAATTGCTATTGGCGCCTTTGCCACCGGGAAACTCCCAGTCGATATCGACACCGTCGAAGAACTTCCATACCTGTAGAAACTCTTTGACTGAGGCGACGAAGCGGTCGCGTTTGACTTTGTCGTCAAAGAAGTAAAAAGGATCTGATAACGTCCAACCACCCACGGATGGCAGAATTTTCAAGTCTGGGTAGGCTTGTTTTAACGCCATTAGCTGACCGAAGTTACCTTTGAATGGGTCGGAGAACTCACTGACACCGGTTTGGGCTTTTTGCACTGCCGCCCAAGGGTCATGAATGGCCACCTTGAAATCTTCGCGGCCAGCACAAGCATTTTGCAGGGCTTGAAAGCTGCCTTCAATCTCTTTGAGGCTATCGTTGATACCATCGCCACCACAGATGGGAGTAAAGCCATAAAGTATGTGAGTGAGGTTTTGTGCTGGAATTTTATCGACGGTGAAGTTACGTCCATAAATACCCCACTCAACAAAGTAGGCACCGACCACTTTGCCGGACTTGTTGCTATAGGGCTGATTGTTCTCTGTTAGCGTGGTGGTTAATGGCGCTAAATGGCTGCCATCGGTATCGGCAACGATGATCTCTTTGGCGTCACTTAGCGTGCAGCCCGAGGTATTGCACAGTCCTACCTGCATTTGGTAGCGACCCCCTGCGGTGACATCAAAGGTGGCGGTCCCCGTCGCTGCGGCTGGGCCAGACCAAACTTGCACGCCGTCGAGTAATACTGTGGCACTGTCGCCTGTTTCACCGCTCCATAGCTCCCAGGAAACCGAAACACTGGCGGCATCTTTGACTGTGATAAGTTGGTTGTAGGCAGTGGCCGATTGGTGCACGTCAATCAGTGAAAATTTAGTCTCTCCCCAAGCGATTGAGGGTTTTCCTGGCGCCTGAGCGTAGACGGAGGAGCTGAAAGCTGCGGCGACCAGTAGCGCAGTGACAGTGAGTTTGTTGCTGTACATAATAATCCCTATTGGTTGTTGCTAGTATCAATAAGGCAAAACAAAGCTTGAACAGAATACGACTGCATTCTTAATACCACACAGACAGGCATTGGTTACTCAGGGTAATATCCTGCTGTATGAAGAAACTCCTGAAATGTCTCGTATCTATGTCTGACTTGGCGGACACTTGCCGAGAGGCCTTGCATACCAATATATAAATTGGCTTGCCTTTCATTTCATTAAAACCACAATGACAGCGTTGTCATTGTGGTTTTATTAACCTAACTCAAACTGTGTAAAAAACAAGCGTTAATTCAGCGTTAGCTAATTCATGGGCATGTATAGGGGTAAATTACTGCTTTTGACTGACTAATTGTTGGCGGGTTAGTTGTTAACTACTAAATAATTGAATGGAAGTTACTGCTAGCCAAAAACACTCCTGCAGGCGAGTTTTAGTGGCTCTGATGCAACGTTAATGAACTTGAAGCTAGTTTAACTATGCTCTTTATTCATTGCTAACCACATGGCCTAGCATGTTCCTGACATGCTTAAGCCATCCCTGGAGGTCAGATATAGGAGATACGAGAGTAAGGATACTCGAAGCTAGCATCATGCTGGAGTGATTATCGAGAGTCACGCAGGAGCAGTTACCGAGGAGCATTTAATGACCTTACCTCAAAGGCGCTAAACTCTCGCTGAGCGATCAAACCTATATACTGATTGGTATTATTGGTGAGTCTGACGCTCACTAAGTTAGCGCGTACCTGTATTGTACATTAGCGGGTTACATTGCCATGATTATGGTGGTCCTTGTCTTTTTTGCCAAAATTCACTGTCTGGCCAACGTTGTTCTTGATTATAGAAAAAAGCTTTTTGTTCTAGATAGTTGATAAAGCTGTGACCAATGGCGTTGCGGTATTGGTTGATCTCCTGTGCATTGTTATCGAGCCAAGCTTTAATCGCGGTGGCGGCTTCAATGCCATTGTTAAGGGCTTTGTAGATCCCTTGTGAACTTATAGGGTCGAAGCTTGATGCCGAGTCACCAACGGTTAGCCAGCATTGGGCGGCGGGAGGATCCATAATGGCTGATTGGGCAATCCAAGTGTGCAGATTACTCGGCGGAGCTTGAGCAATAATAGGGCTAATATGTTGGGTGAGGTGCATGGCGTGTTGCCAAGCATCTGTGCTTTTGAGCTGCTTTTGTTTAATCACGGCAGCGTCGCTGGCAACCGTTACGATAACCTTATTATTGGGGAGGTGAGCTAGATACCACCAGCCATAGTCTACTGCCTCGAGTAGGGTCATTTGTTGATAGCTTTCTTTGGCAATGATGTCGTCTGCCTCGAAGTAGCCACTCACTGCGACCAGTTGATCTTCGACTCGTACTTTAGCGTTGAATTGTCGGGCAACTTTAGCGCTACGGCCTGTGGCATCAACAATGAAGCGGCATCTAATTTGAGCCTTGTTGCGCAGGGTTACTTTAATTGGGTACGGGTGCTGCTCTTGACTTAAGTTTGCAAAATGGGTGTTTTTTAGTAGTGCCCCGCCGAGCTTCTCGACTTGCATGGCGAGAAACTTGTCAAATGCACTGCGGTTTAAATGCCAGCCATTGCCCTGTGGATTAAATAGGTAGTCATTGAAGCCGAGCTTATCGCTGCCCCAGCTTGAGTAACTCCCTAGGCAAGGTGCATGTTTTTGCGCACTGAAGGCGCTCCAGATCCCTAATTTTTCAAATAGTTCACGGCTATTGGGTGGAATGCTCTCGCCAATACGAGGGGCTGTGTAGTCACTGCCCTCGATGACAAGCGTATTATTAACCCCAAGGTTGTGCAACGCTATCGCTGTTGCACAACCTGCTGGGCCCCCTCCGACGATGATGACGTCATAGAGTGGTTTCATCGCTTACCTCTTTTTGTTGATGGCAGTTTGGTTACCAGCAATCATGGGCCAAGGAGTGGGTTGCTTCAGTTCTGGGGTTTTACCTTCGAGTTTACTTTCCACTTCTAGATAAACATCGTCGGGGTAGCATTCTCCATCATCGATAATGCTGGCTTGCACTATCACACCAATATCATTCCACTTTTCAAGCATCTCGCTGTACTGCCAGAAGCGGCCTGCATTGGCTAAGTTGCCACTGTCTGTTGGGCTGTTTTCGCCAGGTACTGTACCACTGCCTCTGACCGAATAGCGCTGTGGTGGCAGGCCATGACGGTCTTTTGCTATCTGCGAGTCTTTATAGTCTTGAGCTGTATAAACCGTCACTGGACGCTGAGCTGGCCATGACCAATAGAGGGTTTGCGAGTCTTGTGTATTGGGGGAGGTTTGGTGAATGGCGCAGGAGTTATAATCTGCATGCCAAGGCAGCGCCATAAACTTGGTGGCATCTCCTGGCTCCAATCCTAGATGTTCAACATCTTCATGGCGAGGGATCCAGCCAAGGGTCAGTAACGGGGCTTTATAGCCAAGAGTTTGGTTACTGACTGCGGCGTAATCGAGTGTTTTGTGGTGAATTCGAAAGGGGCCTGCGCCTTGTTGCCAGTGAGTGACATACATGCTGGGCTCTCGGATCACCCAAGTCATATCGATACCGGGGCTAAAGCGGCCGCCAAGACAGTTTTGCAGCGTTGCTCGGTCGAGATATTCCCCCGCGCCAAGGGGCTTGTCGTTGCTAATTTTGTATTGATGATTAGACCAACAGTGTAGAGCGTGGTACTGACTCACCGTTGGGCTGAGAAACGGTTTACCGCCCGCAGGGCTAGAGTCACCGAGTGACAATGGCATAAGCGGTGCGCCAACATCGATAGATTGTGAGCGCCAGCTTGCTTGGTTTCCTGCATTGGGTTGGCGAATATATGCAAGGCCAGCCAAGATGGTTTCATCGGGGTTGTCGTCGGCTGTAATACTGTCGACATTCTTGTGAGCATCTATGGCAAAACTCGGCAGGTAGGCGTTCCACAATTGTTGGGCGGTAGCTCTGAATATCGGCTTAATATGGTCGTCGAAAGCAGGATGGTAGTCGGGATTAAACCGTCCATCACTGAAAATAGCGGGATCTAAATCTAGTTGACGTAGGAACAGATCGTAGGCTTCGTCAAACAGTGAAACGACGTTGAGGGTTTGCGGCGCATAACTTGGGTCGGTAACCACTACCCAACCACCAAATACGCTCGCGGTTGTGCCATCATCAAACTGCACGGTGGCGTTGACTGGGCCGTCAGAGGTGTCGTCAAACCATTGGTCATTGTTGACGGGGTTATTGATCTGCACTTTATCTTTTGCATCTAACTTCCAAGCGTTGCTGCGACCGTAACCACCTGCAACAATCAAGCGTCCTTGGCTGTCGGTTTCCATTTCGCCTAGGGTATCAATTCGACCTTGTGGACAATCTAGCGCTTCAAAGTGCATATAGGGGAAAGACACTGGATAGTCGGGTAACGGAACGACTTCGCCATCCTTTTCAATACTGGCTTGATCTGCGGGGCAGAAACTGGCTTTGCTGTCGCAACCTTTTAGCACCCGAGGGCCAGCATCTATAATCAGCTTTTTGAGTCGCTCACCATTGTAAGGATCTAGACCCTCCCGCAAGTTTCTCAAGGTCGGCGTGGCACCATTATCGTAGGCGACAGCTCCGTGGTCATCGTCATTGGCAAACCAGCTACATTTTTTATTGGCCAGGTGCACGCTCCATACGATGTCGACCACTTTTTTACCATTGATAACGCTGCCTATCTTAATCTCTTCGCCATGTTCAGCGGGGTACTTTTCAACTGCTTCTTCAGGGTAGGCAAAAATACGAAAGCGAGCTGCCTGACGTTTAAAGGCGCCGCAGGCATCACGGAACTCTGAGCTTTTGATGATGGTGTCTTCGGTACCTGGGCGAATGGGTAAGCCACCAGTTGTGGGATCGCAGGGTTTACCCGGTTGCGGCATTGCGGCAATGGATTCTGGTGCAAGGTAGTACTCGCTGCTATTGCCCACACGAGCAATTCCAATAGCGGGATGAATTTTAAAAATAGACTGGCTCATGATGATTGCTCCGTTTGGCTTTGTGAAGTAGAGAATACAGGGACGACTCCGTTTTCCCAGCAAGCGGCTATTGCGGCGCCGACTTTGTACATGGTGGTGCCGAACTCGGCGCCAGCATCATGCTGCACCTGCTCGACACTGATGCCATTCTTTTCGGCCAACTGTTGTTGATAGATAGGGTTAAATACGATATTCATTAGCTGCAGGAAATGACCAAAATGGCTAATGAGGATCTGTTGGTTTTGAAGCCCACGAGGGCTGCCAAAGTTTAACGGAAAGGTCTCTGGCAGTGTTTGCTTGCGCAGATAGGTAAATTTTTGGAAGTGATCCCAGTAGGGCTGAATATCATCAACATGGTTTTGATATTCAGACGGAAGCTGCTCTTGTTGGTAATCTTCAAATCGTTGCTCAATCGGCACTTCTCGATTAATGCTCTCTTCGGGCCATGCGGCGCCTTCGCCTTGATCGACGATTAAATCGATTAGCCCATTAACTTGATTGAGTCCTTCACAACAATCTTTACTGACTGTTAGCGAACTGACCTCAGGGTAGGTGGATTGGAAATGAGCCACTTGGTTATTATTGGCGATGATGCATTCGCTAAGTACCGCCGCGCCTTCGCGGATTGCATTGTAGATCTCACCAATTGAGCTGTACTCATCATTGCTAGGATTTAACGTTGCAGGGCTTAGTTCGCCAGGGCATTCGATAATACACATGGTGTTGATACGCTCGACGTCCATCGGCCCTATTTGAGTGCTATAAGGGCTGAAGACTTTCGTAGGTTGATTAGGATTTTCAGTAAAATCTAAATGGGGTACCTCTTTGCCGTAGTGAGGAGCGGTAATGTGCAGATCAACACCGTAGGCATTCGCTATATTGGCCGCACATTGCATATGCAGCATCTCTTGGTTGACCACTGAGCGCACTAGCCGTCTAGCCTCAGAGGCTTGGTCGATGACGGAGTACATTGCCGACATATAATAGGGAATGGTATAGAGCTCAACGTCGACGGCCCACTGTAGGTGCTCTCGCAGAGCCTCAATGGTCCACTGGTTTCTATTAACCACCCTCTTTGGGTGTACGATATCGTGGCTGGTTAGCAGTTCTTGCTGCGTTCTCATCCCGAGAAATTTTTTAATACTCATCATGTATTTCCTTTTTGGTGCGCTGCATATTTAGGTGGGTTTACGCCATTGCTACTGAATTATTGAGTGTTTGCTCGCGGTATTTTTTGCTCCACAGCAATATCTATTTGGGCAATTGTTAAGCTGAGAACGGGGGACACTTCTGCCGCTGTTGCAGCATAAGCACTGGCCATAGCCGTTGCTGCTGAAATAAAGAGCACTAGTTGCTTTTTCAGGTAGCGCTTTGAGTTTGATGACTGTGGTTGCGTTTGCTTAATGTGCATGACTGTGACTCCTTGTCGCCAATTAACATCCGTTGTTAATTGGCATTCTTGTACTCAATTACACTCGGAACAGAGATTAGGTTAGATCGCAACGGGTAACCTTTCGGTAATCTTCTTTTTAGTTAAGTGCTTACTAATGGTGAGTTTTTATTTTTGAATTTCGCATTCCCGCTAAGGAGAAAGGCGGAATCGCAAAGTGGTTTTAGCCATCTTCGATTGAGGGAATGGTTTCAATAGGGAGTTAAAATCGATAAGAGTATTTTTCTGAATACTCTTATCAGTGTTGGCGTATTCGCTACTTAACCTATGGCGGGCGTTTGGCCGCTATGGGTTTTGTGCAAACTCTTTAGCAGCATATAAATAGAAGTTGTAGTCAGTACAAAGCCCAAATACAAAATCAGTGAATGGGCTGAGCGGTTACTGTGCTCAGCAATGACAGGCCCAAAGACGGAGCCTATGCTATAACTGAGCAACATTAACTCTGTGGCCGCGACAATCTTTTCTACTCCTATCGTTTCGCAAGCTAGCGTGATTGCTATGGGGTATAAGGCAAAGCAACTGGCGCCTAGAATAAAATAGCTCATGCTGATTATCAGCAATGATTTGCCGTCTAATACTCCCACAATACCTATGGTTCCAAGTAAGCAAAACAGCGCCATCAGTAAGCTTTTACTGACTCTTACTGATAAAAAACTCACCAATGGCTGAATGAGCATGCCGCCGATAATGATCACCGCCATTAAAAATGCTGTTTTCTCGGTACTGGCAAGCTGGGTATTAATGTAGCTAGGCATCAAACCATATATAGGCCCGAGTAACATGCCAGACACCAAACAACCAATGATGGCCGGAGTGCTTATTTTGCGTGCTTCTTTCAGTCCTATTTTTTGATGCTGCAACTGTAAAGGTTGTCCCTTTTTAACCAGTAGTGGCGGCAATATGGCAATGAGTAAAAGCCCTATGACACAAAAAAATGGGGTTAAGCCGCTAATGCCGATAGGACCAATAGCAAGCTGACCCAAGGCGCTGCCGCCATAAAGAGACATCATATATAAACCTAATCGCTTGGCCCTTTGTTTAGCACTGTCGGCCATGAGTAACCAAGACTCCACCACGACAAATACTCCCGCAACGGCAATGCCTGCAATGAATCGTGCCGCTAACCATACCCACGCAACGGGATGCATGAGCATCAATAATATGGTTGCTATCAAAAGAGATAGGAACAGGACAAGTGCCAAGCGATGGCCGCTTTTAGTGATAATGGACTGTACACCCAAAGTACCCACTAGTATGCCTAAGTAGAAGATACTGGCTAGCCAAGCTGTAAGCGAATTGTCCATATTAAATGATGTTAAGGACAAGGGAATAAGGCTCATGAGGAAGCCGGAAGCTATTGCGAAAAAAGCTAACCCTGCCACAGGTGTGAAGGTGCTATTTTTTACGGTAAAAAAGGCAGATTTATCCACCTTGTACTCCTGAATGTATATGCTTTTGCATGTTTGGTGCTAGGGGCTGTTGAACTTTCGAGCTTAGTTTTTGTTCGGTTCTTTACCGTAAGGAATAATGCTTCTAGTACAAGGCTTGAGCGATAAAGCTTAGCTGGCTAAGTGAAAAGCTCATAACACATTCTAGTCATAAAAGAATAGAAGCATTGAATCGAACCCAAAGGGCCGCGTTTCTTGGCTATTTTTACTGTGTTGTAAACTATTTGTGGAGAATAACTAAACGGCATAGCCTCCGCCTTGTCAAAATAGCCAATAAACTGCGGCAAAAACAACCGTGAAAGATCAACAGCCCCTAAATAATGGGAAGCGGATTTTAGGCCTTTTTTTAATAAAGTAAAGATTATTTTTTGAACATTGTTGTTTTGTCGTTGCCAAAGCTTGTCTTTGTTGGTTAGTTTGTTGTTTTAGATGGGTTTTATCGCTTTTGATTTTATTGTTTTTTGGTTGGGTGGGGAGTTTTTTAAGGCTTTTTAAAGATTATTTTTTGTGGAAGGTATTGCGCAGTGAAATATATTTTATTGTTATGTTTTACCTAGTTTGAGTGCTACATCTTGTGAAGTTGCAATAAATGGCAGGTTTTGTTGCCATTTATTGCTGCTCTAGACGCTGAGGTAGGTGGCTAGCTTAAGGTCAGTGCCACGATTTTTAGTGGGTGGTTGCCATCAAACGAAGGGAAGTCTTCATGACAATCAAGCCATGTATGCTTGGTGACTTGGCGACCTTGTTTTTCGACGCAGCGGACTAAACTGTCAAACCAAGCTTGGCGATCCACTTTAGCGACATTGTTACAGCACACTATGGTGCCTTTTGCTTTGGTGGTGAGCAGTGCTGGTTTAAACAAACTTTGGTAATCATTAATCAGATCGACGATACCAAATGGGCTTTTGGCGTATCTTGGTGGATCTAAAAAGACCAAATCAAATTGTGTTGCTGCGAGTTTTGGATAGGCTGGGAGCTTTTGATTTCTGCGCCCTCCCACTTTTAGTCCTGCCAGTTGCCTAAGTGCTGGGAAGGCATCGCTTTGCACAAATTCACATACTCCCTCAACATGGTTGAGCTGGGCATTTTTCTTACCTGCAGCCAGTGCAAATGAGGAGAAGTCGATGTTTACCACTCGAGATGCACCGCCAACCGCTGCGGCGGTGCCAATACCACAGGTATAAGAGAACAGGTTCAGTACCGATCGGTTTTGGCTGTGCGCTTTTACATATTCGCGGCCAACTCGCATATCTAAAAACAGCAGTGGATCTTGCCCTTCATGCCGCAGTTTACTACTAAACAAAATGCCATTTTCGTGCATTGTTTGTGAGCTAGTTGCAAAGGCTTCAGTCTCGTCGCTCAAGCGGTTAAGCACGCGAGAGTTTTTGTTAGAGCGATCGTTATAAATAATCGGCAGTTGTGCTTGTTGAATGAGTAGTTCAGAGACTTGAGCTAGCTCGTCCTCGGTCAATGATTGATGAAAGCTTTGGATCAACCAAGCTTCGCCATAACGATCGATGTTGAGGCCGTTAACACCTTCGACTGTGCCATGAAAAATGCGGTAGCAATCAGTGTCATTTTGCTGTGCAGCAGCGAAAAATTTAGTTCGATTGCTAATTGCTGCAGTCAATGCTTGTGATACTGACAAAGAGATGGGGTTCGATTGGCTTGTCGACATAAATACTGGGCTCATTTGAAATATAGGCAGATGGGACGAGTTAATAGTAGCAAAATTAATGTAATAAATATCGCTGAAGCTTGTGTATTACAGGTTTTGCAACGCCTTAGTGCTTTTGCCAAAGTATATTGGATGTTTTTGCTGCTAGAGTATGAGTGGGGATAACCCTAAAAGGAGTCTTTGTGAAGATAGTATTAGTACATGGCATTTTTAATACTGGGCATGTGATGCGTTGGATGCAGCATCAACTTACCAAAGCGGGTCATGAATGTTTTTCTCCCACCATTGGACCATTTGATGGGCGCTTAGGAATTGAGTATGCGGCCGAAAACTTAAAGCAGCAGATAGACAAGCAGTTTGGTGCAAGCGAGGAGTTGGTGCTCATTGGTTTTAGCATGGGCGGCATTGTCGGTCGCTACTACTTACAATTATTGGGTGGAGCGAGCAGAGTGAGTCAGTTCTTTAGCCTGTCAACACCCCATGCTGGCAGTATTTGGGCTTACTTGCCATATCCGTCTAAAGGGGTAAGGCAGCTGCGGCCTAAAAGTAAATTGTTAAGTAAACTCAATGCCACTGTAAGCAGCCTTGAAGGTGTTGTGCTGTATTCCTATCGCACCCCGATAGATCTCACTATTGTGCCCAGCGTTAGTTCCGTTTGGGCGGTGGCAGAGAATAAGTCATTTTGGGTTGTGCTGCACCTTAGCGTGATTTTTAGTCGTAAAATCGTTAATGAAATTAATGGCAATTTGCCAAGTTGACATTGCTTGCTTAAACAGAGCGTCGATGTGTTATCGGTCTCACCGTTTCTGAATTGTGGTTACCACTTTGCAAATTTTCACTTAAATGGTCACTTTTTTCAGCTAACAGTGCTTGTTGATAGGCATGGTTAAGATCGGCTTCGATATTCAACTTAAAGCGAGTGAGCAGTTGTTTCGTCGGATTATCAAACTGAGTGGGTTGCGAGTCTAACATACAGATGGTGCCAAATATGTCGCCGTTGGGCCAACAGATAGGTAAGCCTAAGTAAGCAATCAAACCGAGCTTAAGATCCGGATTTGTATCCCAATTTGGATCTTGAGTTGCATCGTTAACAATTAGCTCTTTCTTACCTGTTATTACCGCTTCGCAATACAAGCCAATACCTAAGCGTTCTCGATCTTTAGCTTTATAGGGGTTGTTGGGGGTGTTGCTGGCAATAAATACTTCTATCTCTCTGGGGTAGGTTCGCATGACTAACGTGGCGGGGATGCGAGATATTTCAGAGACCAAATTGACCATCTCTTGCCAGCTTTCACAGATGTCATGGTGAATGTCGATCTCTGCTGTGTTGAGTGCAATCATATTTATATTCCTTTTTTAGTCTCTGATTCAGACCACAGGCGCGATTCCGTGCAACCTTGATATTAGTTAAGTTGGTTTCTGACCAAAATCAACTTAGATCTAAAGAAATCTGTAATAAAAAATAATGACTATTTGCTATTACGGATGAGATTTAGGAAAAGTGGGCTGGCAATCAGCACCTGGCGTTGCAGATTGAAAGAAACATAGCTGCGACGCTTGCCTTGGTATTTAGCACCGTCTAAACGTTCTGTTAATACTTCTCCAGTATGGACTACCACGCCCCCGAGAAAATCCATTAGCTTAGTTCCTATGTCTGAACGCGCTTTATAACCAAAAGAGGTGTTCTGTGGATCTTCAACCAAGGTAAATAGTAGCTGTGCGACGAAGTCCTCTGATACATGGGCTCCCCCTAGATAAGTGCTTAGCATGTATAAGCAACCAGGTTGGTCACTCGCTATGAGGTGGGCAGGTGTTAACTCATTGTCTTTGAGCTTACCGAAAAGCAGTTGATCAAAAGTTTCTTGGCTGACTTTGACCATAAAAATGTGGCCAGCGAGCAAACCATTAACCAGATAAAAAGAGACTTCAGTTGAGTCTACATCAGCTAATGATTTTATGAAGTTTTGACTCCATTGCTCTCGTCCATGACTGAGGTTGGTGTGATAGTTGGCTATCCAACCATACATTTGTGCTGCTTCATCGGCGCGCTTACACAGCTTGTCGAAACTAATATTTTCGGGGGAAATATAGGGGTGAGCTCCCATTACGTGGTTGTACTTGAACTGTTGATCTAACATTTTGTTGAATGCATCGAGCGAGGGTAACTGTTTAAGCTCAAAGGCTGGATCACATAATAGTGTGTGGGGTTTGTCGCCAAAATACTCCATAAGCGCTACCTGCCTTCGCAGATTAGGACTGACCTTTGCTCGCTCCCATCGGCTGATTGTTAAGGAGTCGAGATCCGCAAACAATTCATGATAATCAATCAGAGCATAAGCTAGCGCCTCTTGTGACAAGGACTTTTGGGCTCGTCGCTGAGTGATGTAATCTGCAATGCCTGCAAACTTGTCTGATTTCATGCTGACTCCCTCTGTTTGTCTCGATAAATAGCAATGCGGAACAATCTGATCTCAACTAGGCATTGGGATATTTTTTTTTCATCGCCATGCCCTAATAGCACTTTTAGATTACAGGTTTAATAGTCATCAATGCGTTACCACTTCCCCTAAGTTAGCAGCATTTACAGGGGGACACATATTCTTATGAGGATAAATTTATGTCTAGCAACACTATTTTTTCAAATACACAATCTACACATTTAGTGTCTTCAACGACAGCGGCTGACAAAACCTTTATCAACGGAGCGTCTAACACTATGAGCACAGTAAACAAGTATTCAAAAATTATTCTAGCTACGTTAAGCCTGAGCGTATTGACAGCTTGTGCAAGCAGTGAGGGCGTTGGTGAGGACGGGCGTGACAGTAATCGTGGCCTTAAAACTGGCGTAGCAGGTGGCGCCATTTTAGGGCTCGCAATGGGCGCTGTTGCGGGAGATGCTAGCCTTGCATTAAAAGGGGCGGCTGTTGGCGCTGCCGCGGGTGGTGTTGCCGGCGCGAGTGCTGATTATGCCAATGACAGAGAAGATCATCGCAACGAGAATGCCAGCAAGAGCATTAATATAAATGGTTTGTCTGCAGCGCAAGTGGGTGGAGCAGCAGCGCCAGCAACAATAGCGCAAAACTGGGACCGCTTAGATACTTTTAGTGGGCAATGGCTAGTGAATATTTGGGCACTGGATAGCAAAGGAGAGCGCGTTGAAGCAACCGGTATTGCTCAAGGTGGCCTAAGTAAAACCACCGCGGCGACGTTATCAGTAGAGAACTTAAAGGTGTCAGGTGTAGAGCAGAACCTAAATGGACTGGTTCTGTTGTCATATACTCCTGCGCAGGGCTATCAATTACAAACGGACTTTAATGACAACAGTAAGCTAAGCTTTTCGGGGGAGTTCCAACCGCAGCTGCAACGTTACAATTACTACCCTGTGGGGGCAAACGGACAAACCTTTTCTGGAAATGAGCGTAGCCAAATGCGTCTAGAGCTTAGGTTTGCAGGGCAAGATGTATTTTTGGTAGACAGCTATGCGGTGATTGATGGCAAAGAGGTGCAAATCCAGTCATACCGCTTTACCCGTCAAGGCTAGGAACAAAGGATAAGTGCCAATCGATTATCGATTGGCACTTAGTTGTTTTTTACGTTGGGAGCCAGAACGTTAGCTATCTGTTTGGGGTAAGGTTAATCGAGCACAGCAGCCAGTCGGTTGAGTATCGGATAAACTGAATTGCCATTGATAGCGCTGGCAAAGACTATCGACAATCAATAAGCCTAGTCCATGTCCATTGGCGCTGTCATGTTCTGATGCCGATAGTCCGCGCCCTTTGTCGCTAATGGTTATTTCATCGCTATTGACTGAGATGGTTATCTCTCCAGAGTCGCTGGCGTTTATTGCATTGCTGATGAGATTACTTAGCAACATCCGTAACACGGCAGGGGTAGGCTTAATGACTGGCGCTTGCTTAAAATCAATCGATAGCTTGATGCCTTTACTATTTGCTAATGCCTGCAGTGGTTGAGTGATACTCTCAATTTCAGCTTGCTGTAATGTTCTAGGCGCGGTGCTGCTGGTGGCATTTTCCTGTTTAACCAAGTTAAGCAATGCATCAATGGTATGTTGCATGTCGAGTGCAGCACGTTGAATGCGACTACGTTGACGGGCTTGAAACTCTGCCGCATTATTTTGCTCCTGTAGTTTTGCCGCACCGCTGATGACTGTTAAAGGGGTTCTTAACTCATGGCTCGCATAGCGGGCGAAGGCTTGTTCCTGCTTAATCATCATCTCATTTTGCTGGCGGTAATCATTGAGCGTGTTGGCCAGATCGCGAAATTCGGCCGCAGATTGTGGCGTTACACTAAATGTGCTGTGTTTGGTGGGAGACTTAAGCTGTTTTACTAACTGTTTTACTGGGTCTACTAATCGACTGCTTAGTTTATGGATAGCAAAACCAAATAGCATAAACAGTACACATATAAAGCTGAATACAAACAGATTAATTGCATTCCATTGGCTTTGGCTCAGTTCGACATTTTCCGATGGCATTATTAGGTAAAGTGGTACCGTTTCGCCATTGAGTTCAAATTGATTTCGATAGAGAAAAATTTCACTTTTTGTAGCTGGGTCTTTTTCGTTAGATGACTTGAAGTTGAACACTTCATGGAGAAACCCTGCTTGGTTTCTGTCGACAACTTCGCCTAAGAATTCGGCTGGAAATTGACTTAAATCACCATACTGTTGTGGAATAAGTGTTGCCGAGTAATAGGCATTAACGTGTAAGCCTATTTTGAGCGGTTGCTTAGCACCTTGCTGAAACTGCTTGATGGCAAAAGGCGCACTGCTTGCCAATTCTCGTTGGTTTACTTCATCTTCTATCCACTGCGACAACCCCACAACACAAAGGTAAAGTGTTAGGCCTATCATTAACGCGATGGCACTAAAATACCACATCAATTTGTGTGGCAAACTCGCTGCTAAAGGTGCTCTATTTGTTAAGTTATTTAGCACGATTAGTCCTCTGACTGTAAGCGGAAGCCTACTTTAGGCACCGTGGCTAACATCGGGGTTTTAAAGGGTTTGTCGAGTTGGTTGCGCAATTGATACATATGGCTGCGCAAAATATCGTTGTTGGGGGGGGATTGGCCCCATAATTCTTCAATTATCTGTTCACGTTTGACTATATTTGGCGCATGTTTTATCAATAACAGTAATATTTGGTAGGTCGTTGGTGTCAGTGCTAACTGCATTTGCTGACGATAGGCTTGATGCTGGGCAATATTGATTTCCACATCACCAAATTTAAGTACCCCTTGTGCCACCCGACCACGATGACGTTTTATCAGTGCATTTACTCGAGCGTCAACGACATCTAAATCGAAGGGTTTCCCTAAATAGTCATCGGCGCCACAATCAAAACCGGTGAGAAGATCTGATTTATTATCAAGTGCGGTTAACATCAAAATAGGGGTGCTGCAGCCGAGTGAACGTAGTGCCTTACATAGGCTGAGACCGTCAAGCTTTGGTAGCATTAGATCTAATATGATGGCATCAAAATCAAACGCTTGTGCCAATGATAAACCCAGTTCGCCATTATCTGCGAAATCAAGCTCTGCACCTTGAGCCTCGAAGTAATCTCCAAGAATGCCTGCGACATCTATATTGTCTTCGATAATGAGTAGTTTAAGTGTCATGGCAATTAATCAATGGTTCTGTTCGATATTGGTTACTTTAGCACTTTTTTTGTCGAAAAAATGTCAATGACATTTTCTTCACCTTATCACTGGCATGCTACTCCAAAATGAAGTTGATTAGGGGCTCGCATGACATACACTCGCGTGAATGACGGCAATCGCACTGAAATGTGTTTGTCAGTGATAGTACCGCTGTTTAATGAGTCGCAGATGATAGCGCCGCTTTTATCCCGGCTTACAGCAGTATTAGCTGAGCTAGATGAGAGCAGTGAAATTGTATTTGTTGATGACGGCAGTAGTGATGACTCTTGGTCACAGGTAAGCCAGTTGCCGTTAGCAAATAATGAATACCAATGTATAAAGTTGAGCCGAAATTTTGGTAAAGAGGCGGCGATGTCAGCAGGTATAGAGCATGCTCGTGGGCTGGCAGTGATTATGTTGGATGCTGATCTTCAAGATCCGCCTGAGCAGATCCCATTGATGCTTGAGCAGTGGCGAGCGGGTTACGATATCGTCAATATGAAACGTCGTAAAAGGTTGGGCGAAACTTGGTTTAAACGATTTTCTGCCAGCTGTTTCTACCGTGTTATGAACTGGGTGTCGGATTCTCCTGTGCCGGAGAATGTGGGGGATTTCCGTTTAATGAGCCGTCAAGTAGTGGATAGCATTAGAGCTTTACCTGAGCGTAATCGTTTTATGAAAGGATTGTTTAGCTGGCCGGGATTTTCGCAAACGACCTTGGAGTTTGATCGAGACCCTCGCTTTGTTGGAGAAACAAAGTGGAATTACGGCAAACTATTTGGCTTGGCGATGGATGGCATAACCTCTTTTAGTTTTAAACCGCTGCGGATAGCAACTTGGTGTGGCGTTTTCACTGCATTTAGTGCGTTTGCTTATGGTGGATGGGTAGTGAGTAAAACGCTGATCTATGGCGAGAGCGTCGCGGGCTACCCATCATTGATGGTGGTGCAGTTGGGTCTTGCTGGCATTCAGTTATTAGCGCTAGGTTTGATTGGCGAATATCTAGGGCGGGTGTTTGTCGAGGTGAAGCAGCGACCACTGTATTTGATAGAGGAGGTGGCTTTTAGGCAATCACTGTCACAAGTCAAACCTAATAAAGCCTCCGCTACAACGAAGGCAGCCAAAAGTAATGTCAGCTATTTGGAGGCGAAGTAATGCAAGCATTGAGCACAGGGCAGAAAAGTCTGGCTGTACTGCTGTTGGTGGTATTAACCCGATTACTGCTGTTGCCTCTATATCCGCTGATGGATACCACTGAAGCCCGTTATGGTGAAATGGCGCGATTAATGGTTGAGACGGGAAATTGGGTTACTCCTTTGTTTGATTACGATGTGCCGTTTTGGGGGAAACCACCTCTGCACACTTGGATGAGTGCAACGTCAATTGTCATTTTGGGTGTGTCTGAATTTGCAGTGCGTTTTCCCCATTGGATAGCGGCAATGTTGACCTTAGCCGTGGTAGCAACCTTCGCTGAGAAGCAGCGATTGCCTGTTTTACCATCATTGATTATCTTAGCGTCTACAGCTGTATTTATTGTCAGCGCAGGTGCGGTCATGACTGACATGGCGTTAACGTTAGGTCTGACGATGGCGATGGTTGGCTTTTATTTATGCTGGCAAGGCGAACTGCGTTGGGGCTATCTCGGCTTTGTGGGACTGGCGATTGGACTGCTCGCTAAAGGGCCTGTGGCTCTAGTCATTTTTGCAATTGGTACCGGGCTATGGCTGTTGTGGCAATATGGAGTCTTCAGACCTTGGAAATTGCTATGGCAACGTACTCCACTCGTCTCTGGATTGCTATTAATGTTGGCCATTGCGCTGCCCTGGTATGTTTTGGCTGAAAGTGCGACGCCTGGTTTTTTGAACTATTTTATAGTCGGTGAGCATTGGTCTAGATTTGTTGATAGTGGCTGGCAGGGAGATCTTTATGGCACTGCACACGATCAAACACGTGGCACCATTTGGCTTTATTTCATTGGCGCCGCGCTACCTTGGTCGGTATTTTTACCGCAAGCTCTGTATAAAATCTATGTTGAAGCACCTAAACACGTTGAGCAAGGATGTGACAGTAACGACGGCGCGCTTGCCAGTTACCTCATCTGTTGGATGCTAGCGCCTATGGTGCTGTTCACGCTTGCTGGTAATATCCTGCCCGCCTATGTATTACCAGGGATCCCAGCGTTAGCGCTAGTGATTACCTTTGCGTGGCGTGGTTCTCAAGTCCCGCATTTGCATAAGGTCGCAATAGCTATCGCGGTTTTATTAATGATAGCGGTTGCGATCATTTATTTCGGTTCAGCAAAAGACAAGAGTGAGCGCTGGTTGCTACAGCAACGAGCGGAAACTCTGCCTACTTACTACCTAAATAAGCAACCTTTCTCTGCTCGCTTTTACAGTGCAGGTTTAGCTAAAAAGATAACCTCTTTGGCTGAGATTGCAGCGAGCGAAAGTCGATATTATTTGGTGGTGGATAATTCGAAAATCGACAACCGTTTTGAAGCTTGCGCAAAAGTCGCCAATAACAAAGACCGAGGATTACTGCTTTGTCGTCGCAGTCATTAAAGTCTCTGAAGCAAATATGGCAATCCCATCAACAAGAGGGGCGATTCTTGCTGGTGGGAGCGGCGGTATTTGTTGCGGATGCTGTGTTGTTCTATCTGTTTTTTGAGTTGCTTCATTTGCAAGTTTTGGCAGCAAGGGTGGCGGCGTTTTCTATCGCTATGCTGCTGTCTTGGTGGTGCAACCGTTGCTGGACTTTTCATGAGCGACAGCAAGGGGCTAAAACTGAACAATTGTTGAAGTCTATTGCAGTGTCATGTACTGCTGCCATTGTTAATCTAAGCGGCTTTTATTTGGCGACATTGTTCTTAGGGGAGACTTGGTTAGGCATTAGTTTAGCGTTTAGTGTTGGCGTGCTTTTTGGATTAATACTGAATTGGATTGGAGCCAATTTTTGGACATTTAGAGCGATTGAGGTTGAATAATCCGTTAAAAAGGCTGCTATATGTTACAAACTGTTAAATTTGCTTTTACTCTGCGCTTAAAACCGCTAGCTTCATGGACTGTACTTTTGTGATAGCTAATGGAGTAGAACAACATGGAATCGGTTTTAAAAGGCTTAGGAGTGAGTTTGGCGCTCGTTACTGCGGTCGTCTCACCCGCAGAGGCTAAATCAACACCTAAATTGACGCTGACGGAAACAACATTAAATGCGCCTTTTAATCTGACCCACCCGATCGTGGCAGCAGATCTGTTGCCCAGTGCAGGTAAAGAACTGGTCGCTTTTGGCGTTGATGGTTTAAGTCAGCGCTGGATGGCTGTATATGGTTTAGAAGAGGGGCAATACAAGCTGGCAATGAAGCTGGCATTACCGCAAGCTCTACACACTTTTGATATCACTGAATATCAAAAGGGCAAGAGTCAACAACTTTACTTTTTATCGCAAGACCAGCTGCATGTTTTTAATCCATTATCTGATCGCCGAGGGGCTGAGCTTACTGCCATCGCGAAGGTTGACTCATTATCCTTTAAATCGCGCCCAGACTACCTCAGTGAGGGAGAGTTTATTGCGGATCTTAATGGAGATGGTGAAGACGATATTTTGATCCACGACTTTAATCAGGTGCAGCTATTAATTGCAGATAACGGCGAGTTTAAGCAGCAACTGCTGCCGATAAAGCCGCAATCTCGATTATTTGAAGATGGTGCTACCTACACGCAGTCTAAGCTCTATGTTACTGACATTAACTTGGACGGTTTAGTTGATATTGTTAAAATTGGTGAGGGTGAGTTAGAGCTGTATAGCCAAACAGAAGACAGGCTATTTAACCCAATTGCTGAGTATGTATCTGTTAGACAACCGATCAGCGGTATTGACTGGTGGAATAAGCGTGATGCTTATGGTGAGCAGCTTGACCAGAGTGAGCTGGTGTATCGTAAAGTGGAAGAGCTTAAGGACATCAACAACGATGGTATTACCGATCTTGTGGTGCGCTATACCAAAAGTTCTGGCGTATTCGATAGGGCGAACGATTACGAGGTTTATCTCGGCGAGAATCAAAAGGGCAAGCTAGTGTTCCCAAAAGTAGCCAATAGCGTTGTTAAAGCTGAGGGAACCTTAACTGGATTACAGTTTATTGATATTGATAGTGACGATAAAGTCGAGGTGATGGTCGCTGGGTTTGATATCGGAGTATCACAGATCATCGGTGCTCTGCTATCAGGCAGTATCGATCAAGATGTGCACCTGTTTAAAATGGATGATCAAGGACGTTTTGCGGAAGAGTCTAATGTGAGTAAAGAGGTTGAGCTTAATTTTAGTTTGAGTTCAGGACAAAGTGGCAGTCCTGTGGTCAAGCTGGCGGATCTTAATGGCGATGGCCTAAAAGATCTAATCTTGTCAGATGATGAAGACACGCTAAAGATCTATTTCGGCGCTGCTGGCGATAGTCTTTTTGGTCACAATGCTGAAAAGCACGATTTAAAACTACCTGTTGATGGTGGCATGCTGCAAAGTGATGACTTAAATGGTGATGGTAAAGAGGACATCTTGATTAAATACGGCAAACAAGATGATAAAGCCCTCGCTAATCAGTTTAGGGTCTTTTTCGCCAGCTAAGGCAAGGCTTATATAAAAAGCATGGACTTTACTCTGTGTTTTTGATTTTACTAAGGGAGCGACCATTATTCGCAATCAATGCCTCGCCTACATGGATGTAGGTGCTTAGGTTCAGCATGGAGCAATGAACCTGTGATTAAAACCCATTAAATTCCCACTGAATCCTGCATCTTCAAGTAGAACGGGTATATTAGGGGTTGTCACAAGCATCCTCTCTTACGCTTTAGTCACATACTTTACCGCGACATCCATGCCTTTATTCGCGCAAATACAAAAATAACTATAGGGGCTATTAATCTTTCAAGGTTGTTTTTGCCGCAGTTTATTGGCTATTTCAACAAGGCCGAGGTTATGAGGTTTAGTCATTCTGCTTATAACGCAGTAAAAATAGCCAAGAAGCGCGGCCCTTCGGGGGTCGTTTTGCGTTATAAGCTTTTCACTTAGCTCGCTAAGCATCATCGCTCAAGCCTTGTGCTAAACGCATTATTCCTTACGCTAAAGAATCGAACAAAAACTAAGCTCGAAGGAGCGATAGCCCCTAATTTACAAAGCTATATATAGCCTTTCCTTACATTGCAGTTGCTGACAGTTCTTGACGTAAATCATTGGTCATAGGTAATGAGTTTGTCATTAATTGGTTAAGGAAAATAAATGAATTTAACACCACGGAATATTAGTTGTCTCTTATTAGCAGTGGCTACTGTTGCGGCTTGTAGCTCAGATGATGAAAGCGATTCAAGCAGCGAAGCATACGTACAATATTACAATGCATCACCCAATAGTACGGCAACGGCCTTAGTTTTAGACGGTTATCAATATACCGCAATTGATTACGCAGATTCTCAACCGCGCTATGTTTACGGTACTGGAACGGTTGAAATGGAAGTCGTTGGCAGTGATGAACTTGGTGATGAAATATCGCTTTACACTTCAAGTTTGTCGCTTGCGAATGGTGATGAGCATTTCTTTGTTTTGACGGGGGACTATAGTGAACCAGAGTTATTAGACATTCAGTATGACCGCACAGAGATGGACGAGTTGAATGATGATGACAGTGATGACTACAGCAAAATGCAAGTCTTGGTGGCTCATGCTGCAGTAGGTGAAGCCACTTATGATGTTTACTTTGCTAAAGAGGGGGAAGATTTTAACGCTGCCGCTATGTTGGACTCGCTTAGCTATAAAAGCAATTCCGGTGAAGTGATGTTTGATACTGGCGAGTATGTGCTTTATCTGGCTGAGACAGGGGCAAGTGTGCCTATTTATACAACGGCAACGTTGGATCTATCGTCTAATACTGTTTATAAGTTTGTGATCCGTAACAGTTATGGCCCTGGAATGCCTAAGCTCACTATTGATGCCGTTGATTCAACTGGTAGTCCGACCCAATATGCCAATATTGATGCTAATGCTGAGTATCGTGTTTTCAATGCACTGATTAATGCCGAAGAAATTGATATCACTATGTCGAGCAACCAAGAGACACAACATTTGTATGATCTTGAGCAGTATGAGCTAAGTGAGTTTACCGCTATTGGCTACAGTGATTATGGTGTGACGATTATTGATAATAGTGCCAATGAAATACTGGCGAACAATCTATTGGTGACTTTTAACTAAGATGAAAGCAAGACGATATTGGTGTATCAAGATACAGCTGGCGTGACCAAGGGGATGACATTGACTCATGATCATCGTCCTCGTGCTTTTACCCACCAGATTGATTTAGCAAATTTGGTTTTTGATTATGAGGCGCTTGATGTCTATTTCGTTAAACCCACAGAAACTATTGAGTCTGCTGAATATAAACTTAGCTATGTTGAGTTCACTGAACTGGAGACGCTTAGTATCGCATCGGGAGAATATGAGATAAATGTCGTTTTTGAAGATGACAATGAAACGCTGACTTTGCTCTATCAATCAGAACCAATATCGTTTGATAGTGCGGGTAACCACACCATGGTGTTACACAAGGATGATTCTCAACCGTTAGGGTACCTCATCAGCACTTTTTAATCATTCAGTGAGGCGCTAGACTTACTGCAAATCTAGCGCCTTATTTGTTTGGCTATTGCTTTTCTAAGCTTTTAAGGGCGTCAGTATCGATGCCTTTCATCACTTCTCGCTCTAGTGCTCGTTGCTGGTTTATATCGTTGGCTTTTTTCTGTTCTTGCAACTGCTGTTGCTCGATGAGCATTCTAGTTTGACGCTGTGCAGCTTCTTGTTCTGTTTCGCATTGTCTAAAGCCATCTGACCAACCTTGGGCATATTGCTTGTCATTATTAAAGCGATTGACATCTTTCTTGAATTCGTCGAATGAGCTACCGCCAGCTTTGTTACCGCTATGACAACCGTCATCAAAACCGTCGGCATAGGGAAGTGGAAAACCTTTCTCAACCATCAAATCATGTTGGCTAACGCAGCCTGAAAGCATGAAAACCACAGCTATTGATATTAGAGTTGTCTTGATTACTGGATTTGTAAAGTCAGTCCCCATTGCGGTTACCTCTGGAGGAATATGTAATTAAGTGTAACAGCGTAACTGAATTTATTGCAGGCTTTCTGTGACGCGGGAGTGATTAATAAAGGAAAAGTGTGCAGGGGTAAAAGCGAAATTAGCGGCTGAGTTATTATTGTTATGACGATAGTTTGTCATGCCGTTGGGGCGGAACGCTATGCTTGACCTCTGCGGTAAGGACGGTTAACGACAGATCCGACAAACCTCATTCGAGAGTTTGCTAATGCGGTTACGCAGCTGCTCAATCTCTAACTTTAATATCTTAAAGCGGCTTTCAGGCTGTTCACTTCGACTTACAAGTTGATAAACCGCTTTTGTTGGTAAGCCGTACTGCCTAGCAACGTCAGACAATAATCTGCGATTATTTTTAACTTCGTCGATAATCCTGAGGCTGAGTTCATGTTTTATTGGTGTCATTGATTACCTCTTTATATTGCTAACAAGCGGGCTGTTGAGCGCTCTACACTCCACAGGATGAAGCTTAGATGTTTAATTAACGTGGCAAATTCTTGCTGGTTTTCTGATAATTTTCTCAGTCATTTTATTCTGCATTTACACTTTCTATAGCGCTCATATATCCATCCCACTTGAAAATGCTCGTTTCAGAGGTGTTGTGCTAGTTCAATGCTAGGTGCGTTAACGTGGAAATGGTTATTCCCTTTTTAGTTGCCGCAACAACGAAGTGGGCTTGCACAACCCCTTCTTCGATGGGCGTTTTTATATAAAAAGCATGGGCTTTACTCTGTGTTATTGATTTTACCAAGGGAGCGACCATTAGCTGCAATCAATGCCTCGCCGACATAAATGTAGGTGCTTAGGTGCAGTATGAAGCAATGAACCTGTGACTAAAGCCCATTAAACTCCCACTGAATCCTGCATTTTCAGGTCGGATGGGTATATATACTGCTTTGTAGCTATGCTTGTTTTGTGCCAAATTCAAATAATAGGGTTATTCTATATTAAAACAATGCGTTATTTCCCCGCTTCAATTTGAGAGTTGAAGTGGAGCTGTGATTGAAGTTACAAGATGGTGCAAGCTTGCTTGATTGTGGTGCAGAGCGGGATAACCAGAGAGTTGTACGTTTTTAAAGCGCTTGTCACATTGGGCATTGTCTATTCACCTGCTGCTTATATACTGCTAACGAATTCACTCGATATGTTGTCGTCTTTATTAGCATGAAGACAGTTAGGAGTAATGTTTATGAGTATTAAGCACAGTAGTGCAATCGCTAGCTGTATTGTTGCAGCAGTGTTTGTTTCAGGTTGTCAGACAACCAATCCATATAGTAATGAATCCCAAAATGCTAAAGCCACTAATGGGGCTTTGATTGGCGCATTAGCGGGGGCTGCGATAGGTGTCGCTTCATCAAGCAAAAGTGATAGAGGTAAAGGTGCGTTAATTGGCGCTGCATCTGGCGCTGCGCTTGGTGGTGGCATTGGCTACTACATGGATGTGCAGGAAGCTGAGCTGCGTAAGCAGCTGCAATCGTCGGGTGTGAGTGTGACTCGTAGCGGTGATACCATTATTTTGAATATGCCAAACGATGTGACTTTCGGCGTGGATCAAACCGATCTTAGTCAACGAGCAAAGCAAGTGCTAAACAGCGTTGCCTTAGTTGCATTAGAGTATGATGAGACCAAACTCAATGTGATGGGTCATACCGATAGTTCAGGTGCAGCCTCATACAATATGAGACTATCACAGGTGAGAGCCAGCGAAGTGGCAAGCTACTTGATGAGCCGTAAAGTGCCGTCAGCCAGAGTGGTTTCTCATGGTGTTGGTGAAGATCGACCTGTTGCAAGTAACGAGACCAAAGCGGGTAGAGCTGAAAACCGCCGAGTTGAGATTATTCTTAGTCCGTTAAGTTAGTCTTAGTACTGATAACTATCAGCGTTATTTACAGAATAAGCCACCGATTAGGTGGCTTTTTTATTGGTTAAAATTAGCGATTTCAATGCGACTATTTGTCTCATGGCTTAGGTTTTCGAGTGATCGCTTTCAAGTGTTTGAATATAGAGTTGGCCGCTGGGAGATTGCGGATTGTTTTTGACCGCAAAATGTTCTTTGATCTGCTTTTCTATTCGCTTTGTTTATTATCGCGTCAAAGTTACTTATGGAATCAAACATGAAAAAATGGAGCGCAGCTACACTATTAATCTTCCCTCTTACCGTCACCGCAGCGCCTATTGAGATGCGTGCTGCCGGTAGTCTGAAAAATGCTATGACAGATATTGTTACCGCGTACCAGCTAGAATCAGGGCAAGCGGTTAATAGTGATTTTGCACCTTCAGGCCTGCTGAGAAAGCGGATTGAGGCTGGTGAGGTTGTCGATGTTTTAGCTTCAGCCAATATTAAGCACCCGCAAACGTTAAAGCGAAATGAACTGGCTGAAAGCGTGGTGATGTTTGCTCAAAATCAGATGTGCGCCATTGCGCAGGCAGATGTTGATCTCAATAGCGAAAATTTACTTCAGAAGATGCTTAGTAGCGATATAAGGCTAGGTACATCTACGCCCAAAGCTGATCCTTCAGGTGATTATGCATGGAAGGTGTTTGCGAAAGCGGATGGGTTAAGTGCTGGTGCACAAGTTCGACTACAAACTAAAGCGTTGCAACTCACTGGTGGCGAGAGCAGTAAAAAAGCACCTATGGGACGTAACACTTATGGTTGGGTGATGGAGAACAATCGCGCTGATATCTTCTTAACTTACTGCACTAATGCAGTGTTGGCGCAAAAAGAGGTGCCCAATCTTAAGGTGGTGCAGTTGCCTAATGAGCTGGCTGTGGGGGCAAATTATGGCTTAGTCGTATTAAAGGCTGCCAAACCAGATGCTTGGAAGCTAGCGATGTTTGTACTATCTGAAAAAGGCCAGTCTATTTTAGCTGACTATGGTTTTAGTGCGCCGTTAAAGCTTTAGCTTCTGATAGCTATAACCTGACAAAAATGCCGCCTATCAAGGCGGCATTTTCTATGTGTCAGCTAAGCCTGTTAATTTAATAAGAACACGGTGGCTAGGCCTAAGAAAGCAAACAAGCCAATCACATCGGTCACTGTCGTTAAAACCATACCGCCAGCGAGTGCAGGGTCGATTTTCATCCTTTTGAGGATAAGTGGAATACTGGCACCAGCAAGCCCTGCTACCGTCATATTAATCAACATAGCGCCACCAATAGTTGCTCCTAGCGTGATATCGCCTTTCCATGCCCAAACGGCGGCAAAAACTAGAACTGACCACAGTATGCCATTGAGGAAGCCAATGGCGAGTTCTTTACCGATAAGCCATCTAGAGTTACTTTGACCAATTTGACCCAAGGCAATACCACGAATAACCAGAGCTAGGGTTTGGTTACCTGCTACACCACCCATGCTGGGGACAATGGTCATCAAAATAGCGATGGTGGCGAACTGCTCCAAGGTTCCCTCAAACATGTTGCTGACAGAAGCGGCGAGTAATGCGGCAAATAAATTAACCGTTAACCACAATGAGCGGCGAAAAGTACTTTTCAGCACCGGGCCAAAGGTATCGGTATCGTCATCCATACCCGCCATACCCATCATTGAGTGTTCTGCATCTTCACGGATAACATCAACCACGTCATCGATGGTAATACGGCCAAGCAGTTTGTTGTCATCATCAATGACCGGGGCTGACATCCAGTCATGACGTTCGAACAGCTGTGCGACCTCGCTGTCTGACATGCCTACGGGAATGGGCTCCACATCGGCTGCCATAATATCCCTAATGGAGGAATCTGGATTACAAGTCAGTAGATCGGCAATACGGACACCACCCAGTACACGGTCATGCTTATCGACCACATACAGCATATCGGTTGCGTCAGGTAGTTCGCCGCGAATTCTCAAATAGCGAAGTATCACATCGATATTGACGTCAGGCCTTAAGGTCACCGTATCGGTATTCATAATACTGCCGGCGGTATCTTCAGGGTAGGAGAGTGCTTGCTCAACTCTCACCCTATCTTGAGTACTCATCGACTGCAGCACCTCATTAAAGACACTGTCAGGTAAGCTTCTCAAAATATAGGCTAAGTCATCGGTGTCCATGCTTTTGGCGGCTTTAGCAACTCGCTCAGGACTCATTTGACTAATCAGGCTATCTTTGAGTTCTTCGCCTAGCTCATCAAGAATTTCACCGGTATGCTCTTGGTCAATCAATTGCCAGAGGACTTGACGTGTTCGAGGTGGCGAAGATTCGAGGATAAAGGCGATATCTGTGGCTGCCATATCTTGCAGCATATTGCGGACATGGACGAACATCCCGCTGCCTAATGCTTTATTCAGCTGATTGAGGCGTTGATCTGTTGTTTCATTATCTAAGACTTCAATCGGCATGGATCCCTCTCAGGCTCGTATAAAAGGCGCATATAATAACGTAAGTAATACCAATCGGCTCAAGAAATAGCTCACTGAATTAATTGGATTGGTGTCAGAGGTATAAAAGGATAAATTTTACAGGAAAATAGGGCTAACTGTCTTCGTCAAATTTGGCATTGATTAAATGGCATATAGCCTCTAACGCTAGCTCTGCATCTGCTCCTGTGGCAACTAGCTTTATGGATTTGCCCATTCCAGTCTCCAACATTAGTAAGCCTAGTACACTTATAGCTGATGCTTGTTTTTCGCCTTGGATTATTGTGATTTCAGCATCAAATTCAGAAGCTAACACCACAAGTTTAGTTGCGGCTCGGGCATGAAGCCCAAGCTTATTGCATATGGTAACTTGTCGTTCAATCTTTGGCATTTTTTAACTCGCGGTGACTAGTCGTCACTTTATGCCGTCCATCTTTAAAGTGTTCAGCAAGCCTTTCGGTTACATACACAGAGCGATGTTGGCCTCCGGTACAACCAATAGCAATGGTCAAATAACTGCGATTATTACGCTCTAAGTCTGGCAGCCATGTACGCAGTAAATTTTCTATCTGCCAGATAAATTTATTCACCAATGGGCGTTGATTGAGAAAGTCCTGCACCGGCTTATCAAGCCCTGTCATTGGCCTTAGTTCTGGCTCCCAGTGAGGGTTAGGTAGAAATCTAACATCGAACATAAAGTCGGCTTCGGTAGGCATACCATGTTTAAATCCAAAAGACTCAAACTTGATCATTAGCTCTTTATCAATATTACCCAACAAAATTTCACGAACTTGATCGTTAAGATCGTAAATGTTGAGGTTTGAAGTATCGATATAGTGGTCGACTATTTTTGCTAATGGCTCTAGCTGACGGCCTTCAAGCTGAATGGCTTCTTTTAACGAAATATTCGAATGAGACAGTGGATGAAGTCGTCGGGTTTCGTTATAGCGTTTAAGCAATACTTCATCGCTTGAGTTTAGGAAGAAACTGAGTAGCTCGACACCTTTGGGCAAATTCGTTAGGTGCTTTTCCAGCTCTGTGTCTTTTTCTGGCATATTGCGAATATCGACACTAATTGCTACGAGCTCTGAATTACCCGTTAGCTGCTCTAACAGCGTTCCCATCATAGGTAACGGAAGATTATCGACACAATAATAGCCGAGATCTTCTAACATCCTTAGAAGAACGGATTTACCAGAGCCTGAACGACCAGAGACAAGAACGAGTTTCATCTTTTGACTACCTGATAGAAGTTAGAGTGAGTGTTTTATACCAATCAGTATAAGAAGTTGATCTACTCAGAGTGTTTATTACGAACTAGTTCAAGGCGAATAAATGACATAATGGTTATTCCCTTATGAGTTTACTCAATGCAGAAGTCGCAAGTCAAAACACTCCTTACAGGCGAGTCATAGCGGTTCTGATGCTGCGTTAATGAACTTGAACCTATTCTCACTATGCTCTTCATTCATTGCAAACCACATGGCCAAGCATGTTCCTGACATGCTTAAGGTATTCCCACCACCCTTGGAGCTCAGATACGGTGGAGGTCTTTAATGCAGGAGCATTTAATGACCTAACCTCAAGCCGCTAAACTCTCGCTGAGCGATCAAATCTTTATACAGATTGGTATTATATATGTTTACAAGATGTACAAGGGTATAGATTAACTTTTTTATTGGTGAAAGCAAGAGCTTAGGCAAGAAGGAGATAATAAATAATATTGCTGTCATAAATACTAAGGTCTTTAAATAACCTATTTGTATTACATAAGGTTACTTAAGGACCTGAGTCATTAGCTATTGAGTGATCAAATCGTACAGCTCTGATTCACTGGTGCTTTTTCTCAACTGCTTAACGATAGCTTTATCGTTAAGCTTTTCAGCCATTGAAGACAAGGTGGCTAAGTGTTGCTCACATTGCTCTGCTGGAACCAAAAGTGCAAACAATATATCGACCGGCTGTTTATCTATCGAGTCAAAAGAGATCGGTGTTTCGCATTTGATTAATATGCCCAATGGATGGTCAATATTGGTCAATCGCCCATGCGGGATTGCGATACCGTTGCCTATACCTGTGCTACCCATTTTTTCGCGTGCCAAAAGGCTCTCGAATATCTCTTGTGAAGATAGAGTAGGGTACTGGACAGCGGCAATGTCGCTGATTAGTTCCAGTACTTTTTTCTTACTGCCCGGAGTGGCACAGGTGGTGCACTCCGGCTGCAGGATGGTACATAGTTCCATCGTTAATGTTTGGTCAGCTTCTCTTTGTGTTTAATAACCTGACGATCTAATTTATCGATCAGGGAGTCGATTGCGGCGTACATGTCCGCATGTTCCGAAGTAGCAAAAACTTCACCTTTTTTAAGGTGAATTCTGGCTTCGGCAATCTGCTGCATTTTTTCTACATTCAAAATGACGTGGACATTATTGATCTGATCGAAATGACGTTCAAGCTTTGTAAACTTTTCTTCTACATAGCCACGCAATGATGCGGTGATTTCGATGTGATGTCCAGTAAGGTTAATTTGCATAGAAAATTCCTCCAAGTGCCTAATTTTGAGTTATAAACTCTTACGTTGGTTTGAGGGCGGGATCAGCATTGCTTCACGATATTTCGCGATAGTACGACGAGCAACTTTTATCCCTTGTTCTGCCAAAAGTTGCGCCATTTTGCTATCGCTTAATGGTTTCTTTTGGTTTTCAGCTGCGACTAACTTCTTAATAAACGCTCTAATAGCTGTTGATGAGCACTCTCCACCGTCGTCGGTTCCGACATGACTAGAGAAGAAATACTTTAATTCGAAAATACCTCTGGGGGTATGCATATACTTTTGAGTGGTAACCCTTGATATGGTGGATTCATGCATCTCAACGGCTTCTGCGATATCATTCAAAACCATTGGTTTCATGGCTTCATCGCCATACTCAAAGAAGCCTTGCTGGAATTTTACAATGCAGTTACTGACCTTTAGTAAAGTTTCATTACGGCTTTCTAAACTTTTAATAAACCACTTAGCTTCCTGCAAATGACCACGGATGAACTGGCCATCGGCTTGGCTTTTAGTGCTGCGAGCCATTGAAGCATAGTGCTGATTAACATTAATTTTAGGCATGTAATCTGGGTTTAGCTCAACCACCCAGCGACCTTTCTTTTTGGCCACTGATACATCGGGAATAACGTATTCATCTTTGCTGCGAGTGACTGCTAACCCTGGTCTTGGGTTGAGAGTTTGGATCAGGCTAATGGCTTCACGTAGTTCATCTTCTTTAAGCTTAGTTTTACGCATTAACTGTCTAAAGTCGCGTCCTGCAATCAAATCTAAGTAGTCTTTGATGAGTAGGCGGGCATGGTCAATATGCGGTGTGGTAGCGGCATATTGGGCCAGTTGGATCAATAGACACTCGCTTAAGTCGCGAGCGGCAACGCCAATGGGGTCAAAATGCTGCACGCGCTTGAGTACGGCTTCGACTTCATCAACCTCAATTTCAGGGTCGCCCATTGCCTCAAGAATATCTTCGCAGTTTTGAGTGAGGTAACCACGTTCATCAATAGCATCAATAATGGCGGTGGCGATAGCAAGATCGTTATCGGAAAATGGTGTTAAGTTCTTTTGCCACTCAAGGTGCTCATATAAGCCTTCGCTGGTTTCACCTTGGAATGGCATATCGTCATCGCGCATACCGCCAGAGCTTGCATTTGAAGAAACGGTATAGACTTCGTCCCAAGTGGTATCCATCGGCAGATCATCTGGCATTGAATCTTGGGTTAATGCATCAGAGGTTTCTACTGCAGCGCTATCTTGCTGGGGATCAACTTCGGCGCTGGCGCTGTAATCGTTGTCACTATCGGATTCTGAATAGCTATCGGATTCGCTGGTGGTGCGATCTTCATTGCTGACAGGTTCACTGTCAGATTGCTCTTCATCTAATTCTAGTAGGGGATTTGACTCTAATGCTTGCTGGATCTCTTGCTGCAGCTCTAAAGAGGACAGTTGCAGTAAGCGGATTGCCTGCTGTAACTGTGGAGTCATGGTTAGCTGCTGACCCATTTTGAGCTGAAGTGACGCTTTCATCTTACCGCTATTCCCTACACTGTAATTAAACGTTGAAGCTCGTTAATTTGGCGAAGAGAGCATAAAGGGCCAACACTATGATTATATTAGTATACTTAACTAGTGCCGCGCTTTAAACGCTCATGTTGTTGATTAACTATAGCCTGAATTGTTCACCTAAGTACACTGCTCTAACCTGCTGGTTGTCTAAGATTTCAGCAGGCGTACCCTCAGCAATGAGATTTCCGTGACTTACGATATATGCATGCTCACAAACGTCTAATGTTTCACGAACATTGTGATCAGTAATTAGCACACCTAAGCCGCGGCTTTTTAGCTGCTCAATGATTTTTTTAATGTCGATGACCGAAATTGGATCTACACCTGCAAAGGGTTCATCAAGCAATATAAATTTTGGGTTGGCAGCTAGCGCTCGTGCAATTTCAACTCGACGGCGTTCACCACCTGAAAGTGCCATGCCTTGGCTGTCACGTATGTGAGTGATATGAAACTCTTCAAGCAGGCTCTCTAGTTGCGCCTCACGCTGCTCATTGTCAATATCGCTGCGAGTCTGTAGCACTGCCATGATGTTGTCGCGGACTGAAAGCTTTCTAAAAATACTTGCTTCTTGCGGTAAGTAACCTATACCTTTTCGTGCGCGAAGATGCATAGGATCTAAGGTTAGATCGTCCTCATCAATAAATATTTGCCCTTTGTCACTCTGCACTAAACCGACAACCATATAGAAAGTTGTGGTTTTTCCTGCCCCATTTGGGCCGAGTAAGCCAACGATCTGCCCGGTTTTTACCGTTAAACTCACATCTTGAACAACTGCACGGTTTTTATAACTCTTAGCTAGGTTGCGTGCCATAAGCGTTTTTTGGATCATTGCTGCTCCTGCTTTTCTATCGGTTCAGCTGGGGTTTCAGGAGTCTCTTCTTGGTAGGCTTCTGGTTGAATGATGGTGATTACTCTGTCATTGCCTTCGCCGGTGCTTTCAGCAATAAGTTGCTGTAAACCTATATTGTACTTAATGCGATTACCTGTGACCTGGCTACCCTCTTGCTCGAGTGTCGCATCACCTAAAAGAGTTAAGGTTCTGGTCGCGAGTTCGTAACGGATCTCTTTAGCACTTGCTGTTGCGGGGCGGCCATCTTCCATTATTTGGGTATAGGTTGCTGGATTGCCTGTGGCAACCAGTGTTTTTCCAGAGTTCGCTTCTTTAGAGAAAACACGTAACTCATCAGCGTTCATTTTAATTGAGCCTTGAGTCACCTCTACTGGGCCAAAAAAGATAACCTGATTGTTTTTGATATCGGCTTCTTGGCTTGCAGCGGCAATTTTGACCTCTTGTTTAAGGTCATCGACAGCGGCATAGCTGCTAATGCTGAGCAGACACAATAGACCTGCAAGTATGGATTGATTATATTTCATAACTTCCTTCTACTCGGCCTTTAGTGTGATTGCACGAGTGAGTATATTGGTTTTTTTGAACAGCTTATTTAGCATCGTAGATCCCTTCGACTTCGCTGATCAACTTTACACTTTGAGCATTGAGGTCAGCATAAAGACCTGTGCCTTGAATAACAAATTCATTGCCAGTGACGTGAATAATTTCATCAGAGGTCATTATCATAGTATCTAAATCGAGTTCTAAATAGGATGTAGATAATGTTTGGATCGGCTCTTCAGGGCTAATTGAATCGATAATAACATTGTTTTGCAATGAGACCTTACCGGTTAAATTGTTATGGCTGCCTTTGGTTGCTCTTAGGCGCCATTGTGCTTGACCATCATCGGGATAGATCAAGTAAACAGGCTCAGTAAAGTAAGTCATGCTAGCATCTTCATAGTGTTCCATATGCTTGGCTGTGACCTTGCTATTGACAAAACCTGCTTCATTGTACTCTGTGCTGCGCAGATCATCGATGATGTAATTGGGTTGTTCGCTTGCATCGACGTCTAACGTTTGATCACTTTTTTTAGACTGAACCTGCCAATAGAGGATGAGTGCAGTGCCAAATAAAGCGATTATCGCGAGTGTGACGCGATTCATATGCTCATCCCATGAGCTGACTCAAACTTATCTTGGCTAAGCAGCAGTAGATCTGTTAGCTCGCGCAGTGCACCGTGACCGCCTTTAATATGGGTGGTCATAAGCGCATGCTGCTTAACGTATGGATGGCCATCAGCTACACATACAGATAGACCCACTTCCTTCATGACAGGAAGATCGACCATATCATCGCCGATATAGGCGACTTCATCAGGAGTTACACCATACAGGGCGAGTAGTTCATTGTAAGGGGCGAGTTTATTATCCACACCTTGGTAAATGTGAGTGACACCAAGCGCCGTCATTCTGTCTTCTACTATTTGTGATTTGCGACCGGTAATAATTGCCACATTGATATCACTAGATAGGACTGAGCGCACACCGTAGCCATCGCGGGTATGAAATGTTTTAAGCTCTTCTCCGGCATTGCTCATGTAAACCAAGCCGTCTGAAAATACCCCGTCGACATCACAGATCAGGAGTTTGATCTTGCTGGCAGCTTGCCAAACGTCATCACTGATTGGTCCGTAAAATCCTTGTTTAGACATGTTAAATCACTCCTGCTTTAACCATATCGAGCATATTCAATGCGCCGACAGGTTGTTGCTTTGAATTGATGACGATAAGGCCGTTAATATTTTTCTCTTCCATCACTTTCAGCGCTTCTGCTGCGAGTACATTGTCGGTAATCGTGACGCAACCTTTACTCATGACATCAGCAATAGAAGTGGTGCGTAAGTTGACCTCAGCATCAATTACCCGGCGCAGATCTCCATCGGTAAAAATCCCGACTAAGGTGTTTGCAGCATCTACAATAGCCGTCATGCCCAAGCCTTTTTTAGAGATCTCATAAAGCGCGTCGGTAATGCAAATATCATGCTTTACTAAAGGCAGTTCATTACCGCTGTGCATCACATCACTGACTTTTAATAATAGCTTACGGCCTAAGCTTCCACCTGGATGAGAAAGCGCAAAATCATCTTTAGTAAAGCCACGCGCTTGCAGTAAAGCTACGGCGAGTGCATCACCCATAACCAAAGTAGCTGTCGTACTTGAGGTCGGTGCTAGCCCAAGTGGGCATGCTTCTTCTGGCACTTCAATACAAAGGTGCAGTTGAGCGAGTTTTGCCATGTTTGAATCAGGTTTGCCCGTGACCGATATCATCGGCAGTCCCATACGCTTAATGACGGGCATTAAGGTTAGTATTTCACTTGACTCACCGGAGTTTGAGATAGCAAGTACGATATCGTTTTCGCTTAAAACGCCTAAATCCCCATGGCTCGCTTCACCCGGGTGGACAAAGAATGCAGGGGTTCCGGTACTGGCTAATGTCGCTGATATCTTGTTACCAATGTGGCCTGATTTACCCATGCCCATCACGATGACTTTACCTGTACATTGCAATATAAGTTGGCAAGCTTGGGCAAATTCGCTCGAATCAACAT